>NZ_JBPKBH010000019.1:0-1727 GCF_051388915.1 Yinghuangia sp. YIM S09857 | reverse complement strand
TGCGTCGGCGGCGCTATCCGTCCGACATGTCCAACGCCGAATGGTCGCTGTTGGAACCGCTGTTGCCGGTCCCGGCCTGCCAGACCCCGGGCGGCGGCCGCCCAGAGAAGCACCACCGTCGCGACGTCGTGGACGCCATCCGCTACATCGTCGACAACGGCAACAAGTGGCGCGCGCTGCCCGCGGACTTCCCGCCGTTCCAAACGGTGTTCGGCTTCTTCAGCCGTTGGGCCGCGGCCGGGGTCGTCACCCATATCCGCGACCAGCTCCGCCGCCGGCTCAGGCTGCGCGCGGGCAAGTGCCCCCGTCCGGTCTCGGTCATCCTCGACTCCCAGTCGGTCAAGGCGGCCGAAACCGTCCGCCGATCGACTCGGGGCTATGACCCGGGCAAGAAGATCAACGGCAGGAAGCGGCACCTCGCCGTGGACAACCGCGGTCTGCTGGTGTCCGTGCTGGTCACCAGCGCGGACGTCCGCGACGCCGACGCCGCCCGCGATGTCCTTTGGCGGCTCCGCCTGACCAATCCGAGCGTGGTGATCGTCTGGGCCGACTCCGCATACGCAGGCCAGCTCGCCGACTGGACCGCGAAGCTCGGCATCACCCTCAAAACCGTCCCGCGACCGAAGAACCAGAAGGGGTTCATCGTCCTACCCAAGCGTTGGGTGGTCGAGAGAACGAATGCGTGGACACTGCGGGCCCGCCGAAACGTCCGGGACTACGAGACCCTGCCCATGCACAGCGAAGCCCACATCAACTGGGGAGCGATCGCGGTGATGACCAAACGCCTCACCCGCAAGGGTGCGACCGCGATCCGCACCACCGAGTCCTGGCGCAAGCGCGAACAGCACGCAGCCTAACCAGCGCATTCAACAATCGGTACCGGGGGCGACGCCGACGGACTCCGAGTACGTGCGCACCAACTTGCCTCGGTGGCCTTGAAGAAGCGGCCGGGGTCAGCCTGGAGCGATCTCGCCGCAGAGAACCGGCTCCATGACCAAGCTCCGATAGGTCAGGCCAACACCAAATCGCGCCTCGGCAACCGAGAAAAACAGCTCGACGGCATCGACGCCCTCCACAGTCTCCGCGCCAGGGCTGCCGCCGAGTGCGGCTATGTCCTCGTCGAAGAACCGGGGGCTGCGGCCCGCATGACCGCTCAGCGGCGGGTTCTTCCACGTGTTGATCGCGGTGACCAACACACCGTCCTCGGCATAGTTGAGGACGGCCATCGACTTGATGTTGTAGTGCAGCGACACGGCGGTCCCGCCGACTGACGCTGTGCACGTCACCTCTGGATTTGCGCTCCACGACGTGGACGCCTCGTCGCTCCAGGCCCAACCCCCATAGGTGCCGGCGCGCACCACGCACCCACCCCAGGAATCGAACGCCTCGTCGAAGTCCGGGTGAATCTCGTCCCCGTCTTCATCGAAATTGTCTGCCTGGCCCCGCACCGCGATGGTCCCTGGCGAGACTCCCAAGCGTTGGAGCAGGACTCGGGGCTCCTTCAGGCTGGCGAACGTCATGCTGCACCCGGACCGGTCACCGTGAAGCAACCACCCCAGCCCATGCCCCAAAGCCACGTCGATTCCCCCTTCAACTGTCTGCGCTTAGAGACTATCCACAACACTTCGATCGCAGTTCAAAGACGAGCTCTAAGAAGCCGTTGTCTTATCGAATGTGATCGCTGAGTTTCCGCTGGTCAGGCATGAAGTCCGGTGCTGTGCGGGAGG
>NZ_JBPKBH010000018.1:146762-180041 GCF_051388915.1 Yinghuangia sp. YIM S09857 | reverse complement strand
CGAGAAGACCGTCAAAAACTACGTCTCCGCGCTGCTCAACAAGCTCGGCCTCGAACGCCGCGTCCAAGCGGCCGTCTTCGCCACCGAAGTCCAACAGGACAGGCCTCACGGCAGCGCGAGCTGATCAACGAGATCGCGCCGACAGGCCGAACGGCCCTGTGGTGTCGGCTCCTTCGGTAGCAGGCTCGAAGCACACCCCGAGCCTCACCCATCGAACGGAGTGGTCGCCATGAAGGCGCTCGTCTACCACGGAACCGGCCGCCGCAGCTGGGAGGACGTCGCCGATCCGGTGATCGTCGACCCCGAGGACGCGATCGTCCGCGTCGACGCGGTCACCATCTGCGGCACCGACCTGCACATCCTCAAAGGCGACGTGCCCGAGGTCGAACCCGGCCGAGTCCTCGGCCACGAGGCCGTCGGCACCGTCGTCGACACCGGCCAGGGGGTGCGGAACGTGCAGCCCGGCGACCGGGTCCTCGTCTCGTGCATCTCCTCATGCGGGCGCTGCCGATACTGCCGCGTTGCCGCGTACGGCCAGTGCACCGGCGGAGGCGGCTGGATCCTCGGCCACCGCGCCGACGGCACCCAGGCCGAACTGGTGCGCACGCCCTTCGCGGACAACTCGCTGCACAAGCTCCCCGACAACGTCGGCGATGAGGCCGCCGTACTGCTCGCTGACATCCTGCCGACGTCCTACGAAGTCGGCGTCCGCAACGGCCACGTAGGCCCCGGCGACACCGTTGCCGTCGTCGGCGCAGGGCCCATCGGGCTGGCGGCGGTCATCGCCGCGAAGCTCTACTCACCCGCAAGCATCATCGTCATCGACCCGGACACCGGGCGCCTTGAGGCGGCAAAACGCTTCGGCGCCGACATCACCCTGACCCCCGACCAGAACCCGGAGGAAGCCGTCCGAGCGCTGACCACCGACGGCTTCGGGGCCCACGTCGTCATCGAAGCCGTCGGCATCCCCGAGACGTTCGAGACGTGCGCACGGCTCGTCCGCCCCGGCGGACACGTCGCCAACGTCGGCGTGCACGGGCGCCCCGCGACCCTGCACCTGGAAGACCTGTGGATCAAGAACGTCACCATCACCACCGGCCTGGTCGACACCAGCAGCACCCCGATGCTCCTCGACATGCTCGCCGCAGGGCGCCTCGACACCAGCGGCATGGTCACCCACCGCTACGGCCTCGACGAGATGCAGGACGCCTACGACGTCTTCTCCCGGGCCGGCGAGACCGGCGCGCTGNCATGCTCGCCGCAGGGCGCCTCGACACCAGCGGCATGGTCACCCACCGCTACGGCCTCGACGAGATGCAGGACGCCTACGACGTCTTCTCCCGGGCCGGCGAGACCGGCGCGCTGAAGGTCGTCCTGTTCCGCGGCTGAGGACGTCGGACCGGACCCGAGGCGGCGAGGCGGCGACCGTTCCCGGTGTCCCCTCCCCACCTCGACGCCCCTTACGCCGACATGGCGTCCCGAACGACAACGAACGACAACGCCGATGCCCCCAGGCCGGCGCCGTGCTCCAGACACATCGTCGAGTTCGTCGAGACCGACCTTGCTGCGTAGCAGCCAGGTCGGTAGACCGGGATCGACTTCGCCGGGCCGGGTGGCCGTCGCGAGCTCTTCGGCCGGAGTGAGGCCCATGGTCGCGTCGACGGATTCGCCGCTGTGCACCGTGCACGAGGATGCGCCCGCTCCGAGATGGCAGGTCTCCGCACGGCGTCGATCACGGCCAGCGCCCGGCCCTGGCGGAGCGGGCCGGCGGCGCGAGGGGCGCGATACGGCCTGCAACGGTCGGTGTGACCCCGTGCCCGGGCCGGTGAAGCCGGCGCCGCCGTGGACGACCCGGTGGCCGACGGCGTCGACCGGCCCCGCCGACCGGAGGAAGCCCGTGACGGCACCCGGGGGAAGGGTCTCGGGGGCAGTGAATGTCCGGATGTGCGGACACCACGCCGTCGGCACCGACGACCAAGAGTGTCAGGCTCGACGAGCGCGCGTCGACGACCAGGACGCGGTCGGCGGTCAGTACGACGGTTCGCGCCTCTCCTCGGCTTCGACCGTCCACTTGGCGGCCAGCCTCTCGGCGATGCCGCATGCCCACGCGTCGACCTCGTCCCAGTCGCGGAAGTCACCGATGCGCCAGCCGAACGCCCACATGAACGACCTTACGTGCCAAGGGATGTGTTCAGGCGCGAGCACACCCGCGAAGTAGTGCAGTTCGCGCGGATCAACCAGGTCGCGGTCCACCGCGACAGCCCTGGGGACCCGGGTGTGCGCTGCGAACCAACGACCGCGGCGTCCGTGTCCGGCCGGCGCCATGCCGACGCTGAAAAGCCACACCGGCCGCTCGGCCAACAGTTGCGCGTGCCGGTGCAGGAACTCCGCGCCCTCGGGCAGCCAGTCGCCGTTGTGCACCGCGCTCCCGGCCACGACGGCATGGTAGTGGCCGACGTGTTGGACCGACCGGGCCTCGCGTACGTCGACGCGCATGCCGTAGTCCGCGAGCCGTTCGCCGATGCGTTCTGCTATCGACCGGGTGGAACCGTGGCAGGTCGCGTACGTGACGAGGACGGACATGGCCCACCTCCGATTGCTCCTTCCCTCATGTTTGCGCTTGCCGCCGAGTCCGCCCAGGGCCGTTCGGCCCATGCCGGAGGCAGCACGGTCCGTGGGCGCGTCTCGGTGCCCGGGTAGGCCTTCTGTAGGGCACAGGCACAGACCGGTGCCCGGTCGAGCCGTATCCGGCGTTTGCCGAGGAGGCGTCATGATCGCAAGAGATGGACGGAAGCTCGGGCCGCAAGAACTCGCCTGGATCGTGCACTCACCTGGACCGGTCACCTCAGGTCCACTTCGAAGCGTGCTGCGTGGTGTGCCGGAGCCGGGGCCGGGAGAGGTCCGTGTGCGCGTCGAGGCATGTGGGGTCTGCCGCACCGATCTGCACTTGGCCGAGGGCGACCTCGCGCCACATCGCCCGGGCACCGTCCCCGGCCACGAGGTCGTCGGGACGGTCGACTCACTCGGACCGGGCACATCGCGCTTCGGGATCGACGACCGCATCGGCATCGCGTGGCTCAGGCACACCTGCGGCGTCTGCCGGTATTGCACAACGGGCCACGAGAACTTGTGCCCTTCCTCTGCCTACACCGGCTGGGATGCCGACGGCGGCTTCGCCGAGCACGCGGTGGTTCCTGAAGGCTTCGCGTACGCGCTTCCCCGCGCCGCCGACGCCGAGCACTTCGCGCCGCTGCTGTGCGCCGGGATCATCGGCTACCGGGCGCTGAAACGCAGCGAGCTGCCCGCCCACGGCCGCCTCGGAATCTACGGTTTCGGTGCGTCGGCGCACCTCGCGGCACAGGTGGCCCTCGCCCAGGGCGCAACGGTGCACGTGATGACCCGCGCCGAATCCGCGCGCCGCCTGGCGCTGGAACTCGGCGCCGCCTCGGCCCAGGACACCTACGCCGTACCGCCGGAACCCCTCGACTCCGCGATCGTTTTCGCGCCGGTCGGAGACATCGTCCCCGCGGCCCTGCAAGCGCTCGACCGCTCCGGAACGCTCGCGCTGGCAGGAATCCACCTGACAGACGTACCAACCCTCAACTACCAGCGACACCTGTTCCACGAACGTCAACTACGCAGCGTCACCGCCAACACACGCGAGGACGGCACCGAGTTCCTGCGCCTGGCTCAGGAGATCGGCATCAAAGTGAGCACGTCTCCCTACCCGCCGACCCGAGCGGACCAGGCATTGGCCGATCTCGCCGAGGACCGCGTCCATGGTGCGGCTGTGCTCATGTTCGGCTGATACCGCGCAGATGGGCACCTCGCCCCTATCGGGCCGTTCGGCCCTGCCGAGCACGGGGTGGTGGTGCTGGAGTGGACGTGGGCCGGTCGCGCCCGTGTCGTCCGGACACGAGGCGTCAGCGCCCGCATCGGAGGAGAGATGGACACCCCCTCCAGCACTGCGGCGTCGGATCGACACGATGGCGCGTGGGTGCTGCGGTACGAAGGGTTCGACCCCGCCCAAGAGGGCCTTCGCGAGTCGTTGTGCGCTCTGGGCAACGGATACCTGACGACGCGGGCCGCCTTCCCCGAGGCCCGGGCGGACGATGTGCACTATCCCGGCACGTACGTCGCCGGCCTCTACGACCGGGCGGTCTCCCACATCGCGGGCCGCCGCGTCGAGAACGAGGACCTGGTCAACCTCCCCAACTGGCTGCCGATGACCTTCCGCGCCGACGATGGCGCCTGGTTCGCCGGAACCGTGGAAGAGCTGGTCGAGCATCGGATAGTGCTGGACCTGCGCCGTGGAGTGATGCAACGCCAGGCGCGCGTACGCGACTCCGCGGGTCGCGTCACGCAGATGACCCAGCGTCGCCTCGTCCACATGGCGCATCCACACCTCGCCGCCCTGGAGACGGTCCTCGTGCCCGAGAACTGGTCCGGCACACTCACCGTGCGCTCGGCGATCGACGGGGCGATCCGCAATCGTGGGGTGCGACGCTACCGCGGACTCGCCGATGAACATTTGGGCGGCTTTCGTCGGCACACCATCGGCGACGACGCAATGCTGCTGGAAACCGAGACGCTGGCGTCGCGCGTACGTGTGGCCGTCGCGGCTCGCACCTGCGTGGCAGCGGGAGGCCCCCCGATCGCCACCGATCGATGGACGGAGCTGCGCCGGATCGGTGAGGACCTCACATTCGACGCGATCGAGGGCGAGCCCGTCGGCGTCGAGAAGGTCGTAGCCATCTACACGGGGCGGGACCCGGCTATCGCCGACCCTGCCACCGCCGCCCGCCAAGCCGTCACGGAGGCAGGCGACTTCGACGCTCTGCTGGTTGCCCACATCCGCCGATGGACCGAACTGTGGGGCCGTTGTCGGCTCGACTTCGACCTCGGCCCGCATTCGGACGGGGAAGCATCGGCGCGGTTGTACTCGTTCCACATTCTTCAGACGCTGAGCGCGCACACGGCCGCGCTGGACGCGGGTGTGCCGGCCCGTGGCCTGCACGGTGAGGCGTACCGGGGGCATGTCTTCTGGGACGAGCTGTTCGTGCTGCCATATCTCAACCTCCGGCTTCCTGACGTCAGCCGCGGCCTACTGCGCTACCGGTATCGCAGGCTGGACGCCGCCCGGGCCGCCGCCCGCGCGGCCGGGTTCCGGGGCGCGATGTTCCCGTGGCAAAGCGGGAGCGACGGGCGCGAGGAAACCCCGGCGATGCATCTGAATCCACGGTCAGGTCGATGGCTGGAGGATCACAGCCACCGGCAGCGCCATGTCGGCGCGGCAATCGCCTACAACGTGTGGACGTACTACCAGGCGACCGGCGACGGTGCGTACCTTGCCGCTGAAGGCGCCGAGCTCCTGGTGGAAATTGCGCGGTTCTGGGCGGACATCGCGACCTTCGACCCGGTCATCGGCAGGTACCGCATTCGCGGGGTCATGGGACCTGACGAATACCACGACGGCTATCCCTGGTCGGACGCCGCCGGGCTGGACGACAACGCCTACACGAACGTGCTTGCGTCCTGGGTTCTGCGCAAGGCGGCGCATGCGCTCACCGTCCTCCCTGAGTACAGGCGCGCTGAACTCGGCGAGCGAATTGGCCTGCACCACAACGAACCCGCCCACTGGGAGCACGTGGCCCGCAAACTCCGCGTCTGCTTCCACGACGGGGTCATCAGTCAGTTCCACCGATACGGCGAGCTGGCCGAACTCGACTGGGAGCGCTACCGCAAGCAGTACGGCGACATTCGGCGGCTCGACCGCATCCTGGAAGCCGAGGGCGACACGCCCAACCGCTACAAGGCGTCGAAGCAGGCCGATGTCCTCATGCTCGCATACCTGTTCTCACCGGCCGAACTCGTGGAACTCCTGGCGTACATGGGCTACGAAACGGACCCGGGACTATGGGGGCGGACGACCCGGTACTACCTGGACCGGACCGCCCACGGCTCGACGTTGAGCTCGGTGGTCCACGCCTGGGTGCTTGCGCGAGGCGACAGAGGCGGTTCCGGACGGTTCCTTCGTGAGGCATTGGCCTCCGACGTGCACGACATCCAAGGCGGGACTACTGCCGAAGGCATCCATCTCGGTGCGATGGCGGGGTGCCTGGATCTGCTCACGCGGGGCTACCCAGGGCTTGAGGTGCGCGAGGACGCGCTTCGTCTGGATCCGGTGCTGCCCGAAGGCGCGGGTCCCTTGGAGTTCCGGATGCGCTACCGCGGGCATTGGGGAGTCCACGTCCGCATCACCCGCCGTTCGACTGCTGTGAAACTGCGCCCAGGCCAGTCCACCGCGATTCGGGTCCAGATCCAGGACAACGAACACACCGTCCACGCCGGCGAGACGTTCAGAGTTCTCCTGGGCGGCAAGGCCTGAGCGTTGCCCGGTTCGGACACCCCGGGTCCGGGGCCGGGCCGATCGGCCCTATGGCCGACCGCGCCGCGGCAGCACGCTGGGGCTGTCGAGAAGCGGTCCGGCCGTGGCACCGGACCCCGAATCCGGAGGTGAACACGCGATGATCTGGTCCGATCACAACCTCGGCGGTTGGGGCTGGTTCGGGATGACCGCGTCCATGGTGGTCATCTGGGCCTTGGTGATCACCATGGTCGTGTGGTTGACGCGCACACTGTCCGACCGCGACCACCCGCGACGCGTCGCACCGCCCCCGCATCGCCAGACGCCTGAGCAATTGCTCGCCGAGCGGTTCGCCCGCGGCGAGATCAACGAGGACGAGTACCTGCGACGCCTGGCCGTTCTGCGCAGGCCGCCACCCCCGAAGGGGGCCGACCCGCACGCCCACGGACACCCGTCAACGTGACCGTCCGGCCGGTGCTGTCGGGCCGCCATCGGGTCGGCCCCGACAGCACCGGAGTCAGTCTTCGAAGGGGTACGGCAGAACCGGTTCGAGGCTGAAGAGCACGGGACCCGTGCCGGCCGCCGTGCCTGGGCGCTTGTGCCGTCCCGCGAGCAGGGCGACAAGGTCTCGCGCCGTGAGCAGGCCGACGAACCGTCCCGAGGCGTCCAGCACCGGGAGCGCGTCAGTCCCCACTTCCGTCATGACCGTGGCGGCCCGCGACACCGGGGCATCGTCGTGGACCAATGCGCGGCCGCGACCGACCACCAGATCTCCCACATAGCGCTCGCTGAGCACCGCGGCAGGAGACGAGCAGGCAACGGCAAGCTCCGACCGCTCGACCAGCCCCGGACACCGGCCGTCTTCGTTCACCACCGGAAGGTGGTGGAAACCTGTCCGCTGAAGAATCTCCCAGGCCATCAGGACCGACTCGTCTTCGGCCACCGTCACCAGCGCGACGCTCATCACCTCTCTGACGGGTGTCGCGCCGACCTCGTCCGTAAGGCTGCCTGACACCTCCGGGCGCGTGTCCGCTGTGGGATCCATCGGGACACCTCCGTAACTCGTGCCATCCCGCCACCTCTGATCCAGAGGTGGCGTCGCCGTGATCACATCTCAGGCCCCCTTGTGACGCCAGGGCCGAACGGCCCACCGCGACGCGAATCACGGCGACGGGCTGACGGTCCCGCGCCACCGGGTCCTTCGGCCGATGGCAGCCGATTGCGCCACGGCCACGCTGATGGGAGAAGACGCGACGCATCGCCTGCTGGAGGTGGCCACCATGCTCGTCCTCACCGCCCTGGGGCTCATCGTCCTCACCCTCGGTTGCACCGCCCTCTTCGTGTCCGCATGCGGTCGGCTGCGACGGCGGGAGTTCCCGCGGTGGACCAAGCGCGGTAAGCCGGAGCGCCGAGGGTATGTGTGGCAGGACGCCAGGGTCAGCGCCGAAGCGGACGCAGAGAGAGTGTCCCTGGAACACAGCGAGCAAGCACTCGCCGCCGCACGACTGACCGGAACGCTGGACTGCCTCGGCTATCACGACGAAATGTCCCGCGTGGCCGCCCTGGACGACGAGCAACGCCCGGTGCGCGTGCCGACCGGTCGTCGCCATCCGTAGCCGTCAATCCGCACAGAGCGATGGCGCCGTCATGGGCCGACCGGCCCTACAGGGGGTTCGCCCCTGCGCGCAGCCTGAAACCGTGCGCGATTGTCGGAAGTTGACTGTCGGAAATGAAAGGTCGCGGTGATGATGGAGAATTCGGAATTCGGCGCGCCCCGGGTCGTCGCCGCCGTCGACGGCTCGCCGGCCGCCGACAACGCACTCGACTGGGCCGCGGACGAAGCACACCTGCGCGGAGCCGCGCTCGAGGTCGTCCATGCCTGGGACGAGACACCCAAAGGGCACTGGACCGAAGGCATACTCTCCCAACAAGCCGACGAAATTGTGCGGACCGCTGCCGAACGTGTTCGCCGCCGAAGGGTCGGCCTGACCGTCACCAGTTCGGTGCTTCGAGGAGAGCCCGGCGACGTTCTCACCGAGGTCGGACACGGCGCCGACCTGGTCGTCATGGGCAGTCGAGGACGCGGCGGGTTCGTCGGCATGTTGCTCGGATCCGTCAGCCGACGAGTCGCCTCCGAGGCGGACTGTCCGCTTCTGATCGTCCGGGCCGGCGAGGCCGGCATCGCGCAGCCTCCTCAGGAGGAGGACTACTTCCGTACCTCCGAAGCGTGCGTCGTGGTGGGGATCGCCGACGAGACGGGCGAGGCCGCAGTGCGCACGGCATTCTTGGAGGCATCAGGGCGCCGTCAGCGTGTGCACGCCGTTTACGCGTGGTCTCTGCCGGATCTCCCGGTCTACGGACTTGCCGCACAAACCGGCACCGCGGCCGAGGCCGCGCGCATGTGCAGGCAAGGCGGCAAGTCAATCCTCGCCAAAGCATTGGCACCGGTCCGCGACGAGTACAAGGACGTCGAAGTCGTCACCGAGGTAATCATGGGCCGCCGCACGCAGGTCTTGCTGGACGCCTCTCGCTCCGCCTCAGTAGTCGTCCTCGCCACGCACCGTCGACACGGCCGCCTCGGCTGGCATCTCGGCCCCGTCACCCACGCCCTTCTGCACCATGGGCACGCCCCCGTACTACTCGTTCCCGTCGACTGACAGCCACTGGGCCTCAGGACGACACCATGCAATACCACCGCATCGAATCCCAGATGACCACCGATGTCGTCGGCGTGCGAGAAACGACTCCGTTCGCGGGGATCGTCCGCCTGCTTCGGGAACACCACATCGCCGCCGTACCAGTCGTCGACAGCCGCGACCACGTTCTCGGTGTCGTTTCCGAGAGCGACCTGCTTCGCAAAGAAGCCGACCGACAGGGCCCGGCTCCGTTCGTTTTGCAGATGATCACTCGCCGCGTCGTACGCGCCGCGCGCGAAAAGGCATCCTCGACCATCGACGTCCGCGTCCGCGTCCGCGTCCGCGTCCGCGACGGAATCGTCGACCTGGCCGGCCAGGTCGAGCAGAAATCCCTCGTCGCCATCCTGACGCGCATGTGCCGTGGCGTCGACGACGTGGTCCTTGTCCGGGAACAACTCACGTACAGGCACGACGACATGCGCATCCGTCCGCCTGTGGTGTGCCGCCGCTCGCAGACTCGTGACGCGACCGCTCCGACGCGGATATTCATCGTGCCCGGTCGGGGAGGCGGGCGCCGAAGCGACAAGACAATCGAACCGGAGGTGAGGACGATGGCAGTCACCAAGCAATGGACGGTTGACATCTACCTGAGCGAGAAGGCCGCAGACGACTTCGAGGGCGGCGCCACGGTGCGTACGCACGCGGAGGCGCGGCTGCGTACCGGGGACGCCACCGCGTTGCGGGGCGTGGGTGACGCCCGTAAGCACCCAGCGGATCCGGATGTCCCGGAAATCGGCGACGAGTTGGCCGCGGCGCGTGCCTTGTCCGACCTCGCCAACCAATTGCTGCACGCTGCGGCAGCGGACATCGAATCGACCGTCGGCACCTCGACGGCGAATCCTGCGCCCGCCTGGATCGACCCCGCTCGGTGACGGAGGTGTGAATGACATGAACGCGGAAGTCGGCAACTGGATCGTGGTTGAGTCGGTTCACCTCGGCGGCGCGCGCCGGATCGGTCGCGTGATGGCCGTCCAACACACGGACGGGTCCCCGCCCTATCTGGTGAAGTGGACCGACAACGACCGGGAGACCCTGTTCTTCCCCGGACCCGAGGCACACGTGGAGACGACCGAAGCCGTCATGCGCACCGGCCGCTGACGCCGACTTGCCCCGGCTCCTCAAGTCTCCAGGCCACGGGGTGCCGTGGGCGGGTCGGGCGCAGACACGGCCCGGAGCTCGGCATGCTCCTCCAGATACAGGCCAAGACGCTCCATCAGGATCGCGATCTCACGTTGGACGGCGCTCTCGGTCGCCTGTAGACGGTCGGAGATCTCGTGATTCGTCAGACCCTCGGCAATGAGATCGCAGATGCCGCGGGCGTTCGGGCTCACGTGCCGATCCCGCACCCGGTTCATGACGCGTGCTGTGAGCACCGGATCCAGCAGGGGTTTGCCTGCCGCCACCTCGACGATCGCCTCGACCAAGTCCTGCCCGCTCAACTGCTTGAGCAGGTAGCCCGAGGCACCGGCGATCGCGGCGGCCACCAGAGCGTCTTCGTCGTCGTACGAGGTCAGCATGCGGAGGTGTCCTCGAATGCCCGCGTCGCAACCAGATCGAGCTGGAGCGCCGGGGTGGGGCCAGGCGAGCCGCGGCGCGGAAAGTGGTGATCGACGCGGCGCTCTACTGTCGCCGTGGCCCCGGCTGGTCCACTCGTCACCTCGCCCGAGCGCGCATCCCCCGATCGGCGCGGGCGGCGGCGAAGCCGCACAGCGCACCACCGAGCACCGCAATGGCCAGGTCCGGGACGGACAGCGGCTCGGTGCCCATCACGTCCCGCAGGAACGGTACGTAGAGCGCGAGCAGGCCCAACGCGAGGGAGCCGAGGACTGCCGCGGGCAGGAAGAGGTTGTCGCGGACGAACACCTTGTTGCGCAGGCCCATGACGACACCCAGTTGTGCGCACAGCAGCGCGAGGAACAGCATCGACTGCCACGGCCGCCCGGCGTGGTCGGCCCAGACGCCGACTCCGAGGCTGACCGCGGTGACGACGGTGCCTAGCCCGAGGATGCGCTGCCACAGGCCGTCCCCGAGGATGCTCTGGCCCGGGGGCCGCGGTGGCCTGCGCATGATGCCGGATTCAGCGGGCTCGGCACCGAGCGCGACACCGGTGAGACCGTGCGTGAGCAGGTTGATCCACAGGATCTGCGCGGCCAGCAGCGGCACGGCGAGACCCGCAGCCGGGCCGAGGAGCATGACGGCGATCTCCGCGGCGCCTCCGGCCAGGGCGTACAGCAGGAAGCGGCGGATGTTCGCGTACACGCGCCGGCCTTCCTCGACCGCCGCGACGACCGTGTGGATCTCGTCGTCGGCAAGGACCAGGTCGGCGGCCTGCCGTGCCACCTCGGTACCGCGGCGCCCCATCGCCACCCCGATGTCGGCCTGCTTCAGGGCAGGGCCGTCGTTGACGCCGTCGCCGTTCATGGCGGTGACCGCTCCCCGGGCGCGCCAAGCCTGAACGATGGCGAGCTTCTGCTCGGGCGTGGTACGGGCGAAGACGCGAACTGCGGTGAGCTCTTCGGGTGACGTATCCGCGAGGTCTGCGCCGGTCAGCACGGAGGCACGCGCCTGCGCGTCGTCGTTGTCGACGATGCCCAGTCGCTCTGCGATGGCCTGGGCGGTGGCGGGGTGGTCGCCGGTGATCATGATCGGGGTGATACCGGCCCCGAGACAGGCGGCCACAGTCTCACGCGCGGACGGCTTCGGAGGGTCGCTGATGGCGACCAACCCGAGAAGGCACATACCGTGTTCGGCGCGGGCGGCCTCGTCCGGCAGGCGGTCCAACGCGCGTGTCGCCACAGCGAGGACGCGGTGGCCACCGGAGGCCAGGTCGTCCGCGGCTTGGCGTGCGTCGGCGATGTCCCCCGGCGTCGCGGCGATGAATTCGGAAGTGAGGACCACTTCCGGCGCACCTTTCAGAACCGCGTGCAGCCTGCCGTCGTCGTTGCGGTGGATGGTGGCCATACGCTTGCGGCCGCTGTCGAAGGGCGCTTCCGCGACTCGGGGGAACCGAGCCCGTAGTGCGTCCCGCTCCAGGCCGACCTTCGCCGCCGCCGAGAGCAGCGCCGCCTCGGTGGGATCTCCGAGCGCCGTCCAGTCGGCGTCCTGATCCTCTGCGGGCGGTACCAGTGTGGCGTCGTTGCACAGCGCCGCGGCGGTCAACAGGTCGACGAAGTCGGTTGCTTCGGGTGCCCCACGGTCGGCTGCAACGGTGCCGTCGGGGCCATATCCCGTGCCCGTCACATGCGCCGACCCGTTCGGCGTCCACAGTCGTTCGACCACCATGCGGCCCTCGGTGAGGGTGCCGGTCTTGTCGGTGGCCAGCACAGTTACCGACCCCAGGGTTTCCACGGCGGGCAGGTTGCGCACGATGGCTCGGCGGACGGCCATGCGACGGGCTCCGAGCGCCAGGCCCAGCGTTACGACGGCCGGCAGTGATTCGGGTACCGCGGCGACGGCGAGGCTGATCGCGGTGACCGCCATCGCCTCGACGGGCTCGCCGCGCAGGAGCCCCAGCACGAAGACCACGGCGCACAAGGCGATGACCACCAGCGCCAACACGCGCCCGAGTTGCGCGAGGCGACGTTGCAGCGGCGTGGGCTCGTGCTGCTCGCTCATGAGGGACGCGATGCGACCGAGCGTGGACCGTGCGCCGGTGGCGGTCACGATCGCGACGCCGCGGCCGCGTACGACGACGGTGCCGGCCTGCACGGCGCCTTCCGGCCGCGAGTGGGCCTCGGAGCCGGCGAGGGCGACCTTGTCGACCGGGACGGACTCGCCGGTCACCGTTGATTCGTCCACCAGGAGGGCGGATGCCTCGCAGAGGACGCCGTCGGCGGGCACGATGTCGCCTTCTTCAAGCAGCACAACATCGTCGGGGACGATCTCGGTAGACGGAATCTCCTTCTCCACGGCGTCGCGGACCACGCGCACTGTCGGAGCGGAGAGATCCGACAGCGCGGTGACCGCCCTGTCAGCGCGAATCTCCTGCACGACACCGACGACGGTGTTCACCGTCACGACGAGCAGAATGACGGTGGTATCCGCGAAGTCCGCGGTCAGCGCCGTCAGTACGGCGGCGGCGAGAAGCACGAGGATGAGGGGGTCCCGCAATTGCCCGGCGACCCGCGCCCACAGTGACACGGGACGCGCGCGGGCGATGCTGTTGGGTCCGAAGCGTGCCAGCCGCTCGGCGACCGCCGCCGCGGTCAGACCGCGGCGCGCCGCAGGTCGGACGGCCTCCGAGGTCGAGTGGTCAGGCATCGTCATGCCCGGCCGGGACCACGATCAGCGGCGCCTCGGCATGGTGTATCAGGCCCTGACTTACGGAGCCCAGCAGCATTCCTCGAAAGCCGCCCAGGCCTCGCTGGCCGACCACCACGGCCAGCGCGTCCCGAGAGGCGTCGGCAAGCGTACGCACGGGGTGACCGAAGGCGATCTGCTGTCGAACCGGCACGTCGGGATACTTGGCGGTCCAGCCGGCCAGCGTGCTCGACAAAGTCTCGCGGGCGTTCAGCCTCGCGGCGTCCGCGGCGACAGCCGCAACCGGCGTCATGGGGAAGTGGCAGACCCAGAGCGCCAGTACGGTCGCGCCGCGCAACGACGCCTCTTCAAAGGCGTACGCCAGTGCTCGTTCGGACGCCCGGGACCCGTCCACACCCACGACTACCGTGTTCGGAACCGCGGATGTGTTCTCGTGGCGGCGGATCACCGCTACGGGGCAGTGGGCGTGGGCGATGACCGGGACGGCGATGCTGCCAGTGGTCAGGGCCTCGCGCAGCGCCGAAAGGCGACGGGAGCCCAGCGCGACCATGGCCGCGTCACGCCCGGCGGCACGCAACACGTCGTCCGGCGTCCCGTCCACGAGTTCTTCGTCGACCGTGAGGTCCGGGTGCCGCGCAAGTACCTGCGCGCGCGTGATGTCGAGCGCCTTCTGACCCGCGGCGCGGAAACGCCCGCTCCAGGTCTCCCAGGGACTCGTCATATCGGGTCGTCGGTCGGCGCCGGGCGGCCAGTCCAGCGCCCGCACGAGGCGTAGCGGACGTTTGTGCACCGCTGCCTCATCGGATGCCCAGTCGGCGGCGCGCCGAGCGGCTTCACTGTCTTCGACCCCTACGACGATGGGCGTCTGCTCGCTGAAGTGACCCATGGCCCGGACCTGTCCTCGGCGGCCGATCGGGTGCCGGCCGTTCTCCTCGACCCTGTGCCCAATGTGAGGTGCCCACCAGGGCCATGCGGCCCAGTCCGGCAGGACCCGTGGAACGACTTGGTCGTATTGCCGACAGACGGGAGGCCGAACGGCCCTGTCGCGCCTGCAAAGGGTGACGAAAGGTTGAAATAGGTCGGAATCGAACCAACGGCCCGGCCTTCGTCCCGCTTGGGAGGCTCCGATGATCAGCGATGAGACGGCGGGGACCCGCCGCCCGCGACCTGAAGTCGTTGCGCGCAACGTTCGAGCGCGACGTGACGCGTGTGCACTGTCAACCGCGGAAGTAGCTGACGCCGCTGGTTTGTCTGAAGCGTGGGTACGTGATCTGGAGGCCGGCCAGGGGTCCTTGACGCACACGGCCTTGACCCGGCTGGCAACCGCACTCGCCACCACCCCAGGAACCCTCGCGTCGGAGGCAAACGCCTCGGACCTTCGGATTCCACCTGAGGCAGGTCAGCGCGCGAGCACCGAACACGACCTTCGCCGTGCGACGGAAATATGCGAGGAGGAAAGTTACGCGCGCCTGGCACTGCACAACGTCGGTCGCGTGGCCTCGCCCGTCGGCGCCGCCCCTTTCATCCTCCCGGTCAACTACGTCGTCGACGGCAAGGACATCGTGTTCCGCACTCACGAGGGCTCGTCGCCGGCAAGTGTCCACGGCGTGGCGGCCTTCGAAGTGGACGACTTGGTGCCGACCGCCCGACTGGGCTGGAGCGTTCTGGTCATCGGCGAAGCCGCTCGTGTCGTGGAGCCGACGGAACGTGAGCGATTGGCGGATCTCGGCCTGACACCGTGGCCTGACGACGAGCACGACGTGTGGATCCGTATCCGCCCGACCCGTGTCACCGGACGACGGATATCGCCGCGGATCGACCGGACGCCGAGCGCCGACTGAGGACACACCCGTCCAATGGCCACGAGTCCTCACCGAGCGCGGGAAGGCGAAATCGACCGGCCACCTCGACCAGGACGGAGAGCGGTTGCCTACCTCGCTCGCTTTCGACTCTGCGATGCGGCTCATGGCCGCTCTGGGAGCTGCGGCGGCACCCGCCGACTGCAACGGCGGCCAGGAATGCGGTCCTTCCGAGTACCTGGACCAGCGCGGGTCCGCGGCGTCTGGGCGGGAAAGGCATCGCATGCACCGTGGGCTCGGCGCGCCCTGAGACGCACCGCACTACCTCGGATTCGGCATTTCAGTACGGGAGTGGACGGCCGGACGGCGTGCGCAGGTCCAAGGGGGGCCGTGGGCGCGTGCGGACGGAGCTCTTGGTGATCTGGATGCGATGCATGACCTGCCCCCTGAACGTCATGGGCACCTCGGTGCCGTTCGCGGGCTTGTCCCGCGCCTTCGGCCCAACACCGCAGAGCGGCGAGCGCCAGTGACCCATGGCCTACCCATCTGGGCCGCCTTGACTACTGGAGATCGACTACGCGTCGGGACCGGGCCCCGGGGCCCGCCGGAGTAGGTCGAACGGCCCTGCCCAAGGGGCCCTGCCGAGGCGGAGTGTCGTATTGGGATCCGGCATCGCGCCGCTCCCGCTCGCCGCTTCCAGAAAGGGGTGCCGTGATGACCGGGGCCACTGCGCGTCCTCCCGTCGTCGTCGGAGTCGAGAACACCGAGGCCGGACGGATCGCTGTCGAGTGGGCGGCCGACGAGGCCGACCGCCGAGGCCTGCCTTTGCGGCTGGTGCACGCGTTGGAGGGGCCTGTCGGCACCCCGCGCCCGCAGTTCGCGCATGCGGCCGACGGTCCCGACCGGCACCGAGACGCTCAGCGCGTGCACGCCACGTCCTGGGCGGCGCAGCCGTACCGCGACGCGGACCCGATCCCGACTTCACGGAGTTGGGGTGACCGCTTTCGGGATGCCGGGCTTGCCGCTATCGACACCGCCCGGGAGGTGGCCCTCGCCGGTCGACCGAACCTTCGCGTCGTGGATGAGTTGGTCGACGGGGGCCCGATCCAGGTCCTGCGGGCTCAGTCCGAGGGCGCCGAGATGGTGGTGCTTGGATCACGGCACCTTTCCTCGACCGCCGAACTCCTCACGGCGGGCGGCATCGCGGTACCGGTGGCGGCGCACGCGCAGTGTCCTGTGGTGATCGTTCGGGGTCCTGAACACCGCAGCAGGACCAACCGGTTCCTGGTGGTCGGAGTCGACGGCTCTCGTGGTTCGGAACCGGCGCTCGCGTTCGCCTTCGACGAGGCGTCCCGCCGTTGGGCTGTGCTGGACGCGGTTTTCGTGACGGGCTTGCACGCCTCGAAAACCGCTGACATCGAAGCCCGCGTCAAGCTGGCCGAAAGCCTGGCCGGCTGGAAGGAGCGGTACCCGGACGTCGTCGTCCGACCGCAAGTCGCCCACGGGCACGCCGTGCGCGCCTTGGTGGACGCCTCTCATGAGGCGCTGAGCCTGGTGGTGGGAACGCGGGGACTGGGCGGCTTCCGGGGCATGGTCCTGGGCTCGGTCAGCCACGGCGTGATCCACCACGCGACGTGCCCGGTGGTCGTCGTGCCCGGCACCGGGGCCGAGCCCGAATAGGCCGATCCGGTAACCCACCGCCCGCAGCTGCCTGGAAGGGGCACCCCTGATGACCGCGACAGACTCCGCCAAGCGCCCGCAGCCACCCGGCGAACGCCACGCGCTCGCTGCGGACGGCACGATGCTCCGGCTGGCGCCCCCGTTGCCCTCCGATGAAACCGCCGTCCGCGTCCTGTTCGAAGGATTGTCGCCAGACAGCCTGCACATGCGCTTCTTCGGGGACTCCCGGCGGGCGGCGGCCGAGACGGCGCAGCGCGTCTGTGCGCTGACCGCCGCCGAGGGCGGCGCACTGCTCGCGTGGCGCGGCAGCGACGTCGTCGGGGTCGTGGAGTTCTACCGGACGGCACCCGAGGAAGCGGAACTCGCCGTCACCGTCGCCGACGCCTGGCACCACCGCGGTGTGGGGACTCTGCTCATCGAGCACCTGATCGACGTTGCGCGCAGCCAGGGCGTACGCAGGTGGACAGCGGACGTCCTGTCCGACAACCGGCCGATGCTCCGGGTGCTCCAGGACATGGGGCTGCCCCTGCACCGCCGAATGGCGGCCGGAGTCGTCACCGCGGCCATTCCGCTCGACCTGACTCCGGACGACCCCGGCCGGGAGGAGTTCCTGTCGGCGATGGGACTGCGTGAGCGCAAGGCCGACGCCGCAAGCCTCCTGCCGCTGTTCCGGCCGACGACGGTCGCCGTCGCCGGGGCCGGCCGTCGTCCCGACTCGGTCGGGCGCGCGATCCTTGCCAACCTCAACGCCGCCGGGTGGAAGGACAGTCTGTTCGTCGTGCACCCGAGCGCCGCTGAGATCGCGGGTGTGCCGGCGTACGAGCATGTGGCCGACGTACCGCGGCTGCCGGACCTGGTCGTGGTGGCCGTGCCTGCCAAGGCAGTTCCCGATCTGGCCGAAGAGTGCGGCCAGGCGGGTGTCGCCGCGCTCGTCGTCGTCACCGCGGGACTCACCCTGGAGCAGGGCTCCCAGGTGCGTGAGAGCTGCCACCGGTACGGAATGCGCATGGTCGGCCCCAACGGGGTCGGTATCGCGGACACCTCCGGCCGGACAGCGCTGCACGCGAACTTCGCCGGTGTCGCGCCGATCCCCGGCCGGGCCGGGCTGGCCGTCCAGTCCGGCGGCGTGGGGATCGCCCTGCTGCGTCAGCTCAACCGGCTGGGCATCGGCGTGTCCACCTTCGCGTCGCTCGGCGACAAGTACGACGTCAGTGGCAACGACATGTTGCAGTGGTTCGAGACCGACCCCCGAACCGAACTCGCCATTCTGCACCTCGAATCCTTTGGCAACCCGCGCAAGTTCTCCCGTATCGCGCGCCGCACCGGACAGGCCATCCCCGTCCTGACCGTCGACGCCGGACGCTCCGCCTCGGGACGGCGCGCCGCCGCGTCGCACACGGCCGCCGCGGTCACCCCGACCGTCGCCCGCGAAGCCCTCTTCCGACAGGCCGGAGTCACCGCCACCCGCTCACTCGGCGACCTGGTCGCCGCGGCGGCCCTGGTGAGCGCGCAGCCGTTGCCCCAGAACTCCGCCGTCGCCGTCATCGGCAACGCCGGAGGACTCGGCGTACTCGCCGCCGACGCCTGCGCCGACGCCGGACTGACCGTGCCCCACCTCGGAGACGAGATCGCCGAAGGGCTGGCCGACCTGCTCCCGACCGGAGCGAGCTGCGCCAACCCGGTCGACGCGACCGCGAACGTCCCCGGGGAGGCGCTGCGCCGTGCCATCGATCTGATCGCCTCGTCCGGCCACGTCGGCGCCATCCTGCTCGCCCTGGCACCCACCGCGCTCGGGGATCCGCTGGCCGAGCTGATGCAAGGCTCTGCGGTACGCGGCATCCCGATCCTGGTCGTAGCCCCCGAACGGGCGGACGCCGTAGAACTCGTGCCCGCGCTGCACGGCACGTTCCCGGTCTTCTGCGACACCCGTACCGCCGCGGTCGCCCTTGCGCACGCCCACGACCGCGCGCGGTGGCTCGTCCGACCACGCGGCGTCGTGCCCAAGCTTGAGGGCCTTGCCCCGGACGCGGCCCGGGACATCATCGACGCCCATCTGGCCGCGCATCCCGGAGGCGGTTGGTTGCCCCCCGAGCAAGTAGCAGGCGTACTGGATCTGTTCGGGGTTCCGCAGGCCGCCTGGCGCACGGTGTCCAACGCAGATGCGGCGGTGGGCTCGGCACGCGAGCTGGCGCCGATTTCCCCCTCCGGGGGCGTCGCCCTCAAAGCGTACGGGCCGGAGCTGCCCCACAAGAGCGATGTCGGCGGAGTGCGGTTGGACCTCGCCGGCGACGACGCCGTTCGCGCCGCGTACGCCGACATCGCCCGCAGGCTCGGCACCCGCATGGACGGCGCCGTCGTCCAGCCGATGGCCGCACCCGGCGTCGAGCTGATCGTCGGCGTCGACCAGGACGAGGTTCTCGGCCCGCTGGTCCTGTTCGGCCTCGGAGGCACCGGCGTCGACGTCCTCGACGACCACGTTGCCCGCCTCACACCGCTGACCGACCTCGACGCGATGGACATGATCGCCGAATCCCGCGCGTCCAAGCTGCTGTACGGCCACCGCGGACAGCCCCCGTGCGACACCGGCGCCGTGCAGGACCTGCTGCACCGCGTCTCCCGCCTCGCCGACGAGTTGCCGCAGGTCTGCGAACTCGACCTCAACCCCGCCATCGCCGGCCCGTCCGGCGTGACCGTCGTCGACGCGCGGATACGCGTCGCGCCGCGGCACCCGGCCGACCCCTATCTGCCCCGAGTGCGCTGATTCTCGGCGCAGCAATGAGATCACGGAGGACACCATGACCAGGCAAACGCCGCACGGACCGCCGCACATCACCGTCGGCGTCGACGGATCCACGCACGCGGACGAGGCACTGCGCTGGGCCGCCGACGAAGCCGTCCGCCGCGGAATGGCACTGCGCATCGTCCACGCCTGGCTGCCGATGCCCGTCCGGGGCGGTCGCGCGGCCGAGGCGGCCGAGAGCCGCCGCATCCTGGACGACGCCGAGGTCCGCGCCAACGCCTACACTCCCGGTCTCGCCATCACCACCGTCGACACAACCGACCTCGTCGGATCCGCGCTCTCGGCCGAGAGTTCGACGGCGGCCATGCTCGTGCTCGGATCCCGAGGCCGCGGCGGCTTCCGCAGTCTCGTGCTCGGCTCCACGAGCCTCACCGCGGCGGCTGTTGGGCGGTGCCCGGTTGTCGTCGTCCACGAGCCTCGACCGGTCGACGATTCCGACCAGCCGCTTGATGTCGTCGTGGGCCTGGACGCGATGGAACCGGCCGACGCGGTGCTCCAGTTCGCTTTCGAGGAGGCGGCCGCCAGGCCAGGCGCCAGGCTGCGGATCCTGCACGGCTGGCGCCCGGAGACCTGGGCGCTCAGTGGCGGGCCGGTCTTCACGGCGTCCGACGTCGAGGCCCGCGCAAACCGAGCCCTCGCAGAGGCGGCAGCCGGGTGGTCGGACAAGTATCCGCAGGTCGATGTCATGCGTGCCACCTCACTCGAAGGGCCGGCAACCACCCTGGTGGCAGCATCGGCGCAGGCCGCGTTGACCATCGTGGGTCGCCGACTGTCCGGAACCTCCCTCGGTCTCAAGCTCGGGCCGACCGCTCACGCTGTCCTGTTGCACGCCCACAGCCCGGTCGCGGTGGTTCCGTTCTGACCCACGGAGGAGGCCGCGTACGGTGAGGGCCGCCGTCCCGTTTCCGACGACCGCGCCCACCTGCACGTCGTGTTCACCACCCTGGACCGCGGCGGCGCGGTCCAGGTCCCCGCGGGCCCGGCCGACCACATCGCCACCGTGCTGTACGAACTCGCGCGGTTGCGACGCGTCGGCTGCCTCCCGGACGGTGTGCCGGTCCGCTTCGACGGTCCTACCGGCCTGGCGGCCGTCGGCGTCTGGCGTGACGCCCTGCCGGCCCACGACCCCGAACTGCACGACAGCGTCCTGGCCGCCGACTTCGCGGCAGCCAGTCTGCGGAGGCGGACATGAAGCCCCTGCGCATGCGTGAGGCGTACCTGGCCCAGTTGTGGGCGGGGAGAACCAACTTCTTGCCAAGTGCCCGCGTCCGCGCACGACGACGGCCGCCCCGATCATCGCCGGTGTCGACGGGTCGCGCGGCGTGCCCGGTCGTCACCGTCGCGGCCGACGCCGCGACCGTCCCGGTGGGGCCGAACGGCCCCTCCGGGCAGGCATGGCGCCCCTGCCCCCCCGGCCCTTCCACCGACGAGCCTGGAACCACAGGACGGCCCTCAGCCGACCGTCCCCGTCATTGCCGGAGGCCCATCGTGAACAGCGCGCCCCTCACCCCGAAACAGCGCGAGCGCATCCTGCGGGCGGCGACCTCGGCGCCGTCCAAGCACAACACCCAGCCGTGGTGGTTCCGCTGGGACGGCGACGACCTCGAGGTCCACGTCGACACGAACCGCACCCTGGAGCTCGGCGACCCGGCCTGCCGGGAGGCGCACATCGCCTGCGGTGCGGCGGTGTTCGCCGCCCGACTCGGGTACGCCTCCCTCGGCATCGGCACCGAGACAGAGCTCCTCCCGGACAAGGAGCAACCCCTGTTCGTGGCCCGGGTGCGGGTGACGGACGCCGCGGCGGACCCCCGGTTCGAGACCCTGTACTGGAGCCTGCCGAGCCGCCGCACCAACCGCGCGCCGTTCAAGCCGACGCCGGTCCCGACACTGGTGCTGGAGTATTTGCGCGACGCGGCTCGCGACGAAGGCACCTGGCTGCGGATCGTCGAGCGCGAACCGGCGTACGAACACCTGCTGACCCTCATCCGCGAGGCCACCGGCCTCGAAGAGGAGCACCTGCGCACCGAGCGCGCCCGCTGGATCGACCCGCCGGACGCCGTGCACCGCCTCGACGGCGTCCCCGGCCGCAGCCTCGGGCCGCTGCCCGAGAACCCCACCGGAGCCGTACGCGACCTCGCGGTCGGCCACGACGTCGACGGCCGCGGCAGCATCGAGTTCGAACAGCGGCCGACGATCGGCGTACTGGAGACCCGCGACGATGACGCGGCCGCCTGGATGACCGCCGGACAGGCACTGATGCGTGTCCTGGTCACGGGCACCCGCTACGGCGTCGCCGCCTCGTTCGCGAACCAGCCGCTGGAGAACCCCGACCTGCGCGACGAGGTCGCCTCGGACGCCAAGCACTACGGCACCGCACAAATGGTGCTCCGCCTCGGCATGGGCGTCGAGGTCCCCCCGACACCACGCCGACCACTCACCGAGGTGCTTCGGCTCAGCCAAAGGGCCTGATGCCGGGACACAGCGTGCTTGTGGTCCGCCGCGTGAGGCACACATTCCCGATGGCCCGAACCATGCCGGCGCATGGGCGCCTGGCGCTTGCGTGGGGCGGAGCTCGACGCATGACCGGACCAGCACAGCACCGACATGTCAGTGAAGGGAACGATCGTCATGGACAGTCGTATTCGTCATCTCAAAGGGCATGTGGTCGTCGGTGTCGACGGATCCGCGTCCGCCACCCATGCCGTCCGCGGCGCGGCGGCCGAGGCGGTGCGCCGCGGCGTGCCGCTGCAAGTGCTTCATGCGGCCGACCCGGCACAGTACGCGTCCCAGTCCGGTTCCGCCGCCTATGCGGCGGCGCACGAACTCGTCGACGCCGCCGCGCGACAGGCCCTGGACGTGGCGCCGTGGCTCGACGTCGAACGCACCGTGATGCGGGCGACGCCGGTCGGTGCGTTGCTGGACGCCTCGGACGACGCCGGAGTGGTCGTGATCGGCAACAGGGGCTTGGGGCCGTTGTCCGCACTGGCACTGGGTTCGGTGGGGGTGTCGCTCGCTGCGCGGTCGCGGTGCCCGGTGCTGGTCGAGCGTGAAGCGGCCGACGCGGCGACGGAGGGGCGGCGAGAGGTCGTGGTCGGCGTGTCGGGGGCTGCGTGTGCCCCGGCAGTCGAACTGGCCTTGCAGGAGGCGGCGTTGCGCGGCGCCCGCCTTCGAGTGGTGCACGCCTGGTCCATGCCGATGGTGTCGCGCGTGGGTGCGTTCTCGTCCGACGGCGTCGTCACGGTCGCGAGTATGCGGGCGCACGCGCGCGCCCGTCTTGCGGCGATCGTCCGCAACGTGCGTGACGCCGAACCGACCGTCGTGGTGCGGGAGGACGTCGTCCGCGACTCGGCGGCCCGGGCGCTGATAGCCGCCTCCCGGCACGCGGAACTGTTGGTCCTGGCCGCCCGTCAGCGCCCTCCCGGGCCCGGCCTCCACGTCGGCACCGTCACCCGCGCCGTACTGCACCGTGCGCAGTGCTCGGTCCTGGTCGTGCCGGTGGCCCGAACGGGCCCCGCCCACAGGTCGATCGACCCTGCCAGTCTCCCGGCCACCCCGTGAGCATGGCACCACCTACCAACTTCTTTGTAAATCAATGGAGTTCGAAGTAGCCGAGCCGCTCGTGGCCGATGAGAACGCCAAGGCGCACGGCCACGTCATCGTTGCCGTCGACGGGTCCCCGGCCGCCGCGAACGCGGTTGACCGGGCGGCGGACGAGGCCACGCTGCGCGGCGTCGACCTGGAGATCCTGCACGCTTGGGAGTGCAAGGCGTACGATGCCGGCGACTGGTACGACCACCTCTTGCGCAACCGGGGAGTCGGGACCGTGCGGATGGCCGCCGGGCGGGCCCGCCACCGTCGCCCGGAGCCGCACGTGACCACCGCCATCGAGCACGGACCGGCCGAGGGCATCCTGCCCGGAGCCACCGAACGTGCCGCCCTGCTGGTCATGGGCAACCGAGGTGGTGGCGGCGGCAAGGCCTGCCCAGTGACATGATCGCGAATCGCGATCATGTCACTGACCTGTATAAACACCGTCGGGACGACAGGATTTGAAGCTGCGACCCCTTGACCCCGGTGCCGTCGTCGGTGCGAGTGCCGTTGTCGGGTTTGTCGAGGCGCCCGCCGGAAAACGACGGCAACGTGCTGTGGCGGCTTGTCCGGTGAAGCCGACGGCGGCGCTTCCGCTCGGAGTGCCGTCCGGCGCCCTGACCGACGAGAGTTGCGTGTGTCGCGGACCCGGCGAACGGGGATGCTGCCGACGCTCGTTCCAGCCCGGTCCCGGGTGTTCGTGCGCCGTGACCTCGGGTGTGGGGCCCGCACCGGCCTTCCGAAGAGAGGCGGGCGGGTCGTGGCCTCCCCTGTCCCAACTGGCCGTTGGACCCGGAGAAAGGGGCTGCTCGGCACTGAGGACCAACTCGCCTTCTCCGAGAGAGTGTTCGTGCAAGGAGAGGGTGTCTGCTTCTCAGGGACCGAGCGAAGGAGGTCGATCGTGTTCGTTCTCGACGCGTACTTCTGGACCGTCTTCGTGCTGGTCATCGGCGGCGGCGCCGTGGTTGCAGCATTGACCGCCGCCGCTCTCGGCGGCCGCTCGCGTCGTCACCGCCCACCCCGGCACTGAACGTCCCCGCACGACCGACCTGTTCGTCCATCTGCGTTGTCGGGCACCAGCGCCCGGCAGCCGGCCCGCGAGGGGAAATCATCATGGCCACGCCGCACACCTCCCGCTTCACCAACGGCCTCCACCTGCGCCGCCGTTCCACGGACGCGGCGTCGCACGCGCAGGCGACCGCGTTGACCGCAGCCGCGGTCCGCGAGACCACGCTCGCCGGACTGCGGATCGTTTTGGGGTTCGTGTTCCTGTGGGCGTTCCTGGACAAGACGTTCGGCCTGGGTTACGCGACCAAGTCGGGCAAGGGATGGATCGACGACGGCTCGCCCACACAGGGCTTCCTGTCCCACGTCGACGTCGGACCGATGGCGTCCACCCTACGCGGATGGGCCGGCGAGCCGTGGGCCGACTGGATGTTCATGATGGGCCTCCTCGGCATCGGCGTCGCCGCCATCCTCGGCATCGGCCTGCGCATCGCCGCGGCGTCCGGCACCGTGATGATGGCGCTGATGTGGATCGCCGAGTGGCCGCCCGCCAAGCACACCGAGTCCGGCGCCGCCAGCGGTTCGACGAACCCGCTGATCGAGTACCACGTGATCTACGCCGTCGCGCTGATCGCCCTGGCCGCGATCGCCACCGGCAGCCGCTACGGCCTCGGCGCACGCTGGGCCAAACTGCCGCTCGTCCAGCGCAACCCCTGGCTCCTGTGAGCCCGACCGTGCACGGGTGGGGCCCGCCGGACTCGGACCGGTGGGCCCCACCCGTCCGATCGACCTGGACGCGGCACGCTCCAGATCGGGAGCGGGCCGCTCCGGTGCCGGCAGGCCGGGGGCCGAACAGCCTGTGCGTACGGACCTGATGGCTTTGGTGCGGCAGCACGGCGCTGCGGCACCGTGGGAGTCGAGAGAAGGACCGGAGCACGCGGGCCTCGCGTCGGGACCTGGCAACGGCGCGTTCGAACGGAGGAGCCGACATGAGCGCCCACACGGAGTCACCGAGCCCCCTGCCCGGCCGGCGGCGCCGGCCGCGCAATCCGCTGCGTCCGCGCGGCCTGTCCGTTCAACGGGCCTTCCTCGCCCTGCTCCTGATCGCTGCCTTTGCCGTCCCCGCCGTCGCGTTCCTGGCGGGCCGCGCCCAGTACGCCACAACGCAGGCCCGCAGCCGCACAGCCGCGGCCGAGAACCATCTGGTGACCGCTCGTCTCGAACAGAACGTCTCCAGCACCGGGCAGTCGATGCGCGGCGGGGAGGTCCTGTCCAAGGTGTCGTGGACCGCCGACGACGGGGCCTTCCGTCACGGCAAGGCCCGGGTTCAGGAGTCGGGCGCGAAGGGCGCACCGACGACAATCTGGCTCGATGCCGCCGGCAACCCCGCCGACGCCCCAGCCTCGCGTGCGGCCGGCGTCACCGACGCGCTCGCGACGGGCACCTTCGTCCTGATCGGCGGATTCGGCGTGCTGCTGGTGGGCTACGCCGTCGAGACGACGCTGTTCCTGCGCTCGCGGATGAAGGCGTGGGCGCGCGACTGGGAACGCACCGCACCGCTGTGGACGCCGGCCTGAACCACCCTCGACCTGCCCCGGCACGACTCCCCCGTATCGACCCAATCTCTGCGGAGGCACACCGTGAGCCACCAACTCGTCCGCTCCCTGATGTCGACCAGCGTGACCACGGTCGGCCCGGACACCGACTTCAAGGACATCGTCCGCACTCTGCACACCCGACGCGTCAGCGCCGTGCCGGTCGTAGACGGCCACGGCCGTGTGCTCGGGGTCGTCTCGGAGGCCGACCTGCTCCGCAAGGAAGCGCACGCCGGAGGCGAGGCGGGAGCCGCCCAGGCCTCGCGCGGCCTGCTGGCCGCCCGCCGCGCCCGGGCCAAGGCCCACGGGGCACGGGCGTGCGACGTCATGACGTCCCCAGCGGTGACGATCCGCGCGGACCGCTCGGTGGTCGACGCCGCCCGCCTGATGGAACGCCGCGGCGTCAAACGGCTTCCGGTCGTGGACGCCAACGGGTTCCTCGAGGGCGTCGTGAGCCGCTGCGACCTGCTCCGGGTGTTCCTGCGGCCCGACACGGACATCCACTCCGAGATAGTCGACGAGGTCCTGACCCGAGCGCTGTGGATCAACCCCGCGACCGTCGCCGTCACCGTCGACTCGGGCTGCGTGCACCTGGCCGGAACGCTGGAGCAGAAGAGCCTCATCCCGCTGGTGGTGCGCCTGTGCCGCGCGGTGGACGGGGTGGTCAACGTCACCCACGCCCTGCGGTTCGACCACGACGACACCCATGTCCGGCCCGGCCGCAGGCGCCCCGCCGGGATCACCGAGGAATGGGTCGCGCGCCTCTAGGTGGTGGACCTCGGATACGCGGCGCCCGTTCGCCCGGACGGGCGCCGCACGTTGCCGCGAACGGGGCAGCCGCGCACGTCGGTTCGGCCAGGTCACCTACGCCCGTGGTTCGGTGCCGCAGGCCGGCGAATCGGCAAGCGAGCGCGGCGCGCGATACGCCGACCGCGATACGCGAGGTTGTCAACCGCGGCGGGCGTGCGCTCCGGCCTTGCGAGCGGCCCCTGGGAGGCCTGTCGGTCGACGCCCGCGGCCGCTGAGGGGGCGTGCCGACGGGGCGTCGCAGCGCGGGCCTGTACGACCGGTGTCCCGGACGGCGGGACGGCGGGTGAGAACCGTGACCCCCGGCCCGGGCCCGCCCCCGGCTCTCGGTCGGCGCCGAGGGTCGGCCGCGGGCCGCGGCCGAGCTGCGGACTACGCCGCCGGCCCACCTCAGTCCTGCGTTCCGGGAACCGGCCGGGGAGGGCAGCCGCAGACGGCGAAGGGGCGGAACGCCACACGGGGGCTATGGGCTGGGGACGATGACGACGGGGCACTCCGCGTGGTGGAGCACACCTTGGCTGACGGAGCCGAGCAGCATGCCGGTGAAGCCCCCGAGGCCGCGTGTGCCGACGACCAGACCCAAGGTGCCGCGCGACGCGTCGACGAGCGCTTGGACGGCGTGTCCGTGGGCGACCTGGGGCCGCACGACCACCTCCGGATACTTCTCCTGCCATCCGGCGAGGTTTTCCGCGAGCATCCGCCGCGCATCCTGGTCGGCGTCCTCGACGGAGGCGAACCCGACGGGGCGGGTGGCCACGACGGCTTGCAGGACCGCGGTGCGGCGCGAGGCCTCCTCGAAGGCGTAGGCCAACGCGAGCTCCGCGCGCGGAGACCCGTCGACGCCGACGACGAGCGTTGCCCTCCCGGAGCCGGTGGCCTCGGGACCGCGGACCACGGCCACCGGGCAGGTCGCGTGGGCGGCCACGGGCACGGCGATCCCGCCCGAAGTGAATACTTCCGCCGTGGACGAGAGGTGACGCGAACCCAGGACGATCATCGCGGCATCCGCGGCTTCGGCGCGCAGCGCGTCCACGGGCGTCGCGTCGATCAGCTCCGAGCCGAGGTCCACGTCCGGTTGGCGGCGGGCCACCAGGGCTCGCGACTCCCCCAGGGCCGCCACAGACGCGTCGCGGAAGCGGTCGGCCCAGCTGCGGGCGGGCGGCAGGAGGTCAGCGTCCCAATAGGGCTGGACGCGCCATTCGGTGGTGTGCGTGCGGGCCCCTTCGCGATGGCGGCTGGGCGGCTCGATGTCACCGGCCTGCTGCGGACGGGGCACTCCCGCCGGCCAGTCCAGCGCGCGGACGAGCCGCAAGGGCAGGCCTTTCCGGGCGGCCTGGTCCGCCGCCCATTCCACGGCCTGACGGCCGGACTTGGTCGCCTCGACACCGACAACGACGGCGCGCCCCTGGCTTTCGACGGTCATCACGTGCCCCTTCCACGACAGGGTCCGGCACCGTGCCGGCCCACCTCGACCTTCGCGCAGGCGCCGCGTGGGGCGGCAGGGCCGTTCGGCCCGCACGCCGGGCCGACCGGCCGTGCCACGGGCGAAGTGCCGACCCGTCGCCTGCCAACGACCCCTCGGGCGGGTCGTATGGAGCCGGGCGTCGGGAGTCGCGCGTCGAGGTGGGGCGTCGAGGTGAGGCGTGCGGGCCGCCGCGTTCGGCCGCCTGCGTGGGTGCGCCTATGGCGTGGCGGTCCACAGCGGGCCGACCTGGGCCCACTCGCGATCCCAGGCCCGCAGGCGGGAGCGCATGAACAGCTTCTGCTCGGCGCAGTACAGGGCCAGGACGGCCATGCCGCCGCACAGCAGGACGGTGACGGTCATGGCGGCGGTGTCCAGCACGGCGCGGGAAGCCGGCGCGGGCGGCTCGACCGGCATGCCGGATCGGTCGAGCCACACCGTGGTCGTCTCGCCGCCGCGGGCAGGTGCGCGGACCGGGGCGATGGCGGTGCGCACGGAGCCGTCCGGGCCCGTCCAGCTGACCGGCGCGTCGACGAGGCTCGATCCGCCGCGCGGGGAGGAGGACTTGTGCGCCAGCGTCGCGGAGATGGGGTGCCGCTGGGCGAGTTCGGCTTCGCGCTCCGCGACGGACCGGCTGTACTGGGCGCGGGCGAAGCAGAACGCCAGGACCGGAACCGCGGTCAGGGCGACCACGATGAACCCGAGCAGGACGTCGTGGAGTTGGTGCCGTCGGCCGCGCAACGGCGGCGCGCTCGCGCCCGGTTCGGCGGAGGGTTTGTGCGGCGGTACGTTCCTTCGGTGGTCGTCGGTGGCGCCCATGTCCGTTCCTCCAGATGCAGCCGCGAACCTCAGACGGGAGGGGTGCCGGACGGGTGTCCGGATGCGGTGCGAATGCCCCTGCGACCCACTGTTGAGGTCCCCAGGTGGGTGGCACAGGTGACGGACGGCCCGGTGGGCCGGGCCGTCCGGCCCACCGGCGGCAGGCGTATCAGGACTGGGGCAGCGAGGGGGCCGTCGGGTTCGACGGCGGACTGCCGGACCGGTTGCCGGGCTGCTCTTCCGGCCTGGCGGACCCGAAGCGCGAGGAAGCGTGAGCGCATCGGTCCGCGCGAGCCCGGCCGTCAGATGACCTCGGCGAACGCCCCGCGTCCCGCCGCGGCGGCCAGGGCGCACTGGCGTTGCGGGGCATCGCGGTAGCGGGGCAGGGGCTGCGTCAACGTCTCACCGCAACCGCAACCGCCACTCGGCAAGACCTAACCGAGTCCTACCAGGCCCGGTCACCCGAGCCGTGCTGCACCGCGTGCACACTGCCCGTGCTCGTGATCCCGGTCTGCCGCACGGCACGAGGGGCAGGGCCGAACGGCCCTGACGGCGCGTCAGGGATACCGCAACGATTGTCGTTGAAGCCAACAACTCACGGAACCTGAGGAGTTCGCGATGACCGAGCCGAACCACGTCAGCCCCCGCGGGCATGTGATCGTCGCCGTGGACGGGTCGCCCGCCGCGGAGAACGCGGTCGACTGGGCCGCCGACGAGGCGGCCCTGCGCGGCACCGACCTGGAGATCCTCCACGCGTGGGAGTGGAAGGCGTACGAAGCCAGCGACTGGTACGGGCACCACCTCCACAACCAGGCCGACGCCGTCGTCCGCGCCGCCGCCGAACGCGCCCGCCGCCGGCGCCCCGAGCTGACGGTGACCACCGCCATCAAGCACGGCACCGCCCGGGAGGTGCTCACCGAGGCCGCCGAACGCGCCGGGCTGCTGGTCATGGGCAGCCGCGGCCGCGGCGGGTTCACCGGCATGCTCCTCGGCTCGGTCAGTCACGACGTCGCCGCCCAGGGACGATGCCCGCTGCTCGTCGTCCGCGCCGGGCCCGACGGCACCGCGCAACCCCCGTTCGACGACGCCCTCCTCCGCGCCGACACCCACCCCGTCCTGGTCGGCGTCTCCAGCGAAGCATGCCAGCCGGCCGTCGAAGAGGCGTTCGCCGAAGCCTCCCGCCGCAAGCAGCGCGTCCACGCCGTCCACGCCTGGTCGTTCCCCGACCTGCCCGTCTACGGCATCGCCGGAGGCGCCGCCGGACCCACCGCGGACGCGATCCGCGCCTGCCAGCAAACCGGCGAGACCATCCTGTCCCAGACCCTGGCGAGCGTCCGCGACCACCACAAGGACGTCGAAGTACGCGAAGACGTCGTCAACGACCACCGCGGCCACGCCATGGTGAAGGCCTCGAAAGACGCGTCCCTCGTGGTCATCGCGACACGACGCCGCCCCGAACGCCTCGGACGGCACCTCGGACCCGTCACCCACGCACTCCTGCACCACGCCCACGCACCGGTCCTGCTCATCCCGATCGACTGAACGAGCGGCAGGCTCTGCGAGCCTGCCGCCCCGCGATCCGCACTGGCCGTCAACACCGCCCCTCAGCACCGCCACCCGGAGCCTTGAGGAGGTTTCCGTGAACCACCACCGCGTGGACGCCGTGATGACCNCCGACTCCCCCTCCCCCCCCCCCCCCCCGCCCCGCGATCCGCACTGGCCGTCAACACCGCCCCTCAGCACCGCCACCCGGAGCCTTGAGGAGGTTTCCGTGAACCACCACCGCGTGGACGCCGTGATGACCACCGACGTGGTCACCGTCCACACCGACACCCCGTTCAAAGAGATCGTGCGCGTCCTCGGACAGCACCGCATCAGCGCCGTGCCCGTCCTCGACCCCGACAAGACCGTCGTCGGCGTCGTCTCCGAAGCGGACCTGCTGCGCAAGGAGGCCGACAGCGAAGGCCCAACGCGCCTGCCGGGCACCGTGCACACCCCCCGCACCGTCCGCGCGGCACGCGGCAAAGCCGAAGCCGAGACCGCCGCGGGCCTCATGACCTCCCCCGCCGTCACCATCGACCGCGCCGCAACGGTCGGCCAGGCTGCCCGCGCGATGGAACGCCACGACGTCAAGCGCCTCCCCGTCGTCGACCACGGCCAACTGTGCGGCATCGTCAGCCGCTGCGACCTGCTGCGCGTGTTCCTGCGACCCGACGACCGCATCCGCGACGAGATCCTCGACGAGGTGATCCGCCGCGACCTGTGGATCGACCCCGCCACCGTCACCGTCCGCGTCGCCGACGGCGTCGTCCACCTGGAAGGCGAACTGGAGAACAAGACAACCGCACGCATCCTGACCCGCATGTGCCGCGGCGTCGACGGCGTCGTGCAAGTCCACGACCACCTCACCTACACCGTCGACGACACCAAACTCAAGACATCCGCCATACCACCCCGCCCCGGACGCCGACTCTGACATTCGCCATACCACTACCGCCATCCCCCGAACGGCCCGCACGCGGGCCGTTCGGCCCTGTCAGGACCGGGCAGCACAGGGAAGTCTCATGCCCAACAGGCGACTTGATCCCCCAGGAGGGGCACATGCGGCACCACAATCTCGACATCCTCCTCACCGAAGCCACGCCCGGCGACAGCGATCGGGCCGCCGAGCAGCTCGCCGCATCCGGCCACCGCGTCCACCGCTGCCACCCCGGCGCCCGCCCCGGCACCGACCCCACCCAGGCCGGTGCCGCGTCGCAACCGCGCTGCGTGGCCTGGCAGGCCGGCGGCCGGTGCCCCCTGACCAGCGACACCATCGACCTCGTCGTCGACGTCCGCACCGCCCACGGCCCCGAAACCGCCCGCGAACAAGGAACCATGTGCGCGCTCCTGGCCGGCATCCCGCTCGTCGTGTGCGGCCCCACGGACACCAGCAACAGCCTGCTGCTGCGCGCCGACGTCGTCTGCCGCCCCGAACGCCTCACCCTCGCCTGCCACACCGCGCTCTCGCCGGTCGGTCCCACCGCGCACCGGGCGGTCACCCGCGCCGTCCACAACGCGCTGACCGGCCTGGACGAGGCCCCGCCCCTCTCCGTCCATCTGGAACTGCGCGACCACACCGTCGTCGCCGACGTCACCATCACCGGGCCCCCGTGCGCCACGACCTACCCGCGCGTCCGCGCCGCCGTCCGCACCGCGCTGGCCCCCTTCACACCGGCCTGGCCATACACACCGGTCACCATCCACCACACCGCCGCACAAGCACGCCGGTCGGCTCCGGCGGCCGCGAGGCGCGACGATGAGACGTGCCCGAGCACCCTGCCCACACCCGCGCCGTCACCGTCTTCAACGACGCGATCGGACCGCTGCGAGCCAAGGACGTCTGCGAAGCCCTCGACCACGAACCACTGCTGAAGAACACGAAGACACCTGGGTCAAGTTGGAACGTTTGGTCGACTCGGCCTCCTTACCGAGGTCGACACCGGCAGCTTCGCCGGGAAGGCGCGCCGGCGACGACCACTATTGGCTTCGCGGAGAGCGGGTAGTCGCGTGGCGCGGGTGCCGACGCCCGCACCGGTTGTTGCCGGTTCCCCGAACGCTGTTGGAGGTTCGTTCGAATGTCGAAGGTCGAAGAGGCGGTCGAGGTCAACGTCCCCGTACGCACCGCCTACAACCAGTGGACGCAGTTCGAGACGTTCCCGCAGTTCATGGACGGCGTGGAGCACATCGAGCAGCGCACCGAGACGCTGACCCACTGGGTAACCAAAGTGGGCGGCGCCAAGCGGGAGTTCGACGCGGAGATCACCGAACAGGTCCCCGACGAACGCGTCGCCTGGACCACGGTGGACGGTGAGGTCCGCCAAGCGGGCGTGGTCACCTTCCGCCGCCTGGACGACAGCACCACCAAGGTCATGCTTCAGATGGAGTTCGCCCCCGAAGGGTTCGTCGACACCGTGGGCGACAAACTCGGCTTCGCCAAACGTCAGATCACCGGCGACCTGAGGCGCTTCAAGGAGTACATCGAGGCGCGCGGCGGCGAAACCGGCGCCTGGCGCGGCACGGTCTGACATCGCACCGACGCCGACCCCCGGGACGTCGGCCGTTGGCCACGACCGCCCAGCTGTTGGTCGGCTGGAATCGACCATCGGAGATTTCCCAGCCGCGCGGAGGCGCAGGTGTCAGGCGTTGTCCCTGCAACCGGGGCCGACGCGAACGCTACAGCGAGGACGCGGATCACGGTCCGGTGCGTACCCGGCGTTCCATGGCCGCCCGAATCGCGGGCCCGGCGCTGTCGAACGCTCGCGGCCAGGTCCGCACGGCGCGCTGGGACCTGAGTGGTTCCGTTCGAACAGGGCTGTGTGGCACGGGCACATCATCCTGTGCGGCCGGGTGGCGCGGGGG
>NZ_JBPKBH010000018.1:136683-146732 GCF_051388915.1 Yinghuangia sp. YIM S09857 | reverse complement strand
CCCCCCCCCCCCCCCCCCCCCCCCCCCCCCCCCCCCCCCCCCCCCCCCCCCCCCCCCCCCCCCCCCCCCCCCCCCCCCCCCCCCCCCCCCCCCCCCCACAGCCCCCCGGCAACAGCCACCCGAGCCCGGACGCCGACACCGGTGCCCTGGCTCGGCGATTCGGCTGAACATGCTCGGGTCTGAAGGAACTACGCTGCCGCCGTCGGGGGTTGGTCGCGCGGTTACGGAACACAAGGGCGGCGTTGACGACTTCGGATCCTGAGGCGTCACGACGCCAGATGGTTAGCCGTCGCGACCGCACCCGCTGCCAGGCCGACCGAGGGCCTCGCGATGTTCGGACGGGGACCTGACCGGTTTGATTCATGCGGTCGGGATACGCGTACTCCGTCGAGCCGCATCGTTTCGATGAACTCGTACTTGGCCGTTACCGGGGATCCTTCGCGACGTACGCTGCGGCTGGCTATGTCGATCAGTCTGGGTTCTGGCTTCCGGCTCAACTTTTGTGGTCCGTCGCCGACTGCGGCGAGTTTGGTGCCTGGGAGTAGGAACCTGCGCCGCCTTGGTCGAGAACGGCTTGCCGAGCCGCGTCCCGGCGCTCGATCGCAAGGTCCCAGACCGAGGGGTACCGGCGGACGAGTCCAGCGATCGCCAGCTCCAAACGTTCCTCCTCGGTGATGTCGTCCGGCTCCCCCCGCACCTGAAGCGGTGTGATACGCGCCAGCGAGGCTGACTGGGGCCGCCAGTACGCCAGTTCGGCGTCCGCCCTGGCCGCCGCGTCGGCCGCGTTCAGTCGAGCCAGTTCCTGGTCGAACCGTTCCAGCGCATCCGCGGTGCGCCGCTGCGTCACGGCGTCGACTGCGGCCGCGTGCACCGCGTAGGCGTCCCACTCGGCGGCGAGGCCATTTTGGGGGTCGTCCACCCGTTCGACCCAAAACATCATCTTCTCGTCCTCGCCGGCATCGTGGTGTTCCCAGGCGATCTCACATCGGAGTTCCGAACTCGGCGCGACCAGCGACTCTATGGCGTCTGCCCGGACCTCGGCCTTCCGCCGCGTCCACGGGCTGGTGATGGTGCAGACGGTGACCGTTCCCGTCTCCGAGCCCGGCCTCAGCTCTCCTTCGACACCCATGAACGGCCCGCGGGCCACCTTGACGACGACTGGATCCACAGCACCTTTCCTCTCGACCGAACGACCTGAGCCCGATCGTCCCAACAAACGCCGACACCGACGACCCACGTGACACCAGCGTCAGTTCGGCTCTCGACTCGGTTCACGCCGCGGCGGACTCAGGACCGCAGGAGCTGAAGCTCCACACAACTTGAGCCAGAACCGCAGTCTGGACGGCAGCTGTCCGCGAATTCGGGAGGCGTCGAGGGGGCTGTCGCGGTCGCAGTGCTCATGGGTTTCGAAAGCACGCACCGGCACTTGAGGGGGTCGGCGTCGTCGTCGGCCGCGTGATGGATGATCAGCGTCATGGTTGCGAGGAGTGCCGAGTATGCGTGGTTCGAAGAACTGTTCCCTGAGCTTGCCGAGGCGTGCTGCATCACGCTCGTCGACGGGGCCGGCCCGGAGGAGCTGATAGGACGGCTTGGTGACGCCTCGTTGCCTGGGTTGACCGGGACATCGGCGATCACCGACACGGCGTTCGAGTTGCTGGACGAGTCGAACGACCAGGACCAACTACTTGCCTTGACCCGCGTGGGCGCATGGACCCTCGTGATCGAACCGAACGGCTATCTGGGCGTCACGGAGGACAGAGGTCTGCCGGCCTCGGCGGGAACACGCTGGATCTCCCATTTCGTGAACATCAACGGCGTCGACACGTTCCTGTGGGCCGAGGACGGCAATCTGCGGCTGGCCTTCGAACCGACGTTCCCCGAGTCGCGGTGGGGCAGCGATCCCGACGGACACCTCGACGCGATGCGCGCGGTGGGCTTCGATTTCGCGCTCGAACCGCCGGACGACTATGCACCTGCCCAGGCTTGCTTCGCCTTCGCCGAGCATCTCACCGGTGTAGCGCTGACCGCCGACACCTTCCGGGACACCACGTTCCAGTGCGGTCGTGCACCGATCCGCTAGCACCGCCCGCCGAGCCAGGAGACCATGCTGCCCCTACTCGCTTTGCTCCGCCTGGCGCGGGTCTGGGCACGGCGGTAGGAGTCGGTGCGTTGCCGCCGAAGGTCAGGCGATCGACGATGGCCACGCAAAGACCAGGGTCGGTGAAGGTCTTGGTCCAGCCACTGAACGACTCGTTCGAGGCAATCACCAAGCTGTTCTTCTCCCCCGCTCCGTCAAAACCTGGAACAGCAACTCGGCGCCTCGGCGGTCGAGTTCAATGCATCCAAGCTCACCGACGCACAAGAGGTCGACACGACCGTACCGGGCGATGGGCTTCGAAAACTGCTTGTCGTCGGCGGCCTCGACCAGCTCGTTGACCAACTTGGTTGCCAGCGTGTAGCAGACGCGGTAGCCAGCCATCGCTGCCTCCGTCCCGAGCGCGGTCAGCAAGTGGGACTTGCCGGTGCCCGAGTCTCCGATCAGACACAGCGGCTGGCCCTTCTTCACCCACTCGCCGGCAAGTGTGACGAAGTTGAGGGTCTTGCGGGGGCGGGTGTTGGGCTTGTAGATCGTCTCGTGGCTCACCCGCGTCCCGGTCCGACGGTGTGGACCTTGGCCAGATGACCTGAGCCCCGCTCCGGCGACCAGACTCGGCAAGCTTCCCAGCCACAAAGTCGCGAAGCCGCGTATTCATCGCGAGCAGGCACGGATTCCGGCGCCGGGCGCGGTTCCAGGCGCGGTCCTCGGCGTCCCACGGCGCGATAGCGGACCGGCCCCTTGCTGCGGACGATCTCCATCCGGGCCGCACGACGGCGCAGCTCAGGCGGATAGGTGGATGGGACGTGCCATAACTCGATCCTTGGACGTAATCGACTCCGCACTTCACCCGGGTGGTCACGGTGTGCCGCAGTCATGACGACCGAGCAGGAAGCTGCCGACTTGATCCGGTATGCCGCCGCCGCTGGGGTCCGTACCACGATCACAAGCGCGGGCTCCTCAACATGGTTGCCAAGCACACGAGTTGCGGATCAACCGACTCGTGGCTTCTGTCGACGAACGTCAGCGCCGACGATGCCAGGCCGGCATGAAGCACCCGGAAACGTTGCCGGAAACCGGCAATGCGTCCGCGGACAGTCGGGGCACATCATCGCCGTACGGGGGGTTGAGGAGCAGCCCCGCCGCCGGAGCCATCAGCAGTCCCCACCACCGGCGGCGGGGGTGCTCCGCCCGCCACCCCATCGGAGGGAAAGTGGGCGAATCCGTCGCGGCCGTTGCGTCGGGTGCATGCCGCGGCGGACACCGGTGTCCTCGTCCTCGGTGCCTGCGCCGGCTGGCTCGTGACGCGACTCCTCGTACATCCTCTGAGCCGACTCTGCCTGGGCTTGGCGAAAGAAAGGGGTGTTGCGCATGCGGCTTCTCAAGAGGCGCATCCATCGGTCGTTCGCGCTCTTCGCATCGAGCTTCGGTCTGCTCCTCGCGACGTCCGGTTGCTCCTCGGATAGCCCCGCGCCGGCCGACACCACCCTGTCTGCGGGTCCAACACCCGCCGCACCCGCGCCGCCTGGCTCGGTCGCGCCGACTCCCTTTGCGCAGCCGACCGACGGCGGGGCGCTCCGCATCGTCGAGCAGGGCTTCACAGCCACCTCCGACGGCAAGGGGGCGCCTTGGTTCTCGGTCGGATTCGTCGTCGAGAACACCAGCGCCTTCGTCGCCACCAAGATCCGCGTGGCCTTGGCCCTCGTCGACACCGCCGGGCAGCAGGTCCCTTACGCGGGCCCGCGACCGGAGCACGTCATCGACATCCCGGTCGTCCTCGCCCGGCAGCGGTTGGTCGTCGGGGTCACCGAACCTCTCAAGCGCACAGGCGCCGCCGACCTGCGCATCACTGTCGGCCCCGCCCGATGGTGGGTGGCGGATCGCACCGACCGCACCTACCGGGAGATCCATGTGAGCCGGATCCGCACCGAGACCGACGGATCCGGTAGGACTGATTGGGCGTTCTGGAGCGAGTCGGAGCTGAGCCTCGCGCGCGTCGACGCGTACATCCTGCTGCGCGACAAGAACGGCCGCATCATCGGTGGGCAGCGAAGCACCGGCGAGACAGCTTCGGAATTCGGCAGACCGCACACGATCGGGCTGCCCGCCGCGTTGCCTCCCGGCATCGACTACGCCAAGACCGAGATCTCCATGAGCGGCTGACGGTGCCTACCTGGGGCGAACCGACGTTCTGCGCAGGGTCGCTCGACGCACCCGGGACGTGCCCCACGGACGGCACGTCCCGGCGGCGATTGCGGAACCGGCGGACGACGGCGGCAAGTCCGAAGGCCAGCAGTGCCGCGAACAAGACGGCGATCGCGCCGAAGCCGAGGTCTTCGGCCCACTGGCTGACCGCCTCCTGGAACTCGTACGAGCGGTCCACGACCGGGTCGTCTGTGGATCCGCCGCCGGTGACGCGCAGTTCGTACCAGCCGCAGTAGACGACGTAAAGATTGGCGAGAGGCAGCACGACACCACTGACCCGGCCGATCTACCGCACGGCATGACGCATGCGGGTCACCACGGCGGCCTGCGCGACCGCGACAGCGAGGGCCAGGGCGTAGCGACGTCACCCGTGGCGGGTCACCCCTTCGCGGCGACATCAGCAACACCGGCCGCGTTCGTGAAGCCTCAACATCCGATCGCAAATGGTCCAGGCCGGTCACTCGTTGCGCGACAGGTGAGGGAAGTCCATACAGAATCCGCGGAGTTGCCGGTGCCCAACCTGTATTTGGTGTGGGCTGTGGCAGGCTCGCCGCGTGACGGCGATCACGTTGGTGTGCTTCCGGCAGTTGGCCGGATGCGCTGGCGTACATGCGATCGCGAGGCTGGCAACGTGCGGAGATCTCCTTGAGGCATCGGAACCGTGTCGTGCTCACTGCCGCAGCGGCATTTCTGCTGGCAGGCTGTTCCGGTGGTGGGGACGGCACCCCGGACGCGACCCAGCCCCCGGCCGTAGGCGGAGCAACCGGCGGAGCCGACGCCGGTGCGCCGGGGCAGGACGCAGCCGGGGAACGTGGCGAGCTGCCCGAAGCACACACGATCGAGGAGGTCGCAGAGCTGCTCAAGCCCGCTCTTGGTCCCTGCCAGAGCATCCAGACGAGCGGCCCCTACGCGAAGATCAATGCCGCGGACACGGCCCGCGGCGGCACACAAAAGGCCCTGTGCTGGTACCAGGAACGCCAGTTCTCCGTGGCCATCCTGCTGGTGGACAAGGACAACAAGACGCTGGAGACCTTCCACAAGGACCACGACCTGCACTCCAGCGAACGGGTGGGCATGGGCTTCACAGTCACCCTCATCGAAGCCGCAAACCCCCAGCTGAAAGCGGCGACCGAGCAGCAGCTCAAGGCGACCGGCCTGCCGTACCTGAACTGCGAGAAGGACTTCGCGCCCCACGACGGTGTCCAGATCATCGCCGCGAAGACACCTGACTGCCGTTACACGCCCAGCGCGCGCATCTGAAGCGCTGTCACTTGCGGCGCCGAGGGCTGGGTGCGGGGCTCCCCTCGGGGGTTGGGAGCCCCACACGTCTTCGAGCGGGATCCGGCGTGGTTCAGCTGCGGGCGCGATGGCCGTCCCGGCGAGGCCGGCGGACTTCTTTCTGGGCGCCGGGCGGTGTCGCGGCCAGGGCGGCGCAGGACTGCGGCCAGGGAGTCGAGGAACCGCCGGCCGAGCTGGGTGACCTTGACCGGCAGTTCCTCGACGTCCACGGTGCGCGCGTAGCGGCGCACGGCGTGGTAGTCCAGGTCGAGGTCACGGCTGACGCCACGCAACGACCGTCCCTGGGCGAGGAGTTCGCAGACGGCCTGGTGGCGGTCGCGGATCACCGGCACGACGCGGTGCGGGCGGCCCCGGACGTCGAGCTCGCCGTCCGGCTCCGGCGGCGCCGAACCGGTCGGCGAGTCGGATGCCGGGACGGCCCGACAACATCCCCGCGATCTGTGCGAGCACCGTGCGCATCGGCGGGATGTAGCGGACGTGGGGCCGTGTCAGACCCGGTACCTGCTCGGCGAACGTCGCCGCCGGGCAACTCGGTTCACCGCACTTGAACCGCCGTACTGACACGACGATTTCGACGCGAGTTCCTGCAAGCGGCGTGTCCTCGGGTTGCCGCAGACAGCGGTCATGCACTCGTTCCGACGCGGTCCCGCACGAGGGGGCATCGGCTGGACGGTGAACGTTATCTCGTACGACGAACCACCATATCGGCGAGCCGCTGGACAAACTCCACGACCATCCCGGCAAGGTGCGGCAGCACCTCCGACAAGCCCCCTGCATCGCACACACGACCAACATGATCAGTCCGGCAGCCGGGCGTCACGACATCAGCGACAGACCCGGTGAACGTGCACGATTCGTGCAGTCGATTCAGCTCGCCCGCCTGTATGCGCCGGGCGGCACCCTGTGGGTGCGCTTGAACGCGTTGGCGAAGGCGAACTCGGAGGTGTAGCCCACCTCGGCGGCGATGGACCGCAGGGGCGCTTCCGTCGCCCGGAGGAGGCGGGCTGCCGTGGTCATCCGCCACCAGGTCAGGTAGCCGAGGGGCGGCTGGCCGATCAACTCGGAGAAGCGCCGGGCGAACGCCGACCGGGAGAGGCCCGCCTCCGCGGCGAGTTTCGCCACGGTCCAGGACGCCGCCGGGTCCTGGTGGATGGCGTGCAGAGCGGCGGACATCGCTGGGTCCTTGAGTGCTGTGGCCCAGCCGGCAGCGCTGCCGTGGATGGGCTGTTCGCCAAGCCAGATGCGCAGGATGTACATCAGGAGCGTGTCCAGGAGCGCGGGTACGGTCGCGCCGACGCCCAGGCGTGGATTGTCCACCTCGGGGGCCAGGAGTTGCACCGCCGCGTTCAGCTCGGGGTGACGGCTCGGGTCGGCCGGCAGGTGGATGCGGTCTGGCAGGGTCAGCAGCAGTGGGTGCGTTCGGGACGGGTCGAGTTGGTAGGCGCCGCAGAGCACAGCGGTGACCGGGCCGGCCTGGCCGAGACCGTCGACACGGTCCGACGTATAGGACTCGGGCAGCTCGGGGTCCTCCGGAGTACAAGCGGGGGTAGTCACCACGCGTGCCGGGTGGTCGGCCAGAGTGTGCCCACTGCCGTGGGGCAGGAACAACACATCGCCCGTCTCCAGTCGGAGCGGCGCCCCATGCGGAGGCCGGAGCCAGCAGGAGCCTTCCAGGATCACCTGAAAACCCGCCGACCCTGGTACGGCGGCGAACTGCTGTCCCCACGGGGCATGCCATCGCACGTACGCCGACCGGGCCCGGCCGGTGCGAGCCACCGTGATCACATCGCTGAGCACGTCCATGGGGCGAGCGTACGCATGAGACGCATGAGACGTTGGCGCATAAACAAGGCACCTTGGCGCATGGATCGTCTCCCTCGGGGGCCGTAGTTTCACGGCATGAAGATGAGGACAGCGCGTATTCACGCGTTCGGCGATGCGTCCGTGATCAGCTACGACGATGTTCCGCGGCCCCGACCCGGCTCCGGTGAAGTCCTCATCCGCGTCGCTGCGACGTCGTTCAATCCCACCGAAGTCGCGTTGCGCGCGGGGCTGCTCCAGGGGTTCCTGCCAGTGGCCCTCCCGCACGCGTTCGGCTGGGACGTCGCCGGGACGGTTGTCGAAATCGGCCCGCGGGCCGAGGGGTTCGCTGTCGGCGACAGGGTCGTCGGATGGCTGGAGGGCGCGGGCGCAGCCGCCGAGTGCGTTGCGGCGCCGGGCGCAATGCTGGTTCCCGCGCCGACGTCCGTTCCACTCGCGCACGCCGCGGCCCTTCCACTCGCCGGGCTGACCGCCTGGCAGGCGGTGTTCGAGCACGGACAGGTGACCGCCGGCCAACGGGTGCTGGTCAACGGTGCGGGAGGCGGGATCGGCGGATTCGTGACACAGCTCGCCGCACATGCCGGGGCCGAGGTGATTGCCACAGCCAGCGCCCGCAGCACCGGGGCGGTTCGGCAGCACGGGGCGCACCACGTGATCGACTACACCGCAACGCCGGTCGCGGCCGCGCTCGAACGCCCGGTGGACACCCTGCTCAACCTCGTTTCGTTGAACCCGCAGGACGCCGCGGCGCTGGTACCCGCGGTACGGCCGGCGGGGCGGATCGTCTCGATCGCGACCTCCTTCGAACCACCCGCGGCAACCGGAGTGACGGCGGTGCACATGGTCGCCCGCAACGACATTGCACATCTGACCGCGCTGGTGGCACTCGTCGACACAGGAAAGATCACCCTCGACATCAGCGCATCCCATCCGCTGGCCGACCTCGCGCGCATCCACCGCCTCAGCGAAGCCGACGGAATCCGCGGCAAGGTTCTCATCATCCCGTGAGACGACACCCGAGACGGGCACCGAGCCCGGCGACACGTGGCCGAGTTCAGCGGCGAACGCGGCCAAACGGCGGATGTCGTCGGCATAGTCGCGCTTGGTCCGCACCACGCGCCGCGTCGAGGTGAGCCAGTCGAGCACCATCACGAAAGTCCCGGCGTTGCGTGCAGCCGGCTCGGCTTCACCTGCCAGACCCACCCCGCAGCCACTTCGGAGCGCGAGCCCACTCCGCTCCAAGGCTGCATCGGCGGTGCTCGACGGCTCCGAACCCGCGTAGCGGACGCGGAGACCGTCGGCCGGGCGCCGCGCCGCTCAGGGTCCGGCGGCGCACCCGAGGCGGTGCCACGTACGAACGCCTGGACGGCGAACGCCTATGGGGCTGCCAACAGGATGGCCGTGTAGTGCGCGACGAAGCCGGCGATGGTGAAGGCGTGGAAGACCTCGTGGAAGCCGAACCAGGACGGTGACGGGTCGGGCCGCTGGAGTCCGTAGACCACGGCGCCCGCCGTGTAGAGCAGACCGCCCGCGATGACCAGGACGACGACCGCCGTACCGCCGGTGTGCGCGAAGTCCGGCAGGTAGAAGACGGCCACCCAGCCCAGGGCGATGTAGCACGGTGTGTAGAGCCACCGGGGAGCCCCGATCCACAGGACGCGGAAGGCGACGCCGACCAGCGCTCCCGCCCATACCAGGGACAGCAGCACCAGCCTCTGGTCCGACGGCAGCAGCAGCACCGCCAAGGGTGTGTACGTACCCGCGATGATCAGGAAGATGTTGGCGTGGTCCAGTCGCCGCAGGACCGCCTCACCCAGCGGTCCCCACGTCCCGCGGTGGTAGACGCCGCTCGTCCCGAACAGCAGCAGCGCCGACACGGCGAACACCGAACACGCCGCCACCGCCACAGCCGAACGTGAGACGGCGACCAGGACGATGCCGCCCGCCAGCGCGAGCGGAGACATGCCGACGTGCAGCCAGCCCCGCATCCTCGGCTTCAGCGCGGCCGCCGTACGCTCCACGCCGCTCCCGCCCTCGTTGGCTGCACCGTCCTGCACGCCGGAGTCCTCGGCGCCCTCCACGGCGGCTGGGCGGGGGTCGGGCGTCGCGGTGCGGCGGCGGGCCTGCGATCCGTGCACGGGCGGCGGGGTGTGCTCGGCGATCACGCGCTCATTTCACGAGGAGGGACGGGAACAGCATCGACGTGCCGCTCATGGCTTCGGGCCACGGTGCGGGTCAGTCGTCTGCCGGACGCCGCGACTCGGCGCGGCGGTATTCGGCGTTGACGGGTTGGGCTTCTTCGAGTTGATCCTCAAGGATGATGATGCGGCATGCGGCCTCGACCGGGTGCCGCGGTCGACGGGCTCGCGGGCGCGGGCGGCGATGCGCAGCTGATAGCGGGAGTAGCGGCGGTGGGCCGCCCTCGGACCGCAGCGGGGTGATCAGGCGGTCTCCTCCGAGGGCGCCCAGGAAGCCCTGGGTGGCGCCGATCATCTCGGCGGCCCGGTCCGTCGTGTAGGCGGGGTAGTCGTCGTCGAGACGACCGAATGAACCCTCAGCTGTCATCGCACCTCTCTTGGCGGTCTGTCATGTCCAGGAACGCGTGGAGGGGCCCTGGCGCCATGTGGCG
>NZ_JBPKBH010000018.1:128351-136549 GCF_051388915.1 Yinghuangia sp. YIM S09857 | reverse complement strand
TGTGGCGCCAGGGCCCCGAAGGAACTGCTACACCATCTGCCGGCTTTGGTCCTTCACCGGCTCACTGTTCCGCGGGTCCAGCCGCAATGCTGCCGGAGTGCGGGGATCGCTGTTGCGTGACCGGAGACCACCTCACTATCGATGTCCTGCGGTACCCGGGGTCGATGTCGTCCGCCCGGGCGATCCTGATGGCGCTCTGCTCCTCCGCTTTCTTCCCTCGGATGATCACTGCTTGGGGCCGGGTACTGCCTGGTACTGCGTACTGCTCTGTCTGCCTACCGATACTGCGAACCGCTGGTGTTGCGAACCACTGGGCGACCTGACCAAGCGTCACCTTTCGGCAGCCAGCCCCGCATCGCCGCGTTGCACCTGCCTGGGCGTGGAATGCCACTGCCGAACCTCCCGGTGCGCGCGTCCGCAGCCGACGCCTTCACCGGGGTACTGCCACTACTTCGCTGCGGCTACTCGGTACTGCATCCATCGGTACTGCTGCGCGGTCCGGCCCCGCGCCCCTTGGCGCCGCCTGCGGCCGGGCGCCGGTCCCGTCGCCCTGCAACCATCCGGCTTCGGAACCCGACCACCGCGCTGTCCTACCACTGCACTTGCGTACTACCGGCCGACAGTTCGTCCTCTGCCAGGCCCCTGCTGTCTCTCTGGCTACGAGAGAAACCATAACTATGCCGACGCCCAATGTCTACTCCAGCAAACATAGATTTTTGTACGTCCCGCAGTGAGGCAGTCGACCTCGACCGGGAGACATCACGGACCGCATCGACACCGACCGTGGACGCTTGAGACCCGGTTCATCGGATTCGGCGGCCGCTGTTGGGAAACCCCCACGAGGGAGCAGCCGGGTGGGTCCGGCGGCACCTTGGCGGCCGGTCGGCGGGCCCGCTCGGGGGGGATGTTCGGGGCCCGCCCCGCCGACCGCCGACCCGGCAGGACGGTTGGCTGCGGAGTGTCGCGGCGTGGCCGCGGCCGTGCACCGCACCCAGACCAGTCCGCCCGTTCGTGGCGCTCCCCCGCCCCGGGGGCGCTCGTTGTCCGTGGCGTGGACGCGGTCGACGACGGCGCGGCGGATGAGGTGGTGCTGGTGTTCAGCCCGGTGGCCGCGCTGGAGCAGGCGGTGGGTCGGCTGACCGCATTAGTAGCGCCAGCGGCGTGGGCGGCGCCTGCGGACGACGCGGTACGGGTAGGGGCGCGGCAACTTGTCCCGCGGCTCACCGACGACGAGGCCAAGGACGCCGATGTGCATCGCGACCACGGCCGGGATCGCGATGACGGGGCGGGCAAAGTGCCACGTCGACAGCGCCGTCGCCACGAGCAACGAAACAGGCACGAACCAGGCGCACCAGTTCGCATCGCGTGTCGAAGCTACGTAGACAGCCACGACGAGGACGATGAGAACGAGGAGGTACAGAGAGTAGAGGGCCATGGCGAGGGGGCTGCCGGTGAGATAGGGGAAGTTCGCCATGGATGAAGCGTGGCCTGCCTGGAGCCCGGTTGAGAAGCATCACCCTTCAGCCCAAGGGGAATTCCAGTCGCCAATACATCGGGTCGGCCCTGTTCCCGAGCCGACGGCCGCGATGGGCTGGAAGTGGAGTTCGGTGTCGTACTGACCGACACCAACCGCCAACCAACGTGTTCCGTCGCCCTGATGGCCCCACCACTGGGTCAGTGGATCAAACCAGAACGGGTCTGCACCCCACCCGTACTGCCTCTGCACTGCACCCTCTACGCGGACAGCAGGGCGCACAGCCGCAAAGTGGCTGACACAGGCACGGGCGCGTGGCGTCTGAATGAGGTGGGCGAGGCCGCCGGGAAGCGCGAGCGCGGGGGCGCGCCGCCAACGCCGTGCAGTGGTTGCGGCCCCAGGCCCGGGCCGACGTACCGGAGACCGAGCCTGGCCCCCAAGCGGCGTGCTATTGCCTGAAGACCGTGTCCTATGCGGCTGCGAAGTCGTGGCGGCATCTGCCGCCGTGGACGGTGGTTGGGCGTTTGCGGTGCTGTCCGTTCCCGGCCCGCCGCCGGGTTGACGCCGCTGATTGGCGCGTCCGGACGGGCCGCGGGCTGCCGACGCGGTCGGGTGCTGCGGCCGGGGCGGGGGTGGTGTCCGGACTGGCGCGCGGTCGCGGGGTGCGGGGCGCGGGGCCCGGTTCGTCGGCTTGGGGCAGGAGGCGGTCCTCCCACCAGCTCAGTCCCAGCAGACCGCCCAGAGTGAGGACGGGGAAGAGCGGCAGGAGTATCAGCGCAAGCACGGGCGGCACCTGTCAGCGGCGGCTCTTGGCGCGGTAGACCACGACGGCGGTGACCACGACCGCCGCGACGGCCACCTGCATCCGCCTGCTCCGGGCCGCGCCGGCGGCTTGACGGGCGGTGTCGGCGACGGGTTCCGGGGTGTTCTCCCTGGCCTTCGCCGCAAGGGCGGATGCGGTCCCAGCCACCTGGTGGCCGACCTGGCCTGCCGTGGCACGGACCTGCTCGGGGGTGTGCTCCTTGGCGGCGTGCACCGCACGGTCCGTGGCCGCGACGACGGATGCCGCGGCCTTCGCGGACTTCTCCCGGACCTGGTCCTTCGCGGCAGCGGCTTGCTCTACGGGTGTACGGCGGGTCATCTGAGGGCCTTTCGTTGAGTGCGCGATCGCGGTGCTGTTGTCGTCGACGACTTCCCGGACGGGCGCCGTCTTTAAGCCGAGTGCCCGCGGACCATCTGGCCATGCGAAGCCGGGTCAACCCACCGGTTCAACGTTTTTCCGATCGCAACCGACCCACGCCCCGACGGGCCCGGCGCAGGAGCCGTGGATCCGGGGTTCGGTGGCAGCCGCCCGGCATGACCTTCACGGGCGACGGTCCGTCCCGTCCAACGCGCTTGTCGTCCAACCGGGCCCGCCCCCGCGACGCCGGCACCCCTCGGGCAGGTCCCCCGGCTCCTGGCGGCCGAGGGCGACGCCGACGCCGACCCGAACACCGCCGAGAACGGCACCGGGGACCGCCGGCGTGTCCGCGCCGAGACGCGGGCCGCCGCGGAGCGCCGCCGCCTCGGACCCGGCGGCGCCCACAACGACGGGTGACCCGCCGCCCGTTCGCGGGCAACAGTCGACCGGATGGGCAGGCAAAATCATGCGGGAGCGGCGGTGACTGCGGCGGCGTAGGCGGTCAGGCAGTCGGCGCAGTGCAGTGCGTGGGCATCAGCGTCGGTGATCCCGTCGACGGCGTGCGGGTCGACGGGGTCGATGCTGGTACCGCACAGCGCGTCGGGGGTGCCCGGGGGTGTGATGTGCCAGGCGCGGGGGCGGTGGCCACCACCGGCGTCGAGACGTACGACGTGCATCGGTACCTCCCCTGGTCGGTGCGCGGGCAGGGTGTGGCCGCGCGCTGAGGGGTGCTTCACCGGCAACGTACGACGGTCGGGTGCGGGCGGCATCCCGGGCAGTACTCCATTCGTGGCGCTCCCCCGCCCGGGCTTTACTCGTTGCTCATGGCGTGGACCTGGTCGACGGCGGCGCGGCGGATGAAGCGGTGCCGGTGTTCGGCCCGGTCGCCGTACTCGAACAGGTGGTGGGTCGCCTGACCGCGTGCGGCGTCCTGACCATGTGCGGCGTCCTGACCGCGGCGCGGTTCTCCTCGGCGGTGCAATCGAGGTAGACGTTCGACCGGCCGGAGAAGACATTGGTGATCCGGTAGCCGGGCTCGTGGGGCGATCTCGGTCGTGCGCCGGCAGTCGCGCAGAGCCGCGCGGATCATCCCGGGCCGGCTCCCACGTCCGGCAGGGCCTGTGCCCTCTCGCCCCGGCCCGCTGCGGTGCGGCGTCGGCGCAGCCGGTGGACGACGGCAGTGGCCAGGCCCGCGGCGGCCAGGAGCGCGAACACCACCGCGACCGGTCCGACTCCGATTTCCTCGACCCGGGCGCTGAGGGCGCCCTGGATCTCGTAGGCGCGGTTCATGATCGGGTCGTCGGTGGAACCACCGTCGTTGACGCGCAGTTCGTACCAGCCGTAGTAGGCGACGTACGCTCCCGCCACGATGAGCAGAGCGCCGCTCACCCGGCCCACGTACCGAAGGGCGCGCCGCATGCGGGTCACCATCGCGGTCTGCGCCAGCGCGACGGCGAGGGCGAGCACGCCGACGACCAGACCCATGCCGAGCGCGTACGCCACGAACACCGCTACCCCCGCCGGGATACTCGCGGTCTCGAACGTGCTCGTGGTCAGCGCCAGGAACGGCCCGATCGTGCACGACAAGGACGCCACCGCGTACGACACCCCGTACAACACCATCGACCACACCGACCGCGTCGGCGGACCGGTGTTCAGCTTCGGAGCGGAGAGGAACACCTCCCGCCCCGCGACGAGCCAGACGCCCAACGCGACCAGGACGGCGCCGATGACGATCGTCGCCCACGGCAGCCACTCCTGCACCGACAACGCCAGCGGCGTGACGACCAGACCGAACACGCCGAACACCGCAACGAATCCCGCGGTCATCGCGCCGGTCATGCGCAACGCACGCACCACCGCCGCGGTACGCCCGGCCTCACCGCGCTCAGCCGCCGGATCCGCGACCAACAACGTCAGATACGCCGGCAGCAGCGCGAACCCACACGGGTTGAACGCCGCCACCAATCCGGCCGCCAGCGCCAACGCGTACGGCACGTCGCCGAACACAACGCCTCAGCCTTTCGCCGCGAGCTCGGCGACCTTGCGCTCCAACTCGTCCTTGCCCAACGGCCCGGACGCCTTCGACGTCGATCCGTCGGACGCCATGAACACGAACGTCGACTGCTGGGTGATGCCCAGCTTGCGCCAGACCTCGCCCTTCTCGTCCGACAGGTGCGGGATGCTGCCGGTCTTCGTGTCCGCGACGAACTTCTCCATCGCGGATTCCTTGTCCAGCCCGGCGACGCCGACGAACGACACTTTGCCCTGGAACGCCGCGGAGACCTCCGCCACGCCCGGTGCCTCGCTCCTGCACTTGGGGCACCACGGGGCCCAGAACCAGAACACCACCGGTTTCCCCGCCAGTTGCGCTCCTTCGAACCGGGCGCCGTCCAGCGTCGTCGCGGTGAACCGCAACTTCTCCGGCACCGCGGCGGCAGGAGGAGCGGAACTGCCCGCACCGGTCGGCGCGGCCGCGGCGGATCCCGGCTCCGCGGTCGACGCGTCGGCTCCCGGGGAAGCGGGAGCCGGGTTGCCCGAACTCGCGGCAGGACCTTCCGCCTTGTCCGACGAATCACTGCCGCAGGCACCCAGCGCGAGCACGGCGGCGACCACGACCGGTATCCAACGGCGTCGCACCATGACTGAACGGTCTCCCCGAGTCGAGCAGCGGATACGCCGAACGGCGCAACGCCACTCTAGGAAGATCGCTCCAGCGCGAGGAGGCCCAGGCACATTACAAACCCATGACGCCACGTCAGACCTGCGGCGTTCCTCCGGGGATCGGAACCGTCTGTCGAGCCCGGACGCCCGCCGGTCGGCCGACTATGGCGTCTCCGACCGGCGGCGCGCTGCCTGGTCCCGGATTCCGCACAGGACGGTGTCGAGGAGTCGGTCGAACTCTGCTGCGGATCCGAAGTCGGCCTGGAAGTGTGCGACGGCGGTCAGGGCCGGATATGCGGTGGCGTCGAGCGCGGGCATCGCGGAGGGTCCGTCGGGGCCGCCGCTGAAGGACGCGGGCGCGGTACGTCTGCGGGACTCGACCGCGGGCAAATCGCCGCCGCCGTTGCCCTGGTCGACCGCGAGGGCCTGGACCGATTCGGTGTGCGGCGGCTCGCCGACGACCTCGGGGTCGACCCGATGTCGATCTACCATCACATCAAGGGCAAGGCGGCGCTGCTGGACGCAATCTGCGAGGCCGTGATCGCCGAGGTGGAACTCGGCCAAGCACCGCAGGACTGGGAGCAGGCGGCCCGCCAAACGGCGTACACCGAGGATCCGCGGGTGGTCCGCGGCGCTGTCGGCGCGAACGGCTCGGCTTGGGAGCGGGAGTTCGACGGCGGCTGCGGGCTGTGCGGTCGGCGAGTGATCCGGGTACGGGGGCGCGCGATAGGAATGGGGGATGACGCAGTCTTCCGATACGCGCGACGACTTCGGGCTCAGCCGTGCGTTCACTCATCAGGCCGTCGACGACCAGCATGTCGGGCCGGCACTCAGTGGGCTGATCAGGCTCGGCGGGTTCTCGGACTCCGGGCTGCTGCACGGCATCCACCACATCGGCGGGTACATCGCGGGCTCGTGGCGTCCCGGCCCCGACGGCAAGCTCCCCGGGTCGGTCGCGTACGGGCGCTGGACGCACCTGGTCGGTCGCATCGGGGCGGTCGCGCTGCGGGCCGCGGCGCCCGCGACACTGCCGGATCGTCGCGAACGGCTGTTGGCCCTGCTGGAATGCTGGGCGCAGAGCCCCTTCTCAGACCTGGACGCGCGGATGCGTACCGGCGTCCTGGACGTCAAGACGCCCGACCGCGGCGCGGCGCGCGACGAGAACGGCTCCACCATCGTCATCAAATGGGGCACCTGGTCCGACACCCGCGCCAAGGTGTTTCAGTACGTCGGCGGGCCCGGAGAACCACCGACGGTGGGCGGCGCCCTGACCCAGGTGACCGAACTCCCTTGCGGGACCTGGGGAGACTCGGGCCAACTGCGTACGCTCGTCGCCCTTGTGCGTGAGCGCGGCCCGATGCCGTGGGATGCCGGGGCGGTCGCACTTCTGGCCGAGTCCACCGGGATGTCGCGGGCCGCCGCCGCACTCACTTTGGCCGGCCTCCAGGGGCACGGCTCGTTCACCATCCCCTTCCTCGACGGCGACCAACGGCGCATCCTCGGCCTGAAGGTCAGCGAGGGCGAGGCCGGACGGCGCGAGCACGCCGAACTGACCGAGCACGACCGGCTCGACCTGCTGGCAGGCGTACTCCCGGACGATCCGGCCGACTTGTGGCAGCCCGACGGGCCCAAGCACCTGGCCGCGCGCATCGCGGAGGCGTGGGTCACTCGCCACGGCCTCCGTCCCGTCGTACCGGAGAGCACGCTCGCGCTGCTGGACGAGGCCCGCTGCTCCCGGCCCCCTGCCCGCGTCTGCGCCGCGTTCGCGGACCCGGCCGGCGAACCCCTCCTTGCGCGCGACCTGGACACCTGGCTCCGCTCCGGCGAGTACGGCGCGTGGCTCGTGGACCGTTCCGACCGGCCGGGCTTCCACGAAAGCGCGTTCAGGGAACTACTGTCCGACGTCGCTGTGCACGGTTCCCTGGTGTACGAGGAGTTGCCGGCGGGCGATCCGGTACGCGACGGCTTCCCGGCACTCGTCGCGGCCCTGCGGGAACGCCTCGACCACCCCGGGCTGCTGCTCAGCGAACACAGCTTCGAACGCCGCTCGTTCGCCACCGAAGACGCGGTCGCGGAGTACTTCGGGCCGACCCCGTATGCCGGTCCCGAAGAACTCGACACGGCCGCATTCGACTTCGGCGCGGGCGTCGTCAGCACGGCACCGCCGCAGGGACAGTCCCGAATCCAGCCCACGCCCAAGCTGTTCGTGCGGCCCGCCGCCCTGCGCGACCAGGAGGCAGAGCAGCGGATACGGCAGGTTCTGTGGGCCAATTGGACGTCCACGGTCGACCACATCGTGCGCGCCCGGAGCGAGTACTTCGACCGGATCGCGGCCCGCATCCGCGACGGAGGCCTCCCGCCGGGGGCGTTCGAGGCGAACCCGGCGACGAGCGCGCCGGACACGGTCGCGGCTGTGGCGTCGGCTCTCGGCCTCGACACCGACGCGGCCGTTCTCTACCTGCAACTGCTCGCGATGGCCTATCCCGAGGACCGGCGGGTCCGCCGCTGGAACGGCTGGTCGGCGGTACGCCACCGCACCGCGGCTGAGCAGTTGGTGACGACGGGCCTGGTGCTCCGCGACAAACGCGCCCGGGCCGGCCGCGGCGTGTTCCTGCCGGGCGAGTGGGCGACATCCAAGGACATCCGGCCCTTCGAGGCGTGGAAGGCCGACTTCATCGGTGCCCGCCTGGCCTCCAGGTCGACATGGATCACCTCCGCCCCTCTCCCTACCCGCAGCTTGCCGGAGCGTTTTGCCGACGTGTGGGCGGCCGTGGACAAGGGCGAGGGCCCGGCAAACTGACGTCGTCGCCGACGTACGTCTCGCGCTGCGTGTCGCCCCGACCTGAGCCGCAAGGCGTCCGGCTTCGCACCCGAGCTGGG
>NZ_JBPKBH010000018.1:95638-128217 GCF_051388915.1 Yinghuangia sp. YIM S09857 | reverse complement strand
CCCCCCCCCCCCCCCCCCCCCCCCCCCCCCCCCCCCGGTGCCACCCCCCGGCCTGCGGGGCGGTTAGGCGGCGGTGACGTTGTCGGCCTGCGGACCCTTCTGTCCCTGGGTGATGTCGAAGGAGACCCGCTGGTTCTCCTGGAGCTCGCGGTAACCGGAGCCGTTGATCGCGGAGTAGTGCACGAACACGTCCGCCCCGCCCCCGTCCTGGCTGATGAAGCCGAAGCCCTTCTCCGCGTTGAACCACTTCACGGTGCCCGTCGCCATCGACCGGTCCCCTTCACTCACGCCACAGGCACCCTGCCAGGGCGCCCGCCGGACCCTCTACGACCCGGCGATCAAGGGCCTGCCCAGCACACGCACCCCGCAACCGCGCGTCTGAAGGCACTCCTCGATCGTCCAACGGACACCGTCGATCCGGATCAACCCGTCCAGGGTGGATGGTCGAGCACCCGCCGGGTGGGCGGTGTCGTTGCACCAGGTCGCCTGGCGTGTCACCAGATGCGACGCAACTGTGCCCCGGTGCGGCGCAGGCGCAGCTGCGCTTCGCGTTCCTCGGGTGTCACGGTCGGGGTGCCAGGCGGCAGATGCTTGAGGACGTCGGCGACGGGGACCTTGGTGACGGTCGCCTCGGGGTACTCGTCGGCCTGGTAGAAGCGGGCCTGGAGGACGCCCCAAGACCAGTCGGCCTTGTCGAGCCAGTTGTGTACGCCGGGATCTTGTGTGGCGACGACGCCGCGGAACCATCCGTCGGGGTCGACGCGGGCCTGCGCGTCGTTGAGGCTGGACTGGCGGTTGACCCAGTCGACGGTGGCGAAGCGATCGTCCGCGACCAGGATCTGCCAGTAGCGGCAGGGGGTCGGCACGGGGAACTCGACGATGAGGGCCTCGTCGTCGGCGATTTTGTGGATGCCGTCGTAGTACGCCTGCTTGGTGGCGAGGCCGCCGCCCTGCTGGATCCACTTCGAACGGGTGAGCACGTTGATGCCGTGGTGCTCCTCGTAATAGCGCACCAGTTCCATGTCGAAGGTGATCATGCCCTTGATCCAGTCGCCCAACTCCGAGAAGCGGCGGGCGATTTCGGCGGGAGCCATGTCCTCGCCGACGTCGTCGAGGCGGTTGATGGCGACCTGGGCGTCCGTCTCGTTGTTCCAGTCGCACGCGCATTTGCGCATCAGGAGCTTGCCGACCTGGGGGTTGAGCTGCCACCAGTCGCCGTCGTACCCCTCGGGGCGTTCTACGCTGAGGATCACCCGGAAGGATCCGTCCTCTGCGATGGCGAGGTCGTCCAGTTCGTGGGTGACCGCCTGGAACCGGATGTTCCGCTCGAAGCCCTTGAGACCGGTCAGCATGCCCGGGGCCTGCTGGGTGATCTCGACGAAGCGGCTGGTGCCGCGCCGGCCGGTGATCTCGTAGACGCCCGCGCCGTCGATCGTCGCCTCAAGGTAGACGTAATCGGGGTTGGGGCCGCCCTGGTTGCAGGCGAAGTTCCACAGGGGCATGAACACCGGCCGACGCGTGTCGGTGTAGACGTTGCAGAAGTAGCCGCACGCGAGGATTGACAGGGCCAGCTTGTTCATGTCCTGGACCTCGGCCTCGGTGGCGCCCTCGGGACGCCACGTGGCGAGGAGTTCGTCGGCGACGCCCTTGAGCGCCTCCATCTGGTCGTCCCATGTGGGGAGTGCGGTCACGCGTCAGCCCTCCACCGCCACGTCGAAGCGGCGTATGTAGAAATCGTAGTCGGCTCGGATCCGGTCCTTGGTCAGCCCGAATTGCTCGGCCGTGTAGCGGTGGGTGCCCGCGGCCCCCATCGCGTGCTTCTCCTGCCAGGTGAAGATCGTCCGCGCGGTGTCCGGTGTCAGTTCGAGTCCGAGCCACTCGTAGATCTTCCGGACGGTGCCCTGCGGGTCGCGGACGAGGTCGCGGTGGTGTACGTCGAGGAAGCGGTCCTCGCCGACGCGGGCGCGTTGCTCGATGGCCCGTTCCATCCCCTCGCGCAGGTGCTCGCTCACCTCGGCGCCCAGCGCGTGCAGGTCGCGCTCTCCGGCGGCGGCCGGAAAGACCGTCGAGACAAGGCTCGTGTACGACGGGACGACCTTGGCCGGGTCGCGATGCGTCATGACGAAGCGGATGTCGGGGTACGCCCGGACGAGCGCCTCGACGTGGAACTTGTGGTGCGGAGCCTTGAACAGCCAGAGTTCCGGCGGCTTCCGGGAGCCGAGGAGCTTCACCACGCGGCGGTGGTACGCGTACGTCTCGGTCAGGTCCGCACGCCGCCACCACGCCCGGTAGCCGGCGACCGGCAGGGTCATCTGCTGGCCGTGGAAGGCCATCCCCAGTGTGTCGGTGTCCTCCATGGTGGCGTCGATCTCCACGATGTGCATGGCTTGCCGCTGGTCGAAAAGCTGCTCCTGCCTGTGCGCAAACGCCTCTCGGCGCGGATCCCGGTGCTCCTGGCCGAAAACCGGCGGCGGGACCGGCTGGTGCTGTTCCCAGCCGGTGAGGCAGCGGAACTGCGGGTCGAGGGACAGCATGTCCCCAAGGGCGGTGGTACCGGTGCGGGGGAGGCCGATGATGTCCACCGGACCGTGGACGGCCACATCGTCGATCTCGGGGTGCTCCTTGTACCACGCCTCGACTTCGAGGCGGTTCACGAGGCGCCGCCGGAGATCCGCAACGACCGCGGCGTCGGTCTCCGCGGCCAGGTCGCCGTCGCGTTCAAGGCTGTCGAGGAGTACGCCGAGTCCCTCGCGGAAGTCGCCAGGGCCGAAGTCGTCGTATCCGGATGCGGATGCCGCGTCGGCGAGCAGGGCCTCGGCGGTCGGGTAGCGATTCATCACGTGTCCTCTGGGAAGCAGGCGGCTGACCTCGACTTCGGTAAGGTTTTGATCTTTGATCAAAGAAGTCAACCGCCGCATGCCAGGGCCTGTTCTGGGTTCGGATCAGTGCGAGGAGGCTGCGGAGCCTGAGGACGGCGCCGCGTAGGTGGAGTCCGGCGAGGTAGCTGTCGGGGGCCTTGTCGGCCCGGAAGGCGATGCCGCGTCTGCGCAGGTAGGCGCGGGAGGTCCGGTATACCGCGATCGCCGTCCACCGAGTCCGGATCGACCCGGACATGATCCGAACGCAGAACAGGCCCTGGGAGGAGGAGGCATCCGGCCGCCGCCCGCGACATCCAGCACCGACCGACGGCATCGGGCTCCCGCGACGACGACCCGTTCAGTGTGGCTGCGGCGCACACCAAGCTCCTGGTGGAGAACGCGCTGCGGGTCGCCGGCTGGGACACGGCCGGGTTCGAGCAGCCGACGGAGTCCCCGAGCCGCCGTCGGCGGTATTTAATGATCGGCAACCGCAAGGAGGCGCCGTGCAAGCAGTCGAGGTGGTTCACGAGGGAAGGCCGCTGGTTGCCGGCACGCCCGAGGAACTGCTCGGCCTGCTCATCGACGGGTACGCGGAGCAGCCGGACGAAGGATCCCGCTTCCGGGCCCGCGTCGGACTCGCCCTTCGGGCCCGCCGAGACGTTCAGACGCTTCTGAACGCGGGTGAACTGTTCGACGACAACTCCCGTGAGGAAATCGGGATCCTCCTCGAACGCAGCAACGAACCGGTGACCCCGGCTGAGTGGCACAGCGCCGTCCCCCTCGTCCTCGTCGCCAGCTTCTACGCACCGGCCGGAGACCTCGCGCCGCCGCGTGTCTCCGCGCCCGGCCAGGTCTGGTGGATCGATCCTTCGACGGCCGCGGCGCTGCTGGAGACGCTGCACCGAGTGCGGTGGCTCGACGTCGTCAGCCTGGGTTCCGCGGCCGGGACGGGCAGCGAGACGTACCGCAACCTGGGAGACAACGGCTCGGCCGGGTACTGGTGGCGCAGCGTGCCGTAGCGCGGGCGGCGGCCCGGCGAGGGTTCCGCGTGGTGGTGAGGGGAGGTTGATGGAGGGCCGTTCGTTCGGGTCGATGCAGGAAGCGCTCCGGTTCATGGAGACGGAGATCGACCGCCCGGCCGAGGACCGCGTCACCACCCTCGACAACGGGTTCGAGTTACGCGTCTTCGCCCACACGTTTCCCGACGGCATGTTCACGAACGTCTATGACCTGAGCTGGACGCCCGGAAGCGCTCACGCTGCCCTCGACTTCACCGCCCGCCCCGAAGAGGTCCTCAGCCGAGCCCGCACCGCGCCCGCCACCGCAACGGGCGCGTTCTTCGTGCTCGCCGACGAGGCGTCCGGGCTCCCACCGCAGACCAGCCTCAACCTCGCGATCCGCGAACGCCGGATCCTCAGCCTCCCGGTGGTCGACCGCGAAGTCCTGCTCTGCCGTGACGGGGAGCTCACGACGGACCACGTCGCCGCCGACGGCGAACTGAACCTGAACGGCGCCCCGGTGAGCTGGACGGGGAGTCGGACCGGGCGTACCGCCGAGAGCTATGTCTACGGCAACGGCAACGTCGTTATCGCCCGCCGCAGGGACGCCTCGACGGGCAGCGTGCGTGTTCTCGACGAAGCGTCGCGACGAACTCCCGCGATTCCCGGGTCTTCCGCGACTCCGGCGGGCGAACGCTGGGCCGACGTGGGATTCGTCGCGGTCGGCGACGGTACGTTCCGCTCGACGGCGGTCGCCGAGCACGGGCAACTCGACATCTTCGCGCACGACCTCGTCGTGCGTTGCCGGGCGGCGCACCTGCGTCCGCACGGTGCCAACACCCTTGCGGTGACACGCATCGGTGCCCTGCACGGCGACAACTTTCCCGATTTCGCCGTGTCCGTGGGCCCATCGCTGGACGTGCCGGACTACCTCGCCCATTCCATCAACCAGGACCGCTCGCACGGCGAGCCGGCGTTCTCCGACGAACGCCGGGTCAGGATGGTCCTGTTCCGCGGGCTGGACGACCGGACCCACATCCGGCTCTACGACGGACGACCCGCATCTCCCACGTTCCGGGGCGCCACGCCGACTGAGGCACGCGACCACATCGCCGCGGGCACCGGTTACCGCTGGGGATGCTTCCTGGACGGCGGGCAGACCGCCAAGATGTGGGTCGTCGAGGACGGAGTCCTCACCAGCTACGGCAACCGCCATTACCTGCGCTGGCCCGACGCGACCGAGAAGAACTTCATCTGGGTACCGGATATCGGACGACCGGTGTCCAGTTGCATCACCTTCCGCGCCGAAGCGGGGGGCGCGCTCTCGCTGGCCTACGCGGCCGAGGGACTGCGGGTCGCCTCGGACCTCGGCCAGGCTGCGCGGCGCGGCGAGGGGCTTCGCGGCAGCGCGGAGAAGGTCGTACCCAAGCACGACATCGGGCAGAAGATCGGGAAGGTTCTGGGCCCGCCGCAGGAGCCCGCGGCGGGCCGCGATGACCCCAACCCTTCACCGCGGGTGGCTGACAGGACGTTGCGGGCCGCACCGCCCCCGGCCCCGTCTCCGGCCCTCGGGCTCGAACGTGATCTCGAATTGTGCCGCCTGGTCGGACGCGCCGCCCAGCGCGGGGACGGCAGTTCGTGCTGCGGGGCGAGTGGTGGTCAGCGACGGCGAGCGGTGATGATCCAGGCGCGGTAGTCGACGTACACGCCGCTGCCGGTGTCGTGGGCGGCGGGTGTGGCGTGGAGGTGTGCTGGTAGGCGTAGCCGCACTCGGGACTGGTCTGGTCGTTGTACGCCGCGCTGTACGGCACACCAGGAGTGGTGTTACCGCGCGACCACGGGCCCCTGCGGATGCCGGCGGCTCATACGGGCATCTGCGCGAGTTCACCCCGCAGGTCCTGGAGGCGGCGACTGCGGCTGACCCCGAGGCCGGTCGAGGCCGGCCGGTGTCGTCACGCGTTCCCGCCGTCCCCGCAGTCGGTCGGCGGGCAGCACAGCATCAGGTATGCCTTCAAGTCGTCCAGCCGTGCGGCGATCGTCGTCGAGTCCGCGCGGTAGCGGACGGTCTTGCCCTCGCGCACGGACACCAGCAGCCCGCCGCGCCGCAGCAGCGACAGGTGCTCGGACACGGTCGACTGCCCCAGGCCCGCGCGTTCGGCCACATCACCGACGCTGAGCTCCACGCCGCCCGCGAACAGCGCCATCACCTGCTGGCGTGTCTCGCTCGCGAGCGCCTTGAGGAAGTCCCGCCCGGCCTCGTCCAGATCCGGAACCGCCGCCGCGGCCTCCTCGGGCGTGTTGCCCATGCGAGCTTCAACTCCTTCATATCGTCACTTCCCGAAATGACGATGATACGTTGTCGGTCATGGAAACCGCAGACCTGCTGATTGTCGGGGGCGGCCAGTCCGGGCTGGCCACCGCCCACGCAGCCACCCGCCAAGGCATCCACCCGATCGTCCTCGAAGCCTCCGACGAGGCCGTCGGCTCGTGGCCCCGCTACTACGACAGCCTCGCCCTGTTCTCCCCGGCCCGGTACTCCGCGCTCCCCGGCCGCCCCTTCACCGGCGACCCCGACCGATACCCGGGCCGCGACGAGGTCGTCGACTACCTCCGCGACTACGCCGCCCGCCTCGACGCCGACATCCGCACCAACAGCCGCGTGCAGGCGGTGCGCAAGAACCCCGACGGGACGCTGTGCGCCGACACCGGGCGCGGGCAGTTCCACGCCCCGATCGTCATCGCGGCGACAGGCGGGTTCGGCAGCCCGCACCGGCCGCGGCTGCCCGGCCTGGACGTGTTCGGCGGCACGGTCCTCCACGCCGCCGACTACCGCAGCCCCAAGGATTTCGCGAACCAGCGCGTCGTGGTCGTCGGCGGCGGCAACTCCGCCGTCCAGATCGCCGCCGACCTCGCCGACACCGCGCGCGTCAGCCTCGCCACCCGCAGCCCCCTCAAGTGGGCCAGGCAACGCGCCCTCGGCAGGGACCTGCACTGGTGGCTCAAGCGCACCCGCCTCGACACCGCCCCACTGGGACGTTTCCTCGGCGGCCAGACCATGGCCGTCATCGACGACGGCCGCTACAAGGCCGCGCTCGCCACCGGCAACCCCGACCACCGCCCGATGTTCACCACCCTCACCGAGAACGCCGTCACCTGGACCGACGGCACCACCGAACACCTCGACACCGTCGTCCTCGCCACCGGCTACCGCCCCGACCTCGACTACCTGCGCGACCTGGGCGCGCTCGACGCCGACGGCAACCCCCTCCATGCGAGGGGGATCTCCGCCACCGTCCCCGGACTCGGCTACGTCGGCCTGGAGTGGCAGCGCAGCCTCTCCTCGGCCTCACTGCGCGGCGCGGCCCGCGACGCACGGTACGTCCTGTCCGAGCTGCGAAACGGCCGGTAGGCGCGGCGGGGCCGGTAGGCGCGGCGGGGCCCGGCGGGACCGCAACCTGGCCAAGCCACAGCACGTCCTCGGCACACCCGATCAGCCCGCCCCGCACCGATCGCCAGGCCAGGTCAAGCCCGGCAAGCCCGGTCAAGCCAGATATGTGGAGGCACCTTCGCGTGCTCCACCGTTCCGGCTTCTTCGGCACGCTGGTCCGTCCCGGGCGTCCCCCAGTCAGCGGCCGAGGCTGCTGCGTACGGTCGTTCGCGGGTGGCCCGGCGTGCGGGCGATGACGGCCTCGCTGATCCCCGCCCGGCGAGCGCAGCGGAACTGGAGGCGTCGCGGCCCTCCACGGCGCGCCGGTACGCCTCCAGTTCCGCCGTGGCCGCATCGCGGTCGTGCTCGCGGTGCGCCCGTCGCCCGCAGGTTCGTCCTGCTCGGCGACCGGTGGCGTTGCGGACGGCGGGACCCGCGGCGCGAGCGCGGCAGGCCGGTCTTCCGGGGCGGGCGGCGGGCAGGCAGCCGTCAGGGCTGTGCATCGCAGGGATCCGTCTGCGCCGTACGTGGTGTACAGAACTGGACGGCGAGTTGCCGCGATTTCCCAGTCCACGGGTGATCGGGCTACTCGCCCGTCCTGGGCGTAGGTCGCGGGACACCCGACCGGCTTGCCCGAACCCTCCTTCAACCACGAGGTTTCGTCTGTTGCCTACCCTCTGGGCGGCCGTCCCCCGGCCGGTAGGCCGGGCTCGGCCCTCGGTTCGGCTGCGGCCGCCGATTCGATCCGGTCGGGGAAGAGGTCGGCGGTGCCGGTCAGTTCGCGCAGCCGGCGGACCGGTTCGCTCGCGGTCACCGTGACAGTGGCACCGCTTCGGCGGCGATGCCGTGCGCGGACCAGGAGCATCGGAGGGCAGCTCGGCGCGAGCGCTGCCGGTTCTCAACCTGACCCAAGTCTTCAGCCCGCAACCCACACCGCACAGCGACTACGCCCAAAGCCACGGGACCGCCTCCCGCTGCCCGGGCGCGAGGTGTTCGGTCGACTAGGGTGCGCGCGTGGACCTCCGTCAGCTGCGCTACTTCATCGCCGTCGCCGAAGAGCGGCACCTGACCCGGGCCGCCGAGCGGCTAGGGATCCGGGGGACTTCGCTCAGTCAGCAGATCATCGCTCTCGAACGGAGCGTCGGCGTTGCGCTGTTCCGCCGCAACCCGGCCGGGATGGAGCCCACGTCCGCGGCACTGGCGTTGCTGCCGCGTGCCGCCTCACTCGTGGACGCCGCCGAGCTAGCCGCCCAGGCGGCGCGTGACGCGGGCAAGGCGACCCAGCGTGTGCTGCGGATCGGCGTCACGCCGGGCTCTCCCCCTTGGGTCGTGCCGCGGCTGTGGGAAGCCGCCCAAAGTGTAGGCGCGCGGGCGGACGCTCTCGACCTGCACTTCCTCGACCTGTCCACCGCACGCCAGACCGAACTGCTCCGCCACGGCGGCCTCGACGCGGCGCTCCTGGTCCTCCCGCTCGGCCTGTCCGAGCTGGCCGCCGTCTCGGTCGGAGACGCCGCGCTGGGCGTACTCGTCGGTGATCACCACCCGCTGGCGAACCGGCCCACCGTGCGCTGGACCGATTTGGACGGGCAGGGGCTGCTCTGGTTCGACCGCAAGCTCGCCCCGGAGTACCACGACGATGTCCTCGCTGCCTGCCGCGCCGCAGGGTGGCAGCCGACCGAGGTCAGGCAAGGACCGCCCCGCGCAGGGCTTTTCACAGCCGAGCTCCGGCACCGCCCGGGTCTGGTCGCGTTGCGCCCCGATTGGGCGGCGTGCGACGGGCTGCGCTGGATCCCGTTGGCCGGGCCCGGCGTGCCGCGGGTCCGGCACGCGCTGGCGTTCGCTCCGCATGAAGGCGGGTCGGGCGCCGCCACCGGGGCGGAGGTGGTCTCCGACCTGGTGCGGAAGGCCTTTCCTCACCGGCCTGAGGCCGATCCTCGTGGACGCACCGCCGACGCGTGACGTTCACTGGGCGCCCCGACGGTCCGCCGGACCGACCTGTACGGCACCGCTGCCGAGGAGCGTGACAACGTCATGGCACTCACCCACTGGGCATTCATCTACACCGCACCCGGCCTCTCGTCCGACGGCCACCGCACCGTCGTCGATGAGGGCGGTGCCCGGACGGTCCTCGTCGGGGTTCCCGCCCCGTCCGACGGACCCGCGGTCGCCCGCGAACTCGTTGCCGAAGGCGTGCAACTGATCGAACTCTGCGGTGGCTTCGGGCCGGTGTGGACCGCAAAGATCATCGAGGCCGTCGACGGCGGCGTCCCCGTCGGCGCCGTCGGCTACGGGCCCGAGGCAGTCGACCAGGTCCACGCGATCTTCGCGACCTGACTCCCCCGGCCACAAGCAACCCGCCGAGCGGAGCTGGTCCCGAGAACCGCCACCGGGCTCCGGCGCGCAGGCGTCCCACGGGAAGTGCGGTGGTTGGTGGCCGAAAAGGATGCGGGGGCGGCGCCGCTCGACGCGGGTGCGAGCGGCGTTGAACAGGTCGGCCGGGCCGGGGCCGACTTCCAGCGACCGGGTCGGCGGACTGCTCCAAAGCGGTGTGCGCGAGCGCGGCGTCGGCGTTGGCGGAGACGTCCAGGACGGTGCGGTTGCCGAGTTCGGGCGGTGCCGATCCGCCGCCGCCCGTGCACATGTGCGCTGGTCAGCACCTTTCGTCGGTGCGGCCGGGGTGTACCAGTCCCGACTCGTAGGCGCAGATCACAAGTTGTGCCCGATCCCGGGCGTCCAGTTTGGCCAGGAGCCTGCCGATGTGGGTCTTGACGGTCCCCGGGCTCAGGTGGAGGTGGTTTCCGATATCGGCGTTGGAGAAGCCCTGGGCGACGAGTACGAGGACGTTGCGTTCGCGCGCGGTGATTCCGTCAAGGGAAGCGGCGGCAGTGGGGAGCCGGTCAGGGAGGCGCGCGAATGCGGCGATGAGGCGTTGGGTGACCGAGGGCGCGAGCAGGGCTTCACCGGTGGCGATGGTGTGGATGCCGGCGAGAAGTGTGTCGGGCGTGGCGTCTTTGAGGAGGAAGCCGGCCGCTCCGGCGCGCAGCGCGCCGTAGACGTACTCGTCGAGGTCGAAGGTGGTCAGGCTGAGGACGCGCGTGCCCGCCCGCTGATGCGCCGTGTGGCCTCGATGCCGTCCATATCCGGCATGCGGATATCCATCAGAACCACGTCGGGCCGCAGGCGACACGCCAGTTCGACGGCTTCGGTGCCGGTCGCGTTGGGCGGCGTTGCCCCGCGCCGATCCGGTGGTTCCGTTACGGTTCTGCGATGATCGATGACGACGGTGAGTTCCCGGTTGCCCGGGCCGAGTTGGTTGCCGAGACGGCTGTGCCGGTGGTCGATCCGGTCGGCCGTTGGAGCGGCGGCGGCTGGATCGCGTCCGGCGTGGATGGCGGGGTCTTCGTGGTCGACCGCAACTTGCAGGTGGTGGAGCGGTTTGCGGTGCCAGATGAGTTGCCGTGGCCGTCTCGGGACGATCTGTTGGCGCCCAGCCGCTACCGCGTCGACGTAAGCCCGGACGCGCGGTGGGCGGTGTTCACCGGGTTCGACCGGACGATTGTTGTGGACCCCGCGGGGCGGGTCGCGTGGCGCAACGAACACCCTGCCTTCCGCGACGAAGACGGCGATGAGGTGCCGGCCGCAGCGGTGTTCCGGCCTGATGGCGGCGCGCTGTGGGGCTACGCCCGCCCCACGGACCCCACGCTGGCCACCACCGACGGCGAGCCGGCCGCCGTGGTGCGGCACGTCGTCAACACTGGTGACTGGCGGCCCACCGCGACCGTCGCGTCGATCTACCAGGGCCTGCTCGCCAATGATCCCCTGGTGCATCCGGGCGGCAGCATTGTCGGGTTCAACAACGACGACGGGTGTTGGGTGCACTGCGACGACCATTCCGAGACGGTTCTGCGAACCGGCTCCTGGTATCCGTTGGGGTTCTCCCCCGACGGCATGCGGTGGGTGGGCGCCACCGACAGTGTGCCGGTCGTAGGCGACGTGGATGGCGACTTCCACGGTGCGCTCACCGAGTCCGATTTCGCACCCTTCCCGCTCAGGGAGGATGAGGACGAGGACGACGAAGAGGAGATCGACGCGGCCTACTTCGTCACATCGCGGCTCGTAGCGGTCTTCGGCGCCCGGTCCCTGAACCCGCATCATGTGCTCACCGACGCCACCACACTGGAGCCTGTGGCGCGCCTCGACTACGGAGGCAACGAGAACGGTGACCTGGACAGCCTGGTCGGTAGCGACGGCGACGGCACGTGGGTTACGTCCACCGTTGGCCTCGACAGTTCATGGCGGGTCCGCCCCGGCCGGCTGCGCCGCTGGACTGCGGCACTTTCCTGAACTTGTTCTTGCGCCTCTGCCCGTGGTCGGCCGTGGCTGACCACGGGCTTTGTCGTTCGCCGGACAACGGAACGACCCTGGGGTGATCATGTGCGCTGTCGAGACGCTGATGATCAAACCCAAGACCGTGAAGGTGAGTCTGCCGGACGATGCTGCCTGCATCGAGTCCCTGTCCGTGTTGTCCGGGTTCAGGGCTGACTTCTACGACTGCCTGACCTCCCGCGGGGACGCGCTGTTCGAATTGACCGACGCGCTGCTGTGCGCCGACGGGCCGGTGAAGTCGCTGGTCGATCCGACGCTGACCGCCGAGCACCGGCGTGGCCACGGCGCGCTGTACGACGGGCTGAACCGCGGCCGCTTCGATGTGGACCGATTGCGTGTCAGCCTGGCCGGCCTGCCGGTGCCCCGGACCGGCGACGGCCGGATCGTGCTCGCCGTGGACGTCAGCCCCTGGCTTCGCTCCGACGCGCCCACCAGCGCGGAGCGGCTGTTCTGCCACGTCTACGGGCGGGCGAAGAGCGCCTCGCAGTTCATCCCGGGCTGGCCCTACTCCTTCGTGGTCGCACTGGAGTCCGGCCGCACCTCGTGGACTTCGATCCTGGACGCCATCCGGCTTGGGCCTGCTGACGATACCACCGCGGTGACCGCCGACCAGCTGCGCTCCGTGGTCGAGCGGCTGATCACCGCCGGGCACTGGGCCGACGGCGACCCGGACATCCTGATCGTGATGGACGCCGGTTACGACGTCACCCGGCTCGCCTACGTGCTGGCGGACCTGCCCCTGGAGGTGCTCGGCCGGATCCGCTCGGACCGGGTACTCCGGCTGCCGAAGCCCGCCAGGACGCCGGGCACGAACGGTCGCCCGCCCAAGCACGGCCCCGAGTTCGCCTTGGCCAAGCCCGCGACCTGGCCCGAATCGGCCCACACAACGACCACCGAGACCGGCCGTTACGGCACCGCCACCGCGCGCAGTTGGGACCGGGTCCACCCGCGGCTGACCCACCGCACCTGCTGGCTCGACCACGACGGCGAACTCCCGGTCATCGAGGGCACGCTGATTCGCCTGAAGTTCGACCACCTGCCCGGCGACCGCCACCCCGACCCCGTGTGGCTGTGGTCCTCAGCCACAGGCGCCACCGCCCCCGACATCGACCGCTGGTGGCGGTCCTACCTGCGCAGATTCGATCTCGAACACACCTTCCGGCTCTTCAAACAGACCCTCGGCTGGACCCGGCCCAAGACCCGAACCCCCGAAGCCGCCGACCGCTGGACCTGGATCGTTGTGGCCGCGCACACCCAGCTCCGCCTCGCCCGTCCCCTCGTCGAAGATCTCCGACGCCCCTGGGAGAAACCCGCCGCACCCGGCCGGCTCACCCCCGCCCGTGTCCGCCGCGGGTTTAGGAACATCCGCCCGGCCACCACCTTGCCCGCCGGTGCACCCAAACCCGGCAAGCCCGGCCCCGGGCGACCACCCGGCTCCAAGAACCGCAGACCAGCGACCCGCTACGACGTCGGAAAGACCGTCAAACGCGACCTCACGATGGCCTACCACCAAGATCGAAGAGGTTAAAGAGCAAGCTGAGAGGCAGTTCCCCCTCAGCCGCGAAGGTGACGGCCATGACGTGGTCCGCGTAGCTCACCAGATCCTGGGCAGTCATGACCGGAATGATGGGGGCGGCTGAGATGACCTCCACGCGATCGGCGCCGGCAACGCTGACAGGCCGCTCGTCCGCACCGCAGCCCACCAGGACCAATGCCAGAGCCACGGACGCCGCACCGACAAACCCACGCATACAAGTCCCCCCAATCCTGATCCAGGCATCAGGCGCTCGCGGCCGAGGTTTGGACGGACTGCATGCCTGGTTGGTTCCTTCCCCGATCAGTGCACTGACCCGAGTGTCGTGGAGTCGTTCTGCGGTTGTTCAGGCGGTCTGCGTAGCTTGCGCCTGGTTCGCCCGATATTGCTGCTCGTACGCGACCGGTGGCACGTAGGCCAGCGCCGAGTGCAGGCGTTCCTCGTTGTACCAGCCGACCCACTGCACCACGGCGGGATCGACCTGCGCGAAGTCCCGCCAGGAGCCCTGCATTTCGATGAGTTCGGCTTTGAAGGTGCCGTTCGGCGCCTCGGCCTTGGCGCTATCGTACGAGTCCGCCACCGAGCCCACGGACGCGGCCGCACCGACGTCCGCCAGTCGCTCCGTGTAGCGAATGGACACGTATTGCGACCCCTGTCCGAGTGGTGAATCAGCCCCGAGTCCTTCTTGATCCTGCGTCGCCACAGCGCCATCTCCTAGGCGCCCAAAGGCAGTTCGGTGCGCAGGTGCTCGGCGATCTGCCAGCCGACGATCGTCCGCGAGTACCCGTCCAGGACGAACGTGACGTACGCCAGCCGGACCACGTCCGCACATACGTCAGGTCCGCAGCCCACAGCCGGCCCGGGCCGACGGCGGTGAACATGCGGTCGACCAGGTCCGGCGGACGCGGGACCGCCGGCTCAAGCACGGTGGTGCGGCAACACTGCCCGCGGATGACGCCCTCGATACCGAGCTCGCGCATCAGCCGCTCGACTGTGCACCGCGCGACGGCGTGGCCCCTGCGGGCGAGGGCGCGGGTGATCCGCCGGGCGTCGTAGGTACCGTAGGTGCCCCCGGAGTCGGCGTGCTCGGCCTCGACCAGCTGCATGAGCCGCTCGTCACGCAGGCGGCGCGCGGACTTGGGGCGCTTCTTGCGCGCGAAGTACGTTGACGGCGAAAGCTCCAGGACCCGGCATGCGGGATCGACCCCGAGACCACGATCACGCAGGTGGTCGATCACCCGCTCGGCCGCGTCCAGGCCGATCAGGAAGTGCAGCTGGGCGTACTCCTGCTGCCCTGCCGTTGGGAACGGGGTCGATCGACAAGAATCGCCCTGTCGCCGGATCGTGCAGCCGAGCACCCATGAGGGCGATCCCGGACAGTGTTTCGGCGGACCGCTGCGCTGCGCCCAGCCAGCCGTACCGGGACGGGTTCTGCCCGGTACACGGGTTGCCGTACTCGTCCGTGTGCAGCACGGCAGGGTTCGTCTCGCAGACCGCCGGCGACACGGCAGCGGTCGGGGCGGTGATCCGCTTGGCCCGGACAGTGGTCTCCCCGTCAACCGTCACATCCTCGGAGACAACGCGGACACCCGAGTTCACATTGCCTTCGCGCAGGACCGCCGAAAGGTGCCAGGTGTCTGCCTGTGCACTCCGCTTGGTGAAGGTGTGCACGGACCCGAAGTCCGTGTTGATCTTGAATTCCCCAGTCAGAGAGACAGTCAGAGTCGGTCCCTCGCCACCGAGTTCGGCAATCCAGCCGTTCCCGGCCGCGTAGGCGGTGAAGTGGATGACGTTCCCCTCGACGTCAATGAGGTCCAGCGCCGAGTTCGAGATCTTCCGGATGTGGCTGAACGTCGCACCCGCGCCCTCGCTGACGACGCCGGAGGCCCACTCCTTGCCGAAGATGGGCACCTGTCCGCGGTCCCCCGGTTCCGGACCAGCGGGGCGTTCCGGCCGCCGGTCAGGGGCACCGGCCAACCGGCGAGAGGTTGGCCGCCTGCGGTGACGGCGTCGGCCGGAACCGGGGACCAGGCGTCCGCATCGCCACGCCGCCAGGCGAAAGCCACCTTGCCGAAGCGCGTCGCGTCGGTCTCGGCCAGCAATGGCAGTTGGCGCACTGTGCGATCACCAGAGACGTGGACTCGGATGCCGTAAAGGCAGCCTTCCTTGAACAGGCCGTCGGGACCTGCCAGTACTGGCGGGTGCCAGCCGGGACGTAGCCAAGCACGTACTTCCCGGGGCATCCGGCCGTGCACTGGTCATCCCGCGGACCTCCGCACGGCGACGTGGACTACGCCTCTGTTCTGCCTGCGAACCGCCGACCGCTGCCGGGCATTCGGGAGGTGCGCCGTCACGGCGCGGGATCACCGTCTACCGCGCTGCTGCGCTCACCGGGGCGGGGTCAACCTCGCGCGCGGCCGACCGACCCGGATTTGCCGCATCGCGCACGGTGCAGATACGCCACCTGGGGCATGTTCCTGGGCGCTCGGCGGCGCAGAGTGGATCACGGCGTCGGCCGTCCGGCGAGCCGACGCAATTCGGCCGGGACGGCCCTGGCCCCAATTGCCGACGCACTCTCCAACACTCGGACGCCGCTGCTCCACCGTCCCGGTCGCGTCCAGGAATTCGAGGATCCACTTGTCCATGACTGCCGCGCCCCGAACGCGCACCACGCGCCGCCCCCTGTTCCGTACCGCCGTTGCCGTGACCTTCGCGGGACTTCTCGTCAGCGCATGCGGGGGAGACGGCGACGACAGCAAGCAGCCTCCGGCCGGCATCGGGGATCCGCCCAGCGCCTCCGGAGGCATCTCCTCCAGCTTGGGCGAGCCTTCGTCCGCGACCGCCCCCGGTGCCCCGGGCGGCGGCAAGATCGACGTGCGCACCATCGACCCCTGCTCGTTCGTCGCCCGTGACGCGCTGACCGCCTTCGCCGCCGCCAAGTCGCCGCCCGCGACGCGACCGGGCGCGTCCCCGCTGCCCGCGAAGGAACCGATCACCGCCAACCCGGGTGTCACGTTCAACAGTTGCACCGTCTCGGTGCTCGCGACCGTCGGTGGCTCCGTGGATGTCTCCGTGGACCTCGCCGACATCGCGGTCGACGAGAAGTCGCTCGCCGCGCCCGCCGCCGGAGCCACCGTCCGCGAGTCGAACGGCTTCCGCATCGTCTCCTTCACGCACGAGGGCGACGGCACAAAGTCCTGCCAGCGCGCACTCGTGGACAAGGACATGAAGGCGACGAAGATCGACGTACGCGGCAACTCCGCGGCCGCGCGCGCCGACGTGTGCGCGATCGCGGACGCCGTCGTCGAGGCGGGCGGCAAGCTCGCCGCCGAAGGCAAACTGGCCTTGCGCAACTATGCGCCGAAGTCGTTCGTGCAGCTGCGGCCCTGCGACCTGATCCCGGACGCCACGCTCGCCAAGGTGCCGGGCCTGGCGCCCAACAAGGTTCCGAACGCCACCGGCTTCAGCTGTTCGTTCGGCCCTGCGGGCAACGACCCGACGGCCACCGTCCTGCTCACGAAGGTCGGCCTCAGGACCACTCCGATGATGCCCGGACCGTCCGCCAAGCAGGTGCAGGTCGGCGGGCGCGAGTCGACCGTGGAGTACGAAGAGGCCTCGCCCGCGTACCGCCTGCCGGGCCGATGCTCCGTGACCACGGTGGGCGCGGCGCTCGCGGACACGAAGTCGGCGGAGATCGCCGAGGTCGTCGTCCTTGCTCCGAACGAGTCCGACAAGGAGAAGGTGTGCGCCGCGGCCCAGGCGGTCGCCGCCGACTTCTGGGCGAAGCTGCCGAAGTAACTCGGCTTCGGCAACCGCGTCGCCGTCGTCCCTGGTGCCGGCCGCGTGTCCGTCATCGCCGTGGAGGAGCGGCAAGCGGTGCCGTCCTCGCAGGCCATCCCCATCGCCGGGCACAGCGAGGGCCTGTCCCACCAGGGATAACGATGCCCGGTTCATACGCTTTTCCCATGTCCGATGCGCGCCGCCCGCTCCGTCCCACCTGGTCGACCTGCAACGGAAGGTGTTCGACGCCCAAGACGCCGTGCGGACCTTCGCGACACTGCACCGGCACGGACGGCTGTCGCAGGAGGAGTCGGTGCAGTGGGCCGGACTGTACGACCGTGAACGCGAGGCGGTCCTGGGGCTGTGGCGGGCGATCGACGCGGACGTCGCCCCCGACCAGCGGCAGGCGATGAGCTGGGCACTGCGCAAGGCCGCCCGCGGCAAGGACGACCACCCGGCGCCATGATCGTCCGGGTGGGACCATGGGAGTGGCTCGGGGCCGTCCGACCCCCGGGAGCACCTGTGGTCCGACCGTTCTGGAGCGGGGCGATCAGCTTCGGGCTGGTGAGTATCCCGTGCAAAGTGGTCTCGGCGATCGGCAGCGAGCACGCGGTCAAGTTCCACCAGATGCACCGCACGGACCAGGGCCGGGTGCGGTGCCGCAAGGTGTGCGAACTGGACGGCCGGGAGCTGGACCAGTCCGAGATCGCGCGAGTTTTAGGCACCGCAACCCCTACCGCGCCCCAAAGCCTGTCGCCGCCGGTCGTGTGCGGTGGTCGGCCGTATGCCGAACATCCCACGTTCGCAACCGCGTTGGCCGCGCGTCCCTCGCCGGCACCGCGATCACCCTCCTGCTGTCGGTGTGCTCGGGCTCAGCTGCGCACGCCGCCCCGCCCCCTTACCCGCTCCCTGCTCCCTGCTCCCTGCTCCGACGCGCCCAGGTACGGGTCCGGAGGTGGATCCGAGCACTCCGCTCACCCCGGTGTTCAACCCGTTCAAGTCGTCGAGGATCAGCACGTTGTGCGTGCACCAGTTCGCGCAGGCGGCCCCAGGTCTGAACGGCATGGCCGCCGGCAGGTCGGCGAGGATGCGGCTGGTCTTCGCGGAGCGGACGTTGGCGCCCCGCCGGACAGCGAGGTCGCCGAGCGCCTGGGCGACGTGCATCCTGCCGAACCGGCGGGTCGAACAGGATGACCGACTCGCCGGCATGCAGCCGGCACAGGCAGGTCAGGTCGTACATCTGCACTGTGGCAGCTTGGAGGACGCCGCGACTCCTCGAACGGGCGGCGCAGAGCATCACGGGCCCCCGGGAAGTCCAGGTGCAGGACCGTCGGCCGACGCCAAAGCGACGCACGGGCATACGCGCCCACGTGCGGCCCAATGCGGGATCCGCAGGGCCACAGTGTGATGGGTTGGGTGCGGTGCGCAGACGGGAAGGCGTCGACTGCCCGGACTTGATCGCTGCTTGTCCGGGTTCGCCGGGTCGTGTGGAACGGTGGGATTCATCGCGGCACTGGGTCGGAATGCTGACGCCGACCGGGCGTCGCTGCGCTGACTGCCCGGGCGGATTCGAATCGTCGCCCGCGTGGGCGGCACAGACGCGTCTTCCAGTCGGCGCCGACAAACGGCGATGAATCATTCGCGTGTCCTGCCTTCCGCGGCGCACGCCGACCTTCGAGGAGCGACATGGCTACTCCTGCCTTCCACGATGGCAACATCCTGGCCGGGCCGCTGTCGGGAATCTTCTCCGTCGACGTGACCAGCGCGTGGCGCCGCTGCCCGGGCTGTCGGGCGGATGTTCCGGTCGCGGCGTTGCACGTCTACGCTGCGGGGCCCGCGCAGGTCGCGCGGTGTCCCCAGTGTCAGCAGGTGGCGCTGCGCGTCAGTCGGCACAGCGGGGTCCTGTGGGTGGACTTCGGTGCGGGTGGTGCCCTGCGGTTCCCCCTTGCAGAAGGGATGTGACCGTGGCTGGGATTATCGAAGAGGTCGACGTGGCGTTCTGGCGCAGCCCGGCGTCCTCACCGACCACGAACTCGTCCGCGGCATCACCGCCGCACTGCAATGGCCTACCCCGCAGACCGGCTGCCCTCGTGCTTGTATCCCCCGACGCGCGAGGCCGGCTCGGCCATTCCACCCGGGCTCTCACAACATGACGAACGTACTTCAACGAACACGTTTGACCTGAACAGCAGTTCTGTTTGACAGTCAGAGACAGGCGTCGTGCGGGCCCAGTTGCTCGTATCGAGTCGACCGTGGATTCAGCCGAACCGTTCGGTGCGGATCCGGGAGGCGTCGTGCCCTGCCTTCACCAGCAGGTTTGCGGCGTGCTCCACGAAGGCGGTAGGGCCGCACACAAAGCACAGCGGCCGGTCCCCCGCCTGCCATCTGGGGGTGTCGATGTCGGCGGTCGTCAGCCGCCCCGCGGGACGGGGGTGTCCGGCGGGGACGGTTCGTGTGTAGACGTAGGTGATGTCGACGCGGTCGTCCTGTGCGCTGAGTCGGTCCAGGTCGGCGGCGAACCACCGCTGGGCCGCGTCGCGCAGGGAGTACACGAGCCTGAACGGCGGCGGGTCGAGGGTGTGTTCGCGGGCGCGGAGCATCGCCATGAGCGGTGCGACGCCTGATCCGCCCGCGAGGAGGAGGACAGGGTCGCGGCGTTCCGGGTGCCAGACGAACCATCCGCCCAGCGGGCCGCGCAGCTCGACCTCCGCGCCCACCGGCAGTACGTGTGCCAGGTAGGAGGAGACCTCTCCTCCTGGTACCGGCTGCACGGAGATTCGCACGCCGTCGGCGGAGGGTGCGGACAGTGAGTAGCTGCGGACCGCCTGGTAGCCGGCGCCGTCTCTCAGGCGTACGTCGACGTGCTGCCCGGCCAGGTGCCCCGGCCATCCGGGGGCGGACAGGACGAGCGTGCAGGCGGTCGCGGTCTCGGGAAAGCGGTCGGTGAGGCGGGCGCGCCGCCAGGGTCCGGCGGTCACGTTCAGTCCCCCCAGTAGCGTTGCTCGCGCCAGGGGTCGCCGTAGTCGTGGTAGCCCAGCGTTTCCCAGAACCCCTGTTCGTCGTCGTCCATGAGCCGGATGCCGCGCACCCATTTCGCGGACTTCCAGAAGTACAGGTGCGGGATCAGCATGCGGGCCGGCCCACCGTGTTCGGGGGTGAGCGGTTCACCGTCGTACTCGTGCGCGATCCATGCCTGCCCCTCGGTGATGTCCGCCAGGGGCACGTTGGTGCTGTAGCCGCCGTAGGACTCGACCATGGCGTACTCGGCGCCGGTGTCGATGCCGGTGAGCAGGGTGTCGACCGAGACGCCGCGCCAGGTGGTGCCGAACTTCGACCAGCGCGTGACGCAGTGGATGTCGACCGTAGGCGTCTCCTGCGGCAGGGCGTGGAACTGCTCCCAGGTCCAGACGTGCCCGCCGCCGTGTTCGTCCGTGACGGTGAAGGTCCAGGTATCCGGCGTGATCGTCGGGGCCGGGCCGGCGGACAGGACCGGGAAGCCGTCTGCGACGAACTGACCTGGGGGCAGGCGGGGGTCGTCGCTGCGGTGGAAGTGCTTGAAGCCCGGGGAGAGCGCGTTCAATGCCTGCTCCGTTCGTATCTGGGGCAGTCCGGTCGCACGATCGCAGCGGCACCGGCGCCGACGTGGTCTTGTCTGGGCATATACGGGTGCGGGGCCTTGCGGCGCCCTGACAGCGGTCATGCGTGATCGATATCCCACCGGGTCGACGAGGTTCCCCGGGCCGCCGGGGCACCCCACCGCCGCGGCGTAGCCGTCGATGCCCGAGGCGAGTGTGAAGTCGTGGTGTCCCGCGCGTTGGCTCAGCATGGCCACTGCCACCACCAGCCGCGGACCGAGAACCCGGCGCTCGGCGGCCGCCCGGGTGAAACCAGCGTCCAACCCTATGAGCTCGCGCGGTCGTCACACCGTTCCGCACGGTCACCCGAAGTCGGTCCAGCACTTTCAGGGCCCGGTACGTGGGCAATTCGTCGGCACTGGCCGGTGCGCTGCCCCGCCGTCCGGGCAGGGCGAAGGGCACGTGCGCGTCGATGAATCCCGGGCACACCGTCCGTCCGCCCAGGTCGGCACTCCGGGCGGCGCAGCCCTGCTCGGGCAGGCGGGGGCTTGCCCAGGCCACCGACGGACCCTCGCGGGCCACGACGGCATCATCGTCAGATGGTCCACCGCGACCGTCGATCAGCCTCAGGTTGTGAAGAAGCACCGGTGCCCCGGCCATGTGGTCCTCCTCCGCCGGATGCGCACCTCGCAGTCCCGTGGATGCCCCCGGGTACGCGCCTGCGCAGCAGGCCGACGCGTGCCCGGGGACGCGCGGGCGTCAGTTGTCGTGCAGGGCTTTCTTCAGGGCTTCGACGGCCAGGTGGCGGGCGACGTTGGCGGCGCGGGTGTCGCGGAGGCTGTCGAGGAGGAGGAAGTCGTGGACCATGCCCGCGACACGGACGGAGGTGACGTCGACTCCGGCCTCGCGGAGCTTGTTGGCGTACTGCTCGCCCTCGTCGCGCAGGACGTCGGCCTCGTCGGTGATGACGAGCGTGGTCGGCAGGCCGCGCAGGTCGTTCAGGTCGGCCTGGAGCGGGGACGCGAAGGGCTCCTTGCGCTGGTCCGGGGAGGAGTACTGGTCCCAGAACCAGATCATGCCGTCGCGGGTGAGGTAATAGCCCTCGGCGAACTGGTGGTAGGAGGGGGTGTCGAAGTCGGCGTTGGTCACCGGGTACAGCAACACCTGGGCCTTGAGGTCGATGCCGCCGCGCTGCTTGTTCATGAGCGCGAACACCGCCGACATGCACCCGCCGACGGACTCACCCGTCACCGCGACCCGGGAGGGGTCCAGGCCGTGCTCGGCACCGTGGCTCAGTACCCACTGCCCCACCGCGTAGTTCTGCTCCACCTGGGTGGGGTACTTCGCCTCGGGCGCGCGGTCGTAGACCGGGAACACCCCTGCCGCGCCGGCGCCCACCACGAGTTCGCGGAAAAGCCGGTCGTGGGTCTTGTCGTCGCCGAAGACCCAGCCGGCGCCGTGGATGTACACCACGACCGGCAGCGGGCCGGACGCGCCCTTCGGCTTGATGATGCGGGTCCGGACCTGCCCCCACCGGCCTGCGTCGACCGTCACCCACTCCTCGTCCACCTCCGGCCGCGGCACGCTCGCGTCGCTCTGGAGCCCGAGGAGGATCTCGCGGCCCTTTTCCGGCGGCAGCTCGTAGATCCGCGGGTGAGGGTCGGTGGCCTCGGCGAGCGCCTTCGCGGCGGGCTCCAGACTGGGAGTGATCGGCGGGGGAAGCGAGGGCATCAAGTACCTCCGGAAGCGCACGGACCGGGCCTACCTCCGCAACGGCGAAGGCAGCACCCACGGGGTGGGACCACCCGTCCGGCAATTCTCACAATAAGTGACTGAAATGTCGCTTTCTGAAGTCAGAGTTGCCTTTTGTACGCCCAGATGGACGCGCCGTGCGCCTCAAATTGAGCCGAATCCCACCCGGCGCAAGGGTGCGTGTCGCCACCGGCCGGAGCAAGGGGGCAGACGTTGACTTCCGTGGCTATGCGGACCTACGGCGGCGGCCACGCAGTCGGCGAACCGCACGGTCGGCGAGGGGCACGCGCAACCGCCGCCCGGCTGACCGCCGCCGACGGATGCTTGACGTCACCGACACCGGACGACAGCACGTGCCGAGTCGGTTGCCCCCGCAGTTCACGCTCGACGGAACGATGATCGTCGCCGGGACGGATCGTCGGTTGATGCCGCCACAACTGCCCTGCACCGCAGGCAAGAGCCAGCCGCGTCGGCCTATTCGACGCGGCGTTCCCCGCTGTCGTCGCCGCTTATGTGGATGTCGTCCACCGCGATGTTGACCTCGACGACTTCGAGGCTCGTCATGTCCTTCAGTGCGGTGATCACGTTGAGGCGTACCTCGGCGGCGAGTTCGGCGATTGCGACGCCGTACTCGACGACCAAGGCCAGGTCGACCGCGCACTGCTTCTCGCCCACCTCGACGCTGACGCCCTGGGCGACGTTCGCCTTGGCGCCGGGGATGCGCTCGCGTACGGCACCGAGGGCGCGCGCCGTGCCGCGCCCCAGTGCGTACACGCCCACGGTGTCCCCTGCCGCGATTCCCGCGATCTTCGCCACCACGCCGTCCGCAATCGCGGTACGGCCTCGTTGCGCCGCGGGGGCCATGGGCTCGTTGGCTGCGACCGAGCCGGTACCCGCATCGGAACGCACCGCCACCGACGACCCCTTCGTACTTGGCCTGGTGTCCGTGCTCGCGTCAGCCATGGCCTTCCCTTCCGTCGCCGTCCTGGTCCGGCACTCCGGACGTGCGGCAGTGCCCGCCCGTAGCCTTGCCCGGCCGGGCGTCGCGCATGCGCAACCCGCCGGTGTGTTCCGTGCCGTCTGCTGCGGGTAGAGGGCCGGTAAATCTGAGCCGTTCCGGGTGCCGGCGAGGGCATCTGGATCGCTTGGGACATGTCGACGGCACGATGACGCGAGGCGGTGGCCATGCCATGGACACGACCGAGCACCACCACGACGACGACACAAGCACCGACCGGGGCGTCCACCCGGTCGCGGTGAGCGCGACGTTCGCCTGCGACGGGCGCATATCCCAAGCGCGAGCCGCTACACGGGAGTTCCTCGCGAACTCGACTCCGATGTTCCCGGCGGCCGGGCCGGTGTCGGACACCGACGCCGGCATCGCGCAATTGGTGGTCAGCGAACTGGTCACCAACGCAAGCAAATACGCGCCTGGCCCCAGCCACCTGACCATCACCCGCACCCGCGACGCCGTGCACCTTGCCGTGGCGGACACCAGCGCGGAACTGCCGCGTCCGCACGGCACCGATCCGTGGCGGGCCGGGCAGCACGGCCTGGAGCTCGTGGTCGCACTGTGCCGGACGCTCGACGTGCGTCGCGAGGCAACCGGCAAGCGCGTTACCGCAATCCTCGGCCTGGCCGACCACCGCGCCGCCTGATCCCAGGCTCCAGGCTCCAGGCTCCAGGCTCCAGGCTCCAGGCTCCAGGCTCCAGGGAACGATGCACCCGGCGGCGCCTGCGCTGCTACCCCGATCCCCGAAGACCGTGATGCCGGCCGGGCGAAGGTCGCGGAACGGGATGAAGCCTCCCGTCACCGCTGCGGCCTACCGATCGAGTTCGACGTCGGGAACGGGGCCGCGGGGGCGGGGAATTGCCACGTGTGGAAGGCGCGCAGCGGTGTGGCCGTGCTTGCTTCGCAGGCCCCTGTCATGCGGCATTTCGATGATCGTGGTGTTCTCCGGGATCGGTGCGGATTGTCCGGTCATCTGCCGCCCGGCCGGTCTGTGGTCGGCGGAACCGGGGCGCGTGCTGCGGCCAGGGCGGCGTCCGATGACCGCCCAGATGCCAGAGCCGCTCGGAACGCGTCCTCGCGTGCCGCTTGCTCGGGGTGTCGGGAGCGCCAGTAGGGGTTGTCGTGCGGCAGGTTGCCACTGACCCTCCCGTACAGACCGAAGGTAAGCACCATCAGCCCGACGATGAAGCTGAAGATGACGTTCGGCATTTCGAAGGCGAGGATGTTGGCGTCCTTGCCGATGAGCGCGAGGTTGACGAAACCGCTGAGGATGAACGCGGACCCGACGGTGATGTTGAGAGTCGAGGCGAGGTTTCCGCCGACAACGGCGCCCGCGATCAGGACGCCGCCCACGACCATGGAGATCGTGCTGAGCGCGCCGTTGGTGCTCAGCCCGGCGATCTTCTCGCCGGAGGTGTCGAAGAAGGCGAGCTGGTCGGCGTAACCCAGGACGCCGAATACCATCAGGACCAGGCCGGTGAAGCCGGCGCCGTAGCGGTAGACCCGGCCGAGCCGGTGGTCGACAGGCATTTCGTCGGACAACTTCACAGCCGCCTCCAACAGTATGGGACCCCCTCAGCCCAGTCTTGGTGTCATCTTCGCCCCCCTCAAGTTGCATCGATAACGCACCGTTTTTTCTCGGCCGACCGCCGGTGAGAGGCAACGTCGTGACCGCACCATCCCGATCAGGTCGCACCAACCCATCCGGGCGCGACCCCGAGCCGGGCCTCACGGCCGGCGCGGCTGCCGGCAGGCTCGGCGTGGCCGCCACGACGCTGCGTTCCTGGGACCGGCGGTACGGCCTGGGCGCGAGCCGGGTCAGCGTCGGCGGCCACCGCCGCTACTCGCCTGCCGACATGGCCCGGCTGCAACGCATGTGCACCCTGGTCGCCGACGGCGCCCCGGTCGCCGAGGCTGCCCGGGTGGTTCTCGACGGCACGGACGCTCACACAGGCGAGCGGGCGGTCAGTCGGTCCGGTGGCGGACACACCCTCCCCGTCGGCGTCCACGCCGATCACCACGCGCGCGGACTGGCCCGCGCCGCAATGCGTCTGGACGGCGCGGCCGTGCGGGACGTCCTGGGCCGGGCACTCACCGAGTTCGGCGTCCCGGCCGTGTGGGAGGCGGTGATCCAGCCCGTGCTGTACGGGATGGGCCGCAAGTGGGAGGACAGCGCTGACAACACCGGCTCGAACAGGTATGTGGAGGTGGAACACCTGCTTTCCGAGTGCGTGCTCGCCGCCCTGCTGTGCGCGGCCGGGCACGGTGCCCAGGGCGCCCTCGCGGGCGAGGCCCCCGGCCGCGGTGTGCTACTGGCCTGCACCGAACGGGAACTACACACGCTGCCGCTGCACGCGCTCAACGCCGCACTGATCGAACGCGGGATTCCCACCCGTATGTTCGGAGCCGCCCTCCCGCCCGACGCCCTTGCCCGGGCGGTCGACCGCACCCGCCCGTCGGCGGTCGTCCTGTGGTCCCAACATGCCGCCACCGCGGATCCGGACACTCTCCACCGGCTGCACCGCTGCCCCGGGACCACAGTGCTCGCCGCAGGCGCGGGCTGGGGTACGCCGCCCGGCCCCGGCACGGTACGCCTGACCAGCCTCGCGCACGCGCTCGCGGTACTGGCGCCGCTGCCCACCGGATGACCCCAGAGGATGACCCGAGAGCTCCGGCGACCCACGGGCCGGGCATCGCAGTCACGCCGACGGACGCCCTCGCCCGCACCCCGGCACCGAGTGCACGAGGGGACAGGGCAGACACGAGCTCGTGGGCGGAGAGGTACGGCGGCCAACCCCAACGGACGCGTCCGCCCCCGGGACACCATGGGTCGCGTGCTCCGCGCGAAGCACCGGACGCTCCGTCTTCCGATGGGGTTCAGCCGCGGAGGCTGCCTCTGACGACGCTGTCCCCGGAGTGTTCCGGGGAACCGTTGTACTGCTGAAGTGAGACGTCCACGACGGGGTAGCCGGCCAGGTCGAGGTTGGGCGGAAGGTCGAAGGTGGCTTCGCCGTGCACCGGCAGCAGACCGAGGGCGATCATGTTCTTGGCGTCGCGGTCGAGCAGCCACACTTCGTAGAAGCCCGGTTGCGCGGTGAGACCGGAGACACGGACGACCAGGCGCCGTCCGGTTTCGCCTCCGGTGTCGAGGAACGCGGCGCCGACAGCCTGGTGCGCGGGCAGCGGTTCCAGACGCGTCTCGGCCGCGACCTGCGTCGGCGTGGCATCGTCCCGGGTGGCCCACAGGGTGGCGCCGACGCCGGCGGTGGCACCGATCAGCGCGGCCGACGCGGCCAGGGCCAGTGACGTCCGCAGCCGAAACCACCGCCCCCGGGCTGCGGTTGCGCCGTTGCCGCCGGCCGGTGGCTGGTCGTCGCCGTCGGATCCCGTTGCCGACGATGCCGGGGCGCGAAGGCGCGTGGACCTGTCCGCGGATTCGTCGCCGAGCGCGTCTTCCCGTCCGAGGGCCTGCTCTTCGGCGAGTTCGTCGGCGATGCGCTGCCACAGCCCGGAAGGCGGCGCGGTGGGTTCGTCGTCGGGGCGCAGGCTGCGGCCGACCCGCACCACGGCTTTGAGGTGGTCGAGTTCCGCGCGGCAGACCGGGCAGGCGGCGATGTGATCGCGGTCGGTGTCGGACGCTGGTTCGCCGAGGGCCGCGAGCGCAAGCGTCGCGGGATCACTGTGACTCATCGTCGTCCACCTCCTCCAGGCGGTCGCGCAGGCGTCCGAGGCCTCGCCTGATGTGACTCTTGACGGTGCCGAGCGGCAGGTCGAGGCGCTCGGCGATCTGCGTGTGCGTCAGGTCCCCGAAGAACGCCAGCTCCAGGATCCGCCGTTGAGGCTGCCCCAACCGGGCCAGCTCGTCGGCCACGACAACCCGCGACACCACGTCGCCGTCATGGGACGGCGACGCCGCACACACCGGCTCGGTTGCGACGGGCATGGCGCGCCGTGCCCGGGCGGCATGTGCGTCGGCGATGCGGTGCCGGGCCACGCCGACCAGCCACCCGGCCAGGGAACCGACTTCGGCGCGGTAACCGGCGCGCCCGCGCCATGCGGACACGAACACCTGCTGGGTGGCGTCCTCGGCTTCCGCCCGGTCGCCCAGGGAGCGCAGGCACACCGTGAACACCAGCGCGCCCCATCGCCGGTAGACCTCGGCGAACGCCGCCTGTTCCCCGGCCGCGAACGCCTTCGCGACCTCGTCGTCGTCCAAGGACTCCACGCCCGCCACCCTACTGGCCAGGACCGCAGATCCGGGGAAGAAGCCACGTGGTGTCATCCGGGCTCCGGCACAGCCGTGACGATCAGGTTGGCCTGATAGCCGCCCGCAGAACGGTCGTAGGTCCCGCCGCAGGTGACGAGCACCAACTGCGGCGGCCCGTCACGCCGGAAGATCTGCGCGGCCGAGAGGCGCCCTTTCGGCACCGTCTCGACGCGGGCCACGCGGTACGTCAGCTCCGTCACGGTGCCGCGCTGCACCGTGACGCGGTCCCCGGGGGCGGCGCGTTCCAACTCGGCGAACTGCCCCAGCCGCCCGTCCGCAGTGTCCACGTGCCCGATCAGGACCGCGGACCCCGCTGTGGCGCCGGGCGCGGAACCGAAGCGATACCAGCCCACCACCGCGCCGTCCTGTGGCACTTCCGCCTGACCGTCCGGCGCCACCCCCACCGGCACCACCGGAGCGAACAGCGCCAGCGATTCCACCCGCACCGCGGTCGGCGCCGCCACCGGTGCCGCGGGGGCGGGCTGCGGCGCAGAACCGGTGGACACATCGGGCGACGCAACCGGCGGTGCAGCAGCCGACGTCGCCGGGGGCGCCGGTGCAGATGGCTGTAGGGCCGGGCGCGGATCGGCCGGAGGAGCGCCGGTCCCGCACGCGGCCACCGCGACTGCTCCGGCTACAGCCAGGACCCACACCGACGCCCGCTGACACCGCCCAGCCAACGAGGGCGGGGAGCCGCACGGTGATCCGGCGGCGTACGAGGCGAGCGGCACGGCAACCTCCAAAAGCCAAAACGGGCAATAGGCCTGGGCCCGAAGCGGACACCGTGCCGGGCGCCCGATCCGTCGTTGTTCGCGTCGCGCGCGGCCGCCGCGCGGACTCGTGCGAGCGGCGCGGTGCCGTTTCAGAGGACTGCGCCGCGCCCTCTCCCCGGGTATCTCGCACGCGGGCGTTCAGCGCCGCATGGCGGCCACGCGGTACCCGCCGACCGCCACGCCGACTGCTCCCGCCGCGGCCAGGCCGATCACCCATCCGGGCGTGCCGGACTCGCCGCCTGCGCCGGCGGTCGCCGCGGCCCCGGACTCGCCGGCGGGGACACCGCCGGGTGCGGAGTGCATGCCGGTGATGCTCTGGGTCTTCAGCGCCAGGGTCTTGTCGTTGGCGCTGCCGTACGCGTAGACGATCGTGTTGGTGCCTTCGGTGAGATTCAGGTCCGCCGGACCCAGTGCCACCGTCGAGGACCCGGCGAGCGTCACGTCGGCCTTGATCATGCCGGCGTCGACGTCGCCCTTGGCCTCCTTGGGGTTGGTCAGGTTGCTGAACACCGGGGTTCCGTTGGCACGGACATCGACCGCCGGAGCGGCCGCCACGTGCCTGACTGTGACCCGGGCCTTGCCGGCGGCGATCGGCACGGTGTCGTTGACGAACGCCGACAGCATCGGCGAGCCGTCGGCGCCCAAGTGAGCCACCAAGGTCGCGTTGGCGCCGCCGGGGACCTGGACCTGCTTTTGCAGGGCAGGCGCGCCGTTCGGCCCCTCGTTGTCCTTGAACACCTTGATGTCGTAGCTTCCCGCGGGGAGCGGCTGCGGGTCGGTGAGGGTACCGGGCTGGAAGTCCGGCAGGAGCTGTTGGCCGTTGGCGTACACGTCGACGGTCAGGCCCGGGATGCCGTGCAGGACCGAGACGGTTGCTTGGCCGTTCTCCTGGTCGGCGGCCTGCGCGGGCGCGGCGCCGAGCGCGAAGGTCGAGGCGCAAAACATGCCCACGCCGAGTGCCGCGACGGCCCGGCGACCTGCCGCGGGTCGGCCCTCGCAGTCGACCGCGAGGGTGTTGAGGACGAGAGGATTCGTGGCGTTCGTGGTCATCAGAAGCTCCAGGTCTCGTGCCTGCGGAACCTTTCGTCTCTTCTTCCTCGGCTACCCCCACCGTGGATGCACCCGGATCGGTCTCTCTACAGAGCGCCCGTCACAGCGTTGGTCGCAGCCGCCTTGTCGAGCCCTCTGGGACCGCCTGGAGGCGCTGTCGTCTCCCGCGCAGCCGCACGGCGCAGGTTCGCGGTCGGTTTTCGGTGTGGCGGTGCATCCGAGAGGCGTGGTTTGCCCGAAGAGTGGGTGAGTGTCGTGAAGCACGCGACTGTCCGGGACGGAGAAGCCATGCCTGAACGCCTCAGCCCGAGACCAACCGACCTGGTCCTCCCCGCCGCCTGGCTGCCGTGGTAGCGCCCACGCGGGAGCGCGTCGCGGTCGTCGGCGCCGGGGTGGCCGGCCTCACCGCCGCCTACGTGCTGCAACGCCGATACGACGTCTGGTTGTTCGAGGCCGACGACCGGCTCGGCGGGCACGCGCACACACACGACGTTGCGGCCGAGCGCGGCGGAACGGTGCCGGTGGACACGGGGTTTCTGGTGCACAACGAGCGGACGTACCCACACCTGATCCGACTCTTCGGCGAGTTGGGCGTGCGGACGCGTGACACCGAGATGTCGATGAGCGTGCGCTGCGAGGGCTGCGGATTGGAATACGCCGGGGCGCGCCGCCTCGACGGCCTGTTCGCCCAACGGTCCAACTCCCTCCATCCGCGCTATCTGCGGATGCTCGGCGAGGTCGTTCGTTTTCACCGCCGGGCCCGCGACCTGCTCGACCGGGCGCCGCACCGGTCCGACGGACACCCGACCCTGGGCGAGTTCCTGACCGACGGTGGCTTCTCGTCATACTTCGTCGCCCACTTCGCCATGCCCCTCGTGTCCGCGGTCTGGTCGACCGGTGCGAGGGATACCTGCTCCTACCCGGCCGCGTACCTGTTCGCGTTCCTGGCCAATCACGGCATGCTGGCCGTGCGGGGATCACCGGCCTGGCGGACGGTCGAGGGAGGGTCGCGGACGTATGTGGACCGCGTGGCCAAGACGCTGGCGTCCGTGAATGTCGCCACTCCGGTCCGGGCGGTGCACAGAACCGCGAACGGGGCGGAAGTCCGCGACGACGCCGACCGGGTGCACGGTTTCGACGCGGTGGTCCTCGCGACGCACGCCGACGACGCGCTTCGCCTGCTCGCCGACCCGCTGCCGCTCGAACGCCGGGTCCTGGGCGCTTTCCGCTACGCGCGCAACGAGGCACGCCTCCACACCGACGTCGGCCTCCTGCCCAGGGCGCCATCCGCGCGGGCCTCGTGGAACTACCTCAAGACCGCCTGCCATGGCGGCGTCGACAGCGCCCGTGTCCTGGTGACCTACGACATCAGCCGCCTGATGCGCATCGACGAGCCGCGACGCTACCTGGTGACCCTCGGTGCGACCGACCGCCCCGCACCCGACCAGGTCCTGGCCCGCATGTCGTATGCGCACCCGGTGTTCACGCCTGCCTCCGTCGCCGCGCAGCAGCAACTGCCGCTGCTCAACTCCGGTCGGACCGCGTTCGCCGGGGCCTACCACGGATGGGGCTTCCACGAGGACGGCTGCGCATCGGGCGTGTGCGCGGCGGCATCGCTGGGGGTGATCTGGTGACCGAGTCGTGCACATCGCCGATCCGACAGAACGCGCTGTACCGCACCGAGGTGGTCCACGTACGCCTGCGGCCTCCACAGCGCCGGTTCCGCAGTCCCGGCTACACCTGGCTCGTCGACCTCGACACCCCGGTCCGGCTGCCGTGGATTCTGCGGCCGTTCGCGCGCTTCGAGACCCGCGACCACCTGGGTGACCCGGCGCTCACCATCCGCGCCAACGTCGAAGCGTGGCTCGCCGGACACGACGTGCATCTGGCGGGCGGCCGCATCCTGATGCTGGCAAACGCCCGCGTGCTCGGCCACGTCTTCAACCCGCTCACGGTGTACTGGTGCCACCACCGCGACGGACATCTGGCGTGCGTCGTTGCCGAGGTGCACAACACCTACGGCGAACGCCACCGCTACCTGCTGCGCCCCGGTCCCGACGAACGCGCCCGGACCGACAAGGCCTTCTACGTCTCGCCTTTCCTCGCGGTCGACGGGTATTACGACATCCGGGCACCCGAGCCCGGCGAACGCTTCCACGTCAGCGTCACACTCCACCAAGGCGGCCGCCCGGCTTTCACCGCGCACTGGCGGGGCCGACGCGTGCCCGCCACGGCACCCCGTTTCGCCGCGCTGCTGGCCCGGTTCCCGCTCCAGCCGCAGCGGGTCACGGCCGGCATCAGAGCACACGGGCTGCGGCTGTGGCTGCGCGGTGTGCCGGTAGTCCCCCGGGCGGCAAGCGCCCGGCCCGAGCCCAAACCGCGAGGTACACGATGAAGTCCGCACTCAACCGCACGCTCGGCGCCGCCACCGCCGCATACGGCGCCGCGATCCTTCTCTGCCCCCAACTGCTCGCCCGCCCAGCCGGGCTGCCAACGACCCCGAACGGCGCGGCCACCCCCGAAACCGCGCCCCTCATCCAAATGGTCGGCGCACGCGACACCGCCATCGGACTCGCCATGCTGTGCGCGAACGGCGGCCGCGAACGCCGATGGGTGACCTGGTGCCGCATCGGCTTCGACATCGGCGACGCGCTGGTCCTGGGAACCCGGTTGCCCACACGCGCCCACCGCGCCAAAGCCGCGGCCTTCGCCCTGGCCTGGGCCGCACTCAACGCCTACAGCCTGAGCGAGAAGGCACGTACGGAGGACCCCGCATGACACTGCCCCAGGCAGGCCGCAGACGCGCCAGTCGCCGCCCGTGGCTGACCGACCGGCCGCACACAGGCTCGTCCGCGAGCCATTCTCCGTGCGCCGCGGCGCGCAGCCCCCTGATCATGAACGTCGCAGCGGGACTCGACCAAGCGCTGGACCGCACCGTGGTGCTCGGATACAGCGCCCCCGGCTACCGCCTACGGCGCCGACTGCCGTCCTGGCCCGCCGACGGAGACCGCATGGACGGCAAAGTGGTCCTGGTCACCGGCGCCGCGTCCGGCATCGGCCTCGCCGCCGCCACAGGTTTCGCCGCGGCCGGGGCGTCCGTCCGGGTCCTGGGCAGATCCGCGGAGCGCGCCGACGAAGCCGCCCGCAGCGTGCGCGCCGCCATCGGC
>NZ_JBPKBH010000018.1:82645-95503 GCF_051388915.1 Yinghuangia sp. YIM S09857 | reverse complement strand
CCCACGCTGTCGACGTCAAGCCGGTGGCCTGCAACCTGAGCAGCCTCGCGGAACTGCGTTCCTTCGCCGCAGCGTTCGCCGCCGCCGAGGAACGCTTGGACGTCCTGGTCAACAACGCCGGCGTCATGCCCAGCGAACGCACCTTCACCGTCGACGGCGTTGAACTCGGCTTCGCCACCCACGTGCTGGCCCCGTGGGTGCTCACCGCGCAGCTACGCCCCCTGCTGGCTGCCGCAGCACCCTCTCGGATCGTCAACGTCACCTCCGGCGGCCAATACGCCGTCGGACTCCGCCCCGGCGACCCCGAGTCGTGCACCGACCGATACAGCCCGAAAAAGTTCTACGCCAGGACCAAGCGCGCACAGGTTGTCCTCACCCAGGAATGGGCTCAACGCCTCAAATCCGAAGGCATCCACGTACACGCGATGCACCCCGGCTGGGCCGACACAGAAGGCGTCCGCACCTGGATGCCCGTCTTCCGCACCGTCACCCGCCCCGTCATCCGCGACGCCGCACAGGGCGCCGACACCATCGTGTGGCTGGGCCGCGCCCCCCAAGGCGCGCAGACCAGCGGCCTGTTGTGGCACGACCGCGCTCCCAGGCCCGCCACCTACCTGTTCGGCGCCCGACCGGACAGCACCGAAGCACGCCGCGAATTGTGGAACTACGTCACCGCACTTGCCGACACCCGCGTCGTTGACTGAGACAACTGTCGGCATGCATGCGAACGTGCTCTGGCACCGGTGGATGTGACGCCCCGCCTCGGTGTGAACCCCTGCCGTCGAACGCAACGGCGCCTGGGTCGCCGAACTGACCAGCGGCGTGCTGGACAGCTGGCCGGCCGGGATGCGGCTGACCGTGCGGAAGGAACGCCCCCGGCGCGCAGTTGCGGTTCACCGACATCAACGGCAATTGCATCACCGGGTTCGCCACCGACACCCGCGACCGGCCGATCGCCGCGCTCGAACTGCTGCACGGGCTGCGGGCCCGCGCCCAGGACCGCATCCGCGCCGCCCGCAACACCGGCCTGCGCAACCTACCCCTTCACCACGTCCTCCTCGGAATGGCAGGGGTTCCCCACGCGCGGCAAGTCGATCAACAGCACACGAAAGGTAGGGAGATCACCTCAGCAGGTTCGGCCAACCACTCAGCACGAGGTGGGGAATTCAGGTAGCGCGCATCATGCCTACCGAACGCGAGGCGCACTACGTGCTGGACGAGATCCTCGGCAACGCCACCAACCTGCCGATCACGGAGCACGCGACCGATAATCACGGCGTGACTCTGGTCAACCTTGCGCTGTTCGATCCGGTGGGCAAGCAGCTCTCCCCGCGCAGCCGCGACTTGGGCGGGATCACGCTATACCGGATGGGCGCGAAAGCGGCCTACCGGGCCCGGGTCCCCAAGGCCAGGCCGCTGTTGACCCGCCGCGCCGACCTGGACCTGATGGTCGAGCACTGGGACGACCTGCTCAGGTAGGCCGCGTCACTGAAGTTCGGCACGCCACCGCAGTATCTGATGGCCGGCAAGCTGCGTGCCGCCTCGCGGCAGAACGCGCCGGCCGCGGCGCTGAAGGAGTACGGTGCGCTGCGGCGCACCGGACGGGCGATCGACGACGAGGTCCTCGCGCGCATCTCCCCGGCCTGCTCGGAGTCGGTCAACTTCCACGGCACCATTGCGGTCGACTACGACCGCGAACTCGCCCAGCTCGACGGCACCGGGCACCGGCTGTTGCGCGGCGGCCTTGCCCCCGTGCTGGAGACCCCCGCCGACGGGGGCGGCCGCACGGTTTGGCGCCGAGCACACCTGTACGCCCTCCCCTCGGGAGGAGGGGATTTCAGCAGACCTGCTGGAAGGGCAAATCGGACAGGTAGCGCTTCCACTCGTCGGGGGTGAGAGATCGCCCGGCTATCTGGCAGACCGCGGCGCCGAGGTCTGCGGGGAGGCCGACGTCCCAGAACCGCACCGAGTTGTCCTCGGCGGATGCGGCGAGGGTCCTTCCGTCAGGGCTGAAGGCGACTTGCTGCCCGTGGGGGAAGCTGCCTTCAGGGGTTGCGTTCCCCAGGTATATCGATCCTTCTTGTTCGTCGTCGCCCGCGCCTGAGACCTGGTGGCCGAGGCGCTGTCGGGTCGTCAGGTCCCACAGCCAGACCGTTCCTCCCAGCGCGCCGGACGCCAGCGTCATGCCGTCGGGGCTGAACGCCACGGAGGTGACCCAGTTGACGTGCCCGGTCAGGAGGCTGCTGATCGGCTGCCGGGATTGCACATCCCACAGCGCGATGGTCGTGTCCTGGCTGCCGGACGCCAGCGTCGTGCCGTCGGGGCTGAAGGCGAGGGAGGCGATCTGGTCGTTCTGGTTCTTGAGCGGGCCGCCGTGCGGGCGGCCGAGGGCTGTATTCCAGATCTGGATGACGGCGTCGTTGCGTCCGGAGGCGAGGAGGTTCCCGTCCGGGCTGAACACCACGGACCGGACCGCGCTCGCGCGGTCGCCGAGCGGAGGGAGCACGGGCTTTCCGGTCGTGGTCTCCCACAGTCGTACGGTGCCGTCCTTGCCGCCCGAAGCGAGGAGGCCGCCCTTCGGACTGAACGCCACCGTGTACACCTCGCTGTCGTGGCCGGTCAGCGTCCCTGCCGGGACGAGCGGACCTGCGGTGGGCCCTCGCGGGTTCACCTTCCACAGCCGCACGGTGCGGTCGTTGCCCGCCGTGGCGAGCAGGGATCCGTCCGGGCTGAAGGCGATCGCGTTCACGGCCGTGTCGTCCGCCTGGACGGGGGTGCCGATGTCGGTGTGGTCCCGTACATCCCACAGCCGTGCCGTGCCGTCGTTGGCGCTGGCGGCAAGGATCGTCCCGTCCGGGCTGAACGCGGCGTCGGTGACCTCTTCCGCCGGGCCGGTGAGTGCGTCACCGATCTGTCCCCGGGATCTCACATCCCACAGCCGTACGGTGCTGTCGGTGCTGGCGCTGACCAGTGTGCGCCCGTCGCGGCTGAACTCCAGGGAATTGGCTTCATTCTCATGGCCGGTGAGCGGATTGCCGAGCCGCTTCTGGGTGCGCGTGCTCCACAGCACGACGGTGCCTTCGACGTCCCCGGTGGCCAGGACGGTGCCGTCCGGGCTGAACGCCAGCGATGACGCCCGGTTGAGCGCTGTGCGGTCGGTGATCTGCATGGGCTGACCGATCGGCTGGTTGCTGGCGACATCCCACAGGACGACCCCTTTCCCGTACTGGGAGAGAGCCAACGTGTTTCCGTCAGGGCTGAACGCCAGGGCACCGGAACTCTCCATCGGTCCGTCGAACCTCCTCTCGGGAGGGAGAGCCCCCGGCGGCCCTGAAACGTCCCAAAGGCGTACCGAACGCTCGGGTTCCGCGCGTTCCCCCAGGAAGATGGTGCTGACCGCCAAGGTCCGCCGGTCCGGGGCGAAGTCCACATCCATGATCAAAGAATCCGGACTCGGGTAATGGATGTCCGGGAAGGCGGGCTTGCCCTGGTCGATGTCCCATACCTGGACCGTGCCGTCGGTGAACCCGACGGCGAGGAGTTTGCCGTCCGCGCTGAACCGCATGGCGGTGACGCCGTCCTTATGGCCTTTGAGTGGTTCGCGTGCGAGCGTTCGCGTCTTGGTGTTCCACAAGCGTGTGGTTCCGTCGTCGTCGCCGATGGCAAGGATGTCCGACACTGGACTGAACGCCGCCTCGATGAAGTGGGATTCGTCGTCGCTGCTGCGGTCGATGAGTGGTTCCCCGAGCTTCTGCCTGTCCCGCACGTCCCACAGCTGGACGCGGTCGTCGAAGTCCCTGACGGCGAGGGTGCTGCCATCCGGGCTGAACTGAGCGGTCTCCGCGAATGCGCCGATCTGGAAGACGCCCCGTAGGGGGTCGCTGACCATGTCGATCACTCGGGCGCGGCTGTCCGGGCCGGGGGCGAGGTGCCACGCGGTGGCGGCGAGGACCGCCGGCAGCGTGGGGTCTGCGGTGGGCAGTTTGCTTTGGGCGATCAGTTGTCGGGCGAGGGCGAGGTTGCGTTGGTCGCGTGCTTGACCGCGCTGGTCTTGCGCTGTTTGCGCGAACTGGTAGGCGACGCCGGTGAGGACCAGTGCGGTGGCGAGCAGCACGGCCAGTGTGGTGACGGCGAGTCGGCGCACGCGGCGCAGGCGTGTGCTGGCCCGTCGGCTGTCGGCGAGGAACGCGCGCATGGTGCCGGTCAGTGCATGGCGGTCCGGATCGGTTTGCCACCGTTCCAGCGCCGGTTGGACGGCCAACAGTCTGTCGCCCGGCCACAGATACGACCCGGCTCGGCCGTGGTGGGACCATTCCTCGGCGCTGTCCGCCAACTGGATGTACAGCGCGTGGTCGGTCGGGCTTTCGTCCAGCCAGCCGCGCAGGCGATCCCACGCGGTCAGCAATGCCTCGTGCGCGATCTCGACGGTGTCCTGCCCCACCACCAGGAGCCGCTTCGCCGCGAACCTCTCCACCACCGCCCGTGCGGCCGCAGTCTCGAGAAGCTCGCTCGGCCGCGCGGGCCTCCGAACCCACCGGCCGTCGCGGGTTCGCATGGTCAGCAGGCCGAAGACGTACCGCGCGGCGGACGGCTGGCCCTTGTCCTCGGCGAGGCTGCCGTACGCCTCTTCCGCGCTCTGTTGGATTGCGCGCCGGACCCCGCCGGACCGCCCGTACCCGTGGACGGTCAGCCGACGGGCATCGCGGTCCTTGTTCTCCCAGGTGACGCGCAGTGCCTCGGACAGCAAAGGAAGCGCGCCTGTCCCTGGAGCGCCGTCATCCCGCCCGGAAGGCAGATCGCCGAGGATGGTGTCGACCAGCCCGGACTCGACCTTGAGGCCCGCGCGTTCTGCCGGGCCTGTGATCGCCAGGCGGAGATCCGCCTGGCTCATCGGTCCCACGGTGAACACGCCCGCGCGCATGGAGGACCCGAGCTCGTCGTGGGCGGCACACGAGTCGAGGAAGTCGCTGCGGACGACGGCGACGACCAGCGCCGCCGGGGTACCGTCCTGGCCGCACGGCTCTGTCGCCATCGCAGACAACGCCGCGACGAAGGCGTCACGCTGCCCTCCGGCGGCCTCCGACAGGGTGAACGCCTGTTCAAACTGATCGACGACCAGGACAAGGCGTGCGCTGGCCCCACCCGTCGCAGCTGCCCCCACCGTCGTGTCGGCCGCCTCGGCGAGCAGGTCCCGGACGACCGAATGCGCCCCTCCCGGCGCTTCACGCAGCCTGTGCCGGACGGAGTCGGCGCTGCTCCGTGGAGACAGGGCAGCCAGCACACGGGCGAGTTCGTCGAGGGGCTGCGCGGTCGGACGCATTACGCGGAACGGCCAGGCACCACAACCGTTGCCCAGTCGGCCGTCCTGGATGTCCGCATACAGTCCGGCATTCACCAGCGAGGACTTCCCGACCCCGGACGGGCCCACCACCAGAGCGATCCCCGCATCCCGCCGTCCCTGCACCGGCCCGGCCAGGAATTCCAGCAGCTGATCCCTGAGCAATCCCCGTCCGTAGAACACCTCGTGCTGGTCCGAGTGAAACGGCACCATCCCCGGATAGGGGCAGGCATCCTGCCACCGACCGTCCCGTTCGGTCTCGGGCGAAGAACCTCTGGCATCGCTCAGCCACCCGCGCCAAAGGCTCTCGTCCAGCAGCTCACGGTGGGCAGCGCGCTCGGCAGCGGCGACGTGGTCCCGGCAACGCTCCAACAGCACGCGGACCAACGCTTCGAACGGCGCGTCCGTCTTCGGCAGATTGTTCGCTCTCCTCCAGTCGCTGATGCGCCGGTCCGACACCTGGGCATCGATGTTCTTCTTCTTCAACAGAACGTTGGTCCGTCGCGCCGCGGTCCCGGCCGTCAGGCCGCTGAGCCTCAGCAGGGCGTCCAGCTGTGCTGCCAGATGGCGTCTGGGAGGCAGGTCCGGCACGAATGCGACCCCGTTACACGAGTAGGGATTCCGGTCCGGACCGGACCGGAATATGTCTATCGGTCCTATGACCTGCGGAAACGCTGGCGTGATCGCAGCCAGGCGACGACACGGTCCACGTCGGGTTGCCTACTGGTGGGGTACCGAACCAACCGATTCAGAGTAGAGGAGCAGTACGTGTCCGCCGCCATCCTCACTGTCGTGGGCACCATCGGCCTGCTGATCACGGCCGCCACCGCGCTGCCCCACGCAGCCACACAGTTCATCAAGGCCTGCATCCCCCTACGGACCGCCTGGGCAGAACTCCGTGCGGCCCGGACCCGCCGCGATCGACGCGCGGACCAAAACCACTCCCGACCGTCGGCCGGGGACCCGAACCCCACCGCCGACGAGTCCGGACAGCGTCCGAATGGTTCTTGCTGAACCGCGAGCAGCCGAACACCATAACCGACACTACGAGGTGGACAACGCCGCCACCAAGACCTTTGGCCGCATTGGGAATTCAGGCAGCACAAGCGCGCACGAACATCCCGTTGCGACGCTGTGGTAGCCGACAACCGGCACCGAGCGGGAGTGTCTAATCAACGGCGGATCTGATGATCAAGGAGACGCCAGAGATGGCGACCGAGACGAACTCCGAGCAGGCGGTTGGTGAGCCGTCGGAAGCCGCTGTGTCGGACGAGCAATTGATCGCGATGCTGGTCGACCGTGCCCGTTCGGAGGGTCTGCGACTCGAACGACGAGCTTGCCGCGCTCCGGGCCGCGGCCCAGGACCGGGGGATGACCTTGAAGGCGTACGTCCGCGAGGTCGTCGACGGGGACCTCGCGGCCCGCCGGGCGCAGGCGCGGGCCGCGGAGGTGTTCCGGTCGTTCGTGGCCGAGAACGCGGCCGCGTTCGACGAGGCGTTCCCGCACGACGCGCCTACCGGTTCCGGCGGCCGCCATACCGGGCACACCGGGCGCGGGGCCGCCTGACCGTGGATCTGCACGTTGACATCCGCTGGCTTCTGGAGCGCCAGGCGGAGGTGCTGCCCGGCGGGGAGCTCGCGGTGCGGGACTACTCGGCGCTGGTGGCCGCGGTGGCGCGGCACCGGGTGAAAACCCCGCGGCTGGGCGAGGACGCCGACGCGGCCTGGTGCGCGGGAGCGCTGCTGCACACCGTGGTGCGGCTGCGGCCGCTGCCGGCGCGGAACGTGTTGTTCGGATGCGGTGTGGCGGTGGCGTACGTGGACGCCACCGGGCAGGCGGTCGACCCGCCCTACGGCGAACTCGTCGACCTCGCCCGGGGGATCGGCGGCGACACCGTCGACGTCTTCGACACCGCCCGGCGACTGCGCGCCTGGCGGATCTGACCGGCCTGGCGGGCTACCGAACGACGCCATCGCCCCGGCGCGCTGCACAGCGGTGTGTGCGGGGGCGTCTTCACCGATCGCATCCGTCGCCGCCGAGGGCACCGCGACCTTCTTGGGCGTACGACCTCGGCACCGTCGTCTTCGCCGCTCCGCGGCGGCATCAGATGGTGTGCTGGTCCGACGTCATCATGCAGTCCGGCAAGGCCTTCGCCTCAGCGGGTGCCTTACCGGACCGGCGGCGTTACCCGGCTGACAGATGGTCGGAACGGTGTGCGCGTTTGCGGACTTCATGCGGCGTTGCTCCGTAGCAATCGCGGAACATTCGGCTGAAGTCGTTGGCTCGCAAACCCCAGCGCGTGGCGATCTCGCCGATCGAGTGTTGCCGTAGCGAAGGGTCGGCCAGGTCGGTGTGGCAGCGTTCCAATCGTCGCCGCCGGATTGTCACGGCTACCGTCTCCGGTTCGCCGCGGAAGAGTGCGTGCAGGGTGCGCAAGGAGATGTGGTGGTGGGCGGCGATCGTGGTCGGCCGCAGGTCGGGGTCGCTCAGGTGGCAGTCGATGAACGCATGCACACGGGCCAGCAGAACCCTTTTGCGAGTGGCATCCGGCACGACGTCGTGAGCGCCGAGGCCGCCGGCCAGCACGGTCGCGGCCAGGTCCACGGCAATCACCCCGAGACGCGCCACGCCGGCCGGGGCGCTGCCGCGTGCGGCGGCGGGGAGTTGGGTGAGGTAGGAGGTGAGCAGCAGGCCCGGTCCGCTACGGGTCGGCAGAGGTTCGCCGAGCCACCTGTCGGCGCGTCCTCCGGCCAGGGGGAACGTGGCGCGCGGCAGACGGATCAACGTCAGCCGGTTCTGTCGGCCGGTGTCCACGAACTCGCAGTCCACCGGGTGCGAGGTGGAGAACAACGCCATCCCCCCGGCCTCCACACACGCGGTACGGCGGTGCTGCGTCAGCCGGATCGGGGCACCGCGCACCAGCACCAGACAGTGGCACTCCGGATCCTGCCGGCGGACCCTGGGCGGCGGAGCGGCGGGACGTCATCGGCGAGAAGCGGAACGCGGTCACCTGGGTGTCCGGCGTGTCCACGGCTTCGGCATAACCGCGGAACGTCGCCGCGTGCGGACTGGTGTTGCACACCGGCATGACCTGCCCGCGGACCAACTCCGTCCACCAGCCGAATCGTTCCCGCTCCGGCACCGTCTCGGTAGTTACTACGGATAGCGCGGACCCCTCGGACCCTCGCCGCAACGATCCCTCGTCGACCAACATCCCGGAATCATCCCGAAGGCACCGCGCAACCGGAAGAGTCATGCCCTGGTGTGCCATCCGGTCCGTCTTTCCGCCCGGCTGCCCTTCCGACGTGCACAAACCGCCCGCAGAACACCACTCGTCCCACCCTGACGGTGTTGCCTCGGCGACCGGCGTATTCGGGCGTGCGCTGGATGCAGATGGTTCATGCGCTGTGTGCTGGTGCCCGGTGGGCGCTGCCATGGACACACTGAGCCGCTGCCACTCACGGCGGTGCGCCCAAAGGCCGGCGCTCCACACCTGTGGTGTCCCGGGACGGGGGTGGCCAATGAGCGGGCCTCGCCGCAACAACGTTGGGAGGCCGCCGCGTTCATCCCCGCATGCCCGGTTTCACTGCGGCGAGCCCGTCGACCCGGCAGGTCTACTGCTCGCGGACCTGCCGCGACCAGGCCGCCGAACTCAGGCCGCCGGTCGCCCGCACCTGCAACGGCTGCGGCGAGCAGTTCGACGCCCCCAGGACGAAGCGGCGCCTCTACTGCTCGACCGAATGCCGGCATGCAGCCCGGCAGGACCCGGCCGCGTTGGAGGAACGTGTTTGCCTGAGCTGCCACGGCACCTTCCGGGCCTGGGCAAGCGTCCGCCAGGTCTACTGCACCGTCGAGTGCCGCAGGCGGGCCGAGCGTCAGCGAGACCACAACCGCGAAGAAGACCGGGCACGCCGACTCGGCGAACCCGGGCCGCCGAACCGGCCGTCCGCCGAACCCGCACGCACCACACCGATGCGCCAACAGCCCTTCTCCCGGGACCCGTTGGAGCCCGCAGCCACGCGCGACTGCCCGCACTGTCACCAGCCGATCACCATCGTCGCGCTGCCGGCCACCCCTGAAGCCGCCCGTCCCAGCGACGTCGGCCGGGTCCCCGACATCGTTCCCATCCGCCGGATCCCCTGGGCAGGGGACGGCCCGCCGACCACACGGTCGGCGGGCCGTCGGCATCGAGACCATCGGAATGCCTTGCGACGGGACCGCCTTGGCGCCGGGCACACGCGTCAGCGGTCATGTGGTCCATCACACCGAACACAACCACCAGGTCCGGGTCCGACTCATTCCGTCAGAGGGCGTGGACTGACAGCCGCACCGCCGCCTGCGAACGGGAGGATCACGGCGGCTGCGCCAGGACGAAGGTCTTCCAGAGACTGAACGATGCTCGCCCGTTTGACCTGTTCGCGTCAGTTGTCCGCGAGGGGCAGGGCGACGTCGAAGACCTGGTGGTCGCCGGGGAACGCGCCCACATGCTGCGCGGATCCGTTGAGCAGGTTCACGGTGTAGAAGCCGTAGCCGTTGCTGGTGCGCAGGGCGGCGTAGCCCTGGTTGGTGCCGTCGGCGGGCGAGTAGTAGACGTCGAAGCCGGCGCTGGGGCCCGCGTCCACGCCCAGGTTGCCGGTCGGGGCGAGGTTGCCCGCGTTCGCCGGGGACTGGATGGACACGCGGTCGTTGGCGGTGTCGATGTCGAACAGCGTGGTGGCGGTGGCCGGGTTGAGGTCGTTGTTGGTGTAGCCGGCGCCGGTCACCTCCATCGCGGTGGACGGCGGCATGGTGGGGTTGGTCAGGGTGCCGTCGTTGGCGGTGGTCCCGGTCGGCTCGGCGACGTTGTGCCGCAGGTTTTGTCCGGTGTCGCTGATGACGCGCAGCCGGTCGGCGGCGGGGTTGAAGTCGACCCCGAAGTGCGTGCCGCTCAGGGCGATACTGAGCTGGGAGACCTTGGCGGCGACCGCCGCCGTGTCGACGGTGTAGATCCCGCCGGCGTCGCCGATGCCGTACAGCTTGCCGTCCTGGACCCGGAAATCGATCCCGACCAGCCTGCTGTCCCCGGCCAGCCCGGTGACCTTGCCGACCGGCTTGACGTGGCCGGGCTCGCGGGTGTCGAACGCCACCAGGCACTGGTCCTCGGTCAACCCGACGACCCGCAGGCCGGTGTGGCCGGTGCGGTGGCCTCCGCCCTTTCCGGCCTTGCACTCGTTGTCTTCGGCATTCCTGCCGACACCTCCACCGACGTCTCCGCCGGCCCAGGCGACGGTGGGAATCGACGCGGCGAGCGCCGCGGCCGCAGCCGCGGCCATCACTGTTTTCCGCATGGTCTCTCCAGAGAGTGAGGGGTCCAGTCGCACCGGACCGCAAACCGACCATAAGCGGATAAAAAGTGTGTACACGCAATGGAGTTGCCGCCGAACGGCAGCGCGACGCGCCTCACCGCGTCGCCGCGAGGCAACCAAACTGTGGTCCTTCGAGGAGGAGCCGCTGATCAGAACCGGCACCGTCACGGTCGCCGCGATCTGGCCGCATCGTCGAACACGCGGTCCCGCGTCACCTCTTCGAGCGACCCCCAGCCAGCGCCGACCCACGCCCGCGGCCTGACGACGCCGTGTCCCCGATCGCCCCCCGAGACCGTCCTGCTCGATCCGGTGTCGGCGCGGACGGGCGTTGGGCTTTCCGGCGGCGGCCAGCTGGCGGCATGCGGAACGTGCGCGCACTCGGACGACGCCGTGCCACCCGCACGGGTGAAGACCGATCTTCTTTCGAAGCCGACCAATCCGCGCGGGGTGCAGGGGCGAAGCCCAGATACCGGCCCGCATCCGGCGGGCGGAATGAGAAGGAGCCGTGGTGGCAGAGCCCATCGACACCCGGCTGTTGGCGGAACTCACCGAGCAGTCCGAGGACCTCCACAGCGACGCGACGCGGATCACCCGCACCTCACTCGACGAATACGGCGATGCCACCACGGAAGCGGCAGGCGGATACGCCAAACGCCGTTGGTGGCGCCCCGGCCTGCTCGGGGGCGCGGCCGCGGGCGCGGTGCTGCTGGGAACCGGCCGTGCGGCGGCGAGCGCGGCCGAGGACGTGATGGCGTTGCAGACCGCCGCGTCGCTGGAGAACCTGGCGGTCAACGTCTACACGACCGCCGCCGGGCTGCCGTTCATTCAGGGCGGCAACAAGGTCGTCGTCGCGTTCATCGAGAAGACGACGGCGCAGCACAAGGCGCACGCCCAGGCGTTCAACGCTGCGGCGGTCAAGGCCGGCGGCAAGGAGCAGGCCGGCCCGGACCCGAAGTACGCCGCGATCGTGCAGCAGACCCTCCCGACGATCAAGGGCCCGGCCGACGTCGTGAAGCTCGCGATCACGCTGGAGGACATCGCCGCCCAGACGTACACCAAGAACGTCTCCCAGGTGTCCGACCCTGCGCTGCGACGTCTGTTCGGTTCCGTGGCCCCTGTGGAGGCGCAGCACAAGGCGGTCCTCCTCGCGGTGCAGGCGCTGCTCGCCGGCAACCTGGCCGACCAGATCAAGCTGCCGCCGGACGCCGCCGCGCTGCCCGCCGCGGCGGGTTCGGTCGGTTTCCCCGACGCCTTCTACCCGACCATTGACGCCTCCCCGATCGACGAAGGGGCCGTGAAGTGATGCGCGAACAAAGGCAGTTCGACGGCACCGAGGCAGAACTTTCCGCGCTGACCCGCGAGGTTGACGAGGCACATCGCGCCACGCTGCCGACCATGTACGCGGCGGCCGCCGAACTCGGGGCCCAAACACGCGAGAACCCGCACAGCACCGGCCACAGGCTGCCCGACGCGGGATTGGACCGGCGGCGGTTCCTGCGCGGCCTGGGCGTGGTCGGCCTGTCCGCGTTCGCGCTCGCCGCGTGCTCCGACGACAACGGCTCGTCGGGCAAGTCGTCGCCGTCCGCGCCGGGACAGGCCGCGCCCGCCCCGTCCGGCGGCACCTACACCGGCGACCTCCTGGTCGTCGCGCTGGCAACTGCCCTGGAGAACCAGGCGGTCGGCGCGTACCAGGCGGCGATCGACGCTGCCGGAGCAGGCAGGCTCGGCACCGTCCCCCCGACCGTTGCGAACTTCGCGACGACCGCGATGGCCCAGCACGCGGACCACGCCAAGGTGTGGAACAACGTCCTCACCCAGGCGGGCAAGCCCCCCATCACCGGCGTGCCGCTCAAGAGCCAGGCGGCGGTCACCGACGCGATCGCCAAGGTCACCGACGTCCCCGGGGTCGCCAGGCTGGCCCTCCAACTCGAGGAGCAGGCCGCGCAGACCTACCTCTTCGCCCAGTTCAACGTCACCACGCCCGCCGGGATCGAGACCGCCGCGACCATCGCCCCGGTCGAGGCGATGCACGCCGCGATCCTGCGCTACCTGCTCGGCGAATACCCCGTGGCCGACGACTTCCTGCCGGTGGACAAGGCCGCCAAACCCGACGACCTGACCGTCTGACCGTCAGGACCGCAAGCGCCGCCCGGGACGGGGCCGCAGGCCCCGTCC
>NZ_JBPKBH010000018.1:77607-82519 GCF_051388915.1 Yinghuangia sp. YIM S09857 | reverse complement strand
CCCGGGCGGTCATCCGGGTGGGCGGCCGCCGTACGCCAACCGGCCGCCCACCCGGGCGAGCACACCGCTGCGCGCAACCGACGTGCCCAACTCATTATCGAGGTCCGTGTGAACCGCAGGACGCCCCGCTCTGCGAATCGTCGACGCAGCAAGATGATGGGGCTCATGGTCCCGGCACTGCTGGTGCTGACGACCGCCTGCTCCGGCTCTTCCGAATCATCGGACGGCTCCTCCATGAGCCCTACGGCTCCGCCGTCCACCAGCCCCGGCAGCGTCGCCGCGCCACCCGCGACAGGCCAAGTCGTCCTGACCATCTCACAGTTCGACTTCGCACCCAAGCCCCTCGCCGTCGCACCGGCAGCGGTCGTCACCGTCGTCAACAAGGACGACTCGCCGCACACCGCCACCGCGGTCAAGGACAAAGCCTTCAACACCGGCACCATCGAAGGCGGCCAGACCGGCAGCTTCACCGCCCCCACCACCCCCGGCACCTACGACTACCTGTGCACCATCCACCAGTTCATGACCGGCACCCTCATCGTCCGCTGAAAGACGCTCTTCCCACCAGGACACCGCCGGACCGCCCCCTCAGCAGCCACCACGTCCGGGACCCACGATGACCCCACGCGCGTGCGCCAACCCGCGCTGCGGACGCCCCCTCCCCGCCCACGCCCCCGCCACCCAGCGGCACTGCTCGGCCGCCTGCCGCCAGGCGCGCCACCGCGAACGCGGCCGACCCACCCCCAACGACCGGCAACGCGCGGCCCTCGCACAGCACTTCCGCGCAACCGCCGAACTCCTGGCCGCCGCAGCCAACAACGCCGCAACGGCAGGCCCCGAAGCACTCAGCGCACACGTCCCCGCCCTCGCCGCGCTCCTGGACACCCTCACCGTCACCGCAGTCGCCCACGACCGCGAACACGGCGACAGCTGGCCCGTCATCGCCGCCCGACTCCACCTCGAACCCGAAACCGCCCGCCGCCGCCACGTCAACAAGCGCCACCGCGCCGCAGACCTCCCACCACAGGCCACCGGCACCGCCACGCGCACGTGAAGCGCCCGGACCGGCCCGTATACCCGCTTACGCGCGTCACCCAAGCTCAGGCCCCACCGGGCCGCCCACGCCTATCAGATCCTTGCCGACAAGTCCCTGCACTATCTCGCGGACCGCGGCCGCACTCTCACGCAGCCGCGCAGGAACCGAGCTCGCACGCGGCGACGGACAATCAGGGCGTCCAATCCCCCCGCCGGCCTGTGACGAACGAAGGGCATGTATTTGCGACGCTCGGCAACGCCCGTCCCCGTCCCGGCCACACCCCGGTTGTCACTCACTCCGCCCGACTGCATAGTGCCGCCACGCATGGTGCTGCTGGTCCTGCCGGGAGGCCGGTCGCGCGGCAGGAGTCTGGCGTCGCGGCGTGACCCGGCCTATTTGCGCATGGCCGTGATGGCGCGGACGCTGCGCCGTCGCTTGGCGTCGGACGGTGTCGCGGTGGCGCTGCTGCGCTACCGGCTGCGGGGGTGGAACGGTGACCGGGCCGATCCGGTGCACGACACACGGTGGGCGTTGGAGGCACTGCGAAGCCGCTTCCCGTCCGTGCCGGTGATCCTCGTCGGACATTCCATGGGAGCCAGAGCGGCCCTCTGGGTGGCGGACCACCCGTCCGTGGCAGCTGTCTGTGCGCTCGCCCCCTGGACCCCGGCGGGCGACCCGGTACGTCAACTCGCGAAGCGTGCGGTGCTCATCGTCCACGGCCTTGGCGACCGGCGCACCGCGCCGGAGGCGTCGCGTATGTACGCGGCCCGGGCGATGGCGGCCGGCCACGACATCCATCGAATCGAACTCGCCCGCCAGGGCCACGCCATGCTGCGAGGCCACCGGGCATGGGACAAGATTGTGCTGGAGTTCGCCACCGGGCAACTGCCCGCGAAGCCCCGCCTCGGGAGCGCACCGGAGTGAGGAGCCCGTCCGCGCGGCTTGTTCGGATGGTTCGTCGGGCCCGTTCGACCGCCGGTGCTGCCGCGGCAACAGATCTGACGGCGGTCCGCGCGCTCCGGATCCCCGCTGCGCGTGACCGCGGCGCCGGCGGTTCCGGGAAGCGCTCCAGCGACGGTGCCGGTGGTCCTGGGAAGGTGAAGGCGCCGCTGCCGACGCGCGCAGCGTCCGGGGCAGGCACGGTACGGCCCGTGCGCATGGAGTCTCCCCGAGGAACGCGCGGTTGGCGGTCACCGCTATCCCAGCGTTACAACGCCAGCCGACCGTCGCGCGGCGCGGTGTGTCGCACAGACATCACCCGAACGAAACGAGTAATGACATAAGCAACTGGGGGCACATCGCTTTGGTTCAGAGAACCGACCGGCCCGAAGCTGATCGCCCCGCTCCAGAACGGTCGGGCCACAGGTGCTCCCGGGGGTCGGACGGCCCCGAGCCACTCCCATGGTCCCACCCGGACGATCATGGCGCCGGATGGTCGTCCTTGCCGCGGGCGGCCTTGCGCAGTGCCCAGCTCGTCGTCGGCCGTTGGTCGGGGGCGACGTCCGTGTCGATCGTCCGCCTCAGTGCCAGGACCGCCTCGCGTTCACGGTCGCACAGTCCGGCCCACTGCACCGACTCCTCCTGCGACAGCCGTCCGTGCCGGTGCAGTGTCGCGAAGGTCCGCACCGCGTCCTGCGCCTCGAACACCTTCCGTTGCAGGTCGACCAGGTGGGACGGAGCGGGCGGCGCGCATCGGACATGGGAAAAGCGTATGAACCGGGCATCGTTATCCCCGGTGGGACACGCCCTCGCAGTGCCCGGCGATGGGGATGGCCTGCGAGGACGGCACCGCTTGCCGCTCCTCCACGGCGATGACGGACACGCGGCCGGCACCAGGGACGACGGCGACGCGGTTGTCGAAGCCGAGTTGCCGAGTCCTCCAGCGCCACCGGGTACGCGAACTCCGGTGCGAGCCGGTACTCCACCGACACCACGACGCAGTCAGCGACCGCGGCCGGCGTTCCGCACCACGGGTCAAACCGGTCGACCGATCCGAGCCACCACGCGCCGCCGTGCAGGAACACGTGGCCGCGGCGACCGGACGCGGGCGCGTCGCCTGGTGGCGTGTACACACGCACCAGGACGCGATCCGGGAAGGGTACGCGCACCGGCACCTCCTCGTCGCGCAGTTCGGCCCCGGTCGGGACCGGCTCGGCGTAGGGGGCGTTGCGCGCCGCGGTTCGGCTCGGTTCGCGTACCGCCGCGGGCGGCATGTCGGGCGGGAGCAGCGCCGCCGCCTCGGTCATGGCCTGCACGATCGGCAGCAGCGCGGCCAGTACGGGCATATGGCCTCCCGGGGCACACGTCGTCTTCCGAGGGACGCGAAGCCCACGGATGGCTATGTACGTTAGAACATTGTCAGACACCTCGATAGCCCATTGACTTGTGATTATTCCGGCCTGATCCTGTCCTGTGCTAAATGCCTTGGACCTTAGCTGAGTCTTCTCCGCCCTTGGAGTAGGACATCCTCGCCCCGCCGGAAAGGCACGTCGCATGCGCCTGGCCAGATCCACCCGTAACCACGTCCGTATCCGCCTTCTCGCCTGCGCCGCTGCGCTTCTCGCCGCGGTGTCCGCCTGTACGGTCGAGGACAACAAGGCCGACTCGGCCTCGTCCGCCGGTCCGTCCGCGGCCTCCACGGCCTCCCCGGGTGTCACGTCCGACACCATCGAACTCGGCATCGCCTATCCGGACTTCTCCAGCGTGCAGCAGTTCGTGGCCATCGATCAGGGGGACTACGAGGCCACCTACAACGCGCTCATCAAGAAGATCAACGACGCCGGCGGCATCCACGGCCGCAAGATCGTGCCGGTCTACGGCAAGGCCAACCTCATATCGCCCACCGCCGCACAGCAGACCTGCGTCGAACTCACCGAGGACAAGGACGTCTTCGCCGTGCTGGCGGTAGCCGTTCGGGAAGACCAGGCCCTGTGCTACACGGACACCCATCGGACGGCGATGGTGGGCTGGTCCCAGTCCAAGGCGTCGGCCGCCCGGGCGCGGGCCCCGTGGTTCACCTACTACGTCGGCGACGACTCGCCCGTCGGCGGTATGGAAGTCTTCGCGGCACGCGGCGACTTCGCCGGTCGCAAGGTGGCCGTCGTCGCCAACGCCACGGAGAAGACCTCGGTCGACAAGCATGTCCTGCCGGCCCTGCAACGCCTCGGCGTCACCCCGGTCACCACCGGGTACATGCCGGCGAGCGCGGGCGACGCCGCCGCCTACGCACAGCAGGCGGGCGTGTTCCTCCAGAAGGCCCAGGCCGAGGGCGCCGACACGCTGCTGCTCGTCGGCCCCATATCCATGACGCTCCCGCAGATTCTGGAGAAGGCCGCCTGGCGTCCGAAGCTGCTGTTCACCATCGCCCCGACGGCGTATCTGGCCGACAAGGGCACGCACGACTTCGGCATCCTGGACGGCTCGGTCGCGGCCACCCAGGTCCAGGACTGGAACGACCCCGCGATGCAGGATTGCGTACGGACGGTCGAACAGGCCATCCCCGCACTCACCGGCAAACTCGCGGACCCCGCCACCGTGCCGTCGGGGCAACCGCAGCCCGGCGCCTCGGTCGCAGCCGCGTGCCAGACCCTGGCGCTGTTCACCGCCCTCGCCGACAAGGCCGGACCGCAACTGAACTACGGGACCTTCCAGCAGGCCGGCTTCGAGCTCGGCCGCCTGCACATCCCCGGCCTGCGCGACGATGCCACGTACGGGCCGCAGACCACCAACGGCGCCATCCCCATCCGCCCCTTGACCTACGACCCGGTCGCCAGGCGTTACGTCCCTGCCCCTGTCTGAGAGTCTTGTCCTGAAAGTCTCGTCCCCAACGCCCCGCTGCCGCCCGGCCTCGTCGAGACCGAGGTCGGGCGGCAGGGT
>NZ_JBPKBH010000018.1:72270-77556 GCF_051388915.1 Yinghuangia sp. YIM S09857 | reverse complement strand
CCCCCCCCCCCCCCCCCCCCCCCCCCCCCCCCCCCCCCCCCCCCCCCCCCCCCCCCCCCCCCCCCCCCAGGGTCGTGTCCCGCCAAGTGGTGTAGCGGATCAAGGCGTTGAACGTGCAGGTCATGCCCCGCATTGCGGTCACAGCGATCGGTCATTGGGTGATGGGGCTTTGGATCGCAGGTCACAGCGCGATGGCCCCGCGTGGCACGCTGCCGACCGCGTTGCACAGCCGAGTCAGGGGCAAGATCCCCTACACCACGCGGCGGGACGCCACCGGCGGCAGCGGGGGTTGTTTCCGCGCCCTGCGTTCGCGGCGAACAGGGTAAGAGGGAACCGGCGTTCCCGTCCGCGCGGCCCTCCGCGGCCGGAAGGCACCCGCGCTGAGCGACGCGCGGGTCAGCCCTGCAGACCCGGCGCCGCCGCCGTCTCCCCCTGCGTCCTGCCCGGTGCCTCGTCCCGGGACTTCATCATCTCCTGGAAACGGGGAAGCCAGCGCTTCAGGTCCTCGCCGAACGTCCTCTCCGGAGCGTGCCACGAGACGGGGACGGTGACGTTGGCGAGGCGGGCCTCCAGGTCCTCGGCGAGGTGGCCGCGTCCGGTGTCACGCAGGTGTTGGGCGTATCGGACGGGATCGGCGTACTGGGGGCCGGTCTGAAGGGTCATCTGCATCGGGTCGGGGAGGCAGCCGGGGCGGCCCGCGTACGTGTGCCACCACTCCGCGAGCCGCGACCGCATGGCGGCCGCCAGTTCGGGGTCGTCGGCGAGGATGTCCCGGGTCAGGTGCGGGTCTTCGGTGACGTGGAAGAGCTGCTCCCACTCCGTCTGGAACGCCCCCGGATGGTAAGTGCGCATGTAGAGGTGGTCCCGGGTGCGGACCGACCTCTGGTAGGTGTGCGCGCCGTGCCCGAGGACGAGGTAGTCGCGGGACTCGATGGCTTCGCCGCGCACCGCCCGGGCGAACGACTCGCCCTGCCACCCCCGCGGGACCGAGAGCCCCAGCAGGTCGCACAGCGTCGGCGCGAGGTCGATGTTGTACAGCAGAGCGTCGTTGCGCCGTGAGTCCTCCGGCAGGTTGTCGGTCAGGCCGGGCCAGTAGAAGACCAGCGGCAGGCGGTGCGTCGGCTCGTTGGCGAGGCCGTGTTCGGCGTACGACCCGTTCTCGCCGAACGACTCGCCGTGGTCGGCGCTGACGATGACCGCGGTCTCCTCCGCGATGCCCAACTCCTCCAGCACACCCATGAGTTCGCCGAAGTAGTGGTCCCAGTAGGCGATCGCCCCGTCGAAGCCGTTGACCAGGTGCTCGAAGTCGGCGCGCGAGGCGACCTGGTCGGGCATGTTGTGCGGCACCGGGGAGTTGCGCGGGCCGCCGATGGTGTAGTGCAGGTCGAGGGCGCTGCGCGGGCCGTACGTCTCGGCGCCGTGCCGGGCGATGGTCTCCTCGTCCGGCCACTCCTGCACCGGCCCGGACGCGGCCATGCGCTCTGTCCACTCCACCGGCTGGGTGTAGTCGGTGTGCGGCTCCCAGTAGGTGACGTGCAGGTACCAGTTCTCTTCCTCGGCGTGGCGGCGTATCCAGTCGATCGCGGCGCGGTTGACGTCCGGTGCCTCCTCGTCGCCCAGGTTCGGTGTGGCGCGGATCGACTCGAGGAAGTTGGCGTGGAAGAAGTACGCGCGATGCCGCTCCGCGAACACCGACACCGCCGCGGTGTTCATGCCCCCGGCCACCAAGTGCTGACCCAGCATGGGCCGGTCGGGGTCGGGGAGGTGCCCGGCGTCCAGCCGGAACCGGGCGGCGGCGCCGAAGTGCCCGATCACGCCGTTGCTGATGCCGAACTGACCGCTGGTCAGCGCGGTACGGGACGGCAGGCACGGCGAGTCGGAGCAGTAGTAGCGGTCGAACACCACCGACTTGTCCGCGAGCCGTTGCAGGTTGGGGGTGGTCGGCCGGTGATAGCCGTATGGGGTGGTGTGGTCCGCGCGGAGGGTGTCCACGTCGACGTAGATGATGCGCATCGGGCTCCTGTCCGTGTGGGATGGACCGGACCGCGGCCGATCGGGGGCCCGTCGGCGGCGGCGCGGCCCGTCGTGGGCTACAGCGTGATCGTGGTGGTGAGGCCGGCGTCCTCGGCGTTCCGGCCGACGGTGAGCCGGTAGGTGCCCGGAACGGTGCGCCAGGAGCCCGCGGCGGCGTCCCAGCGAGCCAGGTCCCGCGAGGGGACGTCCACAGAGACGGTCCGCGTGGCACCCGGTTCGGCGTCGACGGCGGCGAAGCCGACGAGCCGCAGCGGTTCAGCGGAGCCGAACAGCTCGCCGTCCAGCGGCTCCAGGTACGCCTGCACGATCTCGCGACCCGTCCGCGCACCGGTGTTGGCGACGTCCACGCGTACGGTCAGGCCGTCGGCCGCGTTGCCTTCCACCGTGAGGTCGCGGTACTCCCAGTCGGTGTAGCCCAGCCCGTATCCGAACGGATAGCCGGGCTTGGCGCCGCGCAGCGCCCACAGCCGGTAGCCGATGGTGGAGCCTTCGGTGTAGGCGTGGACGCCGTCGACCGGGTTGCTCGCCAGGACCGGCACGTCGGTTTCGTCGGCGGGGAAGCTGGTGGGCAGGCGGCCGCCGGGTTCGGCGGCTCCGGTGAGGATGTCGGCGACGGCCGCACCGCCCTCCTGTCCCGGGAGCCAGGCCCACAGCACCGCGGCGACGTCGTCGCGCCACGGCATGAGCACCGGGGATCCGGCGTTGACGACCACGACCGTGTTGCGGTTCGCGGCCGCGACGCGCGCCACCAGCTCGTCCGAACGCCCGGGCAGGGCAAGGCCGGTGCGGTCGAAGCCCTCGGATTCGATGTCCTCGGTGGTGCCGACCACGACGACGGCCACGTCCGCGGCGGCGGCGTCGGCCACCGCGGCGGCCATTTCGGCCTCCTCGTCGGGCCGGACCGGTGCCCAGCCGAGTCCCATGCTCACGACCAGAAGATCGCTGTCCGCCGTGTGCACGAGTTCGACGTCGACGGGCGCACCGGCGCGTGCCGCCACGGGGATATGGGTCAGCGGCGGGCGCATCAGGAACTCGCCGAAGTCGCCTGTCCCCGTACCCAGGTCGAGGATGTGGGCCTCGCCGTCGACGGTCGCCGTCATCGCGCCCAGTCCGAGCACTTCGAGGACGTGTTCGCCGTCGACCGCGGGGATGATGCGCGTGCGCAGGACGACGATGCGCGTGCCCTCGGGGTACAAGCCGGGCCACACGACTGCCTGGGCGCCGAGACGGTGCTCGGTTGCCAGCACCGAGCCGTGGACGTCCCGGAACTCCAGGGTGAAGCCGGGGGCGTCGGTGGCCGGGTCGGTGCTGTTGGCCCGGCTGATGCCGGGCAGTTTGCGGTGTGTGAAGGCCCCGTCCCGTACCGTGAGTTCGACGTCCGGTCCGAGCGCTGACCGCAGGCCCTCGGCGATGTCGACGACCTGCTCGGGGAAGCACGTGGCGCTGCCGCCGCCCTGTGCCGACATGCGCACGGCGTTGGGGCCGATCAGCGCGACCCGGCGCAGTGCCGAGGTGTCGAAGGGCAGCGTGCCGCCGCGGTTCTCCAGCAGGACCATGGTGCGGGTCGTGAGGGTGCGGATCCGCTCCCGGGCGCCGGCCAGGATGCCGGGGTCCGCGGCGGGGGCGGCGGCGTCGCCGAGGGCGCCGACGCGGGCGGCGAGTCGCAGGATGCGCAGCACCTTGTCGTCGAGCACCGCCTCGTCGACGCGCCCCTCCGCGATCGCCGCACGGATGGGCTCGCCCCACAGCTCGACGGGTCCGGGCATGGCGACGTCGGTGCCGCCGAGGAAGGCGGGCTCGGACGAGCGTACGGCCATCCAGTCCGACACCACGACGCCGTCGAAGCCCCACTCCTGCTTCAGGATCTCGTTCTGGAGCGGGGAGTTCGCCGTCATGGTGGCACCGTTGACGCCGTTGTACGCGGACATCACCAGCCACGCGCCCGCGTCGCGGACGGCGGCCTCGAACGGGGCGAGGTAGACCTCGCGCAACGTGCGCTCGTCGGCCCGGACGTCGTACGTCATGCGCTCGTTTTCGGCGTCGTTGGCGACGAAGTGCTTGACGGTCGCCGCGACGCCCTGGGCCTGCACGCCTTCGACGTACGCGGTGGCGGTACGGGCGGTGAGCAGCGGGTCCTCGGAGAAGCACTCGAAGTGGCGCCCGCCGAGCGGTGTGCGGTGCATGTTCACGGTCGGCGCCAGCAGGATGTGCACGTCCTTGGCGCGGGCCTGGGCGCCCAGGAGTGTGCCGACCTCGCGCGCCACCGCGGGATCCCACGCGGCGGCCTGCGCGGACGGGTTGGGCACCACGACGCTGGTGTCCGCCGCGTCGAACGACGTCCCGCGCACTCCCACCGGGCCGTCGGACATCCGCAGCTTGCGCAGGCCGATCTGCGGCAACTCCGGGAGCGACCACACGTCTTCGCCGGTGACGAGGCGCAGTTTGTCGTCCAGCGACAGTCGCGCGACCAGGTCGCGCAAGATGGCGTCGGAGGATGCGGCCGGCTGTGGTGCGGTGTGGGGGGACTCGGTCATCAAGGCTCCAAACGGATGGTGCGACGGGTTGAAGCCGGGCTACGGGACGGTCGCCCGGCCTGGGCAGGCGGCGGCATTCGGCGATCGGCCGCGACGGGCCGGTTCAGGTGGTGGGGCCGATGCTCCGGGCGCAGCGGAATCCCGCGTTGCCGCTGGAACTGTCCGGGGTGTTGGCGGTGCGGGCGGCGAGGCGGTAGCGGTTGCAGTACGAGTCGTGGCACAGGTACGACCCGCCGCGCATGACCTTGTCGTGCCCGGACTCCGGCCCGCGCGGGTTGGCGGACGGCACGGCCGGGTGGCGCGGCGACCACCAGTCGGCGCACCACTCCCACACGTTGCCGGACATGTTGTGCAGGCCGTACCCGTTGGGCGGGAAGGCGTCGACGGGTGCGGTGCCGCGGTAGCCGTCGTCGGCGGTGTTCTTGGCCGGGAAGGCGCCGCGCCAGATGTTGCACATGTAGGCGCCGTCGGGCTCGCGTTCGTCGCCCCACGGGTAGCGGCGCTGGACGAGGCCGCCGCGTGCCGCGTACTCCCATTCGGCCTCGGTGGGCAGGCGCTTGCCCGCCCAGCGGCAGTAGGCGTCGGCGTCGTGCCAGGTCACGTGGACGACGGGATGGTCCTCGCGGCCCTCGATGCCGCTGCCGGGGCCCTCGGGTCGGTCCCACCGCGCCCCGGTCACGCCGCACCACCACGGTGTGCGCTCCGGCCGGGGCGCGCC
>NZ_JBPKBH010000018.1:52109-72148 GCF_051388915.1 Yinghuangia sp. YIM S09857 | reverse complement strand
CCCCCGCCGCGGCGCAGCGCGGCGGGTACGAAGGCGGCGAACACATAGGACCAGCCGATGCGTTCGGCTTCGGTGACATAGCCGGTGGCGGCGACGAACTCGGCGAACCGCGCGTTGTCGACCGCGCGTGTGTCGACCGCGAACGGGTCGACGCGCACCGGCCGAATCGGGCCCTCGCCGTCCGAGGGGAAGCCCTCCGCGTCGTCGGTCCCCATCAGGAACTCCCCGCCGGACAGGACGGCCATGCCGTCGAAGCCGACGTCCCGGTCTGCGCCGCGCGACGGTGCCGGCGTGATGTCGTTGGCGGTGGCGGCGACCCGCCCTGGCATGCAGCAGGAGGGGCCGGCGGAGGCGTGCGGGTCGCCCACAGGTGCTCCTTCGGTTCGAGGGTGGTGCGGCGGCGGCCTGGCTTCGTCGACAGGCTCGGCTCCGCCTGGTGGTCAGCTCGGTGCCGGGACGAAGCGGTTGACCGCTGCGTCGTAGACCATCGCGCGGATCGGGATGGCGCCGGACGGGCTCTGTCGGCTGTAGGTCGCGGGGTCGGAGAAACCCGGAATGTGGAAGCTGCCGAGGTCGAACCCGGCCTGCTGGAAGCTCGGGTAGTCGAGGTTCTTGCCGGCCTTTTCGGCGATCGCGGTGAACAGCGCGAGGGTCCGGCAGGCCGCGGCCATCGACGCGCCGGGCGTCGGTTGGCCGCTGGGCACGGTGGCGGGGTCGACGAGCTTGCCCGCCAGTGCAGGGTTCGCCTGGGTCACGGTGTCCGCGCACGCGGTCAGGGCCGGATCGGAGAAGTCGGTGAGAGGGGCCGCGGTGACCGCGTCCTTGAGGGTGGAGAAGTCGTGTTGGCCCTTGGTCGTCAGGTAGCCGTCGGGTGGGACGGTGAACATCTGACGTGGCCGCCAGGCTGTCTTCTCCAGGTACTGCGGGATCAGTTGCGCGCCGCCGCCCACGGTCAGCAGCGTGTCGGCCCCGGCGGTCTGGGCTTTCTGGAACAGCACGCCGGCCTGCTGGGAGAACGCGGCGGGGTCGGACGCGTTGGCGGCGATGTAGCCGGTTGTGACCGGGGTGACCCCCGCGGCCTTGAGCGCGGGCATAACGAGTTGCTCAACCTGCATCTGATCAGTGGCGACCGCGCCCACGGCCACTTTGCGGCCCGCCAGGTCACCGCGTGCGGCGAAGGCCTCGACGGCTTCGCCCGCGTTCCCCTGGTCGAGGAAGCTGAACCACGGGGCCTGCGCCTGGGCGTACATGCCGGCGTGCATAGGCCCGCCGATCACCGCGGTGCGCCCGGTCTGGAGGTAGCACGCGGCCTGCTCGTTGCCCGGCCCGGAATACAGGACCGCGAAGACTTTCTCCTCCTGGGTGAGCTTGACGCAGGTCTCCTGCGCGGCGGCCGGCGAGACGAGGTTGATCTTGCCGAAGACCGGCACGAGCTTGCGGCCCTGCACGCCGCCGGTCGCGTTGATCTTGTCGATCAGGGCCTTGTACGTGTCTTCGAAATCGCCCTGGTCGATGTTGACGAAGGCCTTGACCCCGGCGTAGTCCGGATAGGCGATACCGATCTTGATGCTGTCCGCGGTGACGCCGGGCGCCTCCGCCCGGACCGCCGGCCCCGCAGGGCCGCTCGCCCCCGGGGCGGCACTCTTGGACTCGACCGTGCACGCGGCGACGCTCAGACTGAGCGCGGCTGCGGTGAGCGCGCTCCACCGCCGTGCCATGGGGTGCCGCAGGCGTGGCGGGCGGGCGTACGAAGACATCGGCGACAGACCTCCCGGCTGGTCGGAACCCGTGGGCCCCCGTGCGCCACTATCGTCCCAGGAACTTAAGTTGCCTCAGGATGTGACCAGCAAGCCTTGAAGTCAATGGCTGATCTTGCAGGGAGTTAAGTTCTAGCGTACATATCAGTGCAGTCGAAGCCCAGAAGAGGTCGGGAGTAGCGTGTGAAAGCCGTCATGGTCATGTACGACACCCTCATCCGGAAGTACCTGCCCCCGTACGGGGCGCCTGACTGGGTGCACGCGCCGAACTTCGCGCGGCTGGCGGAGCGCACCGCGGTCTTCGAGAACTGCTACGCGGGGAGCATGCCGTGCATGCCCGCGCGCCGGGAGCTGCACACCGGGCGGCACAACTTCCTGCACCGCAGCTGGGGTCCGCTGGAGCCGTTCGACGACTCCTGCCCGGAGATGCTGACCGACGCGGGCGTGTACACGCACCTGGTGACGGACCATCAGCACTACTGGGAGGACGGCGGGGCGACGTACCACAACCGGTTCCGCACCTACGAGTTCTTCCGCGGTCAGGAGGGCGACGCGTGGAAGGGCCATGTCGCCGACCCCGAGTACCCCGCCGAGTCGCTCAAGACGATGCGCGGCGAGAAGTGGCGCCAGGACTGGGTCAACCGCGGACACATGACGCGTGAGGAAGACCAGCCGCAGTCACGGACGTTCGACGCGGGGCTGGAGTTCATCGAGACCAACCACGCCGAGGACAACTGGTTCCTGCAAATCGAGACCTTCGACCCACACGAACCGTTCTTCACCCAGCAGCACTACAAGGACCTCTACAAGCGCGACTACGACGGCCCGCAGTACGACTGGCCCGACTACCGCATGGTCCGCGAAACCCCCGAACAGGTCGAGCATGTCCGCTACGAGTACGCCGCACTGCTCAGCATGTGCGACCGCAACCTCGGCCGCGTCCTCGACGCCATGGACGCCCACGGTATGTGGGACGACACGATGCTCATCGTCTGCACGGACCACGGCTTCCTCCTCGGGGAGCGCGGTTGGTGGGGCAAGAACGTCCAGCCCTGGTACGACGAGACCATCCACACCCCGCTGTTCGTCTGGGACCCGCGCAGCCGCGTCGCCGGCGAACGCCGCAACTCCCTTGTGCAGACGATCGACTTCGCACCCACGCTGCTGGAGTTCTTCGGCGTCGACCGCACTCCCGACATGACGGGCGTGCCACTGCGGCGCACCGTCGCCGACGACACCCAGGTCCGCGAGGCCGGCATCTTCGGCGCGTTCGGCGGCCACGTCTCGGTCACCGACGGCCGGTACGTCTACATGCGCGCCTGCGTGGACGCCGCCAACACCCCGCTGTCCGAGCTGACCCTCATGCCCACCCGGATGGCCGCGCGGTTCACCCCGGGCGAACTGAAGTCCGCCGAACTGCTCCCCGGCGGCACGCACGCCTTCACCAAGGGCGCGCCGGTGCTCAAGGTCCCCGGCTTCGCCATCTCCCCGGCCCCGTTCGGGACCCTCCTCTTCGACCTCGCCGAGGATCCGGGGCAGGAGACGCCGCTCGTCGACGACGACCTCGAACTGCGCATGACCGGCCTGCTGTTGGACGTCATGCGCGCCTCCGACGCCCCGGCCGAGCAGTACGAACGCCTCGGCCTGCCCGTGAGCGGGCCGGCCACGGCGGACCACCTCCTCGCCCGGGTCCAGCGCGCGCAGGTCGAGGCCGCCGAGGCCGCCGCACCGCTCGACCCCGCGGAATTCCCCGACGGCCCGCGCACCGTGAACGCCCCCATACGCGAGCTGTTCGCCGACGAAGCTGCCGTCCAGGCACTCAAGGACCTCGGGCTCGAACGCCTTGCCGACGGCAGCCTGAGCCGCATGGTCGGCGACCTGTCGCTCGTGCAACTCTCCTCTCTCGCTTCCGGACTGCTGTCCGCCGACGTGGTCCGTGCGGTTTCGGCCGCGCTCGACGCACTCGGCCCCGGCCCGGCGGTCCCGGCTTCCGGAGCGGCCGTATGACCCGCACCGTACGCCCCAACATCCTGTGGACCGTCAGCGAGGACTGCCCGCCCCGCTTCGGCTGCTACGGCGACCCGCTCGCGACCACACCGAACCTGGACGGCCTGGCCGCCCGCGGCACGCTCTTCGAGCACGCCTACTCCGCCGCTCCGGTCTGCGCGCCCTCGCGTTACGCGATGCTCACCGGCGTCTCGCCGGAGAGCAACGGCCCCGCGCACCACATGCGCGCCAACGCGCACCACCCCGCGTGGATGGCCACCTACCCCGAAGCCCTGCGCAAGCTCGGCTACCACTGCACCAACAACGCCAAAACCGACTACAACTGCGACGTCGACCCGCATGCGATCTGGGACGCCTGCTCCCCCACCGCGCACTGGCGCGACCGCCCCGAAGGGGCCCGGTTCCTGGCCGTGTTCAACATCGACGGCACGCACGAGAGCAGCGTGTTCGGGCGGGACGAGTTCATCGTCGACCCCGGCGCGGTACGGCTGCCCGCGTACCTCCCCGACACCCCCGACATCCGTGCCGACTTCGCGCACTACTACCGCAAGATCGCGGAGATGGACGCGGCGGTCGGCGTACTGCTGGCGCAACTCGCCGCGGACGGCCTGCTGGACGACACGATCGTCATCCACACGTCCGACCATGGCGGGGTCACCCCCCGGTCCAAGCGGTGGTGCTACGACGAGGGCCTGCACGTCCCGCTGATCATCGCCGCACCGCCGCGGTGGGCGCACCTGTTCCCGGCCCCCGGCACACGCATCGACGCGCCGGTGGGGACCATCCGCATCCCGCCCACCTTGATCGACCTCGCAGGGGGCGAAGTGCCCTCGCACATGCAGGGCACCAGCCTGGCCGACGCCGAATTCGATGCCGACCGCGAGCTGGCGTTCGGCATGCGCAACCGCATGGACGCGCGCAACGACATGGTGCGTACCGTGCGCGACGCCCGCTACCGCTACATCCGCAACTACGAACCGCACCGGCCCTACGGCCTGCACCAGGCGTTCGCGTGGCTCGCCAAGGGCTACCAGGCCTGGGAGGCGGCCCATCTGCGCGGCGAACTCGACGGCGTACAGGACGCGTTCTGGCACGAGAAGCCCGGCGTGGAGCTGTACGACACCGCCGCCGACCCCGACCAGATCCGCAATCTGGCCGGGGACCCCGCGTACGCGGACGTCGAACGCCGTCTGGACGAGGCGCTGCGGGCGCACATGCTCGCCGTCCACGACAACGGGTTCCTCCCCGAGGGCTCCCCGCACGAAGGCTACGAGGCGAGCCGCGCCCCGGGGGCCTACCCGCTCGACGGTGTCCTCGACGTCGCCGACCGCATTGCCCACCGCAACGCCGACGACCTCCCGGTGTTCCTTGCCGCGCTCTCGGACGACGACGCCACCGTGCGCCGGTGGGCCGCTGTCGGGGTGCTGGCGCTCGGCGCGAAGGCGGCCGAGTCCGTGCGGTACCTGCGCACGACGGCCACAGGCGACCCCGATCCGCACGTCCGCATACCCTGCGCCGAGGCGCTCGCCCGCCACTTCGACGACACCGAAGCCGCGGGGTGGCTCGCCGAGTTGACGTGGCCGGAGCATTCGGCGTCGGTGCGGCTCCAGGCCCTCACCGCGTTGGCCGCGCTGGGGCCGGACGGGGCGCGGCCTTTCCGGGACACGGTGGCGCGTGCCGCGGAGCAGGGCGGCGAGTACCTCGGCAACCTCGCCCGCCGCCTGCTGTTCGGGATCGATGGGACGTACACGCCCGAGACGGTGGTGTTCGACTGGGAAGCAATGCTGCGCTCGGTGCCCGACAAGTTCAAGGACCAGATCGGCGGGCAACTCGCGGGAGGGCCCGGGGGACAGTAGCGCGGTGCACGCGGACGGCCGGGGAGCCCCGGCGAACGCCCTCCGAAGGAGCCGCGGGGCCGGACCGCGGGATGGTCATCAGAAGCTGACTAGGTACCCAGGAAGTTAAACAACGATGTCGATCTCGAAAACTTAGTGCTCTTGACACCTGAACCAGCTCACACCACTCTGGCCATACATTCTTGCGCATCTAGGTAGACGTGCGCTGATCAGTGCTCGCCAGGGTGCCGTACAGACACCTCGGAGCGAGTCGGCCCAGGGTGCCGTGACGGGGCGACGGGCCCGCTGACCCCTGTCTGGGAGTGCCAATGCTGATTTCCTCAAGTTTCCCGCCACCGGCCGAGGCCGGCCGATGACCGCGACGGGCGGGACCGTCCCGCCGTCCTCGGCGGAGGCGGGGGCGGGGGCGGGAGAAACCCCTCTCCCGAGTACACCCGCGGACCCGCCCACCGGCGGTTCGGCCGCGGGCGGCCTGGCCGCGAGCCTGGTCGAGGCCGAAGCCGAGCGGGCCCGGCAGGCGGAAGCGGAACGCGACGTGCTCTTCGCCGACGACGTCCTCCCCGGCGTCGGCGGGCAGAGTCTGTCGCTCCGCGAAGGCCTGGCCGCGGGCGGTGCCGCCACGTTCGTGACGCTGACCCTGCTGTCGGCGTTCGACGAGCTGGAGATGGCCACCCTGGGCGTGCTCGCCCCGGACATCCGCGACACCTTCGGGATGAGCGACGGCGCCATCGTGTTCCTCTCCGCGGCCTCCGGCGCGTTCATCGTGCTCGGGGCCCTGCCGATGGGCTGGCTCGCCGACCGCTGTCGCCGCGGACGCGTCGCCGGATGGGCCGGTCTGGCGTTCTCCTCCTTCATGGTCGCGTGCGGCCTGGCCGCGAACGTGTTCCTGATGTTCCTGGCCCGACTCGGCGTCGGCGTCGCCAAGTCCAGCAACATGCCGGTCAACGGGTCCTTGAACGCCGACACCTACCCGATCGGGGTACGCGGCCGACTCGCCGCGACCAACGGCATGGCCGGCCGAATCGCCGCTGCCCTCAGTCCCCTCGCCGTCGGCGGGATCGCGACCCTGGCAGGCGGCGACGCGGGGTGGCGATGGGCGTTCTTCATCCTCGCCGTCCCCACCGCGATCGTCGCGCTGTTCGCCTTCCGGCTCCCCGAACCCCCGCGCGGGCAGAACGAGATGAAGGCCGTGCTCGGCGAAGTCCTGGTCACCGAGAAACCCATGCCGATCTCGGTCGAGGCCGCGTTCGCCCGCCTGATGAAGATCCGCACCACCAAGACCGTCGTCATGGCCTTCGCCGCCATGGGCTTCGGCCTGTTCACCGGCCCGGTCCTGACCAACCTGTGGATGGAGGACCACTTCGGGCTCGACACCTTCGAGCGCGGCGTGTACGGCACCCTCGGCGGACTCGGTGTCCTGTTCGTCCTGCCCTTCGTCGGCCCCCGCTACGACCGTCTCTACCGTACCGACCCGGCCCGGGCGCTTCGCCTGATCGGCCTGCTGATCCTGCCTGTGGCGGCGCTGATGCCGCTCCAGTGGGCGATGCCGAACGCGCCGCTGTTCGTGGCCGCGCACATGCTGCCGATGATCCTCCTGTCGTCCGCGTTCGCGATGGTCGGGCCGGTCATGCAGTCGGTGTCGCCGTACCGCTTGCGCGGTCTTGGCGTCGCACTCGCCGCCATCTACATCTTCTTCATCGGCGCGACCGGCGGCTCGCTGCTGTCCGCACTGATCCTCGACTCCTACGACCCGCGCGTCGCCGCGCTCGTGATCGGCGTACCGTCCACGCTGGTCGGCAGCTTGATGCTGATCCGCAGCTCCGCGTTCATCAAGCACGACCTGTCCCGGGTGGTCGCCGAACTGCGTGAGGAAATGGCGGAGCGCGACCGGCAGAACACCGCCCCCGAGGACGTCCCGGTGCTCCAGGTCCACAACGTCGACTTCGAATACGGCAACGTGCAAGTGCTGTTCGACGTCGGCTTCGAGGTGCGCCGCGGTGAGACGCTCGCCTTGTTGGGCACCAACGGCGCGGGCAAGTCGACCATCCTCAAGGCGATCTGCGGTCTCGGCACACCGTCCCGCGGCGTGGTCCGGCTCAACGGGCAGACCATCACCTACGTGGCCCCCGAACAGCGCGGTCGGCACGGCATCCGACTGCTCCCGGGCGGCAAAGGCGTCTTCCCGGCCATGACCGTGCGCGAGAACCTCGACATGGCCGCGTTCCAGCTCCGCGACCGCGACAAGGCCCACCGGGACGCGCGACTCGCCTACGTCCTCGACGTGTTCCCCGACCTCGCCGCCCGCCTCGGGCAGCGTGCCAGCTCGATGTCCGGCGGACAGCAGCAGCAACTCGCCCTGGCCATGGTCCTCATGCACGACCCCGAGGTTCTGCTCATCGACGAACTGTCGCTCGGGCTGGCGCCGGTGGTCGTGCAGGACCTGCTCGCGATCGTGGAGCGCCTGAAGGCCGACGGGCTGACGATGGTCATCGTCGAGCAGTCCCTGAACGTGGCCCTGGCGATCGCGGACCGGGCGGTGTTCCTGGAGAAGGGGCAGGTCCGATTCACCGGCGACGCCCGCGAACTCGCCGAACGCGACGACCTCGCGCGTGCGGTCTTCCTCGGCAAGGACGGCGGTTGACATGATCGAACTCACCCGCCAGCTGGCGTTCGACGGGGTCGTCAACGGCCTGGTCGTCGGCCTGCTCGCCATGGGCATCGTGCTCGTCCACCGCTCCACCCGCGTCATCAACTTCGCGGTCGCCAACATCGGCCTGGTCGGCTCCGCACTGTTCGCGCTCCTCGCGGTCCGCTACAACGTCCCGTTCTGGATCGCCCTGTTCCTGTCGCTCGCGGCCGGCTCGGCGTTCGGCGCGATCGTCGACCTCGTCGTCGTACGCCGCCTGTTCACCGCGCCGCGGGTGATCCTGCTGGTCGCCACCATCGGCGTCGCCCAACTCGCTCTGGTGATCGTGGCGTCGTACCCGGAGGTGGACGGGGCGCGCTCGTACCCGGTCTGGTCGACGGCCAAGTGGCACCCGGCCGGGGTGGAGATGACCGCGACACAGCTCGCGGTGCTGATCGTGGTGCCGCTCGCCGCGGCGGCCCTCGGCTGGTTCCTCGGGCGCACCGTGCTCGGCAAGACGGTCACCGCGTCGGCCGACAACCCGGAGCTGGCACGCCTGAACGGCATCAGTCCCAAGGTGGTCTCCACCGTCGTATGGGCGGTCGCCGGACTCATCGGCACGGTCTGCCTGATCCTCATCTCCGCCCGCAACGGCTCGGTCACCTCGCCCGCGGTCCTCGGCATGACCACCCTGATGCGGGCACTCGCCGCGGCGGTGATCGCCCGCATGACGTCCTTCCGGGTGGCACTGGTCGCCGGAGTCGGGCTCGGACTGCTGGAATCCGTCGTGCAGTTCAACTGGCTCGACGAGCCCGGTCTGACCGACATCGTTGTTTTCGGGCTTGTGCTGGCCGCGGTGTTCACCGTCGGCCGCGACAAGTCCGCGGACAGCGGCGCTTTCTCGTTCGCACCGAAGGTGCGACCCGTGCCCGATCGGCTGCGCGGCCTGTGGTGGGTGCGCAACCTCGAACGCTTCGCCCTGACCGGCCTGTTGCTCGTCGCCGTCGTCGTCCCGCTGATCGTCACCCAGCCCTCGCGGCACCTGCTCTACACGACCATCATCGCCTACGCCATCTGCGCCGCCTCGGTCACCGTGCTCACCGGCTGGGCCGGGCAACTCTCCCTCGGACAAATGGCCTTCGCGGGCATCGGGGCCCTCACCGCCGCATCGCTCAACCGCGGCCTGCGCCTGGAGATCGGCAACAACAAGGTGCTCGTCGTCGAGCGCCTGACCTTCCCCACCGCAGTCGCCGCCGCCGCGCTGCTGACCGCGCTACTCGCCGCAGTCATCGGCGCCGGCGCACTGCGGGTGCGCGGACTGCTCCTCGCGGTCAGCACCGTCGCGTTCGCGGTCGCCTGCGAGCAATGGGTCTACCGCCAGGACGTCTTCCACGACAGCCCGACCCAGATCACCGCGTCGTTCCCGCGCACCGACGTCTTCGGCATCGACGTGACCTCGCAGCGCTCCTACTACTACGTCGTCCTCGTCGTCCTGGTGGCCGTCCTCGCCGTCACCGGCCGCCTGCGGCGCACCGGAGTCGGCCGCACCACCATCGGCGTCCGCGACAACCCGGCCACCGCCGCGGCATACACCGTGCAGGCCACCCGGGTGAAGCTGCGGGCGTTCGCACTGGCCGGAGGGATCGCCGGACTCGGCGGGGCGCTACTGGCCGGCGCGTTGCAGACCGTGCCGTACGGCGACGCCTACTTCCGCAGCGAGGACTCCCTCATGCTCGTGTCCGTCGTCGTCATCGGCGGACTCGGGTCCACGTCCGGACCGGTGCTCGGCGCCCTGTGGGTCATCGGTCTGCCCGCCGTCTTCCCCGGCAACGACCTCGTCCCACTGCTCGCCTCCAGCCTCGGCCTGCTGATCCTGCTGCTGTACTTCCCCGGCGGCCTGGTGCAGATCGGCTACGCGGCCCGCGACGCACTCCTCCAGTGGGCCGAGGGGCGGCTCGGTCCGCAGCCCGCCAAGCAGGCGACCACGTTGCCCAGGCTTCCAAAGCGCCCCGGCAAGGCGCCGTTGCCGGACGACCTGCCGGTGCTGGCCACCCGCGACGTGCGGGTCCGCTTCGGCGGGGTGACCGCGGTCGACGCGGTCTCCATCGAGGTCCGGCCGAACGAGATCGTCGGGCTCATCGGCACCAACGGCGCCGGGAAGTCGACCCTGATGAACGCCGTCGGCGGGTTCGTCCCGGCCACCGGAAGGGTCGAACTCCTCGGACAGGACGTCTCCGGCATGCCGTCCGCCCGCCGCGCGGCGCTCGGCCTCGGCCGGACCTTCCAGGCGGCCACGCTCTTCCCCGAGCTGACCGTCGCCGAGACCGTGCAGATCGCCCTGGAGGCACGCGGCCGCTCCGGGCTGCTGTCCGCGGCGCTGTGGCTGCCGCGGTCGGTCAACGGCGAACGCGCCAAGAAGGCCGAGGCGCACGACCTCATCGACTTCCTCGGTCTCGGGCGCTACGCCGACGCGTTCATCGCCGACTTGTCCACCGGTACCCGCCGCATCGTCGAACTGGCCGGGTTGCTGGCGCTGGACGCCCGGGTGCTCTGCCTGGACGAGCCGACCGCCGGGGTGGCCCAGCGCGAGACCGAGGCGTTCGGACCGCTGATCCAGGAAATCCGCCGGGAACTCGGCGCCTCACTCCTGGTCATCGAGCACGACATGCCCCTGATCATGGGCATCAGCGACCGCGTCTACTGCCTGGAGACCGGCCGCGTCATCGCCGCAGGGACACCGTCCGAAGTCCGCAACGACCCCAAGGTCATCGCCAGCTACCTCGGCACCGACGAACGCGCCATCGAACGCAGCGGCACCGCCACCGCGGCGGGGTAGGTCACAACCTGTCCCGGGCCGACGAAGCCGCCGGTCCGGGACAGGGTTTGGAACGGGAAGGGAAAGGTCCGTGCAACTCGACTTCGTCATCCTCGGGATGTTGGCCATGCGCCGCTTCTCGGGCTATGACCTGCGCAAATGGATGGAGGGGCCGCTCAAGTACATCGGGTACGGAGTCCAACTCCCACAGATCTACCGCCGTCTGGCCAAGCTCGTCGGGCGCGGCTGGGTCGAGTACGACATCGACACGCGGGAAGGCGGCCCCGACGCCAAGCTCTACCGCATGACCGAGGCCGGACGACGGGCGCTGTGGGAGTGGGCGCGGTCCCCCTTCCAGCCGTCGCTGCGTCCCGCCGACCCGGACTTCGCCATCCGCTTCATATTCGGCGGCCAACTCGACCCCGACATCGCCCTGCGCGTCGTGCGCACCGAACTGGAGTACCGGCAGAAGGACGTCCACCACACCGCCACGCCGCAATGGCTCGCGAAGGCCTCGCAACACGAGACGAACACGTCCGAAATGGACCCGAAGTGGGCGGCCGAGGTGCACATGATCGGCCACGAGCACGGATACGCCGGCGCTTCCACCTACATCGCGTGGCTGCAACTGGTGGAGCAACGCCTGCTCTATCGCCGCCGGCAACTGCGCGGGACGCGATCGGCCGACGAACCGCACCTCGATACGGAACCGGACGCGACCGTCGGCAGCGCGGCACCGTGAGCGGCAGCACGAACAGGCCACGAGAACAAACACGTTCACACGACACAAGTGATTGCATGAAGGGCGAGATAGACGACGGCACACAGGACGACCGCGAGTTCGGCTGGGGCACAGCCGCTACCGGCACGATGGCCCGCACCATCGCGATCATCGCGGCGGAACCGGGGACGCGCGCCGCGGCGGTCGGATCACGCGATGCGACGCGTGCGCGGGCCTTCGCCACGGAGTTCGGCGCGCCGTGTGCGCACGGCTCTTACGCCGTACTCCTCGACGACCCCGTCGTGGACGCCGTGGACATCGCCACACCCCATGCGCAGCGCCGCCACGTGGCCGAACTCGCCTTCGCCGCGGGCAAGGCCGTGCGACGCTGGAGACTTCCCTGCTCAGCCCCCAGCCGATGATCGCGCATATTTCCGGCACGCTCGGACGCATCGACATCGACGCGCCCTTCCACACGACCAGCCGTCTGTCGACGCACATCCACCCCGACGTCCAGGAGTTCTCCGCCGACGGCCCGCGGGAGACCCTCGCGGGAGAACTCCGCGAGGTGCGCGACCTCGTGCGGCAGGGGCGTACGGAGTCCCCGGTCATGCCCCTGGCCGACACCCTTGCCGTACTGCGCCTCCTGGAGGGCGCCCGAAAGTCCCTCGGCGCCGTCGACTTCGCCTGACCGGCCTGCGATTCGGACGGACCACGCCGGAAGGCCCGCCCCGGCGGGCGTGCCCGACGACCTGTCTCGGCGTTCTAGGGTTCCTCGCCCGGCGGCGCGGGGGGCTTGGTCGCTCGCGCGGCCTCGATCTGCTTGGCGCGGCGTTCGAGGCGGTGCTGAAGGAGTTTGAGCCACGCGACGTAGGCGGACACGTGGGCGTAGCCATACTCGTGCGCCGCCAGGTGCACCTCCGACACCCAATCCGGGTCGAGAGCAGACATCTGAAGCTCTGTGTACGGCAGGTCCTGGGTCCACGGGGGTGCGCCGGTCGGATCCATGTTGGCCTGGCGGAAAGCGAGCTCGGAGCGGACCGCGGCAAGGGCGATTTCGGGGTCGAGTTGGCCGCCGAAGATGTAGCGGATGACGAAATCGGGATCGGCCAGGCGCGGCGACGGCACGTGCGGGGAACGCGCCCACTCCCACAGCGCCCGCTCGCCGGCCTCGGTCATGCGGTAGAGCTTGGCGTCCGGGCCGCCCTCGCGCGGATCCACGTCGTACGCGATCCAGCCCCGCTCGACGAGCTTGGCCAGGCGACGGTAGATCTGCGGGAGCTGGACCTCGTAGCCGACGTACTTGAGCGGCCCCTCCATCCATTTGCGCAGGTCATAGCCGGAGTATCTGCGTAGTGCGAGCATCCCGAGGATGACGAAGTCGAGTTGCATGCACGTCCCTCTGCCGAGTCCGAACGACCTGTTCGAGACCAGTGTGCACGCACGGCACGGGCGGCGAGGACGCAGCCCGTGCCGTGCCGCCCGGCGGGCCTCCGGGCGGCCTGCCTGGTCGGGACAGGCAGCGGCGAATGACGGAGGTCGTAGGCGCGCACGCGGTCATGGGTCGCCGGCCGTGACCACCAGCGCAGGAGTCCGGTGAGCCGGCATGGCGCGGGCGGCCAAGGCCGCCGGGCTTGACGCTGCGTTCACGACGGACCACCCGTTCCCGGACGACCGGTGGCTGCACTCCGGCGGGCACCACACGGTCGACCCGATGTTGGTGCTCTCCTTCGCAGCCGCGGCGACGTCCACACTCAGGCTGCACACAAACCTGTTCGTGCCGGCGTACCGCTGCCCCTTCCTGTCCGCGAAGATGATCTCGACGCCGGACGGGCTGTCCGGCGGGCGCGTGATCATCGGGGTCGGCGCGGGCTACCTCCAGCCCGAATTTACGGCGCTGGGAGCGGACTTCGACAACCGCAACGACCACCTGGACGAGGCGATCCGCGCGATGCGGGCGGCCTGGACCGGTGAGAGCATCACCTTCGAAAGCTCCGGCTACACCGCAACCGGCAACACGATGCTGCCGCGCCCCACGCAATGACGGCCCGGTGACCCCCGCCCGGCGCGAGGAACTGCCCCGTTTGCGCAAGCAGGTCCGCGAGCTGGAGTTGGAGAAGGAGATCCCGCGCAAGGCGGCCGCGTACGTTGGCAGAGAGACGGATCGGTGATCGGCCGCTGGAGATTCGTCTCCGCCCACCGCCACACGTATGGCGTACAGCGGCTTTTTGCCAGGTTTTGTGTGTGTCCGCGTCCGGGTTCTACCGGTGGATCAACGCGGGCCCGGCGCACGAGACGCCCCGGGTCGCCCACGAAGCCCTCGCGGACCGGATCGAGGAGATCCACACCGAGTCGGGAGGCGCATACGGCGCTACGCGGACCACGGTCGCGGACAGGACNCCCGGCGCGCGAGGCGCGCCGGGTCGCCCACGAAGCCCTCGCGGACCGGATCGAGGAGATCCACACCGAGTCGGGAGGCGCATACGGCGCTACGCGGACCACGGTCGCGGACAGGACCGCGCCGTCGGCTCCCGACCTGGTCGGCCGGGACTTCGGCGCGCCGGCACCGGACGTGCGGTGGTGCGGGGACATCGCGTATCTCCCGGTCGGCAGCGAATGGATGTATCTCGCGACGGCGATCGACATGCCGGCGGGTGGTCGATTGGTCCCACGCGGAGCGCATGCGGTCCGACCTGGTCACCGACGCCATCGCCGCCCGGCGGCGACGACGCGGCCGGCGGGGTGACGCCCCAGTTCATCAGCGCACTCGGGACAGGAGCCCTGAGGGTGGTCGAGGACCGCGTCCCCAGGGCAGCTGTCCGCCGGCGAGAGGCGAGGTTTCGGGAGTGTCGCTCCGATCCGGGTCCGCGCTGGATGTGCGTTGGTGCGGTGGTCAGATGCGCGGGGTGGGGGTGTAGCGGCAGCCGGGTGTTTTGGCCTCGATGAGTTTGACGCCGTCGTGGGGGGCGAAGTCCCGCTCGCAGTTGAGGAACGGCAGCCCGGTGGAGGTCAGTTGCTGCTCGGCGGTGGTCTTGGCCTGGGCGCCGGCGGTGCCGACGAGGGAGACGGTGAACCCCATGCCGATGCGTTCGCTGGAGGCGATGTCCCGGTCCTTGTGGAACGCCTCCAAGGTGGTGTTGTCCGCGTCCACGAGGAGGATCGCCACGGAGAACTGCTGTCCGCCGTACCAGCACAACGCCTTCTGCTTGCCCCCGCGGACCTGGTCGGCTCGGTTGAGCTTGGTGTCCGGGCCAGTGGTGTCCATGCGCTCGCACGCGCCGAGCGCGGGCTTCAACAGCGCCGCGACCTCCTCGAACGAGCCCGCGCGCGGCAGTCCGGAGGCCGGTTTCCCTGTGTCGGGTTTCCCCGCGTCGGACCCGCCGCTGGACGCGCCCCCGGCGCCTCCGGAGGCTGCCGCGGCCGGAGCCGAAGGCGCCGGGGGCGCGTCCGGCTCGTCGTCGCTTGCGCAGCTTGTCGCAAGGAACATCGAGGCGGCCAGGACGACAAGACTCGGAAACCTCACGGAACTCCCTTCGCCGGGCGAGCGATCGGCCCGCCGCACGGTCCCGCAGCCTAGGAGATCTGTGCCGGGCTCGCCCGCACGTCGCGCGCGTTGTCCTGATGTCCAGGCGGTCGGCGCTTGGTTGGCGGGTTGCGCAATCAGGAGCTCGCATGACGGGACCGGGTGATCACGCCCCGCGGTCGGCGCCGCAGGTGCCGGCCGCGGGGCCCGGACGGTCATGCGGCTGGTGAGGCGGCGGGTCATCAGGGAGATCGCGGCCCAGGGCCAGAAGGCTCTCGGCGTGTTGGATCGGACGTTCGTAGTCGCGCGCATGGCGGCGGGCGTGCATGAGCCAGGCCAGGCTTCTCTTGACGACCCAACGCCAGGGCAAAACCACGAACCCGACCGCGTCCTTGGGCCGGTTGACCGGCTTCAGCGTCTCGCAAGGCCCTGCTATTTGATGCTGGAAGTCATCGCCTGCCCCTGATGGACAGCCTGGCCCGCGCGCGACTCCGGCATCGGGTGGCCGTACAAGGTCTGGCCGCTTACCGGAGTCGACGATCCATCCCCGGCCGCTCTGTTGGGAGTTGGGGCGCGAATCGAGCGCAGGCAACGGTCCGGGTCGTTTGCTCACTGGACACACGATTGCCTGCGAACGCCGGGCAGCGGCGCCCGATGCCGCGCCGTCCCGTTGAGGCGATGCCGCACCACCTCCGGGATCGGTGGAGAGCGCGGGTCATGAGGTCGCGGCGGGGCCGGCGCGTCGCCACGTGTCAGAAGCCCGCCCGCATCCGCGCCCCCGGGTCGCTACCGGCTCTGGAGGACCACGGCATCCCGGTGGGTCACCGGCCAGATCTATAACTTGGTCAAAGAATTCTGTATGACGGTGTCAAGCACAGGGAAACGTCAGGGTGGCGGGCGACGTACCTGGCGGAGGGACCCCAGGAGGATGACGTGAGCAACAGCAATGGGTCAGCCGCCGCAGCGGAAGACGTGCCGGTCCGGCCTGCCTCGTCTGCGGCGCTGCGGGGGGTGCGGGTCGTGGAGGCCGGCAGGGGCATCGCCGTCTCGTACGCGGCGAAGCTGCTGCGGGACCAGGGCGCGAGCGTCGTGAAGGTCGACGACGGCGATCCGCTCCGGCGGTGGTCGGCGGCCTCGCCCGACGAGCCGCTGACCGGCGACGGTCCGTTGTGGTCGTTCCTCCAGTTGGGCAAGACGATCGTGACGCAGGCGCCGGCCGAGGCCGACATCGTGCTCACGTCGGCGGGTTGGGACGGCCGGGCACCGGTGGTCGTGCACGTGACACCGTTCGGTCTCGACGGGCCGCTGGCCGGACGCGTCGCCAACGAGTTCACGCTTCAGGCGTGGTGCGGGCTGATGTCCGCGTGCGGCACGAAGGACTCGCCGCCGCTGCCGATGGGCGCGGGGCCGGGAGAGTGGGCGACCGGGGCGACGGCCGCGCTGGCGGCGCTGGCCGGCCGACGGGCGGGCGGCGCGACGGTGGATGTCGCCGCCCTGGAGGTGATGGCCGTATGTCTCAACAACTATCCGACGCTGTACCGGGAGTTCACCGGGAACGTGGCCGCCCTGTCCCGCAGCGGCGACTGGCCGTCGGTGGTCCGGTGCAAGGACGGCTGGGTGGGCCTGTGCATCTTCACCGCGCAGCAGTGGGCCGACTTCGCCGTCATGATCGACCGGCTCGACCTGGCCGAGGACGAACGGTGCACGTCCATGGGCGCCCGCAGCCGCAACCGCGCGTTTGTCGAGGCCAACGTCGGCCCGTGGCTCACCGGGCACACCGCCGCGGAGATCGTCGAGCTGGGCGGGCTGTTCCGCGTGCCGGTCGCCCTCATCGGCAACGGTGAGGCGCTGTTCGACATGGAGCACCCGCGCGAACGGGGAGTCTTCATCGGCAACCCCGCGGGCTTCCGGCAGCCCCGTTCGCCCGTCCTCCACCACGGCCGGCCCGACCACGACGACCACGCGGGCCCGGCCGCCTCGGCGCAGACGACGACCAGGCCGCTGGCAGGCGTCCGCGTCGTCGACCTCACCGCGTTCTGGGCCGGGCCGTACGCGACGCACCTGCTCGCCGCCCTCGGCGCCGACGTCATCAAGGTCGAGTCGCCCACTCGGCCGGACGGCATGCGGTTCGCCACGGTCAAATCCCCGGCCGAGCCGGACTGGATGGAGTTCGGCCCGACCTTCCACGGCACCAACCCGGGAAAGCGGTCGGTCACCGTCAACCTCGCCACCGAGGACGGCCGTGCCCGGTTCCTGCGCCTGGTCGCCACCGCCGACGTCGTCGTGGAGAACTTCACCCCGCGCGTCATGGACGGCCTGGGCCTGGGTTACGACGAACTGCGCCGGGTCAAGCCCGACCTCGTCATGCTGCGCCAGCCCGGCTTCGGCCTGGACGGCCCGTGGGCCAACCACGCGGCCTTTGCGCAGACGATGGAGCAGACGACCGGCATCGCCTGGCTCACCGGACTCCCCGACGGCGAACCGCTCGTACGCAGCACCATCGACCCGATCACCGGCCTCCACGGCGCGTTCGCCGTTCTGACCGCGCTCGAACGCCGGGCCGCGACCGGACAGGGCGAGCTGGTCGAGGTGCCCATGCTGGAAGTCGCCCTCAACATCGCCGCCGAGCCGATCGTCACCTGGTCCGCCACCGGGTACCGCATGGACCGTCAGGGCGCCCGCGGGCCCGGTGCCGTGCCGCAGGGGGTGTACCGCTGCGCCGGCGAGGAGCAGTGGGCCGCCCTCGCCGTCGAGACCGACGAGCAGTGGCAGGCACTCGCCCGCCTCACCGGCTGGGGCGCCGACCTCGCCACCCGCGCCGAGCGGCGAGCCCGCCACGACGAGATCGACGAGCGCCTGGCGGCATGGTTCGCCGACCGGGACCGCGACGCGACCGCCGAACTGATCCTCAACGCCGGCGTCCCCGCCGCGCCGGTCTGGGACCAGATGCTCCAGGACGAACTGCCCCAGCTCGTGGCACGCCACTTCTACCAGCCGCTGGAGCATCCGATTGCCGGCACCGTCCGGCATCCCGGAATCGGCATGCACTCCCGGCAGCTCGACTTGACCCTTCGCGGGCCGGCGCCGACCTTGGGCCAGCACACCGAGGAGGTGCTTCGCGACGCCTGACCAGGAGAACCCCTCCCCCGGCCCGGCGCGGGCGGCTCGGCGCGTACAGCGAAAGCGCGCCGCAGCCGCCCGTGCACCTCGAGAAACTCCGCCGCGTTTCCGCTCTGATCTGAAAGGGATTCTTCCCCGTGAAGTACGTCGTCGTCGAACGACCTGCGCCTGCCGTGGCGTTCGTGCGGCTGAACCGGCCCGAGCGCCTGAACGCCGTCTCGTCGTCGCTGGTCTCCGACGTGACGGAGGCGTTCGCGAATCTGAATCGTGAACGTGGCCTGCGCGCGATCGTGCTGGCCGGGGCCGGACGGGGGTTCTGCGCGGGCGCCGACCTGTCCGGCGACGAGGATCCGGCCCCGGACGTCGAGGGCCGGGGGCGGCTCGGGCTGGTGTACCGCACCCAGGAGCACGTGGCCGAGATGATCCTGGCAATCCACGAGTGCGAGAAGCCGGTCGTCGCCGCGGTGCACGGCGCGGCGGTCGGCGGCGGGCTGGCCATCGCGCTGGCCGCTGACCTGCGGGTGGCCGATTCCACGGCGACGTTCGGGTCGGTGTTCATCAAGGTGGGGCTGTCCTCCGCGGACGTCGGCACCAGCTACCTGCTGCCGCGCCTGGTCGGTCCGACCCGGGCCGCCGAGCTCATGCTGACCGGACGGCACTTCTCCGCCGAGGAGGCCAACCGGTTCGGCATGCTCAACCGCCTCACCGGACCCGGCGGCCACGAGACGGCGGCGGTCGAGCTTGCGTCCGCGATCGCGGAGAACTCCGAGTACGGCGTGTGGATGACCAAGAAGGGCCTGTGGTCGGGCGTGGAGGCCACCAGCCTGCGCCAGCAGCTCGAACTCGAGAACCGCACCCAGGTACTCGGCACCTTCACCGGCAACATGACCGAGGCCTCCGCCGCCTTCCGCGAGCGCCGCGCCCCGGTCTGGAAGGACATGTGACGACGGAGCCCGCGGCCCCGAGCTCCCCGAGTTCCCCCGAGCCCCCGCCCCGATACCACCGCAGCCCTCAACATCCTCGGCTTCGCTGGCGTCCGTACCGGAACGCTGGTGGCGGCATCGCGGATCGCAGGCCAGTCCTCGGCCCGGCACCCGTAGAACCGTCGCACCATGGCGAGCACGGGCACCCGCAGCGTGTCGACGGAGACAAGGCGTTCGTAGACCTCGGCGGCCCGGTCGCCGTGCACATCACCATAGGTCCACGGACTCCTCGAACCCACTGGATTCCCCGGCGTTCGGGAAGCCGCGGCTCACCAGCGGTTCGCATCGCTGTCTCCACACGAACCACGCCTGTGCGGCTGTGGCGCCAGGACATCGCGGATCTCCCGAATACTCGGCCCCCAGGTTTGACCTGGGCGTTCGTCCGATCCGGTGATCACCAATCGTGGCTGTTCGTCTGCTGTATCGACTCGTCGTTCAAGTGTTCTCCTGGCTCGCCCTGTTCGCGCGGTCGGCCGCATCGAAGGACGCGGAGATACTCGCACCGCGGCAGGAGGTTCTCGCACGCCCGCCCGCGACCCGCGGGGTGCTGCTCGGCTCCAGCACCCCGCGACCCACTCACCCGCCCCCCCCGACGCCTGCACGCCACTCAATCCCTCCCCCCCATCCCCCC
>NZ_JBPKBH010000018.1:35344-52062 GCF_051388915.1 Yinghuangia sp. YIM S09857 | reverse complement strand
CCAGCACCCCGCGACCCACTCACCGGCCCCTCCCGACGCCTGCACGCCACTCAATCGATCCGCCCGAGAAGCCCGGCGCGGACGCCGAAATCTCCCGGTGGGTCGTCGACACCCACGCCGGCAGGGACTTGGAGACCGTCCTGGACGCGCCGGTCCCGGCCTGGATCGCTGAGGCGTGGCCCCTGAGCAGCCCCCGCTGCATGGGCCGCGACCTGTCCTGGTCGGAATGGATCGCCCCGGCGAGTCTGCCGTAGGCCGGGCACGGGCGGGACTACTTGGTTCGTCCTCCCGGTGCAGGCTCGTCAAGGTCGCCGTCGTGCCGGTCGCGGTGGTGGACGCGTTCGTGGACGCGGCGTTCGAGGTTGCCGGGATTGATACGACGCGATGGGCACCTGGGCAGTCCGGAACGGCCTGTCGTGGTCGCGTGAGACGGCCCTTGCGCAGGTTCATGAAGCCGGCCGCCGCCGGGGTCGCAGGCGTGCCGTAAGCCCGACACAGCACCACGGGTCCACTGTCTGTGGCTATGGGTGCAGCTTCTCACCGTTCGCCAGCATCGCCACGTACTTCTCGATCCGGCGCGCCCGAGTCTCGGCCCGCTTGGCGTCCTGGATCCGGTACAGGATCGCGTAGCGGTTCTGCCGGTCCAGCGTCTCGAAGAACTCCGCTGCGGCCGGATCGGCGGCCAGCGCCGCCACCAGGTCGTCCGGCACCGCGGCCGTCTTCGCGCCGTCGTAGGCCGCCTCCCAGCGGCCGTCCGCCTTGGCGCGATCGACCTCGGCCTGCCCCGCCGGACGCATCCGGCCCTGCTCGATCAGAGCGGCCACCTTATCCCGGTTGACCTTGGACCACTTGCTGCGCGGCGTGCGCGGGGTGAACCGCTGGAGCCACCACCGGTCGTCGAACGTGGCCTTCTGGCCGTCGATCCAGCCGTAGCACAGTGCCACTTCGAGCGCCTGGGCGTAGTCCAGCGCGACGATTCCATGGCCCTTCTTGCGAAGCTTGACCCAGACACCGGGCGAGACGGCGTGGTTCTCACCAAGCCATCCCTCGAACGCCTCGGCGGATTCGAACGCGACAGTCTCCAAGTCCTCAGCCACCACAGCAGCGAACCACACCCGGTCAGATCGCGTCGATGATCTTCCTGAGGTTGTCGAACGACAACTCGGCGATCTGCTGGAACTCCGTGGACTGGCCGGAGGGCGGTTCGAGCCTGTCGTCGATCTTGCTCTGCCGGTAGAACTGTTTGCGGGAGGCGGCGACTTGGCCGCATCTCCCTTCGCCTTCTCCTTGAGCTGAGCTTGCTTCGCTTTGACGGACACTGATGTTGCCCCTGTGCGACGGGCACGGATGTTGAGAGATGTATGGTTCGGCGGTCTTCCGAAGGAGATCGTTGATCAGCCTCACCAACCGCGGGCACCTCAAGTAGCTCTGGAACGCTGCCCTCGATGAGATCACCGCGCGTTCCTTCCTGGGGCTGTCGCGTTGTCGTCCGGCGGGATGCTGGTGGACGGTGGGTGGGTGCGCGTGTACGGCGGAGCGGGGACGGGGGCGGCTGACGGCTTGCCCGGCCTGGCGGCGGTGAACGGGTTCCCGGCCGAGTTCCACGCGGCGTGGGTCCCCGAGGCCGGGCTGGTGCTCGCGCACGACGTGCTGGGCGGGACGTTCGCCCTCAACGGCCACGACCCGGCGTCGGCCGGTCGTCCCGGGAGCCCCGGAGAAGTGGTCTACTTCGCGCCGGACTCGCTGGCGTGGGCAGGACTCGCGCCGGGCACAGCGACTGGCTGACCTGGCTCCTCGCCGGCGACGGCCTGGCCGACTTCTACACGTCCTTGCGCTGGCCGGGATGGCGGGACGACGTGGCGCAGATGGCGTTGGGCGACGGTCTTTCGGCGTACCCGTTCCTATGGACCGCCCAGGCTCACGACGATCCCGCCGCGATCGACCGCCGTCCGGTCCCCATGGACGAACTACTCGTCCTGCTAGGGGATTTCACCGAGCAGGCGACCTCGGTCGGCCCCGGCCCCCTGGGCGTCATTTCCGCCGCATAGCGCGCTGACTCCTGCCCGTCAGGACTTTCAGGGTTCCGGTGATCCGCGAGATCGATCTGTGCTGATCCTGTCGTTAGACCGGTTGGCGTCCGACGGATCGGAGCGAAGGCCGTGGCGGCGATCCTGCCCTCCTACCCACAACGGGCTGAGGCCCTCGCGGAACTATCGCGCTTCCGGAACGCATTCCACGCCTGCCTGACCCGCCGATCCGACGTGCTGTTCGAGTCGGCGGATGCGGTGTTGTGCGCGGACGGGCCGGTCAAGACGCTCGTCGGGCTGTCGCTGGTACCCGAGCACCGGCGCGGCCACGGAGCCCTCTACGACGCGGTCAACAATGGGCGGATCGACGCCGGGCGGCTGCGCGACGCGCTGGTCCGGTTGCCGCTGCCGCGGGCGGTGGACGGGCGGATCGTGCTGGCCGTCGACGTGTCCCCGTGGTTGCGGCCGGACGCGGACACCAGTCCAGACCGGTCGTTCTGCCACACCTAGGGCCGCGGTGAGGGCAAGCACCAGATGGTGCCCGGCTGGCCGTACTCGATCGTCATCGCGCTGGAGCCGGGCCGAAGCTCGTGGACCGTCGTGTTGGACGCGGTCCGGCTCGGGCCGGGCGAGGACGTCGCCGCGGCGACCGTCGTCCAGGTCCGCGCGGTGGTCCGGCCCTGGTAGACGATCGCGTTGACGATCTCCCGCATCGCATACGCGCCCTGGTGGCCGCTGACCGAGCGGTGCCGAGCCTTCCACGCGGTGATCACCGGCTCGATCAGAGCCCACTGCTCGTCCGACAAGTCACTCGGGTACGGCTTGCGTTCACTCACATCATCACACCAACAGATCAGCGGCTGCCCGCCGACGGATTCCGCCCCAGCCCACACCATCAGGTGACGACAGAAGCCGCCAAAGACTCACAGACCGCCCACTTTGACCCCGGACTCCGGCGAACGGAATCGGCCAGAGCAATTGATCCCGGTCAGGATCCCGGGTTTTCGTGGTGTCGACGGGTGTCGGTACGGCGCAGGTCCACGAGTGCGGAGGCGACGCCCTTGGACGATGCTTGGTCAACGATCTGCAGGACCGGGTCGGCGAGTAACCTGTTGACCTCTCGCACGAGGACCCATCTTGCGCGGCACGCGTAAGCCGGTACGGAGTGTTCCAGGAGGCGACCTTTTCAGCGCTATCGCGACCGCTGCCGGGAGAGCTGGACCATGCGACGGCCGCGTCGCTGTTCACCGAAGCCCAGCGACTCGTCAACGCGGGGGCAACCGTCCTGGAAGGCAGCTACAACCGCAATGTCCGGGTGGACCACCCCCAACTCGGTGCGGTGCTGGTGCGCATACCGAAGCGGTCGGCGTCGCTGCCGGCGAATCTGCGCACCTGGTGGGAGCCGGACATTCTACGCGCGGTGCAAAAGACGATCGACGTGCCCCAACTGCTCTATGCGACCCCGGGGTTCGCGCGGCGGGACGGCGACTTCCAAATTCACCGGTTCCGGGAAATGCAGCCGCTTCCTCCGCGGCCGAACCCGGTCCCGAACGCCCTGGTGGAGCGGGACATCCCCCGCTTCTTCCGCGACCTCGCCGCCGTGACCGACCTGCCCCCGGCCCCGCCGGGCCGACCGCAAGGGACCGACGCCCAGGCGTACGCCGACGTCCAGCTCGCGTTCCTGGACGGACTGTGGCAGCACGTGAACGCCGCCTGGCCCGAGCTGTACGAACGCCTGGGCTTCCCCCGCCGCCCGATCACGCCCGCACGCCGAGCCCTCGACGGCACGAGCCCTGTTCCGCTCGTCCTTATACACCCGGACCTGTGGCGCGGCAACATGCACCGCAGCCGAGGTTCCACAGTCTTCATCGACCACGAGTTCGTCACCCGCGGCGACCCCCGCCACGCCCTGGCGTACACCCTGGACGAGAGCGGCTACACCCCCAGCCAGGAGAAGCGGCTCACGGCAAACGTCGTCGACGCCCTGCACCTTCCCACCCAGGGGCTCGAGAAGGCGTTACAGGGCTGGACCACCTGGGCCCACGTCCAAACCGCGCTGCGCTCGCCGGCCCGTATCGCCGCCTCCATGCAGTCGATGACACCCGAGCAGGTCCAGGCCCGCTTGGAGAAGACAACCTGGCTGGCCGGAATCGTCGACCGCGTCGCCACCACCTACTGGGGACGCCCCGCCCTCACCCACGAACAAGTCGCCGACGCACTGCGCAGCGTCGCGCCCGACAGCCCCAAACGCCACGCGAGAAAGCCCCCCGCCTCCGCCGTTCGCGCTTCCCCTGACACCACGCAACGCGCACGCCCCCAACCCCCCGCCCCGCATCGCCAGGCCACCCCCCACCCGAATCACGCCAACGCGCCCGCCGCCCACACCGAACTCGCCGCCCAAGGCCTGGCGCCCCTCCGCAGCCTCCACACCAAACCAGCCCTGACCCGCACCACCGCCAACACCAACACCAACCCGACCACCCTGTCTTCCGGCCCATCCGCCCACCAGGCCAAAGACCTCGCGCTCAAACTCTCGCGCACCCTCGGCGACCGCTGAGGAGGCCTCACCCCCAAGACCACCGTGTCAATGACACAACGCCAGGAACCAACCCCGACCAGCGGGAGAAGCACCAACTTCTGATCCGGTCCAGCACCGATAACCCGGCGGCCAACGCGACCAACTCGCGGGGCTTGTTCCGGCGTACGCGGAGGACACGCAGGATTACGGCTTGCCGGCCACCGGCGGTCGGGCACGGTGTGGCCCGTCAGGAACCGGAGGGGTGGTCGGGGACGGCCACGTGGATGGCCCCGTCGCCGGCGAGCAGCCGGTCCCCCGGGGCCACGACGATCGACTGGCCATTGGGCAGGACGATGCGGTGCAGCAGGTCCGGGCGGTACTGGAGATCCCCGTCGTAGGGGATCATCCCGCCGTGCTCCAGGACCCAGGCCAAAAGCTCGGCGTCGTCTTCCGGGACGGTCAACGGCTCCGAGGTCGCGCGGGGCGCTGCCGGCGACCGTGGGCGGGACGGGTGTGCCGTCGATGCCGGGGACGTGCGGCTGGTGCCGGCCGACGGTGTCGAACACGTCCCGGTGGACGACGTTGCGGCCGCGCATGTCCTGGACCAGGTACCGCTCGACCAGGTCGGCGAGCACCCCAGCGTACGGGGCGGCGTCGCTGCCGGGTGCGGGCGGGCGGTCGCGCAGGTGCGCGCGGAGCGCGGCCAGTCCGCGGCGCGTCTCGGCGTCGCGGCGCCGGCCTTGGTCAAGGCGCTCATCAAGCTCGCGCCGCAGTTCGCGGAAGCATTCCTCGGTGTGGAAGACGGTGACCACGCGGGCGGCTCCGACGCTGGTGACGCTCGGCGTCCCCGGCACGGCGGGTGCGTGGCACTTGGACGTTCCACGGTGGTGTCGGACGGTTCTGGTCGTTCGTCGTAGCCGTCGCCGTTGTCGCGCACGGTGGCCCGCCTTTCCGCCGGTAGTGCTCCCCGGCCCTGGCCGTGCCGGAGAGCACCAGGGCGCCTTGCCCGCAAAGGCAGGGGCGGTGCCGGGAGACCACGCGCCAGGGATGTATCCCCGAGCTGGCGGGTGGAGGCTCAGAACTCTTCATCGTTGGATGAGCGATTGACCCTGCCGTTCTGAACAAACAGCCCATCAGCGACTTTTCTGCCATTCTTCAAAACAGCCCAAACGCGCGTAAACACTGTGAACGTCCTCTCAAAGCAACGGACAGCGCGACCGAACTTCTCCACCGCGGCTGCGGGCGAAGCGCCGTCTTCAGGGGGACACTCGCTGCCGAGCGGCGTCTTCGCTCGGCGCCGTGCTCGATGGCCTGGGTGCGGTAGCCGGTATCGGTGAACGCCTTGGCGATGCGCGGGCGGCGGTCGGCGACGTTGGAGAGCAGGAGGATACCGCCGGTGTTGTCGGAGACGTTGGCGGCGGTGACGAAGACGGTGCGCAGCAGGCCGAGGGTGTCGACGGCAATGTGGCGTTTGCGGCCGGCGATCCGCTTGCCGGCGTCGATGCCCTGATCACAGGCATGGACGTTGGCGGAGGTCTTGACGCTCTGGCTGTCCAGGACGCACGCGCTCGGCTCGGATTCCCGTCCGGCCTGCTGCCGGACGAGAGTTCGCAGCAGACCGTTGAGCTGCTCGAAGACGCCGTCCTTCTGCCAACGCGCGAAGTGCCCGTAGACCGTGTCTCAGGGCGGGTAGTCATGCGGGAGGTAGCGCCAGGGAATGCCGGTGCGGTCGACGTAGAGCATGGCGTCCATGAGATCGCGCAGATCGTGCTCGGGCGGACGTCCGATGTCGAGGCCCCGGCCGCGGCGCTCGCAGCGAGTGCACGCTGTGGCTGTCCGACGGCACCTCCTGGGCCTGCGCCGACTCCATCCCCGGACGGGACCGCCACGACGTCACCCAGTCAGGCCCGCGCCGCCTGTGGGGACGAACCGCGGCCGCGTATCGCCGGTGGGAGGGCCACGGCCGCCCGGAGATCACCCGGTTCGGGGTGATCATCGACGAGAGCGAGCCGGCTTGGTCCTGCGTCAGGACAACCACGCTGCTCGCGGAGGTGGCCGCTCGCGTCGCCACCCGGCGCGGCGCGCTGGCCGGACTCCTCAGCGCCAGCGAGCTGGTGGCCGACCCGAGCGCCGAGGAGGGACCCGAGCCGGACGCCGTCGCCGTGGTAGCGGTCGCCGCCCCTGGAGACAACACCACCCGGATCGCCTGGGTAGGCGACGCCCGCGCCTGGGGCTGGGACGTCACACGGCTCCGCCAGTACTCCACCGACCAGACCATGGGCCAGTTCCTGCGCGTCTACGGCGGGCCAGCAGCAGAGCTCGCCGGCCATCACGACGAATGGGTCCGCGCATCCCTTGCCGCAGCCGCCGTTGCCACCGTCCGTGAAGCCGAAGTCCCGGACCGGCTCGTGCTGCTCACCACCGACGGTATGCACGACACCGTGGGTCACGAAGAGGTCGAAGCACTGCTGCGGGCGCACGAGAACCACCCGCAGGCCCCCGCCGATGCCCTGGCCGCTGCCGCCCGCGAAGGCCGCACCGGGGAGCGAGACGACGCCACTGCCGTGGCACTTCTCCATCCGTCTGCCCCGACTGACTGACGTGACGGCTACCAGGCCGGGCGATGCTGTTGTCCGGACAGCGGGGAATGCGTCGAGGTGCCGGGCATCGCGTCCACAAGCAGCGAGGTACAGGCGGGTGTACATGTCGAGGTTTACCTCCCCGTACGGGCGTACGTGGGACCAGAACAGCGGGGCCGCGCCGGTCGGCGGGCGTGAGAAGACGGGCCCATTCCGGCTCGTCCAGGATGTCCGCGGGTCGGTGAACGTCTTGGTTCATCCGCTGAACGACTTGTTCGAGGCGGGACCCACCGGCGGCACTCCCCATCCACGACCGGGTCCACGTCCGGGCCGTTCGAGCCGTGGGTCGGTGCTTCCCGCTACGGTCCCGGTCATGGATCTTCGGGGACGAACGGTCGTGTTGTTCGGGGAATTTCACTCGATCGACACCGATGAAGCAGTACGCCGCCTTGAATCGCTCGGGGCCCACGTGAGGGAGACCGTCACGGACGAGACGGACCTGATGTTCTTCGCCGACGGCGAACAGGGGCCCATTCCTCGTACCGAACACATGCTTCGTGTACCGCAGTTCGACGAAGTCGGCTTGATCGGCCTGCTGGAGCGCGGGGAAGGAAGGCAGCCGCCGGCATGCGAGGAACCGCCGCCGTTCCTGCCCCAGGCTGCCAGCACCATAGCCCCGGATGACGATGAGGCGTTGTACGCGCTCTTGGAGGATGCGGACTGGACCGCCTTCACACCTGACCGCGACCTGCCACCGCTGCGTGCCCGCCTCGCCGACCTGGAGCGGCACGTCGGTGTGACCGAAACCCACCGACTGGCCACACGCCGCCTGCTCGACACCGGCAAAGCGTTGCTGCGGCACTCGTACGGACACGACGCGGAGATCGTCGGGCACGCGATGAGCCCGGACGGCCGGTACCTCGCCACCGGCAGTTGGTATCCGGAGGGCGACTACGACCAGGGAGGCGTTATGCAGATCTGGGAGGTTGCCTCGGGCCGCTGCGTCAACACGATCTCCGACATCGAAGGCGGCGTCGGGTGGCCCGACTACGAGCGCACGATCCAGTGGTCGGCGGACTCTTCCCGTCTCGCCGTTATCCACGCGATGAGCGTCCTGGGGTTGTGGAGCGCAACCGGGGAGGACGCGCGGCCGCTTGCGACGATCAGCGCGTCGGACGGCAACCCTCGGCCTTCGCCGTTCGCGTTCGCCCCGGACGGGCGAAGCGTCTACTACCACTGCACCACCAACGGTGACGGCGGGCTTCAGGGGTGCGTGGTCCCCTTGGACCGCGGTGCATTGTTCTGGACGCCCTGTCACGTGACGACCGACCACCCATACGCCATGGCCCGGGACCTTCCGACAGACGTGCGTGACGCATTCCGCCGAGCCGAGGTGGCCGAAGACGTGGGCCAGTGGATCGACGACCCGGTCTGGACGCCCGACGGCAAGTTCCTCATCGGCAGTAACGCCATTTGCGTGGATGCCGAAACCCGCGCAGTCGTCTGGCACAAGCCGGCCTCGATCGCCGCGTCCAGCCCGGATGGCCGCTGCGTCGCCGTCACGGCCGACGACGGTCTGTCCTTCCTCGACTCGATCACCGGCCGCCCCCAAGGCAGCCCCTTCCTCCTCGACATGGCCTGTGCCCTGCGCTGGGCTGACGCACGCCGCGACCGGCTCGCTGTACTGACGGCGCGCTCGGGCACCGCCGAGCCTGCTGTGCACATCTTCGACGCCGGGGAGCACGTGGGTTCCGCGTCGATCCCGCACCCCCAGTGGCAGGACGGCAAGCGGTGGAGTGGTGACCGCAACGCATGGGTCTGGGCCCCGGACGGGGAGAGCGCGGCCGTCTTGACCGACACAGACACCGTCGAGGTGTGGTCGTTTGCGGACCCCGCCCGGTCCGAACGGCTGCGAGCCTTCCCCGCCAGTGGCATTTGCGCGGTGCTCTGGGGCGCAGACGACACCTTGGTCCTGGTGGGCGGTCGCCGGATCCGGTTTGTCCGAACGGAAACCGGCGCCACCGTAGGCGACTTCACCCTCCTCCTCACCCCCGACGAACCCCGACCCGTGGAAGGCTTCGAGGCCTACGAGTTCGAACGGCAGGTGTTCGCCCTGGACGAGGACACCTGGGCCATGACCCTCGATCCCGACATCGTCATAGCGCCGTCCGACCGTGCCGAGGAACTGGACTCCGTACTCACCTGGGCGGTAGGACGCCGACACGCGTGGCCGGTGCGCTGGGGTGACCTGCGGGTGCTGCCGGACGTCGTTGCCGCAGCCGACGTCTTGCCTCCCGAAGTGGGCGACCTCCTCCGCGAATGCGCGCCCTGACACGCCTTGGCCCGGTGCGTACGTGTGACGGGTGTTGCCCGACCGGAGGCCGTACCGCATTCGCGCAGAGTGCGCCGTGATGCGGTACGGCCGGCCGGGGGCGTCACTCGCGGCGGATGAGTGCGTGCAGCGCGAGGGCGACGGCGATGCCGACGGTGAGGGCGACCCCCCCAGCGTTCCGGACTTCGGTACGCGAGGACGCCGGCCACGACCGCGAGTACCAGGAGGACGACGGTGTGCAGGTCCAGCGGTTCGCGTGAGCGGGGCGGCTCGGGCTGCGGCGGGCCGCTCGGGTTCGCCGTCATCGGGTGTCCCCGGCGGGCTTGGGGCCGGGCAGGGTGCGGTCCGCGGCCCAGTAGCGCGGCACCGTCAGCTTTCCGCGGTCCCGAGCTTTGCGGACCTTCTTCCGGAAGTTGCACATCGCGCTCTTGACCGCCTTGAGGGTGATCCCGAGTTCCTCGGCGATCTCTTCCTGTGTGAGGCCGTCGGCGGTCAGCTTCAGGACCGCCGAGGTGGTGGCGCTGCGGGCCGCGGCGATGGCGAACAAGTCGTCGACCAGGTGCTCGACCCGCGCGGGGACCTCTTCGCCGCCGCCGGGGGACAACGCGCGGTAGAACGGCTCCTGGTCCAGGGCCATGGCCGTGCAAAGAGAGTCCAGGGGTGGGGTGCCGCGGTCGGGTCACAGGCCGTAGACGGCGCGGAGCGCTGCCTCGACCTGGGTCATCTGCTCGTCGGGCATGACGCCGAGCCGCTGGCCGGCCTCGAAGTACTGGGCGGCCATGGGCACGACGTCGACGGCGACCGCGACACCGCCGCCGCATGTGTCGGGAACGGTGACGGTCAGCAGGGGCAGCGCCGGGAACCCTTCGCTGATCTGCATGGCCATGCAGCCGCGCATCGCAGTGTTGACGTAGTCCTCGGAGACGACCAGGACACGGACGTCCCGGCCGCTGCGCGATGCCTTCACGCGCCAGATCTCCCCGCGCTTCACCGGTCGGTCGCCTCGTCGGCGAACTCCTGCAAGTCCTCGCCCGGGCCGGTGTACCCGGCGGCGTGGAGCTTCGCGAGCGAGTCACGCATGACCGCCTCGCGGAACGCCTTCACCGCGAACGCACTTACGTTGCCACCTGCCGCCGCCCGTACCGCCTCGGCCAGATCGACCGGCACCGACACCGCTATCGTCGTAGTAGCTGCCATAGCAAACAGCGTACCTTAGCCAATAGATTCAGTATTGAGATTTCTCATAGTGCCGTACGACGCAAACGCCGCGCTGGTGACGTAGTGGGACGACGGCGAACGAGCCCGGGCGCCTCGCGTCCGGCTCGCCCAGGCCTGTCCCGGCGGCCGCATCGTCGCCCCTTCGGCGTTGAAGACCTCCACCCCGCCGGACACGTCTGCACCCAACCACCCGCCGCCACTCCCTGGTTCTCCGCTATGCGGGCCCTCCTGCCGCTCCGGCCCGGCCGACACCGACGATTGCGGGCAGCGCGACGTGGATGCCGACAGTCGGCGGTAAGCCTTCTCAGGCCGAAGGGGCGCAACAGCCGTTGCTGCCACGCCCCTTTCCGGGTGTCTCGCCTCCGCCAGCCGAGACCGACCTCGGCGAGTTGGTCGAGCTGGTCGGGAGTGAGCTTGGCGCGGCGGATGCTTTGTAATCGCTCAGAGCACCTCAAAGCCGCCCTCGCCACCACCGCGCGCCCGTCCTGGCACTGATCCAACTCGCCCTCGGCGTACGGACGTACACACCTGTTTCCCGAACACCACAGCACCTGTCCGACACCGGACCGGATCTAGCGTTTGTCGAGTCATGGCAGCTTGTGGGCGACGTCATGGCCTCTTCCAGGACGCCGGCATCAGTCGCCTGGCGAAGCCTCGCACAAACGGCTCGATACCGGTGCCGAGCAGCCGGCTCGTCCAGTCGATCACGCGGGCGTCCGCCCCCACGTACACGCGAGCACGGTTGCGGGAGACGCCGCGAAGGATCGCTCGGGCCGCTCCCTCGGGTGCGGTCAGGGCGACGCGGCTGCTCGTGGTGACGAGGGCGTCGGCGTCGACGCGGGCGGAGGTTCGTACCGAACGGGCGAACGCCGAGCTGACTCCTCCCGGCAGCACCGTGCTCACGCGTACGCCGGAAGGCGACAACCGCAACTCCTGGCGCACCGCGTCCGTGAACCCGCACACCGCGGACTTGGAGGCGCAGTAGGCGCTCATCGCGGGCACGCCCACCAACGCGAACACGCTGGCCACGTTGACCAGATGGCCTTCTGTGGAGTGCCGGAGATAAGGGAGGAACGATGTCGTGCCGTGCACCACGCCCCAGAAGTTCACCCCCATCAGCCATTGGACGTCCTCCCAGATCACCTCCTCGACCGGCGCCACCACACCCACGCCCGCGTTGTTGATCACGAGGTCGACCCCTCCGAAGCGGCCGACGACCTCGTCGGCCCACGCCTGCACCTCGTCACGCGCCGCGACATCGACTTCGGTCACCGTGGGGCAGCGCCCCGGGCACACGCGTTCGATCATCTCGGCCGTGGTCCACAGCCCGGCGCCGTCGATGTCCGCGAGCGCCGGCAGGGCGCCGCGGCGCGCGAGTTCCACGGCCAGGGCCCGACCGATGCCGGACCCCGCACCGGTCACCGCCGCCACTCGGTTGCCGAATTCCCGCACGCCAGGCCCCTTCAGAGAGTCCGTACGTCTGCCGTGCCGCTACCCACCCCGATGAGGACCACCCCGGGTCACCCGGAAGACGCGCCCGCAGGCTCCGCCAGGAGGTCACGCACCAGGTCCGGGGATAGCCGACGGCAAGGCGGGTAACCGCCGGCCATGGCCCGACGACAGCAATTGATCCACGCGAGTCCGAACCAGGTGTGGGCTGTGCTCGCCGACCCGCAACGCTACGCCGAATGGGTCGTAGGCACCCAGCGAATCGAACGCGCCGACGACACTTGGCCGCAGGTGGGTGCGGGCCTGGCCTACTGCGTCGGAATCGGGCCGATCACCTTCCGGGACGAATGCGTCGTCCGGCTCTGTGATCCCGGCAAGCGGTTGGAACTGGAAGCCTTGGCTCCGCCTCTGGGCTCCGCCCGCATCAGCATCGAACTGTTGCCGTGGGACGGCGAGACCGTGGCCTTGGTCGACGAGCATCCGCTGCGCGGTCCCGCCGCCCGGCTGCACGGCCCGCCCGGCGAAGCCCTGCTCCATCTACGCAACCGCAAGATGCTGCGCAACCTGGCGCGGGTCGCCGTGGAGCCTCCGACGACCGCGCACAACGGATCGGCCCCGGTTCCCGATGCGCCCGCCAAGGGGAGCCGTGACGGACGAAGCTGACGCCGTCGTCATCGGCTCCGGCCCCAACGGACTCGTCGCCGCCAACCTGCTCGCGGACCACGGGTGGCGCGTCGTGGTACTGGAGGCACAGGAGTCACCGGGCGGGGCGGTGCGGAGCGATCGCGGGGTGCACCCGGACTTCGTCAACGACCTCTTCAGCTCGTTCCACCCGCTCGCGGCCGCCTCCCCCGTGGTCGCCGGACTGGGCCTGCACGAGTTCGGCCTGCGCTGGAGCCACGCCCCGGCTGTCCTTGGGCACCCGCTGGGCGATGGGCGCTGCGCCGTGCTGCACCGCGGCGTCGAGGCGACCGCGGCCGGACTGGCCCGGGACTTCGGCGACGCGGACGCGGACGGGTGGCGACCCCTCTCCGACCTGTGGACACGCCTCGACCCACACCTGGTGAACTCGCTGCTGTCCCCGTTCCCACCCGTGCGCTCCGGCCTCGCGCTCGCCGGACGCCTCGGCGTGGCGGACGGACTGCGGTTCGCCCGCTTGATGACACTCCCGGTGCGGACGCTGGGCAAGGAAGAGTTCTCCGACGTGGGCGCCACGATGCTGCTGGCCGGATGCGCACTGCACGCGGATCTGCTTCCGGACGCGATGCCCAGCGCGGCGTTCGGCTGGCTGCTGGCCATGCTGGGACAGCAGCACGGATGGCCCGCCCCCGCCGGCGGCGCCGGGGCGCTCACCGATGCGCTCGTCAGACGGTTCGAGGCCAAGGGCGGCGTGGTGCACTGCGGTACGCGCGTCACGTCGGTCGTGGTGCGCGGCGGCGCGGCGCTGGGTGTGCGCACGGCCGACGGTGACGCGGTGCGGGCGCGCCGGGGAGTGCTCGCCGACGTCCCCGCGCCGGCCCTTTACGGTGGCCTGGTCTCCTGGGACGACCTTCCGCCCCGACTGCGCGACGACATAGGCCGGTTCACCTGGGACCTGGGCACGTTCAAGGTCGACTGGGCCCTGGACGGCCCCATCCCCTGGACCGCGCCGGGCACCGCCCAGGCCGGGACCGTCCATCTCGCTGCCGACCTCGACGAACTGTCGGACTACGCCGTCCAGGTGGCGACCGGGCGCCTACCGGAACGCCCCTTCCTGCTGCTCGGGCAGATGACCACCACCGACCCCACGCGCTCCCCCGCTGGCACCGAGTCGGCGTGGGCGTACACCCACGTGCCCCGGCGCGTCCGCGAAGACCTCGGCGGCCGCGTGTCGGGACGGTGGGACTCCGGGGAGGCGCAGGCGTACGCCGACCGTCTGGAGGCACGAGTTGAGACCTTCGCCCCCGGATTCCGCTCCCGCATCCGGGCCCGCCGCATCCTGTCCCCGCACTCCCTCGAAGCCGCGAACGAAAACCTGGTCGGCGGCGCTCTCAACGGCGGGACCGCGAACGTCCACCAGCAGTTGGTCTTTCGGCCGGTGCCGGGGTCAGGGCGTGCGCCGACGCCGGTCCGGCGCCTCTACCTGGCTTCCGCGTCCGCGCACCCGGGCGGCGGCGTGCACGGCGCCTGCGGCGCCAACGCCGCCCGCGCGGCGCTGCACGCCGACCGCCGGGCAGTGGGGCGTACCGCTCTTCGCCGAGCGACCGCGTACGGCGTGCTCCTGATGCCGGACCCGAGTAAGCCCGCGCGGCGCGGTCAGCGGCGAACCCAGGGGGTCAGTCCCAAGTGTGGTCCGGGTGGCCGCGAGTGCGCAGGCGTTGCTTCATCTCCGCCTCGTAGAGATGTCGTCGGCCATCGGCAAGGTCGTCGCGCAGGCGCTGCTCGGCGTCCGCGAAGGGCTGGTAGTACGTCCGGTCATACGCCTCGACGATCTGGAACGTCCAATGGCCCGGGATGACGTTGCGCCCCGCTACCTCGCTCTTCAGGGCCTGTGCGGCCTCGGCGTGTCCGGCCTCCCGCAGCATGTCCACGGCATCGTGAAGGATGCGGTCGGCGCTGCCGGTGAGCTGATGGAACGCGTACAGGTGGCCGCGGGCTCGGGCGGTGTACTCCCATGCCTCCGAAACCCGGCCGAGCGCCGCGACGGTGGCGTCGTCGACCCCGTCGGGGCGCCGGTGGCCGTCTTCACTCGGGGGGAGAACCGAATCGGACACGACGACTCCTCTCAGCCGCGGCGCGCTCGACGTCGGCGCGTCGCGGGTTCGCATGCTTTCGTGGACTGTCCCCGTTCGCGGGCGCGTAAATTCACCGTCCAGGCGGTGTCACTCCTGGAGGATGCGGTGGACGGTGCCTGCTTGCCGGCCGCCAAGGTCGGACTCCGCCATCCGGCGGCGCGTACTGCCTGCCAGCGTGCTGCGTCGAACATCGGGCAGCGCTTACAGGATGGACGTGGGAGGCGGCCCATGACAGACAGCGCGGCAGCTGCCTATCCCGGCAGGGTGGCGTCCCGGCCGGTCGAAGGTCATCCTCCATGGTGGGCTCCGTCAAGTCCGAGGCGACGCCGCTCCACGCTATGAGCTTGGTGTCAGGACGGCGGCGCAGGATGGGGTCCGCTCGCAGCCGCAAACGGATTTGGCGCAGATGGACCCGTACCGTGCTGCGTGCCATGGACAGTTCGGCTGCGATGGCGTTGTTGTCGATGCCAGTGGCGTGGCGCCAGGCGACCTCGCGCATCCGAGGGGGCAGACGCGGCAGTGCGTGCAGCAATGCGGTGTGAGTCGCCGATCGCACGGCGATGTCCGCCGTGTGGTCTTCGACGCGACGCCCGACGCCGCGCCCGCTAGCCTCGCGTGCGCGAACGCCGCAGGCGGCCCGGACGCGAACTGCCGCACCGGGGCCGCCAGTGCCGGAGGCCGCGCGCCGGGTGGGGGTGGGCACGCGGACACAGACCTCACAGGCGCCCGGTGCGCCGTGTGGTCCCTCCGGGGCGAATCACCGTAGACCTCCCCCGCAGCGAAGGGAACAGGCCAGAACCGTAGATTCGGCCAAGATCAAGCGCATGGGCGTCCGCGGTGTCGGTCTGGGCATCTGGGGGGCGCGAAAGCCCGTTTGCGGCAACGCAGTTCCCTGACCCTCCGCACGGCGGGCACCGGCTGCCGCGTTCGGATCGGGTGAACGCGGCTTGTTCGTACGCCGGTTGCCGCCCCGGGAGTTGTGGTGCGGGGCTGCTCCTCGGGGGGTGAGGCAGCCCCGCACGTTCTCGGGGCAGGTTCAATTGCCGTTCAGTTGCCGGTGCGGGCGCGGTGGCGTCCCGGCCGGCCTGGCGGACTGCCTTCCGGGCGGCGGGCGGTGCCGCGGTCCGGGCGGCGCAGGACAGCGGCTAGGGAGTCAAGGAACCCGACTGCTGTCTTGCGTCCCCCGCTCCTGCGGCCGCGGCCAGGGGTCCGCCCGCCGCCGGGCGCGGTCATGCGCAGCACGCACGACCCGCGGACCGGGTTGTCGACGTCCGGCAGCACCGGCGCCGCGTCGGCCAGGTCCCCGCACGCGGTCAGGCGACCCACCACCTGCTCCAGTGCGCCGACCGGACCGAACACCAGCACCACCTCATCCGCCGCGCCGCCGTCGACCAGGTCCATGCCACGGATCAACGAGCGCACCCGGGCGAGGTGTCGCCACGAACGGCGTACCGCTCAAGGCACCGCGGCACCCCGATCGCCGCACAGACGCATGGCGCGCTGTCCCCCGCCGCCGGCGGTACCGCCGGGGCGTCACAGCAGCGGAGCCTGCGCGGCGGGGCTCTTCGGGGCGCGTGATTCACGGGGGGGCTGCGCCGGAGCCCGGTTCCCGGGGGCGGGCGGCGGTCAGGCGCTGGTGAGTTCTTGGATCTTCGCTCCGGGGGCGTTGGTCTGGATGGACTTGATGCCGTTCATGCAGGCGGCCTTGGACTCGTAGGCCTCGCCGGTGGCGATGATCTGTCCGTTGCTGGCCTTGAGCCCGAACCGGTACTTCCCGCGCTGCTCAACCAGTGATCCTTTTCGGCGTGGCAACTGGTCGGG
>NZ_JBPKBH010000018.1:7666-35174 GCF_051388915.1 Yinghuangia sp. YIM S09857 | reverse complement strand
CCCCCCCCACCTCCCACTGGCTCGGGCCTGGGCCCTGGTCGAGACGATATCCGCGCCCACGCGGGAGTCGGAGCAGCCCGGCAGCACCGCGAATGGCTTTTGGCCGTACGGCAGTTCGGCGCGCCATGCGGCGTCCTGGTTCGGGTGCCGCAGCGTACCTTCGACGAAACGCCGGTTGCCGGCACCCGACGCCGGAAGGCCCCTGCTGTTTGCCCGACCGCTGATGACCGCCACCAGCCGCACCCCCAGGGACTCCAGCCACGAAACGGAAATCGCGGAGACGGCCAAGCAGCTTGTGGACGGCCCCCTGCTGACCCCTGGCCGAGGTGCCCTGGTGGGCTGTGACACGGGCGGTGGGGAGTCGTCACAGGCGCAGGTATGCGAGGTCCACGGCCGCGGCTATCGCCTGCGCGCCCGCGTCGTTCAGGTGCAGGTGGTCGCCGCTGTCGAGGTCGGCCCGGATGAAGTCCGGCGCGTCCGGGTCCTGGACGGTCGCGGCGATGTCGACGACGGCGTCGAAGACAGTCGACGTGCGCAGCCACGCGTTGACCTCGCGTCGCACCGCCCGGCCCTCTGGGGAGTCGACGCCGGGGTAGATGGTTCCTGCGTATGGGCCCATCGTCATGCCGATGGTGGTCAGACCGCGTGAACGTGCCTGGCCGGCAAGGGTGGTGAAGCCGGAGATCAGGTCTTCGGCGGTGGCCGGGGGTTCGCCGCTCATGCCGGGCAGCCCGACGTCGTTGAGGCCGAAGTGGAAGAGCACGTGGGTGACTCCGGGCACCTGGAGCACGTCGCGCTCGAAGCGGGCCAGTCCGCGTACGCCGACCTCGTCGGTCAGCAGGCGGTTGCCGCCGATGCCCTGGTTGACTACCCAGCCGCGGTGGAGCCGCCGGTTCAGCAGGTTGGGGAAGCGGCGGTTTGTGCCGGTGGAGGTGCCCGTGCCCTCGAACCACGAATCACCGAACGCGACGGCTATCGCGGTGCCTTCGGGGGCGAGGACGTCGACGCCCGCGACGAAGTAGCGGCCGTCGATCTCCTCGGCGTCGGAGAAGTCCGCACCGACGGCGTTGCCGGGCAGCAGGTAGGCGTTCTGCGACGGCGTGTGGGAGAACGTCGCCAGGCCGGTGTCCCCGGGCAGGTAGAGGGTCAGCGCCACGTCGGCTCCGCCGGATACCGCGAGGGTGACGGGGTCGCTCTGGACGCGTTCGCCGACGGGGATCACCACCTCGGTCGCGCCGCCGAAGCTCAGTGCTGCGTCGGTGGCGGGGTCGACGGCGCCATCCGCGGTGCGCAGGCCCAGCCGGGCCGCGCCGACGACCAGCGGCTCCTTGCCGTACTCGTTGCTCAGCAACACTCGCAGTGCCTTGCCGCCGCCGTCGAGGTGCAGGACCTGACGCAGCGTCTGGTCGTGGAAGCCGCGGGACGGCTTGATCTGGATGGCCTCGTGGGGGCTGAGGACGGCGGAGCGGAAGCCTGCGACCCAGGTGGTGGACATGGGAACTCCTTGGTATGGCGAGGGGGTTCGCCCCTGACGGAGGGACCCGGCAGCCGGGACTCATTTAGTTGCCGCGAGGAATATCCCCGCGGCAGGCATATGTTTACCGTGCGGATATTCCGCATGTCAACTATCCTCGTGGCAAGTACCTCGCGCTAGGATGAGCGCATGAACCCCGACGTCTTCGACGACCCCCGCCTGACCGCGTCCGGCATCTTCTTCGAGGCCCACGAGGGGCTGGCCGCCAAGCTCGCGCCGACGTTCGAGGCGGCCGGCATGTCCTCCCTGGACTTCGGTGCTTTGACGCGGCTGAGCCGATCGCCCGGGGGGCGGCTGCGGATGACCGACCTCGCGGCCCAGTTGTTCCTGTCCACAAGTGGGGTCACGCGCGTGGTGGACCGCCTGCAGCGCGGTGGTCTGGTGCGGCGCGAGTCGAGTCCGGAAGACCGGCGCAGCACGTACGCCGTCATCACCCCCGAAGGCACCGAGCGCCTGCGCGCGGTCCTTGTCGATCACCTGGAGAGCGTCGAACACTGGTTCACTGGACTGTTCACGCCCGAGCAACTGGACGCCCTGATGACGGCCCTGCGTACGGTCCGCGACGCCGTGCACCCCGACGCGACCAAGGACACCGCCCCGCGCACCGAACCGCCGACCAACCCATGACCGTCGACGAGCTGCTCCAGCGTCGGCCGTGGCGATGGGGTTCGCGCGGCGACCCACATGCGTGGGACGCCATGCGCGAACGCGCCCACGGCCGCCCGCTACCGGACAACGCCTTCGACCTGAGACGCAGTCCTTCTGGTCGCATTTCAACAGCGAGTCCCCCGCAACGGCGTGACGACATCCGCCACGTCACCAGAGTCGAACTCGACCGCGTCAGCGGCTACAACTGCCAGTACCTCGACCTCGGCCCCGCCGGGCGCGCCGGCTGAACCGGCCTGTCGTACTCGGCCGCTTCATGGTCGCGGCGGTGATCGCCACGACAGCCCCCACGGCAACGGTCCGGCCATCCGCGACAGTGCGCGCGGCGCCGCGGGTGTGAACGAGAGCCACTGCCGAAGGCGGCGGATGCACCACGGCGTGGGGGCGCGTTCAGTTCACGGCGTCCGCCGACGTCGGAGCGCTCGCGGGCGTCGTCGCGATCGCGATGGGGGTGGGGTCGCCGGGCAGGCGTCGGCCGATGATGATCCACGCGCAGATCAGGGCGATCGGGACGAGCGCCAGGGCCATCGGGGCGATGGGGCCCATGCCGTTGTCGTGGTCGAGTACGTCGCCCAGGATCAGGAACAGCACCATGTTGTTCCCGGCGTGCGCCAGGCTCGCGACCCATACGCTGCGGCTGCGGTGGTACAGCCAGGTCAGGATGATCTCCTGGAGCGAGAACGACAGCGTCCACACCGTCAGGCCCAGGACCACGTTGGCGAACTCGACATAGCCGATGAAGGCCAGCGGGAAGTGCCACAGTGCCCAGATCAGGCTCGTCGCGGCCATCGAGGGGAGGGTGCGGCCGCCGAAGAGCCGCGGCCGCAGGTAGCTGGTCCAGCCGAACTCCTCGCCCGCGTACATCGGGGTGAGCACCGACGCCACGACCATGAAGCCCACCACGGCGCCCAGTTCGCGCAGCCCGGGCATTCCGCCGGGGCCCGACAGGTCCGGGCGCCACACGCCGACCGCAGCGGCGAACGCGAGGGTCGCCGCCCGCGAATCGCGTGGGCGGCTCACCGGGAGTCTCCGCGTCCCGACCGGTGGCGGGGAACGGTGGCCGCCGATGCCGCAATCGCGCGGATCCGACAGTTGCCGGCGGACCGTCCGACCGAAGCGGACCAGCACGGGCGGCGAGGTACGTGAGCCCTCCTCGGTCAGCAGTCTTGGTCGATGATGTCGTGGAGGTACTGCACGGCGAGCTTCTCGGCGTGATGGCGCCGTTCAACGGTCGCCTCATCGGCATCGGACCATCGGCGGTACAGATCGACGGTGGCGAGGAACGCCCGTCCGGCTTCGTGCCGGTCGTAGCCGCACAGCGTTGCCCGAAGGCTGCGCGCCTCCTCGGGCGCGATTGTCTCCAGATGGCGTACACCGCGGGGGACCGCGCCCACCCGGCGGGCGGCCAGAGGGCCGAGTACGGTCTCGCGCAGGTAGGTGAGGAAGCCGATGGTCTCGAACAGCTCCCCGCGGCCGAGTTTCGTCGCGCCGTAGTGCACCCAGACCCAAAACCGGTCCTCGATCCACTGGAGGTCGAACGCCACACCGACCGGCGGCTGCCGGGCGAGGGCGCCGGCCAGGAGGCCGTCCCGGTCCCACAGGATCTCCGGGTCCTCGGTCCGCTCGGCGAAGTCGGAGGTCCGGACGAACTTGAAGTCGACGTGCAGGAGAGGCGGCCCGACGAGCGTGATGATCACGCGCGGCTCGCCGACATGCTCCCCGGTGAATCCGGCCACCAGGGAGGTCCAGGAGCCGATCAGCACGAGACGCTCCCGCATCACCGCGTCGTAATCCTCGTCATCGACGACCAGGATCAGGTCCACGTCCGAGTAGACATCGCAGCGGCCTCCCGCGATGGACCCGGTGAGCGCCATGCCGGCCACGCGCGCATCCTGCCGGATACGAGGAAGCACATCGCCGAGGAAGCGACTGTGCAAAGACGGGGCGTCCATCTGCTTTCCTTCCGATCGGAGCAAAGCAGATCAACATAACACTCAGTCCGACCGGGAATCGCAACCCGAATCTGTGCACCGCCCCTGAAGGATCACGCGGTCGTGGAGGCACAGGTGCGTGGCCACGGGTGTTCACCGGATGGGCAGGACGAGCCTCGGGGACGCCGGCGCGTGGGCAGTCCCTCAGCTTGACCGGGCGCTCGCGGCGCCGATGCACCACGGCCGCCGGCTCAGGTGCCGGACCCAAGGTGCCCGCCTCGCTCCGCAACAGCGATCAGAGCGCCGTCCACCCGACGGCGAGGCCGAGGAGGTCTCCCCGGAGCATCGCCGCAGGGAATCTGCCCGGGAACCGGCCAGGGCGGCTGGGCGATCGGCCCCCACCCTCTGCGGCGAGATCGCCCGCAACGGCGGCCGGGACGCCGTCGTGCCGCGTCCGCCGCCACGGCCGCCGATGCGCATAGGCACCGACCGCGCAGGCGAAGCTCGCCGACGGCCCGCCCTGCGCGCGCTCACGGAGGCCAGAAACGTCCCGAAGAGGTCAACCGCTTGTCGGCCGGAGGCCGCTTCGGCCCCTGCGGCAGTTCACCCTGGCCGACTCCCACCACCGCAACCACTACGCGCGAATCCAGGCACCGCACCGCTACCTGCGCCGGCGCAACACCAACGCCCGCCACCCCGACGTACTCGCCGCACAACGCAAGGAACCCCCCCGCATCCAAGGAGAGAAGAGCATCCGCTGGGACGGAACCCCGTCGAAGCCGCCGCCTGCCCAAACCCGGCGAATCAAGAGGGTCACCGCGCTAGGACGTTCCGCCTCCCGGGTCTCCGACCCGTAGGTACGCGAGTACGGCGAGGACCCGTCGATGGGTGTCGTTGCCCGGCGGGAGACCGAGTTTGGCGAAGATGTTGCGGACGTGTTTGCCGACGGCCGGTTCGGAGACGGCGAGTTGGCGCATGATCGCGGCGTTGGAGAGCCCTTGGGCGATCAGGGACAGCACCTGTTGTTCGCGGGGGGACAGCGCGGCGACCGGGTCGGGGCGGCGGCGCAGCAGGCGGGCAACGACCTGCGGGTCGACGGCCGCGCCGCCGGCGGCGACGCGGCGCAGGGTGGCGATGAAGTCCGCGACGTCGACGACGCGGTCTTTGAGGAGATAACCGATGGCTCTGCCGTCTCCGGTGGCCAGGAGTTCCGCCGCACCGTCCGGTTCGATGTACTGGCTCAGGACGACGATGGGTAGGTTCGGGATCTCCGCGCGCAGTTCGAGGGCCGCGTGCAGGCCCTCGTGGGTGAAGGCGGGTGGCATCCGGATGTCGGTGATCACCAGGTCCGGCGCGTCCTCGCGTACGGCGTCCTTGAGGGTTGCTCCGTCGGGCATCGCGGTGACGTGGAAGCCGAAGCGTTCGAGGAGTTCCGCGAGGCCCGCGCGCAGCAGAACCGCGTCTTCGGCCAGGATCACCCGCAAGGGGGTCACCGCGGTTTCGGCGTTGTCGTCGCCGGGGGCGGCGGTGTCCGTGTGATCGTTGCCGGGAGCGAGCAAGGGATCTCCACGCGGACGAGAGTGGGTCCGCCCGGGGGGCTGGACAGTCGCAGAGTGCCGTCGGTGACTCCGACGCGGTCGGCTATCCCCGTCAGGCCGGTGCCTTCACAGCGGGCGCCGCCGCATCCGTTGTCGCGTATGTCGACGGTGAGCAGTCCGTCGGTCAGCCGGGCGGCGATGTCCGCCCGGTCGGCGCCGCTGTGCTTGAGGGTGTTGGCGAGTGCCTCGGCGGCGGCGAAGTAGGCCGCGGTCTCCACCGCTTGCGGTGGTCGTTCGGGCAGGTCGATGTCGGTGCCGACAGGCAGGGGGCAGCATTCGGCGAGTTCGTGGAGCGCGGCGGCGAGGCCGCGTTCGGTGAGCACCTGCGGATGGATCCCGCGGATGAGTTCCCGCAGCGCGACCATGAGCTCTTTGGCTTGGTCGTGGGCGCGGGCCACCGCCTGGCCGGCTGGTGTGTCCGGTGGTAGATCGTGCCTGGCCAGGCCCAATTGCAGGCTGAGGCCGAGCAGTTGCTGCTGCGCGCCGTCGTGGAGATCGCGTTCGATGCGGCGGCGTTCGGCCGCGAAAGCGTCCGCGAGGCGGGACCGGGACCGGGTGACCTCGACCAGTCGCGCGGCGAGGTGTTGATGCCCGCGGCAAAGGAGCGTCCGGGTGACGCGGGCGTGTGCCAGTGCGAGCACGGAGAGGGCGTACGCGCCGACGAGCACCGAGGCGACGCCCGCGAGGCAGTACGGGAGGGTGTCGGGCACGGTTTCGGCGTGTCCGATCAGCAGAGCGACCGGGCCAGTGGTGATCGCGACGAGCACCGGTGCCAGGACCAGCAGGGCTGATACGACGGCCCAGACCATCGCGAGGGTCCCCAGCGCCGGCCCCACCACGGCCACGAGGATCGCACAGCCGACCTCGCTTCCCACCCGGGAGCCCGCGTAGTGCTCGCGCAGCCGCGCCTTGCCGCGAGCGGGAAGGGATGCGTCCCGGGCGCCCCTTGTCTGAGGGGACGGTGTCGGTGACATGCGCACGACACGCAGACGCCGACGTTCCAGCGCGGCCACCGGCGCGGCGGCGAGCGGCGCCAGGGCGACGGCCGGCAGGCCCGCCACGAGCAGGACCGCCGCGCGTCCGAGATCGCGCTCACCAAGAGCGATCGCGGCCGCGATCCATGGTGCCGTGATTACAGCGAACAGGCCCAGCACCGGCAGACCCACCACCACACCGGCCGCTAGGTACACGGGGCAACGCCAGATCCAACCGGGGATCAACAGGTTTCGGTCGACCGGCACGGTTGTCGGCGGCGCCACGTGTGTCTCCTGTGGGCGATCTCGGGGGTGGGTCCACAGGACACGGTAGGCCCAGGCTCATGTGCGGGCGGCGGCGAGTTCCGCGGGGCGTCCCCTGGTGGTCGCACGCGCGGACCAGACGGCCGCCGCCCCGGTCACGGCGAAGGCCCCCAGTACGGTGACGCTCAGCATGGCCCACGGCACCACGATGATGGGGGTCCCGGTTGCCTGTGCCGTGCTCTTGGCCATGCCCGCCGTGCCCCCGGCCGCGACGAGGCCGCCGAGCAGGAGCCCGATCGAGGTCACCGCCCATGCCTCGATCAAGGCCATGCGAACGACCTGTGGTCGCTCCAGACCACTCAGCCGGGCGACCGCGAACTCGGCGCGGCGCTCGGTCGTGGCGATCATCAGGGCGTTCACGACGGCGATCAGTGCATACAGGCCGGCGAGACCGAGCAGCACCGCGAAGATCTTGTCGTTGCCGTCCTGTTGCGCGTCGGCCTTGGCGGCGGTCCACTCCGTCACGGTGCTGACGTCTCCGATGCCCGACGCGGAGATCTTCCGCGCGACCTCGCGCGCCGAGGCGCCCTCCGCGACGGTGACGATCGACTCACCGGGCGAGGCCGCCAGCAGGTCCGCGGGCAGGGCGTCCTTCGAGATCAGGAACTCCTCGCCGATGTCGAGAGTTTCCGGCAGGACCGCGACGACCCGCAGAACGACCTCGCGGCCCTCGACGCGCACGGTCACCGACTCGCCGACCCGCGGCCCCGAAAATCCCTTCGCCTGCACCGCCGGTCCGACGGCGACGGTCGCCCCGTGCAGGTCGGCGAGCGAACCCGAGGTCGGCACGAGCAGCCTGGCGCGTGCGTAGGCCTCGGCGTCGACCGCCACCACACGCTGCTCGAACGTGTGCGAGCTGCGCGACCTCGACCCGTCACGAAGGACACGGGCGGTCACCGGAACCGAAACGGAAATCTGCGTCGAAACATCCGCGACCCCCGCAACACCAAGGAGCCTGGCTGCCTCGGCCCCGGTCGACGACACCACCAAATCGCCGCGGGTCAGGCGCTCTTGCTCCTCCCCGATCGAGCGTGACAGCACGCCCAACGCGCCCGACAGACCAAGGATCAGCGACACCAGCACGATCAACGGCGCCGCCACCGACGCGCTCCGGCGAACCCCGTCACGCAGGTTCGCCTCCGCGAGCGATCCCAAGGCGCTGCGCCGCAGCAGCAGGCCGAACAGCCGGGCCACCAGCGGCACCACGAGCGGACTGAGCGCAGACAGCGCGATCGCCCCGACGACAGCGAGCACCATCGCGATCGTCACCGCCCCGATCATGTCGGACGCCTGTCCCGCCGCGACCAACAGCACCGACAGCGCCAGGGCCGTCCCGCCGACGATCCACCGGCCCTTGGACATGACTCGTGCCGCGGCACCCGTGTCGTGAATCGCCTCCAACGGTCGCACCCGCCCCGCACGCCGGCCCGCGTTCCACGAGCCGAGAAGCGCCATACCCGCACCGGTGACCCCGGCCGCCGACACGACGCCCCAGTCCCAGTACCGGGGTGAGAAGCCGGACGGCACGAAACCCACCTGCTCCAACAACCGCGTCTGCACCCATGTCGTGGCCAGGCCCAGCGGTGCACCGAACAGCGCGCCGGCCACACCGAGAAGCAGCGCTTCGGCCGTCAAAAGCCTGCGCACCTGTCCGCGCCCGGCCCCCAGGACCCGCAACAGCGCCAGGTCACGGCGGCGTTGCGCGACGGTGAACGCACACGTGGAGCCGACCACGAAAACCGCGAGGAAGAACACCAACGGCACCTGAAGGCCCATCAGCATCGCCGCGCCGACGAAGCCTTCGCGCATCTCATCACGCTCCACGCGCGTCAGGTCGGCAGGGATGCGAGGGTCCGAGGTGGACATCAGGACGAGCAACGACGACTGCACCAGCGCGACACCCAGGGCGATCGCGACCAGTGCCCCGACGAACAACTGCCAACGTTCGCGCACCGTACTCAGCGACAACGTGAACACGGCTCACACCTCCAACGACGCGAGACGCTCCGCGACGCGGTTCGCGGACGGCCGGTCCAGACGGTCCACGACGCGGCCGTCACTCAGGAAGACCACGGCGTCGGCCGCCGATGCGGCCATCGGGTCGTGGGTGACCATCACGATGCTCTGACCTGTCTCGTCCACCATGGCCCGCAACAGCGCCAACACCGCGCGCGCCGACGTTGAATCCAGTGCGCCGGTCGGCTCGTCGGCGAACAGCACGACGGGGCGCGTGACCATCGCACGCGCTATCGCCACGCGTTGCTGCTGCCCGCCGGACAATTCCCGGGGTTTGTGCCGGCCCCGGTCCGCGAGGCCCACATCGGCGAGTGCGCCGCGCACCTGGTCGCGGCGTACACCGGCGCCGGACAGGCGCAGCGGGAGGGCGACGTTCTGCTCCGCGGACAAGGACGCGACCAAGTTGAAGTTCTGGAACACGAAACCGACCGTCCCGCGCCGCAGTCGCGTCAGCCGACGATCGTCGGCCGCGGTGATGTCCTCGCCGCACAGGGCGACACGTCCGTCATCGACGGTGTCCAGCCCCGCGGCGCAGTGCAACAGCGTCGACTTGCCCGACCCCGAAGGCCCCATCACCGCGGTCCACGTGCCGGCTGCCAGCGAGAAGTCCACTCCGTCGAGCGCCCGCACCCGTGAGGAGCCGGCGCGGTACGTCTTGACAGCCCTGTCGAGCCGCACCACCACCGTGCCGGGAGAGCATGCCGCCTCGGAACGGCCCATCTCCCACTGTGTGTTGACGCCCATGAGCGGCGACTCCCCTCCACGCCCCGCGGACCTCGCCGAGCGGTGACAGGAGTCCACCAGAACGCCGACCGCGGAACACGCCGGGAGACAACCGGACCCGGGGTATGCCCAGGCATACCCCGGGCGGTCGTGGCACGGCGGCCGGTCGGTCGACCGGTTCGAACGCGGCCGGGTGACCTGCGGCGTCACCCCACGGCGCCGGTGACCGTCACCTACGAACCGGCCGACCTCGGCACTTGTTACTCCCTCACCGCATGGCCGAGCTCACCCACTGGGCCGAGGCACACATGGCCGAAGTACTCGCGCTCGGAGAGGACCAAGATCAGAGGCCGGCCCAGCATTGCGCCGAACGCGGAAGCCGGTTCGGTCTCACCTGTGCACGGAGGAGTTGTCGGCCTCGGTGTAGGCGCCCTGGGGCGGGATCTCGGTGATGACGTCGACGAGGATGCCTGTTGGGATCGGTCACGATGAAGTGCCGTTGTCCGAAGTCTTCGCTCCGGATGTCGAGGACGGGATTGAGTCCCTCGCGTTTGACCAGGCGCTCGTAGTCGGCGTCGACGTCGCCGACTTCGAGTTGATCAAATGCCTCGCGTTGCGGTGTCGCGGGTCTCCGGGATCGTCGGATGCGCCGGATCAAGCAGCGCGAGCTCGAACGGATGCGGCCCCGGATGGCGCAGGCTGATGTACCGGTCGGCTTCGAACGCAACCTCGAACCCGAACAGGCGCGTGGAGAAGTCGCGCGACTCGACCAGGCGGTCGGTGCAGACAACGGTGTAAAAGCCCGTCAGGCGCATGGCCTCTTCCCTCTTCCCAGTCGGCATACCAGCGGTATGTCAAAGGATCGGGGCGACATGGTGTACGACAGCGCCGCCGGGACGCGGCAGCGCGAGCAGACCAAGCGCACCCTCCTGCGGGAGGGCCGGCGACTGTTCGCATCCCGAGGGTTCGCGGCTGTCGGACTCACCGAGATCACGCAGGCCGCCGGGGTGGCGAAGGGCGCGACCGTCACGCCGGGCACGAGCTCCGCCAATGTCGCGCCGGCGGCGGGAGATCTGCGCACCTTGGAGGCTCCGCCCTCCGGTCCCGCAGGGCCGGACCAAGGCCTTCCGCAGCCTCGGGAGCCGGTCGCGGCGTTCCCCGCCCTGTGCCGATACCCGGGGTGATCGGCCGCGGTGTCGGTTCTTGCGGTCGTCGAACCATGTGCGACGGCGGCTCGTCGACAATAAAGTTGAACGATGGTACAAATAGTACGTGAGTTCAACTATATTGCCGAATGGCCGTCGGTCCGGGACATCGACATCGTCGCCGCGCGCCGGCTGGCGGGAGTGGGCAGGATTCGCGGTGCTGGCGCTGCCTACCGCGCTGTTGGGGCTCGATGTGACGGCGCTCTACCTCGTCGTCCCCAGCCTGGCCGCGGACCTGAACCCCAGCGCGACGGAAACCCTGTGGATCATGGACGCGTACGGGTTCCTCATCGCGGGTTTCCTGATCACGATGGGAGCGCTGGGCGACCGGATCGGGCGCCGACGCCTGCTGATGATCGGCATGGCCGCGTTCGGCGCGGCGTCGGTCCTGGCGGCATTCGCCCCCGGCCCGATGTGGCTGATCGCGGCGCGGGCAGCCCTCGGTGTTGCCGGAGCGACACTGATGCCGGCCACGTTGTCCTTGATCAGCACCATGTTCGTCGACGCCCGCCAACGGGCGCTGGCGATCGGCGGCTGGGCCACGATGTTCGCGCTCGGCATGGCGGCCGGACCGATTGTGGGCGGCGTGTTGGTGGCGAGCTTCTGGTGGGGCGCGGTCTTCCTGATCGCGGTGCCCGCCGCCGTGATCGTGCTGGCCGCCGCACCGGCGCTGCTGCCGGAGCATCGGACCGATGCCGGCCGACCCGACCTGGTGAGCGTGGTCCTGTCGCTGGCCGCGATGCTTCCGGCCGTCTACGCGGTCAAGCACGTCGCCGCGCATGGTGCCGACGTCCAGGCGGTGCCCGCCGTCCTGGTCGGTGGGATGTCGACGGTGGCTTTCGTTCGCCGCCAACTGCGCCTGGAGGAACCGCTGCTGGACCTGCGGCTCTTCGCCGACCGAGCCTTCTCCGCCGCCTTGGCGGTCCTGCTGATCGGCCTGGTCGGCTTCGGCGGCATGATGTTTCTCATCACCCAGCACCTGCAACTGGTCGAAGGCCTTTCGGCTACGACAGCCGGCCTGTGGATGGGGCCACCGGCGCTGGCCATGCTGATCGGGGGCGTCGGTGCGCCCGTGATTGCCACCCGTGTCTCGCCGGGCAAGGTCATGGCCTCCGCGCTGGCGCTGTCACTCATCGGATATGCGTTCCTCGCCGACACCGACAGCCGGGCCGGTGTGGTCGCCGGATGCGCGCTCCTCTATCTCGGCCTCGGCGTCATCGCCGCCCTCGGCACCGACATGGTCGTGGGAGCGGCCCCGCCGGAGAAGGCCGGTTCGGCTGCTGCGGTTTCCGAGACCGTGCAGGAACTGGGAATCGCAACCGGGGTCGCGTTGCTGGGCAGCCTCACCACCGCCGTCTACCGTACGACCGTCGAACCTCAGCCCGCTGTGCCCCGGTCCGTCGCCACCACCTACGGCGACAGCCTCACCGGCGCGTCATCCGTTGCCGACCACTTGCCGCCCGGGGCTCTGCGACAGGCACAGAACGCATTCACCACCGGATTCAACACGGCCGCGGCAGTAGCGGGCGTCGCCGTCGCCGCGGTCGCCTGCCTCGGGATGCTTCGCCGGATCCGCCCCATCGGCGAAGCCCACCCCGAAAGAGCCGATAGCCTCGACTCGCGCAAGCGGCGATGATCGGTGAGGACGATGACGGACGAGCAGGACACGGTGGACGGACGCAAACTGCGGGGCCAACGCCGCCGAGCCCAGATCATCGAGGCGACGATAGCGATCGTCCACCGCGACGGGGCCACCGGCGTAACCCACCGGACCGTCGCCGCGGAGGCCGGGATCACCACCAGCCTCACCCTCTACTACTTCGCCACCCTCGACGACCTGCTCGTCGCTGCGTTGACCAGCGTCACCGACGCGTACACCCACCGCATCCGCCACCTCATCGACACCGACGACGACCCCGTCGGCGGACTCGCCCAACTCGTCGCCGAATCGGCAGGCCCTGGCCGCGAGCGCGCACTCGCCGAGCGTGAACTGTCGACCCTGGCAGCCCGCCGCCCCGCCCTGCGCCCCGCAGCGCGGCGCTGGCGCGACAACGTCGCGGAACTCGCCCGCACCCAGACGGACGATCCCGACGCTGTCACAGCCTTCGTCGCACTTTGCGACGGTCTCTGCACCGCCATCCTTCTGGACGGCCACGACGCCGACCCGGCACACATCCGGGCGGTTCTAAGCAAGGCACTGCCGGCAACCCGCCGGTAACGTTCGCGGCGACCGTCGAGTCGAGGCGGGGGCGCTGCAGCGCCCCCTTGCGACTCCGCCGCTACGCCCTCCGGGCGGCCGGTCGGGCCGGCTACTGCTTGAGCACCTCCGTCAGGCTGGTGAGGCTGTCGCTTTCGCAACTGGCGGCGACGCCGCGGCGGAACGGGTCGAGGACGGCTGCCGGTACGGACCCGTCGACGCCCCAGTCCAGGTCGGGACCGTACGGTCGCCCGAGCGGGTACCCGCTCGGTGACGCGGTCCTGGTCCAGACGGGGGCACCGAGCGGCACGACTTCGTTTTCGGCTCCACCCACGATTCCAACATCGACATTCACCTCGCCCTGTTCTGGATCCGCACCGGCGACGGCATCTTGTCTCTCGCCCCACAGGACCGCCTGAGCGGCTTCAACATCGGCTACCGCGGCGGCGGCCCGACAGAACTCGCCTGCTACATCGAGCGGATCATCGCCTCACACGGCCGCGACACCGGAGTCCACGTCACCCGGCCGCCACCGCGACACCGACCCGCCCCAACACATCCACGCCTGGGCCTCCAGCAAGGCCGCCAACGTCACCGCCGAAGGGACTGACACGAAAATGAACCGCAGCTGAGTCGGTCAGTTGGCTGTGATGGGTTCGAAGCGGATGGTCAGTCCGAGGTCGTTGGCTTGCTTGACCATGCGCGCATGGCGCGTTCGGGGTCGCGCTTGGTGAAGTGGTTGGTGCCGAGTTCTCGGTAGGCGGTCTTGTTGTGCAGGACGCGCCAGATCGCTATGGCGAGTTTGTGCATGACCGCGACCAGCGCGCGCCTGCCGCCCCGCCGGGCCGCGATGCGTCGGAAGAACACTGCAAGGTAGGTGTCCTTGCGTCTGATCGCGACTATGGCGGCGATGCCGAGCAGGCGTTTGAGGTTGCTGTTGCCTGGGCGGGTGCGGCCGGATCTGCTGACTCCGGCGGACTCGTTCTGGCCCGGGCAGACCCCGGCCCAGGAGGCCAGGTGGCGGGCAGAGGTGAACTGGGCCATGTCGCCGCCGGTCTCGGCGATGATGATCTCCGCACCGAGGCGGCCGATGCCGGGAATGGTGGCCAGGTTGGCCAGGTCCTGCTCGCGGTCGGCCAAGAGCGCGGCGATGCGGGCGTCGAACGTGGCGATGACGCCTCGCCAGCGGTCGATCTCGTCCAGATAGTGCCGGACCATGAACGCATGGTGGTCGGTAAACTCGCCGTCCAGGGCCGCGACGAGCGCAGGAATCTTGTTGCGGGCTTTGCCGCGGGTGAGGTCGGCGAGTCGGGCCGGATCGCGCTCGCCCGCGATGAGTGCTTCCAGGATGGCGCGGCCGCTGGCTCCGGTGATGTCACTGAGGAGCGCGGACAGTTTCATGCCGGTGTCCTCGAGTTCCTTCTCCAGCCGTTGAGCCTCCCAGCCCGCCGCGCGCACCAGCTCGGTGCGGCGACGCGTCAGATCGCGCAGCTCGCGGATATCGCGCTGCGGGCGAAGGAGGCGATCACCATGCCGGACGCTCCGGCCCGGGCGAGGAAGGCTGCGTCACTGGGATCGGTCTTGCGGCCCCGGATGCCCTTGAGGTGGGCGGGGTTCACCAGCATCAGGTTCAGGTGCGGTTGCAGCAGGTAGTAGACACCACGCCAGTAGTCGGAAATCGCTTCCATCACCACGACCTCGACCCGGCGTTCGAGTAACCAGGCCAGCAGCCGCCGGACTTCGGCGGAGGTCGTACCGAACCGCTCTGTCTCCAACGACCAGCTGCCGGCCCGCTGCGAGCTCGGTGCACGAACGCATGCAAGCAGGAAACGCTTGTCCAGATCCACACCCGCGGAACGCGGACGGATGACCTCGTCCTTCACATCCTGAAGCCGGGGCATCGATATTCTCCCTCCCACACGGCGCATCCGGCGGGCGCCCCGGAGAGGCCAAGGCAGAAGGTGGAGTCTGACACGCGTGCTCCCGGCACCGGAGGCCCGACGCCCTGGCAACAATCCGTGATCCCCTGGCAGGCCCCCATCGCCACCCTGTAAAACGAGCTCGCTCGCATCGCAGACCCATCGGCTGACCGGGACACCCGACCCATTTTCCCGTACCCGAGATGATCAGCGAAGCGGACGAGTCGGCGGAGCCGAGCCAGGACGACGACCCTGCGGGCGTCGACGGGCACGTCCGTCACGGTGCGTTCATGGAAGGCGTGCACTCGACCAGTGCAACCCCCTCAATCCGGGCAATCCACCGGACCGCCAGGCGTCTGGGCCCACACCCGGATGACATCGCCCTCGTCCGCAACCGCTTCGACCACCAGCGGCACAAGCCCCGAAAACACCACGCCCACAAGCTCGTTCGCACTCAACACCCGAACATGATCACGGATCACACTCCGCTACCACCGGAAGCGAGGCAGCCCCAAGAACCGTACAGACCCCGACCCCGCCGTCGGGGTCGAGGCGCTCGACGTGGCCGGAGGCGGTGATCGTCTCGGCCCCCGGTACAGTACGCCGCGGCCCGGCGCAGGACCTCGTCTCCTGTTCCAGCAGCCTGATCCGACCGCAATGGACTCTGACCCGCGACGTCTTCGGCGAGGACCGCCCCGTACTGCTGCCGAGGCGCTCGGTCTGCGAGGACTTGGGCACGGTCACCCTCCCGGAAGCCGGCAACCACATCATCCTCGTCGACGATGCCTCTGCGCCCCGGGCGGCCGACACGGAACGCACACCCGCCCTCGGCATCGGGCCGAGGGCGGGTGCAGGTACAGGTGTAGGTCCGCATGCGTGTGCGGTCGTCGGGATCGGGGCCTATCGCCGCCGACGGGTCACGGCTGGAACCGGAGGACCAGTCCCTGCGGGTACCGCTCACCACCCACCGAGCCGCCCGCGAAGAGCGTGCCGGTGCGCGGATCCACGGCCATGTCAAGGGTGGTGACGTACGTACGGTCGTACGCCCCGGCCGGCAGGTCCACGCGGCTCCACACGCCGTTGTCGAGCCGCAGCGTGTAGTACGAGACGCCCACCCACAGGGTCCCGCCGACCACGGCGGCGCCGTTGACGTAGTACGGATCGCCGGTGGTGATCGCCGCGTGCTGCCACGATGTGCCGTTCCAGCGCAGGTACCCGCCCGTGGTGCGGTAGTCGACGACGTAGATCTCGTCGGACGAGACCGTGACCACCTCGCGCGCCCCGTTCTTCACGTACGAAGCGGGGGTCGGCGTCCGGGTCCACGCGGTGCCGTTCCAACGGAACGCCCCGAAGTCCCAGCTGGTCGTGAGGTCGCCGAACAGCCACAGGTCGCGGCTCGACGTTCCGCCGATCGCGTGCAGGTACGTCAGGTTCGCGGGCAGCGGGAACGAACGCCACGCCGTGCCGTCGAACCGAAGCCCCTGTCCCGAGATCGCGTCGATCGCCACCATGTCGTCGGCGGCGAATGCCTTGAAGTCACGTACTTCGTACTTGGTGCCGGTCGGCGCACTGGTCCAGGCCTGACCGTTCCAGTGCCACCGCAGGGGCGCGTCCTGGGTGTCGAAGAGGAAGAAGTCGGAGCAGGAGACGCCGCCGTACGCGCCGATGGGGGCGCCTTGGGTCGCGGGAATGTCCGGCCGCGGAATCGTCGTCCAGGCCGTGCCGTTCCAGCACATGATCGTCTGGTGCTCGTCGGTGGCGATGACGTCGCCGGACACGGTCCGTTCGATGCTGCCGAGGGTGTAGGTCGTAGGGGGCGGCGTACCGATGTCCGCGAGCATCCAGGACGCGGACAACGGCGCGTCGACGGCGGCCGTCGGGTTGTCGCCGACGGCGTGGGCTTGCACGGCAGTTCCGGAAAGAGCCGCGGCAACGGCCGCGGCAACGGCGAGACGTCCAAGTCGGTGCAGGCGCAAAAAGCCAGCCTTCCAGGGGAGTTGGCGCTGCGGTGCACGATCCGGCGGGAACTCCGGCGGTGCCCGGCGGCGCTGGGGACGACCTGGAAGCTATGGCGTGGCCCCGACACGGACCGACGCAGATCGCGTGTTCTGGACAGCCCCCTCCCGGCGTCCTCCCACACACGGCAATACAGCCCCGCCCACCAGCCGAATCACGCGAGACACGCACAGCACGCGAAGCCGCGCGCGGCTGCGAATCGTCGGCGGCGCGGATGCGACGAGTCCGCATGACTGGAAGGCTGAAAACGTGGACCGCCGGGCGCCGGCGGGAGCGCCGACAGCGCGCATTCCAGGTCGACAGATCCGGAGGCGGCGCCTGTGCGGCGGACAGCCGGTGGACGGCGGCCGACGACCGGGAGGTGGCGGAACGATGTGCCGATGGCTTGCCTATTCGGGTACCCCGGTGTTGCTGGGCACGATTCTCTACAAGCCGTCCCATTCGCTGATCGACCAGAGCCTCCACTCCCGGATGGGCGTGGAGACGACCAACGGCGACGGGTTCGGGGTGGGCTGGTACCGGCCCGATCTGGACACACCGGCGGTCGTACGGGAGATCGGCCCGGCGTGGAGCAACCGCAACTTGCGCGAGATCGCCGACCACGTGCGCTCCCCGCTGTTCTTCGCACACATCCGGGCCTCCACGGGCACGGCGGTGCAGCAGACCAACTCCCACCCGTTCCGCCACGGCCGTTGGATGTGGATGCACAACGGCGCCATCGCCGAGTTCCACCGGCTGCGGCGCGACCTCGCGCTCGCCGTCGACCCCGCACTGTTCCCCGACATCGAGGGGTCGACGGACTCGGAGCTGATGTTCTTCCTCGCGCTCACTTTCGGGCTGGAGCAGGATCCACCGAGCGCGGTCGCCCGGATGGCGGGCCTGGTGGAGGGCGTCGGTCGTGAGCACGGGGTGGGGTTTCCCCTCCAGATGACGATCGCCGTGACCGACGGGCGGCGGATCTGGTCCTTCCGCTACTCCACGGAGAGAGCCTCGCGCTCGCTCTACTTCAGCACCCGGGTGGAGGCACTGCGGGCACTGCACCCCGACGTGGAGTTCCTGCGCGAGGTGTCGGACGACACCCGCCTCGTCGTGTCCGAGCCTCTGGGCGACCTGCCCGGTGCGTGGAACGAGGTCCCCGAAGGCAGCTGCGGCATTGTCGGCCCGGACGCGGACGAACTCCGCCCCTTCGCCCCCGAGGCGGCATAGCCCCCTCGTCGGCCGACCGCCCCGCAACGCGGCCGACAGCCCGCCGCCGAGCGGCCGGGTGGGCCGCCCGGTCCGGCGGCCGGGGGGTGTCAGGGGGTCGCCGGGGCGGGGTCCGGGCGGCCGCGCCAGTCGAGGCACAGGCTCACGGCGTCGTCGTCGAGTTCGGCGTCCCCGCGGAACTGCGCGAGGTCGCGGAGTACGGCGCGGGCGGCCTCCGGGGCGGGCAGGAGCCGGTTGTTGCGGATCCCGGCGGCCAACAGGCGTTCGCCGTACAATTCGCCCGCGCGGGAGCGGAAGCCGTGCACGCTGTCGCTGACGACCATGAGGCGGTCGCCGGGCCGCAAGGTGAAGCGTTCCGGCGTGTACCTGGTGTCCTCCAGCGCGCCGAGCGCAAACTGCGCTTCCAGGGTCACCCGTTCGACCTGCCCGTCGCGCAGCAGCAGCACGATCGGGGAGCCGGCGTCGACCGCGTCGACGTCGCCGGTGGCGAGGTCGATCTCCAGCAGGACGCTGGCGAGGTACGCACTCCCGGTGTGTGCGGCCCAGACGGCCTGGCTGGCGAGCTCGGCCTGGAGACCCACGTCGGCGCCGGAGCGGCGCGCGTTGCGCAGCGCCCCGACCGCCAGGGCGGCCAGCGTCGCCGCCGGGACGCCCTGGCCCATGCCGTTGGTGACGCTGACCGAGAGCGTCCGCGCGTCCACGGACCAGTCGAAGTTGTCGCCGCGCACGGAGTACGCCGGCTCCAGGTGGGCGCCGAGGACGAACTCCGGACGTTCGCAGGAACGCCCCGGCAGCAGCTCCCACTGCATCTCGGCGGCCAGCGTGAGGCGGCGCAGGCGGCGGCCCTGGAGGTAGACGTCGGTGCTCGGGTCGGCGGCGAAGAGCTCGTGGGCGAGCATCTCGGCGGCCTCCGACAGGTCGACGACCGACAGCCGTCCGTCGAGCCGGGGCTGGACGACCTCCAGGACGCCGAGGCGGTCGCCGCGTACCGAGACCGGCAGGTACAGCGTCTCCTCGCCGTCGGGGGCGCCGTCGACCACCACCGGCTCCTGGGAGACGAAGGCCCGGCCCGCGGCCGTGCCCGCGACGGGCACCGCCGGCTCGACCGCCGGCTCCCGGCCGAAGGGCTGGAGGGCGCTGACGGAGTAGTCGGCGAGCAGGAGCGTGCAGGACCGCACGTTCGCCCGGTCGCGCAGGACCTGGTCGAGGACGTGCGCGACGTCGTGCGGCGGGGCCGCACGCAGGGCACGGTGGAGTGCGAGGAGGCAGTCGGCGGCTGTCACCGGGGTTCTTCCTTCCGGCAGCGCGGTACCTGCCCGCGACGCGGCATGAGAGAGTGAAGGGAATCATGGACAACGCGCACGGGCAGCACAGTCGGCAGTCGCCGCGCGACCCTTCGTCCGGTTATGTTCCGGCCCGAGAGGTCGGCGCCGACGATGCCGCGGTGCTGCTGGCCGAGGCGTTGGAATCGCTGATCACGGTCTGGGGGCGGGCTCAGGAGGCGTTCGGCACCACGGTCTCCCCCACCCAGTTGCGCGCTCTGACGATCATCTCCCGGACGCCCGGCATTTCGCTGCACGGGCTCGCCCAGGAAATGGGCACGGTCTCGTCCGTCGCGAGTCGCCTGTGCGACCGGATGGACTCCGCGGGCCTGATGCACCGGGAGCTCGATTCCGACAACCGTCGCAGGGTCGTCCTCGGGCTGACCTCGGAGGGTGAGGCGCTGATGGCCGCCATCCGCGAGCGTCGCGCGCGCGACCTCGTCACCGCACTGTCCGCCATGAGCGGCACGGACCGCGCTGCACTGGTCACCGGCATACTCGCCTTCCGGCAGGCCACCGGGCACGGGCAGGCCGAAAACGGCGGCGCGCACCGGGCGTCCGGCAGCCCTCCCACGTCCACGTCGCGTCGTCTCGCCTGAATCCCACGCCCTGACTCTATCGTTGCCAAAGGGCAACAGAGAAGCAGTCCCGGTTCCCCCCTGCCGCCCGGTGGTCCGGCGGACCCGCGAACGGCCGCGTGATACCTTCCGAACTCTGTTGCCATTGGGCAACAATGTGGCGTCGGGCGTGCGGCCGGAGCACCCCTGCCACCCGTCGGAGCGAAGCCCGCCCACATCCCCGGCGGATCGAGGTTCTTCATGGCGACGACAGGCGCACCGGGCGGCGGGGGGACCCGGAACCGGTCGCCCCGCGCGGTCGGCAAGATCGGCGAGCCGGAGCTGCGGCAGCTGCTGACCGGGTTGACCGCCGTACGCGACGGCGACTTCCGTACGCGCCTGCCCGCCGAAGCGGACGGGCTGCTGGGCGAGATCGCCACCGTCTTCAACGGCATGGTCGACCAACTCGCGCTCTTCACCTCCGAGGTGACCCGCGTCGCCCGCGAGGTCGGCAGCGAAGGCCGACTCGGCGGCCAAGCGCAGGTCCCGGGCGTCGGAGGGGTCTGGCGCGAGCTCACGGACTCGGTGAACTTCCTCGCCGGCAACCTCACCGACCAGGTCCGCAACATCGCCCAGGTGACCACGGCGGTCGCCAAGGGCGACCTGTCGCAGAAGATCACCGTGGACGCGCGCGGCGAGATCCTGGAGCTGAAGGACACCGTCAACACGATGGTCGACCAGCTCTCCGCGTTCGCCGACGAGGTGACGCGCGTCGCCCGCGAGGTCGGCACCGAGGGCAACCTCGGCGGCCAGGCGACCGTCCGCGGCGTCTCGGGGACGTGGAAGGACCTCACCGACAACGTCAACGTCATGGCCTTCAATCTGACCGGGCAGGTCAGGTCCATCGCCCAGGTCGCCACCGCGGTCGCGAAGGGCGACCTGTCGCAGAAGATCACCGTCGAGGCCAAGGGCGAGGTCGCCGCGCTGGCGGGCGTCATCAACACCATGGTCGACACGCTGTCCGCGTTCGCCGACGAGGTGACCCGGGTGGCACGCGAGGTCGGTACCGAGGGCATGCTCGGCGGGCAGGCCCGCGTCCCCAACGTCGCCGGCACCTGGAAGGACCTCACCGACAACGTCAACTCCATGGCGAACAACCTGACCGGCCAGGTCCGCAACATCGCCCTGGTGACCACTGCGGTAGCCAACGGCGACCTGTCCAAGAAGATCGACGTGGACGCGCGCGGCGAGATCCTCGAGCTCAAGACCACCATCAACACCATGGTCGACCAGCTCTCCTCCTTCGCCGCCGAGGTCACCCGGGTGGCACGCGAGGTCGGCAGCGAGGGCCGTCTCGGCGGGCAGGCCGAGGTCGAGGGCGTGTCCGGGACGTGGAAACGCCTGACCGAGAACGTCAACGAACTCGCCGGCAACCTCACCCGCCAGGTACGGGCGATCGCCGAGGTCGCCAGCGCGGTCGCCGAGGGCGACCTGACCCGGTCGATCACCGTCGACGCCTCCGGCGAGGTCGCGGAACTCAAGGACAACATCAACTCCATGGTCGGCTCGCTCCGAGAGACGACGCGCGCCAACCAGGAGCAGGACTGGCTCAAGTCCAATCTGGCCCGGGTCTCCGGACTCATGCAGGGCCACCGGGACCTCGCCGTCGTCGCCGAACTGGTCATGGACGAACTGATCCCGCTGGTCGACGCCCAGTACGGGGCGTTCTACCTGGCCGAGGAGGAGCCACGCGGCACCGCGCTGACCCTGATCGGCTCGTACGGCATGCCGGCCCACGAGCCGCCCCGCAGCCTGCCGCCCGGCCGCACCCTGGCCGGCCAGGCCGCCCGCAGCCGACGCACGATCTCCGTGGACGACCTGCCGCCCGAGTACGTCGTCTCCTCCGGCCTCGGCCGGGCGGCCCCCGCCGCGCTGCTGGTGCTGCCCATAGTGGTCGAGGAACAGGTCCTCGGCGTGATCGAACTCGCGTCCGTCCGCCCGTTCACCCCGGTGCACCGCGACTTCCTCGGCCAGCTGATGGAGACCATCGGCGTCAACGTCAACACCATCGTCGCCAGCGCCCGCACCGACGAGCTGCTCGACGAGTCGCAGCGCCTGGCCGGCGAACTCCAGGCCCGCTCCGAGGAGTTGCAGAACCAGCAGGAGGAGTTGCAGCGTTCCAACGCCGAACTGGGCGACAAGGCGGCGCTGCTCGCCGCGCAGAACCGCGACATCGAGGCCAAGAACCTCCAGATCGAGCAGGCCCGCCAGGAACTGGAGGACCGCGCCCGGCAGTTGACGCTCGCCTCGAAGTACAAGTCCGAGTTCCTGGCCAACATGAGCCACGAGCTGCGCACGCCGCTCAACAGCCTGCTCATCCTCGCCCAGCTGCTCGCCCAGAACCCGACGCGCAACCTCAGCCCCAAACAGGTCGAGTACGCCGGGATCATCCACTCCGCCGGATCGGACCTGCTGCAACTCATCGACGACATCCTCGACCTGTCCAAGGTCGAGGCGGGCAAGATGGACGTCAACCCCGAACAGGTCCCGCTGCGCCGCCTGCTGGACTACGTCGAGGCCACCTTCCGGCCGATGACCACGCAGAAGAACCTGACGTTCGCGATCAGCACCGCGCCCGGGCTGCCGACCGACCTGCTGACCGACGACTCCAGGCTGCGCCAGGTGCTGCGCAACCTGCTGTCCAACGCCGTCAAGTTCACCGAGCGCGGCGGCGTCGAGCTGCGCATCGAACCGGCCGCCTCGTCGGAGATCCCCGACGGCGTGCACCGGGGCGGCCCGATCGTCGCGTTCCACGTGAAGGACACCGGCATCGGCATCGCACCACAGCAACTGGAGACCATCTTCGGGGCGTTCCAGCAGGCCGACGGCACCACCAGCCGCAAGTACGGCGGTACCGGACTGGGCCTGTCGATCAGCCGCGAGATCGCGTACCTCCTCGGCGGCGCGGTCGCCGCGCGGAGCACGCCCGCGGTGGGCAGCACGTTCACCTTCTATCTCCCGGTCGCACGGCCGGACTTCGCGGCCGCCGCACCCGACGACGCGCTCGTCGCGGGCCCGGCGGACCTCGCCCCGGCCCTGCTGCGCAGCGGCTCCGCCGCCGACGACCGCGCCCCGCGCAAGCGGCGGCTACTGGTGATCGAGGACCGCAACCCCGGACTGTTGGCCCTCGTGGCACAGAACGCCCTCGCGGACCTCGGCACCGGGCAGGACCGCGGCGGGCGCCGCGAAGGCGCCGAGATCGTCACCGCCGTCGACGCGCGGGCCGCGGCCGAGGTGCTGGCCACGACGCCGTGCCACTGCATCGTCCTCGCCCTGGAGATGCCCGGCAGCGAGGCCGCCCGGCTCCTCGACGCGCTGGACGGGGACCCGACGCTGGCCGCGGTCCCCGTCCTGGCCCACGTCAACCGCCCGCTGTCCGCCGCGCAGGAGCAGGACATCCAGGCCCGCGCCGCGCACCGGCCTCTTGAACTGCTCTCCAGCCTCGACGAGCTGCGCGAACGCATCGCTCTGCACCTGACCGCCGACCAGCCCGGCGACGTGCTGCCGCCGGCCCGCCGCGAGGAGCCGACCCCCGCCGAACCGGATCCCGCGGACGACCGGCTCGCCGGCCGTACCGTGCTGGTCGTCGACGACGACGCCCGCAACCTCTACGCCCTCAGCGGCATCCTCGAACTCCACGGCCTGCGGGTCCTGCACGCCGAGAACGGCCGCCGGGGCATCGAGGTGCTCAACGAGAACCCCGGGATCGACCTGGTGCTCATGGACGTGATGATGCCCGAGATGGACGGGTACGCGGCGACCGAGGAGATCCGCCGCATGCCCGCCTTCACGACCCTGCCCGTCATCGCGGTGACCGCCAAGGCGATGCCCGGCGACCGCGAGAAGAGCCTGCAGTCCGGCGCCAGCGCGTATGTCACGAAACCGGTGGACGCCGACGACCTGATCGCGTGCGTCCGCCACTGGCTGGGTGCCTAGCGTGACCGACCGCTCCACGCCCCCGCGCGACGAACCTCCGGCCGCGGGTGCCCCGGAGGCTGCCTCGTACGGACGGCTCGCGGCCACCGTGGCGCGGCTCAGCGACGAGGTCCGTGCGGCACACGCCGCCGCCGAGGGGCGCGCGCTCGTCGAGATGGCCAAGGGCGTCCTCATCGAACGGCTCCAGTGCGGCCCCCGCGACGCCGCCAGGCAGCTGTCCGAACTCGCGGCGCGTACCGACGTGTCGCCGCTCGAACTCGCCGCCGACATCGTCAACCAGGCGGCACGCGACCGGCTGAGCGCGGTGACGCGCGAGTTCGTCACGCGGACGAAGGCCGACGCGGTGGCCGGGAACGACGCCGGCGAGGCAGGCGCGGCCGACCTCAGCCCCCTCGCGGTCCGCCTGCGCACCGCGGAGAGTGGAGCCCTCACCGCCGACGACACCCAGGCGGTCGCCCGGTCACTGCTGCGGCACGCCCTGGCACCGCTGGGCGCCACGGCGGCCGCGGTGTGGGCCGCGGCGCCCGACGGCTCCCTGACGCTGCGGGGCCACGCCGGGTTCTCCGCCGACGAGGCCCGCCGGTGGCGGTACGTGCCGCCGGGCCTGCCCACCCTCGCCCGCGCCGCGCTGACCGACCGCGCCCACGTCTGGACGCGCTCGGCGGCCGAGGGGAAGCCGTCGATCGGCGCGCGCGAACACCCCGGCACCCGCGCCGCGATCCCCGCCGGGACCGGCGGCCGCATCCACGGCGTGCTCGAAGTCTGCTGGCCGTACCCGATCCCGCCGCAGCCGGCCGTCATCCGCAGGCAACTCGACGCCCTGGCCGAACTGTGCGCGCACACCCTGGAGGACGCGCCCGCCGCGCAGCCGGATGCCGAGAAGACGGCCGGCACACCGGCCCTCGCGGAACTCGTCCGGTTCACCGACGGGCTCCGCGACCCGGCCCTCGTCCTGGTCCCCCACCTGGACGCCGCGGGCATCCTCACGGACTTCCGCATCGAGCACGTCAACCGGTCCTTCGAGGACCCGGCGGGACGCGGGGCCCACGCGGTGCAGGGCCGACTCCTGCTGGAGGCCTACCCGCTCGCGGCGGGCGCGCTGTTCGAGCACATCGAACACGTGCACGCCACCGGCGAGCAGTTCCACCGCGACGGCATCGCGCTCACGACCCTGGTCGACGACGTACCGCTCACCGCGCTCGCCGACATCGGCATCAGCCGGCTCGGTCCCGCCGTGCTGCTCATCTGGCGCCGGCAGGAAGAGGCCGCCCGGCTCGCCGGCCTCCTCCAGCACGCCCAACGGCTGGGTCGGCTCGGCGGGTTCGAGGAACGCCTCGACACCGGCGAGATCACCTGGAACACCGAAATGTTCCACCTGCACGGCCTGCCCCCGACCGCGGCCCCGCCGCGGCTCGAGGAACTCGCCGGACGCGCCCACCCCGACGACGCCGCGGCCATCCGGCGCTTCCTGCGCACGGTCCTTCACCACCGCCGCCCGGCCACCGTCGCGTTCCGCCTGCCGCGCCCGGACGGCGTCACCCGGCACATCCGCGCCGCCGCCGAACCGGTGCTGGACGGCGACGGTCGGCTGCGGGGCGTACGCGGCGCGCACCAGGACATCTCCGCGCAGCACTGGACCGAGGTCGCCCTCGCCGCGACGCGCGACCAACTCGCCCACACCGAGCAGCAGGCTGCTCAGCGGCACCGGCTCACGCTGCAACTCCAGCACGCCATCATGCCGCCGGAGACGGCACCGCTCGACGTGCCCGCGCTCGAGGTCGCGGTCCGCTACCGGCCGGCCGAATCGGAGGCGGCCGTCGGCGGCGACTGGTACGACGCCGTCCTCCTGCCCACCAAGCAGATCCTGGTGAGTGTCGGCGACGTCGCCGGGCACGGCATGGGGGCCGCGACGGGCATGGTGGTCCTGCGCAACGCCCTGCGCGGCCTCGCCGTCACCGGGGCCGGGCCGGCGCAACTGCTGGCCTGGCTCAACATGGTGACGCACGGCCTCTCCGGCCACGTCACCGCGACGGTCGTCTGCGGCCTGTACGACCCGGAGCGCCGCGTCCTGCGCTGGGCGCGTGCCGGACACCTGCCGCCGGTCCTCGTCCGCGACGACACCGCCCGTGCGCTGCCGTTCATCGACGGGATCCTGCTCGGCGCCCTCGCCAACGCCACCTACGCCGAGGACGAGGTGCAGCTCCAGGCCTCCGACACGGTGCTGATGTACACCGACGGCCTGGTGGAGCGCCGCGACCGCAACGTGCGCGACTCCATCGCGCAACTCCTCGTGCAGGCCGAGGCGCCCGCCGATTCTCTGGATCTGCGGCTGGACCGGCTGCTGACGCACAGCGTGGCCGACACGGACGACGACACCTGCATCGTCGGCTTCCGGGTCACCTGAAGGATCGTTGCCGTACGGCAAGTATCCTGTTGGTCTCGTGTCGCGCAGACAGGCCCGATCCCCGTGGGCGGTCCGTCGTCTGCGTGCACCCCGACAAGAGGACTCGATGCCGCGACGACCACGCCCCACCGCTCCCAAGCCCTCGCGGGGCAAAACCGGTTCGGCCGGTACTGCCGGTTCGTCCGCCTCGGAGCCGTCGCGCGTCAGACCGACCCCGCTGCGGACGGCCGCCGACGTCGACGCCGACCGTACGGTGGTCCGTGTGGCGGGGGAGGTCGACCACGAGACCTCGCTCCAGGTGCGCGACGCGCTCGAAGCGGCCCTGGACGCCGCTCTCGACGGCGCCACCCGCGTGCCGTGGCTGCACGTGGACCTCGCCGAGGTCACCTTCTGCGACAGCGCGGGGCTGAACGTCCTGCTCATCGCCCGACGCCGCGCGCTGGAGAACGACCTGCGGTTCACCCTCAACCCGAGTGCCCGCGTCCTCCAACTGCTCAACCTGACCGGTACGACGGGCCTGTTCCCCACGCACACGGACGCACCGGCCTGAGCCCTGTCCTTCGGGACTCGGCCTAGCCGGGGCGGGGGGTGGGACGTCCCGCACACATGGCGACCCTGATCGTCTTCCCGTGCCCGTCGGGCGTGATGTCCAGGCGCCTGCCCAGCCGTTGGATCAGGGGCCAGCCGAACCCGCCCGGCGTGGCGAGCCGGTCGCGGGGCGTCGTACGCGGGAGGTCCCGCGACGCGTCGGTGACGCTGATGACGATGGCGTCGCCGTCGATACAGGCGTCGAACGCGACGAGGCCGCCCCCGTGCCGCTCGGCGTTGGTGACGAGTTCCGAGACGACCAGCAGGACGTCGTTGACGACCGGTACGGGCGGCTGCGGGCCCCACACACTGTGCAGCACCTCCCGGGCGCG
>NZ_JBPKBH010000018.1:0-7573 GCF_051388915.1 Yinghuangia sp. YIM S09857 | reverse complement strand
CCCTTCGCCCCCCCCCCCGGGCGCCCGCCCGGGCGCGCGAGGCCGCGCTGATGGGGCCCGGCCCCGAGCCGTTCACGATCGGGGGCCGACGGCGCCCGACGCGGATCAGGTCGACGGCTTCCGCGACCGTTCCGGTGACGGTGAAGGCGCGGGTGGTGTCGGTCAGGTCCAACAGGCGTACGACGAACGGGGACAGCGCCGCGAGGACGAGGGAACCGCCCGCCCGCAGGTGGTCGTGGCGCGCGGTGAGAAGGGCGTGCAGCAGCGACGAATCGGCGAAGTCGACCGCAGCCAAATCCACGACCGTGGCGGCGGCATCCTGGGGCGGGAGCGCGAGATGCCCGGCCAGGGCCTCGGTCTCGTCCGTGTCGAACTCCCCGACGACCCGGACGATGCGCACTTCTTGCCGATCGTCGAGCACGGTGGTGGTCACATCGATCTGCATCGGCGCAATTCTCACAGGCACCCGCTCACGGTGCGGAACCAAGTCGCCCGGCTCACCGCGGGGGCGCGTGCGAGGGACGCGCCGAGGGGCACTCGTCCGAGGCCTGCCACTCCTCGGCGCCCGTGTGGTCCTCGCCGAGTGCGGAACCCCCGAACAGGGACGCGGTGCCGGTGATCTCCAGCACGCGCCGCAGGATCGACCTGGCGGCATTCTCCAAGAACCTGTCCGCCGCACCCGTGTCCGGCGGTTCGCCGTCCGGGATGAACGTACGCCTGCCCGGAGGACTCGGGCACGCGTAACACGCCCGCAGGCGCAAGCCACCTAACCGTTCCCCACGACGGTCCACGTGGCGACGTCCGCTCGCGCGGCGGGGCCCGGAACACCTTTCCGTCGTTCCGGGCCCCGCCGCGCCGCGAGCCCGTCAAAGGTGCACCGCGCCGCGCGGTGCCCCGCCCCGGCGGTCTTGCCCTCCGGCGGAGACCGGCTCCGGTCGACGCTCACCGATCAGGCGGGGGCTCGCCACTCTCGGATCGTTCGGATACGGATCAGGAGTGCGCGGCACGCATCTTCTCGGCCTGCGCGTCCAGCAACTGCCTATCGGGCATCTCCGCTTCGCCGGTCTCCGTGTTCAGGTTGACGAAGATCGCCAGCATGTCGCCCACCTGGATGATGGCGTAGTCGGTCGGGATCGACTGGCTCCCCGCCGAGGTGACGAGCGCGATGCCGAGGGTGGCGTCGGCCTTGCTGGTCAGGTCGACCTTCTCGGTCGTGAAGGTCACCTTGCTGCCGGCCTTGGACGCGGGGATCGAGGCGCAGGACGCCAGCGCGGCAGTCGCGTCGTCCACCAGCTTCTTCGCGCCGCCGTTCGCGTACGACGCGAGCAGGATCACCGAGACGTCGTTCTCGTCGTCGTCGATCAGAAACCGATTGCCGGTGTCGGCCGCGGCCTTGCCCGCGGTGACACCGCCGGACAACACGTCCAGGACCGGTTGGCAGGAGGCTTCGTCCGCCTGCGCCTCTTGGTCGTTGGCGGAGAAGGGGGCCACCTTGACGTTCGCGGGCACGTCCGCCTGACCGAGGATGACCTTCTTCAACTGCGCTTCGGTGAGGGGCGTTCCCGACGCGGTGCCGCCGGTCGCCGACGGCTTGCCGCTTCCGCCCGCCGGCGACGTGGCGTCGGGCGACGCCGGTGCGTCGGTGCCGGTGGGCGACGCCGCCGAAGTCTTCGTGGCGGAGGGGCTGCCGTCGGCCTTCTTGTCGTCGTCACCGCCGCACGCCGAGGCGAGCATGAGCACGGACGTCACGACGGCGACCGGGACGACGGCGCGACGGAATCTGAGCGGCAGAGCCATGGGGACACCTCGAAGCGTGCGAACGCCGAACCGCCTGGATGGCCCGGCGCAACAGTGGGACGGCATGAGTATCCCGATAGCCCGCGTCCGGTCGCAGGGGGTCGCCTCTCCTCGACCCCGCACGGTCCTGCGGACCTGCGAAGACTCACCGTGGGTCGAGGCGGTTCGTAGGCGTGTGATGTCCTGGGACCGGTGAACGGCCGTCTCGGGCCGACCGATGATCGAGGGCGTGACTGGCATGAGCACCCACCCGGACGGAACGGCCTGGTCGGCGACGCTTTCGCCGTCCACGGACCGGGTGATCGCCGTGGTCGAGTTTCTCGCGTCCCGGCCCGCAGAGCCCGCCACCGTCGCCGACGTGGTCCGGTACGTCGGCCTGAGCCGCGCAACGTGCCACGCCGTCCTCGCCTCCCCGGTCGCCGCCGGGTGGGTCCGCCGGTATCCGGCGAGCAGGACCTTCACCGTGGGCCCCGCGCTCATCGCTTTCGGTCGTGCGGCGGAGTCGAGCGTACAGGCGGCACAGGTCGCCCATCCCGAACTCGCCGCACTCTCCGACGAGTTGGGCGTACCGGCGACGATCAGCCATCCCGTCGGGGACCGCCTGGTGATCGGAGCCCGCAGTGCCGGCTCCGACGAGGAGGAACAGGGGCGGGTCGGGCAGCGTTTTCCGTTCGCGCCGCCGTTCGCGGTCGGCCTGGTGGGCTGGGGTGCGCCGAGCGACGCGGAGCGTTGGATCAGCCGCGCCCCCAGGGTGGGGCCCGACGGCGCGGAGCACCAATCGCCACCACGACGACAAGCCGCTCAACGAGATCGTCACCCGATTGCGCGAAAAGCCTGAGGCCGAACGCCTCTGGCGTCACGAGCGGGCCCGCGCCGACCGCAGCATCACACTCGTCCGCCATCTCAGGCGCGAACGCCCAGCCCAAGACCTCGCCTGGACCCGCACCGAATGGGACGACGGCACGTTCCTACACACCGGACTACCCCACACCGGAACGTCGGACCTCCACCCACGGGCGTAGGCCGTGTCCCGAGAGTTCGCAAAGCACGCGAAGCAGCCGGCCCGACAAAGTCGACCCCGCGGAAATGCGGCGGCACTGGCCGCCGCCTGCACCGCAACAGCCTGGGCCGCTATCGCGGTTCTCGTCGAACGGCGCGGCACTGAACTCGATCACGCCGCCCCGCTCGTCCTTGCCGCCGCGTCCCCACGGCTGATGCACAGCGACCTCACCGAACAACGGCTCCGCAACCGGGACTTGACCGTCACCTACGCGGGGGCGCTGTGCGTGATCGCCGCCGCCGCGGTGACGCACGCAACTCCCGCCGCGCTCGTCCGCGCGGTCGCCGCGTCGCTGGCGCTGCTCACCGCAGGCGCGGCACTCACCATCGCCACCGGGCAGTTCGGCGGCGGGGACACCAAACTCGTCGCGGTCATCGGTCTCGCCCTCGGACCCGACACCTGGACAACGCCAGGGATTGCGGTCCTGTACGCCTTCGTCCTCGCCGCCGGCACGGTCGCGGTGCGTGCCGGGGCCGCCAAGGCCCGCCGCACTCCTCGACCGGCGACGATCCCCATGGGCCCCTTCCTCCTCGCGGGCGCCCTCACCGCCGCCCTGACAGCAAGACCCGCCTGACCGCCAGACACGGAACCCGTCACCGCGGCACCACCCACCCGTGGATCGTGCGCGGCCCGGTATCCACCCCATGCACCGCCAACCACAGCTCAACCCGCCGCCGACGCTGCGCCCGGCGCTGGTGCACACGCTGCTCATGCGCCTGGACGTACGGCCGTACCAACGCAGGCGGCGGGTCCTGTACCAGCGCCTGGAGTTCCGCAGTCGGCGGATCCGACGGGGCCGTACACGGCCAGGTGACCGCAGGCGAGTTCGGCGGCTGCCCCGCCCGGTGCCGACCGCGCGGCTGATGGCGGACGAGCATGGAGGTCAGACATGCGAGAAGGCGCACGAAGGTTCTGGTCACCTAACAGCTCCTATGTCGTGGGTGAGTTCGGCGGGGTCGGCGTGGGTGGGGACCTGCCCCGACACGGCCGGTCCCGCGCGCGGGAGGAGGTCGAGGCAAGCCGTCGGAAGAACCAGCAGCAATTCCTCGACCGGCCTCATCGCGAGATACACATGCAACGGCTGGTGTGCTTCAGACCGTCCGGTCCCAGACATTTCGCCCCGTTGAGCCGCAAACGTTCACCGAACCGAACCGGGCGCGGTCAGCACGAACTCCCTCTGCCGATAAGGCAGGTTCGTCGCACCCGTTGCGAAGCCGAGCCGCTGTACGCATGCCAGGCCTCGCTCAGCAGTTACTGGAGCTCGCGCGAACCGCCGAGCGCTTTCGCAGCTGCGCAAGCTGGTCTGTTCCGTCGCGAGTTGACGGCTTCGGGCTGTTTACGACAACGCTCCAGTGAGCGGGAAGCCCACCGCGATGCTCTTGCCGCGTTCCCAGAGCCCGAACGCGAACGCCGCCGACACGGCACGGGCAAGCAGTAGGCCGCGGCCGGATTCCGCGAGCGGATCGACGTCGTCCACCAGCGGGATCGTGCACGGCAGGCGGTCGCTGACCACGATCCACAACATCCCGGCCCGCTGCCCTGCGGCGACCGTGAAATCCCCGTGCTCGCCCGCGTATTCGACGGCGTTGGCCGCCAGTTCGCTGATCGCGGTGATTGGCCCGTCCCGATCTATGCCGAAGGTCGCGCACAGCCCGGCGACGTGAGCGCGGACCCTGCCGACTGACCGATCTTCCGGGCTGAACGTGACGGCGTACCAACCAAGTTCGTCCATGACGCACCCCTTCCGGCACGCGTCGCTGCATGTCACGACCACCGTACGCACGCGAAGCGCAATTGCGTAGCAATTCGATTGAGAGTCTTCAGAAATCTCTCCGAACTTGCTTCACGATGCTGGAAACCCACGATGATGGACCCGAGGTACACGCCAACTTGCTGAAGAGGAAGACGAAATGACGCTGGATCAGGGTCCGACGATGCGTCGCAGACAGCTCGGCATGGAGCTGCGACGCCTACGCGATGAGCAGGACCTCACCCTCGGCCAAGTCGCCAAGCACATCGGCCGCGTCGCCTCCACGGTCAGCCGGATCGAGACCGGCCAGGCCGCCCCGAGGATGATCCACGTGCGCAAAATGCTCGACCTGTACGGCGTCCCCGACGGAAACGAGCGAGACGCGTTGCTTGCACTCGCGAAGGAAGGCCAACGCCGCGGCTGGTGGTCCGAGTACGACGACTTCCTCGCCTCCGACTTCGAGCGCTACCTCGGTTACGAGGGAGGCGCAGCCGGCATGAGGGTGTACGAGAACCGCGTGGTCCCCGGCATGCTCCAGACCCAGGACTACGCCACCGCCGCTCTGCGCGCCGGGCGCACCTACGGTGATCCAGACGAAATCAGGCGCCGCGTGGAACTCCGCCTTCGACGTCAGCAGTTGCTCCGCAGAGACGACCCCCTGGCCCTGTGGATCGTCATCGACGAGTCGGTTCTGCGTCGTTGCTTCGGCGGTCCAGACGTGATGCGCGAACAACTGCGGCATATCCGCACGACGGGCGGCCTCGCGCACGTCACCGTGCAGGTCCTGCCGTTCCATGCCGGGGCCCACGCCGGGATCGACGGTCCCTTCACCATCATCGAGTTCCCCGACCCAACCGATCCCCAAGTCGTCTACCTGGAAGGCTCCGCCGGTAACCTCTACCTGGAGAAACCCCGCGACCTGCGCCGCCACAACAGCATCTTCAACCAGCTGCTGTCGGCGGCACTGACCCGTGAGGACTCCCAGACTTTCATCGACGAAATCGCACAGGAGTACGCATAATCCCCACGAGGAGGCGCTGATGCCCGGCCGCTTCACCCACTGGCGTGTAAGCGCCCGCACCGACGGCGCGAACACGTGCGTCGAAGTCGCCACCGACGACACGTTCGTAGCCGTGCAGAACTCCACACTGCGCCACCCATCCGGGCCGATGCTGATCGTGCCCGTCCCCGAGTGGGAAGCGTTCCTCCGCGAACTCATCCACGGAGCAGTCGACTACAGCACGTTCACGACAGGAATGGCCGGGCCGTTTAGGCTCAAACGTGATCGCAGCGAAACCATAACGATGACTGACGCACGCGCACCTGCTGTGGCGGTGCGCTTTACCCAAGCCGAATGGGACGTCTTCGTGCACGGGGCCCGTATCGACGGCGAGTTCACTGTGGACTGGCTGCGTAGTCACCCCGATACCGTCAACACAACGAGGTCATAGGCGGAGTGCCGCCCAGATACAGCCGGATGCCGCTTCGCAGTGTTCATCGCGGTTAACGCGTCCGCATCGGGCCGGTGTCGTGCGTACTCAGCCGGCGAACTCGTCCCAGTTGAGGTCCAGGCCGACGAACGGACGCAGGGCACGGCGATGCGTCGCACCGGCCGTCACGAAACACTCGTCGTCGGTGACGTGCGTGACGATCACGACCAAGCCCGGGGCCACGTGGATCGCGCTGCGGCCGGCGTCGTAGTCCAGCGACTGGACCGGGGCGCGGGCAAGGCCGGCCGTCACCTCGCCGATCACCGAGGCTGGAGCATAAGGGCGGCTGCTGACGGCCCGGTAGATGGCCGTGGTCGCCGCCTGCATCAGGACGTGTCGGAGCAGGAAGCCGCTCAACCGCTCGGGCTCGCGCCGAGTGAACTTCTTGATGCCGTCCCAGGTCCACCACACCGCCGGGTCGTCCTCGGCCAGATCGCACGCCCAACTCCAGTCGCCTTCGCATCCCCAGCCGAACTCCAGCCGGCCGGTCGCAGGTTTCACCCGCAGCTCGTCCGGAGTCAGGATGGTCTCGTACGCGCCGAGCACGTGCTGGTGGCGGCCGTCAGCCAACCGGTACAACTCGGCCAGCGCCCGCGGCAACGGGCCGTCGACAGCCGCGGGGCCGATCACGCACTCCGCGAGTCCGAAGGTCGACCAGTGCCACCCGGTGACGAAGTCCCGCATCGCGGCCACCCGGTCCTGCCTCGCGGCATCGAGCCAGTCCACGCCAGGTAGCGGCGCGTTGTCGTCGATCGGCCGAACCACGTCCAGCAGGGCGCGGTCGGCGGCGGGTACCAACTCCATTATCTGCTCGACCAGTTCCCCGGCCATGGTGGCCGTCGACAGTCCTTCGTCGCTGGCGGTGCCCATGTACAGCAGCCCGGTCGCGACGCGGACGAACACATGGACGGGTAGCCGCCAATCGACGAAGTCACCGCTCTCATGGCACCGGTAGTGCGCAACCATGCGACGGACGAGGGCCTCGGGGAGCGGGCCTACCACCGCAACCTCACCGGCCGACCGCACACCACTCACCGGGAGGTCGTCGGCCGCTGCCACGATCATCGCCGTCGCGGCATCCCCGAGGACGAACACCGTGCCGTCCGCAGCATTGAACCGGCTGCCGCCCTCCAACACCGCGGCAACATCACGGTCGTCAGCCAAAACGCTTTGCGCGGGAACCAGCCCCTCGATGCTCACCCACCCATCCTCCCGAACCCGACACACGAAGACCCCGCCGGGGCACGACCCCTACTGCACCCCGCCGCTCAGCCTCTCGCTTGCACGCAGCGTGCCGCCCGTGGGCTTCGCGGAACGGTTGCGCACAGGTGCGAGACATCCCATACCAGTTCGGTCGTGGGCCGCATGGACCTCGTGTACTGGATCCCGTCCCCGTGCTTCAGAAGCCGTTGTCTTATCGAATGTGATCGCTGAGTTTCCGCTGGTCAGGCATGAAGTCCGGTGCTGTGCGGGAGG
>NZ_JBPKBH010000017.1:153270-180754 GCF_051388915.1 Yinghuangia sp. YIM S09857 | reverse complement strand
TCCCGCACAGCACCGGACTTCATGCCTGACCAGCGGAAACTCAGCGATCACATTCGATAAGACAACGGCTTCTCAACACCGTCGGCGGCCTGCGCGGCGAGGTTCTGGACTGGCAGCAGTATGCCGTCTGTGCCGTCGGGGCGAAGCGTGTGCCGGACCACGGTCTCCCACATGTGGTTGGGGAAGGCGGTGGGTCCGCTGGTCTGCCAGCGTCCCGGCAACGTCACCTCTTCCACGCACGCCGCGCCGACGAGCGTACGTCGTGGCTGGTTGTCGAACGGGGAGTGCTTCACATAGATGAAGACCAGCGACTCGTGCGGCGTGACGTTCTGGAAGAACGCGTCGATGACCGCCTTCTGGTTGTCCCCCTGCATCACCCAGGCGGGCTGGTAGTTCAGTTGCTCTCGGACCCACTCCTCCCGGTCCGGGACGAAGTCGTCCACCGGCTGCTGGGGCAGCACCTCGCCGACGAGGTTCTCAGCGTTCAGCCAGAAGAACGGCACAGCATGCAGCGACCACGGCGGTATCGGGGCAGCGGTCTCGACGACGTTCTTCAGGGCGTCGTTGCCCGCGTATGGGTGGGACCGCACCAGCGTGTGCGGGCGCGGGCTCAGAAACCCGCCGTTCTCCCCGACGCACGGCGGCAGACCGCCGGGAAGATCCTGGAACCGCACGCCAGGATGCAGGATTTCCAGGTCATCCTGGCGGTTCTTGCTGATGTTCTTGACGAGAACGCACGAGCTGTTGGCCTCCGGGTCCAAACACACGGTCCCGGACCACCCCGAGTCATGCCACGGAACGCGCACGGAAACGTGCTGAACGACAGCCACCAGGAATCCCCCACCCGACGTCAACCTGAACCGCCCCGGCTTTGGTGGACTCCCCGGCCCGCCCCGAGTTTGGTGGAGCTGAGTCGCTTGGTTTCACGCTACTGGTCTTGTGCGGAGTTCGAACTCCACTGGACTGAGCATGCCCAAGGCGGAGTGCCTGCGTTGCCGGTTGTGAAAGATCTCCAGGTATTCGAACAGGGCCGTGGATAGTTCGAGGCGGGTGCGCCACCGTCGTCGATTGAGCAGTTCCACCTGCACTCGGGCCCAGAAGGACTCCATCAGCGTGTTGTCCACGCAGTCCCCGATGGAGCCCATGGAGGGCAGCAGGCCGGACGCGCGGGCGCGCTCGGTGAAGGCCCAAAAGCCGAACTGCACGCCGTGGTCGGAGTGGATGATCGTGCCGCCCGGCTCTGGGCTGCGGTTGCCGATCGCCATGCTCAGCGCGTTGGTGGCCAGCGCGGCTTTCGCTGAGGCGTCGATCGACCAACCCACCACCCGGCGGGAGAAGGTGTCCAGGACGACCGCGCAGTACACCTTGCCCTCGAACGTGGGGTGTTCGGTGATGTCGGTGACCCACAGCTGGTCCCGCGCCTTGCGGGTGAAGTCGCGGTTGACCAGGTCCGCTGCGGAGGGGGTTTCGTGCTTCGTCCGGGGGCGCCGGCTGCCGGGCAGCCCCTGCAGGCCGGCCCGCTGCATCAGCAGTTCCACCGAACCGTGCTGGACCCGGATGCCTAATCCGAGGTCAAGTTCGGCGTGGACGCGGCGGGCACCGTAGGTGCCGCGGGAGGCGGCGTGGATGCCGATGATGGCCTCGGTGAGCCAGGCGTGCCGCACGGTGCGGGCCGACGGAGGCCGGTCGCGCCAGGCGTAATAGCCCGACTCCGCCACGTGCAGCACCCGGCAGGCGCGCTGCACGGAGTGGCCCTCGCCTTGCCATCACCCGGATCGCTTCGAACCGCCTTTTGGGGAGGTGGTCTCCCCGAGCAGCTCGGCGGCCCGGCGATGGATGGCCAGTTCCGCCTCCAGCTCCGCGATCCGCTTGCGGGCGGCGGCCAGTTCGGCTTGCTCGGTGCTGGGGACGCCCGGCATCCGTCCGGTATCGATGAGGTGCTGGCGGCGCCAGGAGTAGATCGTCTGATCGCTGATCCCGAGAAGTTTCGCCACTTCGGCGATCTTCCGGCCGGACTCCACCAGATCGAGGACCCGGCGGCGGAACTCGGGCGGATAACTGCGGGGGCATGACGGCCTCCGGAAGCTGCTGGACGGTCAATTCTCCAGCAACCCGGCTCCATCCATCCCGGGGCACATCACGCAGAAGCTGGCCGGTGCAACGGTTCGGTCAGTCCTGCTGCGCTTGGCAGAGACGTGTTCGTTGCCCGTGACCTCACCGAGAGGTTCCGGCTGTCCCAACGCGCCCGCAGCGAAACAAGGATCGCTCGATCTGGCCAACTGGCGTGGCGGCCGGTGGGATTCCGGTACGCCGTGGAAACGCTCCTGGGCAAGACGGTTGACGTTCTGGAGGATGGCCATAACGGCGAGCGCGGTGTCGGGCCGGATCGAATCCGGGGCTGCGCGGGGCCAGTTGGCCGCGTGGGCCTGCCAGCCCGGAGCACGCGTGAACGGTGCAGCCGCCGCAGGCGGGCTGCGGTTCGCGTTCTACGGCCGGGTGTCCACCGAGGACCACCAGGACCCGGTGACGTCGCGGGCGTGGCAGCGGTTGCGCGCCGATGCCGTGGCCTCCGGGCACGGGCGGATCGTGACGGAGTTCTTCGACATCGGCCACAGCCGCTCGCTGCCTTGGGCCCGGCGCCCCGAGGCCGCCTCACTGCTCACCGCTCTTGCCGACCCGGAGCGCGGATTCGACGCCATCATCATCGGTTCCAGCGAACGCGCTTTCTCCGGGCAGCAGTTCGCGGCGATGGCGCCGGTCTTCGAGCGNCGGCCACAGCCGCTCGCTGCCTTGGGCCCGGCGCCCCGAGGCCGCCTCACTGCTCACCGCTCTTGCCGACCCGGAGCGCGGATTCGACGCCATCATCATCGGTTCCAGCGAACGCGCTTTCTCCGGGCAGCAGTTCGCGGCGATGGCGCCGGTCTTCGAGCGTTACGGCGTGCCCGTGTGGCTGCCCGAGCTCGGCGGCGAAGTCGGCCCGCAGCTCGCGGCCCACGACGAACTGATGGTCCTGCTCGGTGTTCTGGCCAAGCGCGAGGTCACCCGCACCCGGATCCGTGCGCGCACCGCGATGCTGGTCCAGGCCCGCGACCAAGGCCGGTACCTTGGCGGCCGCCCGCCGTACGGCTACCGACTCGTGGACGCCGGACCGCACCCGAACCGCGCACTCGCCCGCCGCGGCGTGCAGCTACGTCGCATGGACGTCGACCCGGACACCGGCCCCATCGTCACCTGGATGTTCCAACAGCGCCTCGCCGGGCACAGCGTCGCCAGGATCACCCGTGCGCTGAACGACATGAAGGTCCCGTGCCCGGCCGCCACCGACCGCGAACGCAACCCGCACCGCACCGCGATTGCCTGGACACTCACCTCGGTCCAAGGCGTCCTCAGCAACCCGAGGTACACCGGCCGCCAGGTCTGGAACCGACAACGCACCGACCACGAACTGATCGACCCAGACAACACCACCCTCGAACACCGGGACGTGATGCGCCGCAATACCCCCGACGAGTGGGTGATCTCCGAAACGCAGGCACATCCAGCGCTGGTCAGCGAAGCTGACTTCGTCGCCGCACAGGCCATCCGAGCGGAGAAGAAGGCTGTCGGGCGGACGTACCAGCTCGCCGCACTCCTGCGTTGTGGCCACTGCAGCCGGCTCATGGAGTCCTGCTGGTCGAACGGCCGCGCCGCGTACCGCTGCCGCCACGGACACTCCAGCGCCACGCCTCGTGATCCAAACCGGACGCCGAACCCGTACGTCCGGGAAGACCAGATCCTCGCCCATCTGCCAGCGCTCCACCTGATGCGCACCGGCGAGGACACGGCACCGGACCCGGCAGGCGCACTCGCCCGCCTCCGCGCCGACGGCATCGGCTTGACCTACGACCAGGCCGGTCGCACGGTGACCGCGGACACCGAACGGAAGGAAAGGATCGTTATCGGACGATGACTCCCAGCGCCGACCGGCACCGGACAACCGGTCAGCGCGCAATTGACAGCCAGGGCCGAGAAAGAGGGAAGGTGACAGATACAAGCAGACCCCGGAAAACGACGAACACCCGCCTCGGCCGAGGCCAAGCGCGGGTGCCGATCGCTGCTGCCCTGGAACCGAGGTTCGTGGGGCAATTATGTGTCCGAGGGGGGACTTGAACCCCCATGCCCTTTCGGGCACTAGCACCTCAAGCTAGCGCGTCTGCCATTTCCGCCACCCGGACGTGACTGCTGCGGCTTGGGGCCGCGTTGTCTGGAGTAACGATACCAAGATTGGGAGGGGGTCTGCGACGCGGTATCTGGGGGCGGGTGGGATGTGGGGTGGGGGTGGTGGTTTGGGGGTCAGCGGTAGGTGACGCCGGGGAGGCGGACCAAGGGGGTGCCGAAGACTTGGGTCCAGTAGATGCGGTACGAGCCGCCGTGGGCGATGCCGATGCCGATCTGGGTGAGTTCCGGGGTCAGGATGTTGGCGCGGTGGCCGGGGCTGTTCATCCAGCCTTCGACCACGTCGGCGGGGGTGGGCTGACCTGCGGCGATGTTCTCGGCGACGCGGCTGTAGTCGTAGCCGGTGGCGCGGACGCGGTCGGCGGGTTGGCGGCCGTCCAGGCCGGCGTGGTCGAAGTAGTCGCGGGCGGCCATGTCGTCGCTGTGGGCTTGGGCTGCCTGGGTGAGGCGGGGTTCGGCGGAGAGGGGGCCCATGCCGTGATTGGCGCGTTCGGCGTTGGTAAGGGCGATCACTTCGGAGCGGAAGCGGGTGATGTCGGCTGGGGCGGGAGGGAAGGGCGGTGCGGGTGGGGTGCGTGGGGCGGCCGAGGCAGTCGGTTGGGAGGGGAAGGCCGGCGTGGTCGGGCGGGGGCCGAAGGGGTTGCTGCCATCGGCGGGCGGCATGGGGGTGAGGGGTGGGGTGGAGGGGTGGGCGGCGCCCGGCGTGGGGGCGGGGGTTCTCGGCGGGCTGGAGGGGCGGGGTGGCGTGGGCTCGTCTATGACGTCCACGCCGAAGTCGCGGGCGATACCGGCGAGGCCGTCGGCGTAGCCCTGGCCCAGGGCGCGGATCTTCCAGGTGTTGTTGCGGGTGTACAGCTCGGCGAGGAGCAGGACCGTCTCGTGGTTGACGGGGTGGGGGGTGAAGCGGGCGAGGGTGGTGCCGCGGGGGTCGGTGACGGTGAGGTTCGGGGTGGGGAGGCTGCCGAGGCGGGTGGCGGGGTCGGCGGGGCTGACGACGAGGGTGACGCAGGTCGCGCCGGGGCGCAGAGAGCGCGGGGTCACGGAGGCGGTGTCGCCTTGGAGGCGTACGCCGGGCGCGGTGGTCTGGTTGAAGAAGACGAAATCGGCGTCGCCCCGGACACGGCCCGAGTCGTCGGTGATCAGGAGGGACAGGTCGTACGGGCCGGGCACGCGCAGGGTCAGCGCGCCGTCCGGCAGTGCGAGGTTGGCCCCCGGGGCCAGGTTGGTCATCGTCCGCCCACTCCGTTCCGAGAAGTCACACCTGATTTGTAGCCGACGCGCGTCGCTGCGGACGATGTGCGGCCGACCACGAAGGGGACAACGTGCGAGGGGCGTGCGATGTTCACGGGGGTGCAGCCGGGGGCGGGCTGGGTAGCGTCGCATTGACGGGACGTGACGGAGCGGCGGCGGACTGGGGACGGCTGTGGCGGTACGGGGGTCCGCGCTCGGACGGTGGCTCATCGTCGTCCACATGATCGGGGCTGTGCTGGTGGCGGTGCCGTTCGTGCTGGCGTTTGTGCTTTATAGGACGTACGCGGTTCCCTCCGGGTCGATGGAGCCCACGCTGCGGGGCGGCGACCGGCTGCTTGTGCGCGACAGCGGGGGCGGCGGCGTCACGCGCGGGGATGTGGTGGTGTTCACGGCGGAGGGGTGGTCGCACGGTCGCGGGCAGGAGTTCGTGAAGCGGGTGGTGGGGGTCGACGGGGATGTCGTCGCGTGCTGCGACGAGCAGGGGCACGTGAGCGTTAACGGGCTTGTCCTGAACGAGAGTTACCTCGCCGCTGGGGTTCGCCCGTCGGCGGTGGAGTTCGAAGTGACGGTCCCGGACGGGCGGTTGTTCGTCTTGGGGGACGCGCGGACCACGTCGTACGACTCCCGCGCGCACGTGGCGGATGGCGTCGGGGGCACGATCGCGCGTGCGGATGTGGTGGGGCGGGTCGAGCGCATCATCCTTCCGCCTGCGCGCCATGAACTGGTGGGTGGAGACGGGGTGTTCGCGGCGGCGGGACTGACGATGGATGGGTCGGGGGTCGGGCCTGCTGTGACGCTTGCGCTGGTGGCGGTGGCGGGTTTGGGGGTCAATCTGACAGCTGGTGTCGTGGGGGTTGTCGGGTAAGTGGTGGCGAAGCGCCGTGGAGAGTACGTGAGTTGACGACGGCTAGGTTGTGCGGATCGACAGGTTGTCGGTGGTGATTTGGTCCGCGGTGACCAGCGCCTGATCGGCCTCGACGCGCGTCATGAATATGAACGGGGGGGATGGTCGGCGGCAGAGGCAATCCGTCACCCGAGAAGGTCAGGCAGATCAGCCCTTCGATGCAGCCGTACAAGCGCGTGACGTAGATCGTCACGTTGCCGCGCCGACCGCGACCGACCGCTGCCAGCTCGTACCGCCTTCGACCGCTTCTCGTCGATCCTCAACTTCGCGATGACCCGGCCGAACGCCGAGTCGCTGTCGCCGGTCACGTCTGGTACCTCCCGATGTTCCCGTCGATCTGGCCGTATCCCGGGCCGCGCAGGGGTGTCGAGTGAAGGGGTGCCAAGTGCAGAGGTGGCACGCGCGGAGATGCCCCGCGCAAGGTCGCCGAGTGCAGAGCTGCCACGTGCCAACGCGCCCAGTACAGATGTGCCACGTGCCGCGAACACCCGCCTGCCGGGCATGTTCGGATCAACTACCGCGCATCATGGGGGTAGTGCGGGAATCCGCCGCGCCGTACCGAGCAGAGGGGTGCCGCGCAGCCCGCCGCAATTCAGCGGAGTTCCTGCATTAGCGGAAGACGGAGCCGATTTCGCATGCGGCCGCGGAACAGCGCACACGGCCGCACCGAACTACCGTTCCCGGCTTGCTCGACCGCCCGTCCGACATGGCTCGGAAACACCGGATGGCCGCAAACTCGTGCCGTGGTGCGATGGTGTCGTACATGTGTGGCGACTGCGCCGGAATTCATGCAGGCGCCGTCTCGCAATCGCAGACCAGGACCGGTTTTGAACAAGAGTCAACAGTGGCCCGCCCCGGTCAGTCCGTGGGTTCGAGCGGTGCGGGCATCTCGGCGGACGATGCGATGTCCGCTCCCGGCCACTCGTCCATCGTCTGCGCGAGCGCGGGGTGCACCGCCCACATCTCGTCGCGCGTCACCGGCCCCGGGGCCGCGGCGTGCTGACGGGCCCTCACGTACTCGTGCAGGCGCCGGAACAGCCTGGTGCCGCCGGTCTCCCAGAGGTCCTCCGCCGCGAGCGTGAGGTGGAAGAAGTACCAGGAGTAGTTGAACAGCCCGTTTTCCAGGGCGTGTTCCATGTCCGGCAGGGTCCGGAAGCGCATGCTGTCGGCGGGCAGGTCGTACACGACCGTCGTCAGCGCGTGCATCGCCGGGAGCATGTCCGGTTCCATCTCGGCCAGATAGCCGACCATGCCCATGTTGGCATGCAGTTCGACCAGCCACAGGTCCGGATACGACGCCCAGTCCTGCTGGTGGTACAGGTGCGTCAACTCGTGTACGTGGATGGCCTCGTAGTACGGGACCAGGGACGCCGGCTCCCCGTACTCCTCGCGCAGGTTGGCCCGCGTCGCCGCGCTGATGTGCGGTTCGTACGAGGCCAGTTGCTCGGCATAGAAGGGTGCCTCGCCCGGTCCGACCGTGGTCGCTCCGGCGATGGTGCGGGGCATGCCGTACAGCGGCATGTCGGTGACGCCGGACCAGTCCTCGGCATCCGCGACGTTGAGCCGCAACTCCGGTGCTATGTGCAGGGCGTCGGTCATCCAGGCGATGACGCGCTCGGTACGGGCCGCGAGTTCCTCGGCCCGGATCTCGCAACCCGCACTCGCGAAGACGGGGAACGGGAACCCGGCGACCGGGGTGAGCGGACGGAGTTCGGTGTTCGCCATGCCGGCCTCCCTGGAGCAATCGATCAAATCCAGCCTAACCCGAGGCCATTTGGCACTGAATAGGTCTTTTTGAGTAGCGGCTCGGTGACTGTTCGCGCCAGAGGCCCGGAGACGGAGATGGCCGCAACAAGGGCCGCCGCACGGGGCCACAGACGACGCAAGAGCGCCGGAGGGCTCGTCCAGCCCTCCGGCGCTCCACGGTCCTGACCTGCGGTTCTGACCTGCGGTCCTGACCTGCGGCCCTGCGGCCCTGACCGGCGATCCCGACCTGCAATTCTGACCTACGGCCCTNCCCCCCCCCCCCCCCCCCCCCCCCCCCTCCACGGTCCTGACCTGCGGTTCTGACCTGCGGTCCTGACCTGCGGCCCTGCGGCCCTGACCGGCGATCCCGACCTGCAATTCTGACCTACGGCCCTGATCGGCGATCCCGACCTGCGCGCCGACCGACACCACTCCATCTACGCGCGTCCAACGCCCCGTCTACCCCGCCGGGATCATGACCTCCCCCTCGGCCCCCGCGCCCCGCACCTTCGGCAGCAGTTGAACCAGCACCGCCGTCCCGACGCAGAAGCCGACCAGCGGAATCAGCGCCCACGTGAACGCGTGCGCGTAGTCGTTCGGCTCCAGCCCCGCCCCCAGCTCCCCGTAGAACACGATCCCCACGAGCGCCACCCCGAGCGCGTTGCCGACCTGCTGCGCGGTGTTCAGGACGCCCGCCGCCGAGGCCGCGTACCGCTCCGAAACCCCCGCGAGCACGATGGCCGACATCGGGGCGAGCGCGACGCCCATGCCGTACCCGGACACGACCAGCCCCGGGATGAGCCACCCGACCGCCCCCGAGGCACCGATCGCACCGACGGTCTCCGCAAGCACGACATAGCCGACAGCGGTCAGAACGGCACCGAGAGTGAGAACTTGCCGCCCCAGCCGCGCGGCGAGCTTCTCGGCCTGGGTGGCGCCGAGGAAGTAGCCCGCGCCCAGCGCCACGAACAGCAGCCCGGAGTTCAGCGCGCTCATGCCGTGGCCCATCTGCAAGTACAGCGCGAGCACCAGGAAGAACGACGCCATCGCGAGCTGGTACGCCAGCATCACACCCAGCCCCGCCGAGAACGACCGCTCACGGAACATGACCATGTCGATCAGCGGCGTCCCGCCCCGAGCCGCGCGCCTCCGCTGATACCAGACGAAGTCGGCCACCAGCAGCGGCGCCGCCCCCAGCGACAGCCACGTCCACAGCGGCCAGCCCTGCTCGCGGCCCTGGACGAGCGGCAGCACCGTCGCCACCATCGCCGCCGTCACCAACACCACTCCGACGAAGTCGAGACGGGTGCCGCGCGCACCGCGCGACTCGGGCACCAGGCGCGGCGTGACCAGCAGCACCGCGACGCCGACAGGCACGTTGATCCAGTAGATGCTGCGCCAGTCGAGCCCCAACAGGTCGATCTCGATCAGTCCGCCGCCGATGAGCTGGCCGAAGACCCCGGCGAAGCCGATGGTCAGGCCGTACGCCATGAAGGCCCGCGCCCGGTACGGCCCGGTGTACACGATGTTGACGATCCCGAGCACCTGCGGCATCAGCAGCGCCGCCGCCGCGCCCTGCGCGACCCGGGCCGCGATCAGCATCTCGGGGTTCCCGGCCAGGCCGCAGGCCGCCGAGGCGAGGGTGAACAGCGCCATGCCGGTCATGTACATCCGGCGGCGTCCGACCATGTCTCCCAGGCGGCCGCCGGTGATCAGCAGCGCCGCGAGGGCCAGGCCGTAGCCTGCCACGACCCACTGGATGGCCGCCGCACCGGCGCCGAGGTCGGCCTGCGTCGCGGGTATCGCGACATTGACGATGAAGAAGTCGAGCGTGGTGATGAAGACCCCGGCGAGCAGGACCAGAAGCGTTCCCCACGAGGGGCCGCGTTCGGCTGCGGGCGGCGCGGCGGCGGGTGCACCGGCTGCGCCGCGGGGCGTCGTGGTGGTCGACACGGTGGAGGTCCTTTCGGGACGTCGGTTCAGGCGGTACGCGCACGAATCCGCAGGTGGGCGCACGGGCAGTCGGGCATGCGAGCAGGCGCACGGACAGGCAGGCGCACGGGCAGGGCGCCCGGCATACCGGCACGCAAAGTCGGCAAGTCGAAGCGGGCCCACAGAGCAAAGCAGTCCGAGGCAAGTGCGGCGTTCGAGCACGGGACGGCCCGCAACGGACCGCGTCGTCGGCCCCTCGTGGCCCGCCCCGCGCTCAGGCCCCGCGGCGGTCCACGCCGCCGCGGGGCCCCACCCCGCCGCGGCCGCCGTGACCGCGGGAGCTCAACCCCGCGGTACGCACGGCCCGCGGGGAGCTCACAGCCCCGCAGGCACCTTGTCGAGGAACCCGCTGACCTTGCACACCCGCCCGTCGGCCGCGATCTGCGCGACGTCGAAGCCGACGACCAGCGCCTCACCGCCCGCGGGGCCGAGGTTCCAGGTGAACCGCACGAGGTCGTGGTGCCCGTCCACCGGCCCGCCCAGCGTGAACACGAGGCCGGCGAACTGGCCCTGCACCGCGCCGATCACCATGTCGAGCGCGTCGCGGCTCGCCACGTCCGCCAGCGGGTCGGTGTACGCCGCGTCCTCGGTGAACGCGGCCTCCAGCAGTTCGCGGCGCTTGACCGCGTCCGTCTCGTTCCAGGCGGCGATGTAGCGCTCGGCGACGGCGGTGTAGTCGATGGCGTTGCTGGCGGTCATGGTGTCCGTCCTTCGCTTCCGGCGGGTCCGTCCCACGGCCCGCCCCCGGTGTTCGTTCTCCGCGTTTCCGCGGTGCTTTCCGCAGGTCAAGAAGCTACGGACGATCACGGCGCCGGGAATCGGTCGCGTATAGGTACTTGCCGCGCGGCCCCGGCCGGCCAATAGGTACGCCCTTCGCCGGACGGGCAATCCGGCAGGTAACGTGCCGGGCATGATGCACGGGAGGACCGCGGAACGCGCCGCCGTCGAAGCGCTGCTCGCCGACGCGCGCGAGGGGGCCAGCGGCGTGCTCGTCGTCCGCGGCGAACCCGGCATCGGCAAGACGATGCTCCTCGCGAGCGCCGTCGACACGGCGGAGGCCGCCGGGATGCCGGTGGTCCGCGGCAGCGGCGTCGAGTTCGAGGCCGAGCTGCCGTACGCCGGGCTCTCGCTCCTCCTCCGCCCCGCCCTCGCCCACCTGCCCGCCCTTCCCGAACCGCAGCGCCGCGCGCTCGACGCCGCCCTCGGGCTGGCCGCGGGCGAGGCCCCCGAGCCGATGTTCGTCGGCCTCGCCGTACTGACCCTGCTCTCCGAGTACGCGGGCGACGGGCCGCTCCTCTGCCTCGTCGACGACGCGCAGTGGCTCGACCGCGTCTCGTCCGACGCCCTGGTCTTCGCGGCCCGGCGCCTGCACGCCGAGGGCATCGCCATGGTGTTCGGCGCGCGCGACGGCGAAGGCTCGTTCCCCGCACCCGGGTTGCCCGAACTGCGCCTCACCGGGCTGCCGCCCGCCGACGCCGGCGCACTCCTCGACGCCCACGCCGCCGACCTGTCGCCGACCGCGCGCTACCGCGTCCTCGCCGAAGCGGGAGGCAACCCGCTCGCGTTGCGCGAACTGCCGGTCGCGCTCGCGGGTGACAACCCGTCAGCCGTCTTCCGCCCCGGTGCCCTTCCGCTCACGAGCCGCCTGCAACTGGCGTTCCACGGGCAGGTGAGCAGGCTGCCGAGCGCCACGCAGACGCTCCTCCTGCTCGCCGCGCTGGACGACTCGGGCGACATCGGCGTGGTGCTGCGCGCCGCCGAACCACTCGGCGCGGCCGCGAGCGACCTCGAACCGGCCGACGCCGCAGGGCTGTTGAGCGTCGTCGACGGTACGCCGCGCTTCCGCCACCCGCTGATCCGCGCGGCCGTGCACCAACGCGCGCCGCTCGACCGCCGGTTGGCGGCGCACCGGGCCCTGGCCGACGCGTTGCGCACCCCGGACCAGGCCGACCGCCGGGCCTGGCAGCTCGCCGCCGCGTCGACCGGGCCGGACGAGGGTGTCGCCGACGCCCTGGACGCCACCGCCGACCGGGCGCGCGAGCGCGGCGGATACGGGGCGGCGGCACGGGCGTACGAGTACGCCGCACGCCTGACGGTCGATCAGGACCGGCGCGTGCACCGGCTCGCACTCGCCGCACAGTGGGCGTCCGAGGCCGGAGAGCTCGACAGGGCAAGGGAGTTCGCGTCCCGCAGCGCCGCCCAGGCGAAGGATCCGAAGGTACGCGCGACGCTCGCCCTCGTCCACGGCCTCGCCGACTTCTGGCACGGCGCGTTCCCCAGCGCGCACAAGACGCTGGTCGGCGCCGCCGAGGACGTGGCCGACATCGAGCCCGGTGCGGCCGCCCGGCTCCTGGTCCAGGCGCTGCACACCGCGTGGTACATCAACGAGGACGAACTCCAGGCCACGGTGGTCCGGTTGAACGCCCTCATGCTGCCCGACGACGACCCGATCGGCCCCGTGGCGCGCTACCTCGTCGACTGCCTCGCCGTCGGCCCGGCCCGACAGACCCCGGACTCGGACGACCGAGCCGCGCCTCCCGCGAACCCCACTCCCCCGCTCGCCGACGCCGTCGCCGCCGCGCGCGCCGCCGGAACCGTGGACGCCCGCGTCCTCCAGATGCTCTGCGGCGTCGCACTCACCCAGGGCCAGGACACCGACGCCTACGACCTCGCCGCCGAACTCGTCGCGGAGAGCCGCCGCCAGGGCGGCATCGGACGCCTCCCCACGCTCCTGTTCTTCCAGGTCGAGGCCGAGATCTTCGACGGACGGCACGCCGAAGCGCTGGCAACTGCCAGTGAGGCACTGGGCTTTGCCCATGACACCGGGCAACAGCAGTGGGTCAGCCAGTTCCACAGCGTGCTCGCCCTCGTCCGCGCGGTCGAGGGCGACGAGGACGCCTGCCGCCGCGCCGCGGACGAGTCGCTGGCCACCGGCGCGGGCGGGGCCATGGCCCCGGGCATGCCCTGGACGTACTGGGCAATGGGCCTGCTGGACCTGGGACTCGGCCGGGCCGCCTCCGCGGTCACGCGTCTTGGGCAACTGACCCGGGAGCCGCTGCGCCACCACATCTGCTCGACCCGCAGCACGCCGGACCTCGTCGAGGCCGCCGTCCGCATCGGCGAACCGGAGCGGGCCGCCGAGCAGTTCGCGCGCTACCAGGAGTGGGCTGGGCGCGTGCGGCGCCCGTGGGCGGACGCGATGGTGCTGCGCTGCCGGGCCCTGCTCGCCGACGACGCCGACGCCGAGGAGCTGTGGACGTCGGCCCTCGCCCTCCACGACCCCGAACGCCGCGTCATGGAACGCGCCCGCACGGCACTGCTGTTCGGCGAGTGGCTGCGCCGCATGCGCCGCAAGTCCGACGCGCGCGAGCACCTGCGCCTCGCCCTGGAGGACTTCGAACGCATGGGCGCGCGGCCGTGGGCGGAGCGCGCGCGTACCGAACTCGACGCCACCGGGTCGGGCGGCGCGAACCGCAACGCCGCCGCCAACGTGTCGCCCAACGGGGCGGCGGCGGTGCTGACGCCCCAGGAACTCCAGATCACCCGGCTCGCCGCGCAGGGCCTGTCCAACCGGGACATCGCCGCGCAGTTGTTCCTCAGCCCGCGCACGGTCGGACACCACCTCTACAAGGCCTACCCGAAGCTGGGCATCCTGTCGCGCACCGAACTCGCGGGCATCCCGGACCTCGTGCCGTGACCGGAAGGGTTCACCTGTTCCCGCCGACCAGCGCGGCCACAGCACCGGCGGCAGGCACGTGCGCGCGGCAGGCCCCTCACGCCGCACTCCCCCTGCGCGTAGCGTTGCCTGACGGGGCGTCATTGAACGCCTGCATCACACCGGCTCCCCCGCTACCCGTAGCGAACGCTCGCTAGACTCTGGATCCGGGCCGCCCCGCGTCGCGCGGGCGGCGGTGGATCGGAGGACGGGCGATGGCCGAGCTGGTGACGGATCTGCGAGCCGACGGCCACACCGACTGGCGTGCGTACGAGCCGATCAAGCTGCCGCCCATCCTGGCCGCGTCGCTCGACGCCTTCGACGAACACGGTTACCACGGCACCACCGTGCGCGACATCGCGCGCCGGGTCGGCGTCACCGTCCCGGCGCTGTACTACCACTACCAGAACAAGCAGGCGCTGCTGGTCGAATTGCTGCTCGGTTCGATGAACGCCGTGCTGGGCCGCTGCCGTACGGCCGTCGCGGAGGCCGGGGACCACCCGGTCGACCGCTTCTCGGCGCTCGTCGAGTGCATAGTGCTGTATATGGCGAACCGGGCGCCGATGGCGTTCCTGGACACCGAGATGCGCAGCCTTGAACCGGAGAACCGGGCGCACTACATCTCCTTGCGCGACGAGTTGGAGGCGCTCGTGCAGTCGAGTGTCCGCGACGCCGTCGAGATGGGCGAGTTCACCACCCCGTATCCGGTGGACGCCGGGCGCGCGGTGCTCACGATGGCGCAGGCCGTGGCCAACTGGTACCGGATGGACGGCCCCCTGACGCCCCAGCAGATCGCGGACCGGTACGTCGTGATCGCCCTCGCGAGCGTCGGCCACCGCCCCAAGGGCTGACGCCGGAGCACCCGCGGGGCGGCAGCAAACACAGGAGCAAACGCAGCGGCGGAGCACAAGCGGCAGAGCTCAGCCGCGGAGCGCAATCGCACAGCGCAATCGCGGAGCCCAGCCGCGAAACGCGGTCGCGGAACGCTCACTCCGCCAGGAACGCGCCCGCCCGCTCGACGGCTTCGGCGAACTCCTCGGCCATGGAGTACACGACCTCGCGCACGGGCCGCACCCGGTTCATCATGCCGACGCCCTGCCCGACGAAGTACGTCGCCAACTCCCGCGCCCCCTCGTGGCCGCCCTCAGCGAGCCGGTCCACGCACCGCAACGCCGGTTCGCTGAGCAGGGATTGGATCGGCATGGGCAGCGCGTCGGGCGCCTCCGGCGCGTCCCACGCGTCGGTCCACGCGGACCGGAGCTGCCGGCACGGCTTTCCGGTACGCGAGCGCGAGCGCACCGTGTCGCTCGACGTCGCCGCGACGAACTTGGCCTTGGTGGCGGGCGCGGTCTCCGCCTCCTCGCAGGTGAGCCAGACCGACCCCGTCCACACGCCGGCCGCGCCCAGGGCCAGGGCCGCCGCCATCTGGGCGCCGTTGACGATGCCGCCGGCCGCGAGGACGGGCACCGGCTCGCGCCCGTTCACCACGGCCGCCTCGGCCACGGCGTCCACGACCTCGGGCACGAGGACCATGGTCGCCACCTCGCCGACGTGTCCGCCCGCCTCGGTGCCCTGCGCGACGATGAGGTCGACGCCCGCCTCGACCTGGCGTACCGCATGCCGCCGGGTGCCGACGAGCGCGGCGACCGCCACGCCCTCGGCCTTGCCACGCGCGACCATGTCGTCGGGCGGGACGCCGAGCGCGTTCGCGATCAGCCGGATGGGGTGGGCGAACGCGATGTCGAGGCAGTCGCGGGCGTGTTCCTCGGTCAATCCGGGACGGCGGCGCTGCCCCGCAGCGGGCGGCTCGGGTGGCTCCACGCCGTGCGAGGCCAGCAACTCGCCCACGAATCCGCGGTGTTCGGACGGAATGCGGTCCCACAGACCGACCGGATCGCCCCCCTCGCCCTTGCCCGCGTAGGTGGCGGGGGCGATGAGGTCGACGCCGTACGGCCGTCCGGCGACGTGCGCGTCGATCCAGTCGAGTTCGTGTTCGAGCTGGTCCGGGGTGTGCGACGCCGCGCCGAGGACGCCGAAGCCGCCTGCGTTCGTCACCGCGGCGACGACGTCGCGGCAGTGACTGAACGCGAGCAACGGCAGGTCGATGCCGAGCAGTTCGGTGACCGGTGTACGCACGGGCGACCTCCTCGACCGAAACCCCTCCGACGCCCCGTCAGAGTCGTTCGATGATGGTGGCGTTCGCCATGCCGCCGCCCTCGCACATCGTCTGGAGCCCGTACCTCCCGCCGGTGGCCTCCAGCACGCCCAGCATCGTCGCCAGGATGCGGCCGCCGGACGCGCCGAGCGGGTGGCCGACAGCGATCGCGCCGCCCCGGATGTTGGTCTTCTCCAGGTCGGCCCCGGTGTCCTTGGCCCAGGCCAGCGGAACCGGCGCGAACGCCTCGTTGACCTCGAAGACGTCGATGTCGTCGACCGAGAGGCCGGACCGCTCCAGGATCTTGCGGGTGGCCGGGATGACGCCGGTCAGCATGAGCAGCGGGTCGTCGCCGGTGACCGCGAACGCGTGGAAGCGGGCCCGCGGGGTCAGGCCGAGCGCGTTCGCCTTCTCCTCGCTCATGATGAGCACCGCCGATGCGCCGTCCGTGAGCGGAGACGAATTCCCGGGCGTGATATGCCAGTTGATCTCCGGGAACCGCTGCGCCATCGCCTCGTTGAAGAAGGCCGGCTTCAGCCCGCCCAGCCCCTCGACGGTGGTCGACGCGCGGATCGTCTCGTCGCGGTCGAAGACGACGTCGGCGCCGTCCGGCCCCACCACGTGGACCGGCACGATCTCGCGGTCGAACGCCCCGGACGCGGCGGCCTCGGCGGCGAGGCGGTGCGAGCGCGCGGAGAACTCGTCCAGCGTCTCGCGGTCGAACTTCCAGCGGGCGGCGATGAGTTCCGCCGAGTAGCCCTGCGGGACGAGCCCGTCCGGATAGCGCACCGCAAGCGGTTCCAGCGGATTGCGGCCCTGCGCGGTGAAGCCCATCGGCACCCGGCTCATCGACTCGACGCCCGCCGCGATGGCGATGTCGTACGCCCCGGCGATCACGCCCTGTGCCGCGAAGTGCGCGGCCTGCTGGCTCGACCCGCACTGCCGGTCCACGGTGGTGCCGGGCACCGACTCGGGGAAGCCCGCGGCGAGCACCGCGTTGCGTGCGATGTTGAGCGCCTGGTCGCCGCCCTGCGAGACACACCCGGTGATGACGTCGTCGACCAGCGCGGGGTCGAGGCCGTTGCGGTCGACCAGGTGCCGCAGCACGTCCGCGAGCAGGGCGACGGGGTGCGTGCCGGACAGCGCTCCCCCGGGCTTGCCTTTGCCGGAGGCCGTGCGTACGGCGTCGACGATCACTGCGGTGGCCATGGGGTGGAATCTCCCTCGACGCAGAGTTATTGAACGATCGTTCAGGTCACCCTAGCCCGCCCGGACCGAGCCCTGTCAAGACACCAACCGACTTAAGGGACGGAAATCCGACCACTGGGTCGGCATCAATTCCGGGCCCGCGGCAGCCCGTTCACGAGCACCTTCGCGACCCCGCGCACGACCCCCGCACGACACCGCACGACACGGTTCACCACGCCGTTCACCACGCCGGTCGCCACGCCGTCCACCCCCACCCGCGTCCCGTCCCCGACGCCCGCGCCCCACCGCCGCATGCCGCACACCACACCGACTGCACACCGCGCACTCTGGACTTCGTACGCCTGTGCGGCAATCGTCACTCTCAGCGTGTGCCTCATCCGGCGCGGCCTCCCCCCCGAGGCGGCCCGGACGCACCACCACCGGCAGGACCCAGCGAAACCCAGCGAAACGGAGACACCCATGACGCAGGCCGCCACCGCGCCCGGCATGACCACCCCCGGCATGACCATCGGCGGGGAAGCCGTCGCCACCTCCGCCACGATCGGGGTCGTCAACCCCGCCACCGGGGCGGTCTTCGCCGAGGCCCCCGACTGCACCCGCGAGCAGCTCGACACCGCCTTCACCGCCGCCGCCGAGGCCTTCACCACGTGGCGCCGTGACGAGGACGCCCGCCGCGAGGCCCTGCGCGCCTGCGCCAAAGCCATCGTCGAACGGGCCGACGACATCGCCCCGATCCTCACCGCCGAGCAGGGCAAGCCCCTCGGCGACGCGGTCCGCGAGGTGCACACCGGCGCGGCCTGGCTGAACTACTACGCCGACCTCGACCTCCCGCGCGAGATCATCAAGGACGACGCCACCAGCCTGGTCGAGGTGGTCCGCCGCCCGCTCGGCCCGGTCGCCGCCATCACCCCGTGGAACTTCCCCCTGACCATGGCGTTCTGGAAGATCGCCCCGGCGCTCCGGGCCGGGAACACCGTGGTGATCAAGCCCTCGCCGTACACCCCGCTGTCCACGCTGCTCATCGGCGAGATCCTGCGGGACGTCCTGCCCGCGGGCGTCGTCAACGCGGTCAGCGGCGGCGACGAGCTGGGCCGCTGGATGACCTCGCACCCGCTGGCCCGCAAGATCAGCTTCACCGGCTCGGTCGAGACCGGCAAGCACGTCGCCGCGTCCGCCGCCCCCGACCTCAAGCGCGTCACCCTCGAACTCGGCGGCAACGACGCCGCGATCGTCCTCGACGACGCCGACGTGTCGGCCATCGCCGGAAAGATCTTCTGGAGCGCGTTCGCCAACAACGGCCAGGTCTGCGCCGCGGTCAAGCGCGTGTACGTGCCCGAGGCGCTGCACGACGACCTCGTCGAGGCACTCGCCGCCCAGGCCCGCGCGGTCAAGGTCGGCGAGGGCACCGCCGAGGGCGTGCAACTCGGCCCGGTCAACAACCGGCCGCAGTACGAGCGGGTCAGCGGCCTGGTCGCCGACGCGCTCGCCGGCGGCGCCAAGGCCGCGGCCGGCGGCAGCCCGCTCACCGTCGGCGAGGGCGGCGGCTACTTCTTCGAGCCCACCGTCCTCGCGGGGCTGTCCGACGGCGCGCGCATCGTCGACGAGGAGCAGTTCGGCCCGGCGCTGCCCGTCGTGGCGTACCGCGACCTCGAAGCCACCGTCGACCGGGTCAACGCCGGACGCTTCGGCCTGGGCGGCTCGGTGTGGTCCGGCGACGGCGACCGCGCCGCCGACGTCGCCGCGCGCCTGGACGTCGGCACCGCCTGGGTCAACACGCACCTGTCGCTGTCTCCCGCCCAGCCGTTCGGCGGGGCAAAGTGGAGCGGCATCGGCGTCGAGAACGGACCTTGGGGGCTGTACGGCTTCACCGAGACGCGCGTGGTCCACCGCGCGCGCTGACCCGGCGCCGACGGCGGCGGCCCCGCGCGGGTGCGCGGACGGCCGCTCCATCGACACGAGCGGGCGCAGGCCCGAGGAGGAGTGATCCGTGCGGCTGGCAACCTTCCTTCAGTACGCGGGCGACGTCCGGGCCACCGTCGATCAGGCGGTGGCCCTGGAGGACGCGGGGATCGACATGGTCTTCGTGGCCGAGGTCTACGGCTTTGACGCGCCCACGGTTCTCGGCTTCCTCGCGGCCCGCACCCGACACGTGTCGATCGGGTCCGGGATCCTGCCGATCTACTCGCGCACGCCCGCGCTGATCGCGCAGACCGCCGCCGGACTCGACGCGGTGTCCGGCGGCCGCGCGGTCCTGGGCCTCGGCGCGTCGGGCCCGCAGGTGATCGAGGGATGGCACGGCGTGCCGTACGACCGTCCGCTCGAACGCACCCGCGAGATCGTCGGGCTGTGCCGCCGCATCTGGCGGCGCGAGGTCGTCACCAACGACGGCCTGTACCCGATGCCGCTGCCCGCCGGGCAGGGCACCGGGCTCGGCAAGCCGCTGAAGATGCTGACCCGCCCGGTCCGCGACCGAATCCCCGTGTACCTGGCGGCACTTGGCGAGAAGAACGTCCGGATGACCGCCGAAATCGCGGACGGCTGGCTGCCGTTCCTGTTCCTGCCGGAACGCGCGGACCGGGTCTGGGGCAAGGCGCTCGCCGAGGGCACCGCCCTGCGCGACCCCGAACTCGGGCCGCTGGAAACGGTCGCCGGCGGCCTGCTGGCGATCGGCGACGACGTCGCGGCGCTGCGCGACCTCGCCCGACCGAACACCGCGCTGTACGTGGGCGGCATGGGCGCCAAGGGCCGCAACTTCTACAACGACGTGGTGCGCAAGTACGGCTTCGAGGCGGAAGCCCGGCGCGTACAGGAGCTCTACCTCGACGGGCACAAGCAGGAGGCGATGGCGGCGCTGCCCGACGAACTCATCGAGCTGACCAACCTGATCGGGCCCGAGTCGTGGGTCCGCGAACGGGTGGCCGCCTACCGGGAGGCAGGCGTGACGGTGCTCAACGTCACCCCGGTCGGTGACGATCCGGCGGCCGACGTACGGAAGTTGAAGGAGATCGCCGGGTAGCCCGACCGAACGCCGGGCGGCGGTACGGAAGCTCGTCCTTCAGCCGTCCGTCGCCACCCGTTCCGCCGCACTGCGCTCCACGCAGAACTCGTTGCCCTCGGGGTCGGACATGACCACCCATCCGGCCCCGTCGGGGCGGCGGCGGTCGTCGGACACCCTCGCCCCGAGGGCGACGAGCCGGTCGACCTCCTCGTCCCGCGTGCGGTCCTGCGGCTGGAGGTCCAGGTGCAGCCGGTTCTTGACCTCCTTGTCCTCCGGCACCCGGATGAACAGCAGCCCGACCGACGCGCTCTCGACCAGCACCTCGTCGTCGCCCGGCGCGTCCTCGTCGGACCGCCTGCCGCCGACCGCATCGGCCCAGAAGCCCGCGAGGGCGTACGGCTCGCGGCAGTCGAACGTCACATGGCGCACCCAGGAAGTCATACCGGGATACTAACGGCGGATCACCCGCGGCCCGGGGCCCCGGCGTTCGTGGCGGCGATTCGCGTGACCAGCGGCTCCCAAGGCACATCTCCGACGGAGACCAGGCCGAAGTTGCTGTCCTGCCCGTCGTCGGGAGCCGCCCGGCCGCCCGGCGGGGAGTCGACGTAGCGGTACCAGTGGTGGCCCACCACCCACGGCGCCGCGAACAGCGGGTCCACGTACTCGCGGTAGCGGTCGGCGCGGGCGGCCTGCGACTCCTCCACCGGCAGCCCGGCCGGAACCGTGTTCGGCACACCGGCGTCCGCCGCCCGGGCGGAGAACTCGGCGACCAGCACCGGACGCCCGCTCAGCACGTGGAAGTCCCGCAGATCCGGCGCCGCCGGCACCACCGCGCCGCCCGCCTGCGCCTCCGCCCCGGGTGTCGGACGGTAGGCATCGACTGAGAAGACGTCCACGAACTCCCCCGCCACCTGCACCATTTCGGGCGGCGTGGAGTGCGACGTCGCACGTACGCCCAGGATCAGGTGGTTCGGATCCACCGCCCGCAGCGCGGCCGTCGTCACCTCGAAGTACCGCCTCGCCGCGTCCCGCAGGAACCCCTGCGGATCACCGCGGCGCGCCTCGGCGGCGACCCGCCCCGGCGTCCCCTCCGGCTGCGCCAGGTACTCGTCGAGCAGCGTCGTCGGCGCCACGCCGTCGGGGCCCCAGTGCAGTTCGTCGTCCAGGAACCAGCCGAGCAGGCTGGGATCCGTCGAACGCGGCAGCGCCTTCACGCGTACGACCCCCGCCACGTGCGCCTCGAACGCGGGGTCGAACCAGTCCCGAGCGGCGCCGTCGGCGGGTGCCGAAGCGCTCAGGTCGAGCACCGGCGTGTACGCGAACCGCGCTCGGAACAGGTCGGTCTCCGACCACGCCCCCAGCGTGTTGAACCCCCACTCGTCCAGCCGCCGCGCGGCCGTCTCCGCCCACTGCTGCGGGGAGGAGAACCCGGTGGCCACGGTCTCGCAGTAGGGGCAGCGGCCGGTGCCGCGTTCGACGTCCTCCTGGCTGCGCACGGCGTTGACGCCGACCGAGTAGAAGGGCAGCCCGTCCGGTGTGCGGAACAGCCAGCGTCCGTCCGGCCCCTGCACCACGCGGAAGTAGCCCGCATTTGCGGACAGCGGCGGCGCCGCCATGGGCGCCGCGCCCCCCGCACCGAACGGCTTCCGCTCGCCGTCGCCCGGATCGAGCGTGGGGGCCAGCAACGCACCCGCGGTCGCGAGTCCGCCGAGCAACGCGGCGACGAGGACGCCGATGGCGAGCACCCGGAGGCGGCCGCGGGGCAGCCTGACCCGGAACTCACGCCTCGGACGCCGCACGCGGGGGCGGGCGTGCCGGGCGCTGCCGCGCCGACCGCCGGAATCGTCGCCGGGCCCGTGGCCGGATATGTCGCGCGCCGGGTCGCCGGACGATCCACCCGGTGCGCCACCGGGTGAGACACCGGACGGGCCGCCCGGCGGGGCGATCAGCAGCCCGCGTCCGAAAACGCTGCCGGTCGCTGGAGACCTCGCGATGGACGCGCGATCGGCGAACTCCGAGTCATAGGGCACCACTTCGGCACCGCCGGAGGTCACCGCCTCGTCCGGGGGCCGCTCCGCCCCGCGACGCCACCGCCGCATTCCGACTCCCGCCGTCGCCCACGTGCTCGGATCCGTACCAGACCGTGCGCCTTGCGCCGTGCGCGGCGACCTTAGTCCAGATCCGCCACCCCCGACAGCCACCCCCGGGACATACGGCGGCCGCGGGTGTTCGGCGGTCGCCCGGCGGGCCGCCGGTGACCGATCGGGTGGGACGCACGGCGCCGCTCAGCGCACCAGCACCGGGTGGCGGGCCTGGAACGCGAGCCGCAGGTCCGCGTCGGCCGCGATGTCGCCGAGCAGGTCGTCGAGCGCCGCGAACACCGCCCAGCGCGCACGGCCGCCGCCCGCCATCGCCAGGCGGTCGACCACCAGGTCCTCCAGCAGTGCCACGCGCGCGCCCTTCCAGACCTTGTCGGCGAGGCACACCACCAAGTCCTCCAGCGGGAGCCCGGGTTCCGCCCAGGTGCCGTGCGTACAGGCGAAGCGGGCGAGTTCGGCCTCCACGCCGTGCTCGCAGAGGAGTTCATAGCCGCCGAGCTCGTGCGCGTGTCCCGGGCCGGACAGTTCCTCCTGGTGCACGGCCTTGCCGATGTCGTGTGTGGCCGCCCCGAAGAGCACCGTGTCGGCGTCGAACTCAAGCTCCGGGTATTCCCGTTCGATCCATCTCACGATCCGCCAGGCGACGTCGTGCACGAGTCGCAGGTGCGCCGCCAGGCGCGGCGGGGCCCCGACCTTGCAGAGCAGGTCCACCACCCGGTCGGGAAGGGGGCGAGGGTCGGGGTCGCCGTCGTCGGCCAAGACCCGGCGCAACGCTTCGGAAGCCATCCGATAACGGTACGTCACCCCGGCATCGGCACCGTGACCAGTTGCCCGCCGCGCGGTGAACTCGTCCGCACCTGCGCGTATCGGACGACGCGTCAGGACGTGCGGTACGTTGCCCGTCCGGTCCCCGCGGACAGGAGCCGCCGCAATTCCCGGGCAGGCTCCGGGTCATGCCTCCGGGCCGCTTGCCCTACTCGCATCGGCGTGCACACGAACTCCCTTTTTTGATGGGACGGTTCGAGGTCAACACCGGGCGGGCACCCCGAGTGGCCAATCCCCCTTGGCTCCACTTTCGACTGCCTCCGCGTCGCGTTGGCCGCTCCAGTGGCCCTTCGTCGCTCCGGGCGTCCAACCAGACAGCCGGGGCCTGATATCGATCATATTCGATCAGAGAATGACGGCCATATCGACAGTTGGCAACCATTCATTCGGTCAAAATCGATCACCACCCCCATCGGCGACCGCCTCCCCACCCGCTTCCGCCCGTGCCCGACCCCGATTGGGCCATCCGCGCCGCTCGCAAACTCGTTCGGACTAGTCGCGGTGGCAGCCCGCAAGAAATGCGGTCAAGGGTGGGTTGAGGCCGATCGGCCCGAATCCCGAACTCCCCCACCCCCCTCCGAAAGGAACCCTTCGTCATGCGCAGCAAGTGGACTTCCGTCGCCCTGGCCACCGCCCTCAGCGTGTCCGCGGTCGGCGTCGGCGCGGGCGCCGCAACGGCGTTCGTCGACCAGCGCCCCCAGACGCGCGTCGTCCCGGCGGTCCCCGCGGTGCCGGATCCCACGACGCTGATCGGCCAGGTCGGCGACCTGGGCTCGGTGCTCAAGACCGTGTCCGGGCTCACCTCGGCGGCGTCGGTCGAGAAGCCGGACGCCGACCTCCTGGGCGACCGTCTCGAACTCCTCGTCGCCCAGATCGAGAAGCTCCTCAAGTCGCTCGGCGGCGGGGCCGTCCCGCCGGTCGTCCCCGACACCGGCAGCGTGGTCCCCGACACGGGCGGCGTCGTCCCGGACACCGGCAGCGTTGTTCCGGACACGGGCGGCGTGGTCCCCGACACCGGCAGCGTCGTGCCCGCGGCAGGCGGCGTACTGCCCGGCGCCTCGGAGGCGAACACCGGAAAGGCCCTCCCGCTCCCCGGCCTGAGCCTGGAGGACGCGCTGGCCAACCTCAAGAAGAACGCCGAGGCGCTGGTCGCCGCGGCGACCAAGGTCCCGCCGAACGTCGAAGGGGTGAAGACCGCGGTGACCGCGCTGGCCACGGACATCGTCAGCGTACTGACCGCGGCCGTCACGGCGATCGCGCCGCCGGTCTGATCCGCCCACGCCGGACCGGTCACAGACGGCCTGCGCTGCTGCCCCGGATGCCCGCCCAAGACGCGCGTGTCCGGGGCAGTTCGCCGTCGGACGCCGGGACGGATGGCATCCTCCGGTTCATGAGCACCGAGCCCGGGTCCGACCCCGCACCGGCGTCCCGCCCGACACCGCCCTTCGCCGGCAAGGGTCCTGACGCACCGTCCGCCGCGACCGCCGCGACCGCCGCCGCAACGCTCGCCGACCTCGTCGCCGACGTGCTCCCGCTGGTCCCGGCCCCCGCATCCGCGGACTCCGCACGTCCCTCCGGCGCCCGGCGTACTGTCCTCGGCCTCGCGGGTCCGCCCGGCGCCGGCAAGTCGACGCTCGCCCGGCACCTCGTCCGGGAGGTCGAACGGCGGCTCGGCGAGGGGGTCGCGGCGTACGTCCCGCTCGACGGCTTCCACCTCTCCAATGCGCAGCTCGCGCGCATCGGCCGCCTCGACCACAAGGGCGCGCCCGACACCTTCGATGTGTGGGGCTACGCGGCGCTGCTCGCGCGGCTCGCCGCCGAGCGCGGCCACGACATCTACGTCCCCGACTACGACCGCACGCTGCACGAGCCGGTAACCGCCCGGCACCGCGTCGGCCCGGCCACCCGGCTCGTCGTCACCGAGGGCAACTACCTTGCCGCGGACGCTCCGGGGTGGCGTACCGCACGCGAGCACATCGACGTGCTCTGGTACGTCCACGTGCCCGACGGCGTACGCGAATCCCGCCTCGTCGCACGGCAGCTCGCCGGCGGACGGGACGAACCCGCCGCCCACGACTGGGTGGAGCGCAGCGACCGCGCGAACGGCGAGTGGGTCAAGCCCTCGTGGGAGCGCTGCGATCGCGTGGTCGTGCCGCCGTGGCTTTCGGAGATCTGAACCACCGCATAAATCAGGGAAGTTGACCGCAGGTTCACTTGCCGCTGGGAACGTCCATGATCAGGAGCGCGGACGTCGCGACGACACCCACGTAGGCCGCCGCGAAGAACCACCGGACCCAGTCGAAGCGCCGGCTGCGCGGCCACGTCCACACCAGGATCAGCGGCAGGAGCGACAGCAGTCCGAACTCGGCCGCCCGGTCGAGGGCGGCGCTCGCCTCCGGGCACGACGTCTCCACCGGAGTCTCGCAGGAGTCGAAGGCCATGGAGCTGATCGCGAACAACCAGAAGAGCACGAGCGATGCCGGAACGGCCAGGAGCGTCGTCGCAATCGGAGCCACCATCCAGAAGCGGCTCTTGCGCGGACGATTGATCTCGATGGGCGCGGGCGGTGCGGCGGGCAGCGTCATACGACCAGTGAACTCCCGGAGCCACGACGGGACATGAGTACCGGAACTCAGGAGACGTGGGTAGGCCGCCTCGGTTTCGGGGCGCCCCGACGTCGCCCCGACGCCATCCGGACAGCGGTCGTACGCATGCAAACGATCCCGATTTGTCCTCTGTTTGTCATGAGCGAGCGCTAGTACGGTCTCCTCGTCTACCCCCTGCGACGGCGAGGAGTCCGATGTATCCCGGAACGTACGCCCGCACGACGCCCGACAAGCCCGCCGTGATCATGAGCGGTTCCGGCCGCACCCTCACGTACCGCGAACTCGACGAGAACTCCACGCGGCTGGCCCGCCTGCTGCACGAGGCCGGGCTGCGCCGGGGCGACGGCATCGCCCTGCTGTCCGACAACAACCTGCACGCCCTGGAGGTCTACTGGGCGGCGCTGCGCTCCGGGCTGTACGTCACGGCGGTCAACCACCACCTGTCGGCGGACGAGGTCGCGTACATCGTCAACGACTGCGGCGCCCGCGCGCTGATCGTGTCCGCCGCCGTCGGCAGGCTCGGGGAGGCGGTCGCCGCGGCGACGCCGGGCATCGAGGTCAGGCTCGCGTTCGACGGGCCGGTGGTCGGCCACGGCGACTTCGAGGAGGCCCTGAAGGCGGTCTCGGCGGCGCCGCTCGACGACGAGCCGGCCGGGGCGGACATGCTCTACTCCTCGGGAACCACCGGACGTCCCAAGGGCGTTCGCGCCCCGCTCCCGGACCGCCGCATCCACGAGAAGGGTGACACGCTCGTCGCGGTCTTCGCGGCGATCTACGGCTTCGACCAGGACACCGTCTACCTGTCCCCCGCGCCCGTCTACCACGCGGCGCCGCTGCGTTTCATCAGCCTCGTGCACCGCACCGGCGGCACCGCGGTGATCATGGAACGCTTCGACGCGGAAGCCTCGCTCGCGCTCATCGAGGAGCACGGCATCACGCACAGCCAGTGGGTCCCGACGATGTTCGTACGCGCCCTCAAGCTCCCGGAGGAGGTGCGCGGCCGTTACGACCTGACGTCCCTGAGAGTGGCCATCCACGCGGCGGCGCCGTGCCCGGTGGAGGTGAAGCGGGCGATGATCGACTGGTGGGGGCCGGTGCTCTACGAGTACTACGCGGCGACCGAGGCCAACGGGGTGACGCTCATCGACTCGGCGCAGTGGCTCGACAAGCCCGGTTCGGTGGGCCGGGCGGCGCTCGGGGTGATCCGGATCTGCGACGACGAGGGCACCGAGCTGCCGCCGGGCTCCGTGGGCACGGTGTACTTCGAGCGCGAGGAGGTGCCGTTCAGGTACCACGGCGACGAGGACAAGACGCGTGAGGCGCAGCACCCCGTGCACGAAACGTGGTCGACCACGGGCGACGTCGGCTACGTGGACGAGGACGGCTACCTGTTCCTCACCGACCGCAAGGCGTACATGATCATCTCCGGCGGGGTGAACATCTACCCGCAGGAGGTCGAGGACGCGTTGGCGCTGCACCCGAAGGTCGACGACGTCGCGGTGATCGGACTCCCGGACGAGGACCTGGGCGAGCAGGTCAAGGCCGTCGTGCAGGCCGCGCCCGGGGCCGAGACGGGGCCCGAACTGGAGCGCGAGCTCATCGACTTCGTACGGGAGCGCATCGCGCACTACAAGGCACCGCGCAGCGTCGACTTCGTGGACGAGCTGCCGCGCACGCCAACCGGCAAGCTGCTCAAGCGGGTCGTCAAGGCGCGGTACGGGGCCTCCGCCTGACGGGGGGCGGGCGTACCGGCGGCGCCGGGGTGGGCG
>NZ_JBPKBH010000017.1:149218-153071 GCF_051388915.1 Yinghuangia sp. YIM S09857 | reverse complement strand
CACGTCCCCAACGCCCCCCCCCGTCCCGCCCGTGATGCGGGCCAGTTCCTCCATCGTCGTGGGGAACACCGTGTGCGCGAGGCCGCCGGCCGCCCAGACCTGCTCGTGCTTGCCGAGCCAGGTGTCGACGACGGTGCGTACCGGCGCGGGGTGGCCGACCGGGGCCACGCCGCCGATGCGCTGGCCGGTCGCGGCGTGGACGAAGTCGGCGTCGGCGCGGCGTACCCGGTCCGCGCCGACGAGCGCCGCGACGCGCTCGGTGTCGACGCGGTGGGCGCCGCTGGTGAGTACGAGGAGCGGTGCGCCGTCCGCGTCGAAGATGAGGCTGTTGGCGATCGCGCCGACGTCGCACCCGAGGTGCGCGGCGGCCGCGGCGGCGGTGGGGACGTCGTCGGGGAGTTCGCGCACGGCGCCGGTGACGCCGTGCCGGGTGAGGTCCGCGACGACGCGGTCGAGCGCGTTGGTCATGCCGAGGACCCTACTGCGTGCTCCCGGAGAGCGCTCCCGCATTTGGTGCCGCCACCGAGCCGCGCGGCCCACGGGTCACACCGTCTCGGGCCGGAACACGTCGTGGTCGGACAGCAGCTTCTCCAGGCGGGCCTGGTCGACGCGGTTGACCATGGTCTCGGTCTCCTGCCGGTCACGGATGACCTTGGCGAGCGTGAACGAGGAGGTCACCAGGAAGAGCGCGCCGAGGCCGATGAACCCGCGCACCCACGCGGAGACGGGCAGGTACGCGATCCCGATCCCCATCGCGGTCATGGCCGCGGCGAAGGAGATCCACGCCTGGAAGTAGAACATCGCGGTGTTGCGGGGCTGCAAGGGCGTTGTCATAAGGGCATGGTGGCGCCGCGGGGAGCGGAATTCCTGAGTACGCCTACTCAGATTCCGCTTCCGACGCGCTGCCCAACTCCCCTACACGGCAAGGCCGGACACCCGGATGGTGACATTGAGCCTTCCCCGCAGCCCGAGTTCGGGCGGCGCGGTCCCGGGGTGCGTCCTCGGCACCCCGTGGTACGCGAAGCGCGACGGGCCGCCGAACACGAACAGATCGCCCGACTCCAGTTCGACATCGGTCCACGGGCGGGTCCGCGTCTCGGTGTTGCCGAGCCGGAAGACGCAGGAGTCGCCGAGGCTGAGGGACACCACGGGCTCGTCGCCGGACTCGTACCGGTCCTGGTGCAGCCCCATGCGGGCGTTGTCGTCGTAGAAGTTGACGAGGGCGAGGTCGGGCGCGAAGGCCTCGCCCGCGCGGTCGCCGTACGCCTCCGCGACGGCCCGGCGGCCGAGTGCGCCGAGCCAGTCGGGGAACGGCTTGACCGGCGACCCGTCGCGCGTCACGCGCACATAGCGGTACGGCTGCCAGGTCCAGCCCAGTGACACCGACCGCACCGACATGACGCCGCCCGAGGGCAGGACGACGGTCTCCAGCCCGGCGGGCGGCCGGGCCCACGCGCGGCAGGCGTCCAGCAGCCCGGCCTGCTCGTCGGCGTCGAGCCAGCCGGGCACGTGCACCGCCCCCGGCGCGACCTCGCGGCGCTGCCGGGGGAACAATGCGGACATGCGACAAGCCTAGGCGGTGGCCGAGGAATGCCTTCGGGCAATGCCGCCGGGGGCGCTACTGCTTCCAGGCGCCTTCCAGTTCGTCTTCGGCAAGGCCCAGCGACGCGGCAGCGTACATCACCTCGCGCGTGGCGTCGGTGGGGAAGACCACGCCGTCGAGGTCGAGGAGGCGGTCGGCCTGCGCGGCGTACGCCTCGGGCGTGTCGGCGAGCGCGCCCGGCGCCACGCCCAGCACGATGCGTGCCGCGCGGCCGCCGCCGACGCTGAAGATCTCGCCGCTGACCGGCACGTCGTCGCTGCCGAGCCAGACGACGAACGGGGCCACCTTGTCGGGCGTGAAGTTCTTCTCCAGGAAGGCGCGGAAGACAGCGTCCGGGATTCCGGCGGTCATCCGCGTGTACGCGACCGGCATGATCGCGTTCACCCGGATGCCGTCGCCGCGCCCGTCCATGGCCAGCGACTTCGTGAGGCCGAGGACGCCGCCCTTGGCGGTGATGTAGTGGCTCGTCCCGGTGATGCCGAAGATCGAGTTCGAGGTGGTGTTGACGACGCGCCCCCGCGTGGCCTTCAGGTGCGGCCATGCGGCACGTGTCACCTTGACGGTTCCGGCCAGGTGGATCGCGAGCATCTTGTCGAACATCTCGGCCGGGATCTGGTCGAACATGCCGCCGTGCGAGATGCCGGCGTTGTTGACGAGCACGTCGAGTCGGCCGTACGCCCCGATCGCCGCCCCGACGACGCCCTCCGGCTCGTCCGCGACGCTGTGCGTGTCGGCGACCGCCTCGCCGCCCACCGCGGTGATCTCCGCGACCACGGCGTCGGCCGGGCTCGCGCCCTCGGCGTCCGCGACGTCGTTGACCACGACCTTCGCACCGCGCGCGGCGAACGCGAGCGCGTGTTCGCGGCCGAGGCCCCGTCCCGCGCCGGTCACCAGGACCACCTGGTCGTCGAAGCGGATCTGCGTCACGTCGCCTCCACACACGTCGCGGGGCGCGCCGCCCCGTCGCCGCGTACCCTCCCCGGAGAGGAAACCGGTTTTCGTTCCCATGGTCAAGGGCAGCGTCAGGCCGGTACTCCGAGCCGCGTTCCCGGCGCCCCCGCCTCGTAGACGAAGTGGTCCTCGTCGTACGTCAGGCGCCGCGGGGTCACGTGCACCAGCCGCTCCAGGCGCTCGCGGGTCTCCTCGGTGTGCGGTGTGTAGACGGACATCCGCGCGCCCCCGGCGTCGCCGGTCGTCATGTGCGTGACCTCGAAGTTCAGGGACCCGACGGCGCTGTGGTAGTAGCACTTGACCGCGCTGTCCATGCCCGCGACCTCCTGCCGCCGCCACAGCTCGCGGAACTCGGGGGACGCGGCGTTCAGTGCGTCCAGCATCGGCACCCACCCCGGGTCGCCGGGGTCCGCCGCCACCGCCGCGCGCAGCTTGGCGACGAGGTGCCTGCTCGTTCCCGCCCAGTCGGCGGCCAGCGTGCGCCACTCGGGGTCGGTGAAGTACATCCACAGCGTGTTGCGCGCGCAGGGCGGCAGCTCGCGGTAGTCGCCGACGAGCGCCCGGTAGGCCTGGTTGCCGGCGAGGATCGTCCAGCGCGAGCCGATCACCGAGGCCGGGTACGGGTTGAGCCGGTCGAGCACGAGCTGCACCGCCGGGGACACCTGCGCCTCGGCGACCATGTGCTCGGGGTCGGGCACGTCCGCGAGGTGGAAGACGTGCGCGCGCTCCACGTCGTCGAGGCCGAGGACGCGTACCACCGACAGCAGCACCTGCGACGAGACGTTGATCTGGCGGCCCTGCTCCAGCCACGTGTACCAGGTCACGCCGATGCCGGCGAGCAGCGCGACCTCCTCGCGGCGCAGACCCGGCGTGCGCCGCCGCGGCCCCGGCGGGAGGCCGACCGCCTCGGGGGCCGTACGCTCGCGCCGCGACCGGACGAACTCGCCGAGCTCGCGGCGGCGCTTCTCGTTCTGCTCGCGCGACAGGCGCACGCGGCCCGGCTGCGTCGGCGCTCCTGTGCTGCTGCCGCCTCCGCCGCGCGCGCCGAGAAGCGCCTCGACTCCGTTGCCGACGAATTCCGCCATATCCGGTACCTCCTCCTTCGCGGGCGCTCGCCCACCATCCTCACGCGGATCACCGGAGCTATCCAGGTTCGGTCAGTACCAGCATCAGCAGGCACTCGGTACCCGTGTGGGAACGGCCCCAGGGTGTTGCCCATGCCACAAAGCACCCTGACCTCGGCCGCACAACCGGCGGCCGCCCCACCGGTCGCGGGGGGGGGGGGGGGGGGGGGGGGGG
>NZ_JBPKBH010000017.1:146195-149109 GCF_051388915.1 Yinghuangia sp. YIM S09857 | reverse complement strand
TGTCCGCCTCCGGCGGACCCGACGCCGCCCGCTGGTGGCGGGCACTCCCCATCCTGCTCCTCGGCGCGTTCCTCCCCGTCCTGGACGCCTTCATCGTCAACGTCGCACTCGCCGACATGGGCCGCGACCTGGGTGCGAGCGAGGCGCAGCTCGAACTGACCGTGTCCGGCTACGGCGTCGCGTACGCCTGCTCCCTCGTCGCGGGCGGGCGCCTCGGCGACCGCTTCGGCCGCCGCCGTCTCTTCCTCCTCGGGATGGCCTCCTTCACCGCGATGTCGGCCGCGTGCGGCCTGGCGCCGAACGTGACAACGCTCATCGTGTTCCGCGTATTGCAGGGCCTGACCGCGGCCCTGATGTTCCCTCAGGTACTGGCCGCCATCCAGGCGGGCTTCGAGGGCGCCGCGCGGCAGAAGGCACTCGGCGTTTTCGGGCTGGTCGTCGGCTCGGCCGGAGCAATCGGGCAGGTCGTCGGCGGGCTGCTGCTCCAGGCCGACCTGTTCGGCTCGGGCTGGCGCCCGCTGTTCCTGGTGAACGTCCCGGTCGGCATCGTCGCTCTCGTCCTCGCCCGGCGTATCGTGCCGGAGACCAAGGCGCCGGTCGCCACGCCCATCGACACCCGCGGCGCGGTCCTGCTGGCCGCGACGATCGCGCTGCTCCTGATCCCGCTCACGCTGGGCCGCGCCGAGGACTGGCCGGTCTGGACGTGGATCGCGCTCGCGGCCGTCCTCCCCTTCGCCGCGGTCTTCGCCGCGACCCAGTCCCGCAGCGAACGCTCCGGCGGTACGCCGCTCGTCCCGCCGTCCCTGCTCCGGCTCCCCGCCGCCCGGCTGGGCCTGGCCGCGCTGCTGGTCTTCGGGACGTGCGTCGGCGGCTTCATGTTCAGCCTCGCGATGATCCTCCAGGTCGGCCACGGCTTCACACCGATCCGGTCCGGCCTGGGAATGGCCGCCGCCGCGACGGGCTTCCTGATCATCGCCCTGCTCGCACAGCGCCTCGTGGCCCGGTTCGGCGCCATGGTGCTGGTCGTCGGCGCGTTCATCTTCGCGTTCGGGACGGCCGCGTTCGCGGTCGTGGCGGGCATCGCGGAGGACGGTCTGACGCTTCCGGAGATCCTGCTCCCGCTGTTCGTGGCGGGCATCGGATGGGGGATGGTCCTCGTCCCGCTCCTCGGCCTCACCCTGTCCGCGCTCCCCATCGACCGAGCGGGCCTGGCCGGCGGCGTCCTGTCGACCGCCCTGCAAATCGGCCTGGCCAGCGGCGCGTCGATCGTCGGCTCCACCCTCTTCGCGATCATCGGCGACACCCCGGACGCGGACGCCTGGCGCGACGCAACGTACGCGGTAGCCGGGGTACTTGGCGCACTGGCCCTCACAACCGCCGTACTGTGCCTACGCCTTCGCAAGGCAACCAGGCCGGCCGTGTAACCCGACCCCAACGAACCACCGCACCGCACGCCCCCGGTTCCCTGCTTTCGAGCGGGAGCCGGGGGCGTAACGCGTGCTTGCCTAGCGCGTCTTGACCTCACCCGTTCGGCCGACGCAGTCCGCGATCGGGGCGAAGACACGCGGCCGCGGGCGTGCGTGTGCGTGGGGTGGATAGTGGCTGGCTGTGCCCCCGGAGCGCCGGCAGAATGTGCGCATGATGTTTGCTGGCCGAAAGGGCTATGCCGCGTAGTCGGCCCGGTGCCGTGCGCACCGCTCATGGGCGCCATCCGCGCCGCCGTGTCCCCGAGTGGGCACGCCTGCTGCCACCAGTCGACCGGTTGTCGCCGACGGCCGGCGCGGAAGTGCGCTGGCTGGGGCAGGAACGCTCGATCGATCTCGTTGAACTCCTCAGCCGCTACCGGCAGTTCCTGGCCCGTCCGGGCCGGACGCTACTGCTCTCGCACGCGGAGGTTCCCGCGTGTCCGTCCTGCGGCCTCGACGACGTGGCGGCTGTGCGGGACGGGATCGCCGAGATCCACCGCACGCTGCCACCCGCCTCGCGGGCCGCGCTGAGCGCCGTGCTCCGCCCGCTGGACGCCGACTTCCGCCGCCGCACGCTCCCCGACCCCGCCCCTGTGCATGTCGGCCTCGACTGGCGGGGCCGCCCGTACGGCTGGTGGTGGCGACGCCTCTACGACGATGCCTAGGCCCGCCGCGCCGGTCGACCATTCGGCGCAGACGGGGTAGCCCGGTCCGGTGCATCGTCGCGCGGCGGCGGGGTCGGTGCGGGACGGGCGGCGGACCCGCTTGCTGCACTGTCGGCAGGGCCTGCCCGCACGTGGCGGCCACCTCGCACTGGAGTGCCTGTGAACAGATCCATCGCCCTGCGCACCCGTCTCGCCGTCGGCGCCTCACTTGTGGTGTTCGGCCTGGGCGCGGCGACCGCCGTACCCGCCACGGCCGCCACGGCCTCGGGGGACTATTGCCACGCCGGCTGCCGGACGACCCCGCCCGGTGACGGCGTGCGCGGCGACAACGTCGTCACCACGAACCACCTCACCGAGGAAGCGGCCGTACGGGCGGCGCAGGCGGCGCTCGACGCCGCCGAGGCCGCCGGGCAGCGGGTGAGTGTCGCCGTCGTGGACCGCAACGGCAACGCCATCGTGCAGTTGCGCGGCGACGGCGCCGGGCCGCACACGTACGAGTCGGCCCGCCTCAAGGCGTACACCGCCGCGTCGTTCAACGCGCCCACGTCCGTCCTGGTCGGCCGCCTGGAGCAGAACCCCACGCTCGCCGACATCCCCGGCACCCTGTTCCTCGCGGGCGGCCTGCCGATCCAGTACCAGGGCACGCCCATCGCCGGCATCGGCGTCGCGGGCGCCCCGAGCGGCCTCACCGACGAGCAGTTCGCCCAAGCGGGCATCGACGCGATCAGCCACTGACGCCCTCCGCTCCGCGCTGTTGCCCGTACCGGTCGGCCGGTACGGGCA
>NZ_JBPKBH010000017.1:109180-146088 GCF_051388915.1 Yinghuangia sp. YIM S09857 | reverse complement strand
CGTACCGGTCGGCCGGTACGGGCAACAGGGCCAGGGCGCCCCCGAACTGTGGGCCCGCCGAGGTCGGGCCGGGCGTCAGTGCGCGGTCAGGGCCTCCCCCACGCCCAGCGTCCTTGCGATGAGCATGCGTTGCACCTCGGACGTCCCCTCGCCGATCTCCAGGATCTTGCAGTCGCGCCAGAAGCGGGCGACCGGGTACTCGTTCATGTAGCCGTAGCCGCCGTGGATCTGCGTCGCCTCGCGGGCGTTGTCGACGGCGGCCTCGGAGGTGTACAGCTTCGCGAGCGCCGCCTCGTGCTTGAACGACTCGCCGTGGACCATTCGAGACGCCGCGTGACGCCACGTCAGGCGGGCGGTGTGCGCCCGAAGTTCCATGTCCGCGAGCTTGAAGGCGATGGCCTGGTTGGCACCGATCGGGCGGCCGAAAGCCTTCCGCTCGCCCGCGTAGCGCACCGACTCGTCTACGCAGCCCTGCGCGAGGCCGGTCGCCAACGCGGCGATGGCGATGCGGCCTTCGTCCAAGATGCCGAGGAACTGGGCGTATCCGCGGCCGAGTTCGCCCAGAAGGTTCTCCCCCGGCACGCGGCAGTCGCTGAACGCGAGCTCGTGCGTGTCGGAGGCGTTCCAGCCGACCTTCGAGTAGCCGGGTGCGACCGTCATGCCCGGTGTCCCGGACGGGACGATGATCGTGGAGATCGCCTTGCCGCCGTCCGGCTTCGTGCCGGTGACGGCCGTGACCGTGACCAAACCCGTGATGTCCGTACCCGAGTTGGTGATGAAGCTCTTGCTGCCGTTGACGACCCACTCGCCGGTCGCCTCGTCGAGCCGGGCCGTGGTACGAGTCGCGCCCGCGTCCGAGCCGCCGTCCGGCTCGGTGAGGCCGAACGCGCCCAGCATCTCCCCCGAACACAACCTCGGCAGCCAGTGCCGCTTCTGCTCCTCGGTCCCGTACTTGTGGATCGGCATGGCGCCCAGCGAGACCGCGGCCTCCAGGGTGATCGCCACCGACGAGTCGACGCGCGCCAGTTCCTCCAGCGCGACGCCGAGCGCGAGGTAGTCGCCGCCCATGCCGCCGTACTCCTCGGGGAACGGCAGGCCGAACAGCCCCATCTTCCCCATCTCGCGCACGATCGGGTACGGGAACTCGTGCCGCTCGTAGTAGTCCCCGATCACCGGCGCGATCACGTCGCGGGCGAACTCCCGGACGGTGGACCGCAACAGCTCCAGCTCGTCGTCGAGCCTGTGGTCGAGCATGGTCGCCTACCTCTGCTGCTTCTCGCCCGCGAGTGCGCGGACGGTACGGGACGGGCTGGGTCGGCCCAGGTGTTCGGCCATCCACGTGCTGGTGGCGACGAGGCGGCCGAGGTCGACGCCGGTGTCGGCGCCGAGTCCGGTGAGCATCCACACCAGGTCCTCGGTGGCGAGGTTCCCGGTGGCGCTCTTCGCGTACGGGCATCCGCCGAGCCCGCCCGCCGACGCGTCGACCGTCGCGACCCCGGTGCGGAGCGCGGCCAGGGTGTTGGACAGCGCCTGGCCGTACGTGTCGTGGAAGTGCACCGCGAGCCGGTCCGTGTCGATCCCCGCGCGCGCGAACCGGGCGATCATGTCGGTGACCTGGCCCGGGGTGGCGACGCCGATCGTGTCCCCGAGGCTGAGCTGCCAGCAGCCCATCTCGATGAGGCGGACGCCCACATCGACCACCTGAGCCGGGTCGACCGCCCCCTCCCACGGATCGCCGAAGCACATCGACAGGTAGCCGCGGGTGCGGACCCCGGACGCGGTGGCGCGGGCCACGACGGGAGCGAACATGTCGAGGGCTTCGGTGAGTCCGCGGTTGAGGTTCCGCTGTGCGAAGGTCTCGGTGGCGCTGGCGAACACCGCGACGTGGCGCGCGCCCAGTTCCAACGCCCGGTCGAGCCCGCGCTGATTGGGGACGAGCACCGGCAGGTCCACCGCGGCCAGGTCCTCGATCTCCGCGAACACCTCGGCGGCGTCCGCCAGTTGCGGAACCCACGCAGGCGGCACGAAGCTCGTCGCCTCGATCGTGGTGAGCCCGGTCTTGGCGAGCCGCCGGATGAACTCGGCCTTCACGTGGGCCGGGACGACCGCCGATTCGTTCTGGAGCCCGTCGCGGGGGCCGACTTCGTGGATCCTCACCCGGGGCGGGAGCCCGGGTTCGGGAACGACCATGGGCAGTGCGTCGGTCATGACTTGTCCTCGCCTTCGGCGGCCTGGGTCTGAACGGTCGCGTCTCGAACCGCCGCGCCCCGAGTCGCTGCCTCCCGAACCGTCGCGTCCCGAGCCGCTGCGTCCCGAGTCGCCGCCTGGACCGCCGCGTCTTCAGGGGTGCCCCCACCCGCGTCCTGGGCACCGCCCTCGACCGCGTCCCCGCTGCCGTCCTCCGCATGCACCAGCGCCAGGACTTCGTCCAGCGCCACCCGCGACCCGCCGTCCACCCGCACCTCGGCCAGCACACCGTCGAAAGGCGCCGTCACCGCGTGCTCCATCTTCATCGCCTCGACGACCACGACCGCCTGACCCTCCGTCACCCGCTCCCCCGCCGCCGCCTTGACGACGGTGACGGTGCCCGGCATGGGGGCCACCAGCGTGCCGTCGCCCGCCGAGCCGCCCGCCCCGGGACCCGACTCGACCGGGTCGAACGGGACCGCGCGCCAGGTGTCCGCCCCGTGCGAGATCCACCAACTGCCGTCGTCGGCAAGGGCGTACCGGAAAACCTCGGTCAGGCCGTCGTACGTCAGCCGCACCCGTCCCGGCTCGCCGACCACGATGTGCGCGGGCACCGCCAAACGATCGCCGGCCATCTCAGCGGCGCCGCACACCACTTCGGTGTGCCGCCCCCGCCCGTGCACGCGTACCTCGACCGGATCGCCGCCCTCGATGCGGAACCGATGCACGGTGGCCGCGTGTTCGCCGAGGCGCCAGCCCGAGGGGACCGAGAACGGGTCCGTCCAGCCGTCCGACGTGTCCGGCTCCAGGGCCGCGTGTGCGAGCAGCGCCGCGGCCACCGGCACGGTCGGCGGTACGTCCCCGCGCAGCAACGTCGGCATGGCGGCCTCGACCAGGCCGGTGTCGAGGCGTCCCGCCACCACGTCCTCATGCGCGAGGAGCCGGGACAGGAAACCGATGTTGGTGTGCACGCCGAGCACCACGGTCTCGGCGAGCGCGGCGCGCAGGCCGCGCAGCGCCTCGTCGCGGTCGGCGCCGTGCGCGATCACCTTGGCGAGCATGGGGTCGTAGCCGGTACCGACTTCGACACCCTGCGCGAGCCCCGAGTCCACGCGCGCCAGGTGCCCGGGCTCCTCCAGCAGCAGTACGCGCCCACCGCCCGGCAGGAAGCCCCGGTCCGGGTCCTCGGCATACACGCGCGCTTCGACCGCATGGCCGTTCAACAACAACTCATCCTGCCCAAAAGGCAGTTGGTCGCCCGCGGCGATGTCGATCTGGCACTCGACCAGGTCGAGCCCGGTGATCGCCTCGGTGACCGGGTGCTCGACCTGGAGCCGCGTGTTCATCTCCATGAAGAAGTACTCGTCGGGGTTGTCCGCCGACACGATGAACTCGACCGTGCCCGCGCCGGCATAGCCGCACGAGCGGGCGGCCTCGACGGCCGCCGCACCCATGGCGGCCCGCGTCTCGTCATCCAGCAGCGGGGACGGGGCCTCCTCCACGATCTTCTGGTGCCGCCGCTGGAGGCTGCATTCGCGCTCGCCGAGGTGGATGACGTTGCCGTGCGTATCGGCGAGGATCTGGACCTCGATGTGGCGCGGCCGGTCGATCCAGCGTTCGACGAGCAGCGTGTCGTCGCCGAAGGCACCGGCCGCCTCACGGCGCGCGGCGGCGATCTCGTCCGCCAACAGCCGTTCGTCGCGCACGAGATGCATGCCCTTGCCGCCGCCGCCCGCGGACGGCTTGAGCAGCACCGGGAAGCCCACCTTCCTCGCCTCGTCGGCGAGTTGGGCGTCAGTCAGGCCGCTGCCGCTGCTGCCGGGCACGACCGGCACCCCGAACGCGGCCACCGTCTGCTTCGCGCGGATCTTGTCGCCCATCAACTCGATGGCCTGGGCGGGCGGTCCGACGAAGGCGATGCCGGCGTCCTCGACGGCGCGTGCGAACGCCGCGTTCTCGGCGAGGAATCCGTACCCCGGATGCACGGCGTCCGCGCCCACCCGCACCGCCGCGGCGACCACCGCCGGGATGTCGAGGTAGTCGGGCACGCGTACCGCGACGTCCGCGTCGAGCACGTGCGGGGCGCCCGCGTCGGCGTCCGTGTAGACGAACGCCGCGCGGATTCCGAGGCGTTCGAGTGTCGCGGCGATGCGGCTGGCGATCTCGCCCCGGTTGGCGATGAGGACCGTGTCGAACATGCGGCGGCTCACATCCGGAAGAGGCCGAAGCCCGGGTCGGCGAGGGGGGCGTTGGCGCACGCGGTCAGCGCGAGCCCGACAACGGTCCGGGTGTCCAACGGGTCGATGACGCCGTCGTCCCACAATCGGGCGGTGGCGTAGTACGCGCTGCCCTGCCGCTCGTACTGGTCGAGCACCGGCTGGCGGAAGGCCGCCTCGTCCGCGTCCGGCCAATCCTCGCCTCGCGCCGCGAGTTGGTCGCGCTTGACCGTCGCGAGGACGGTGGCGGCCTGCTCGCCACCCATGACGGAGATCTTCGCGCCCGGCCACATCCACAAAAAGCGCGGCGAGTAGGCCCGGCCGCACATCGAGTAATTGCCCGCGCCGTGTGAACCGCCCACCACCACGGTCAACTTGGGGACGCGCGTTGTGGCGACGGCGGTGACCATCTTCGCGCCGTGTTTCGCGATGCCGCCGTTCTCGTAGGCCTTGCCGACCATAAAGCCGGTGATGTTCTGAAGGAACAGCAGCGGGATTGCGCGCTGGTCGCACAACTCGATGAAGTGCGCGCCCTTCATGGCCGATTCGGAGAAGAGGATGCCGTTGTTGGCGACGATGCCGACCGGGTGCCCGTGTACGCGCGCGAACCCGGTGACAAGCGTCGCGCCGTATTCGGCCTTGAACTCCGAGAAGCGCGAGCCGTCGACAATGCGGGCGATGACCTCGCGTACGTCGTAGGGCGTCCGGTTGTCGGCCGGGACCACCCCGTAAAGCCCGACCGGGTCCACCGCGGGCTCCTCGACCGGGGCGACGTCCCACGGCCGGGGCGCGCGCGGGCCCAGCCCGGCCACGATGTCCCGGACGATGCGCAGCGCGTGCGCGTCGTCCTCGGCCAGGTGGTCGACCACCCCGGAGGTGCGGGCGTGCACCTCGCCGCCGCCCAGCTCCTCCGCCGTGACCACCTCGCCTGTCGCGGCCTTCACCAGCGGCGGGCCGCCCAGGAAGATGGTGCCCTGGTTGCGCACGATGACGGTCTGGTCGCTCATCGCGGGGACGTACGCGCCGCCCGCCGTGCAGGACCCGAGCACCGCGCTGATCTGCGCGATCCCCGCGGCCGACATGCGGGCCTGGTTGAAGAAGATGCGGCCGAAGTGGTCGCGGTCCGGGAAGACCTCGTCCTGCATGGGCAGGAAGGCGCCGCCCGAGTCGACGAGGTACACGCACGGCAGGCGGTTCTCGTACGCGATCTCCTGCGCGCGCAGGTGCTTCTTGACGGTCAGGGGGTAGTAGGTGCCGCCCTTCACGGTCGCGTCGTTGGCGACGACCATGACCTCGCGCCCGGACACCCGCCCGATGCCCGCGACGACGCCCGCGGCCGGGGCGGCGCCGTCGTAGAGCCCGTCGGCGGCGAGCGGGGCGACCTCCAGGAACGGCGAACCGGGGTCGAGCAGCGCGTCCACCCGCTCGCGAGGCAGCAGCTTGCCGCGGGCGGTGGGCCGGGCGCGCGCGGTCTCACCGCCGCCGAGCGCCGCGGTCGCGAGCCGGCGGCGCAACTCCGCGACTTCACCCATGTGGGCGAGCGTGTTCGCCCGGTACGCCTCGCCGTGGACGTCCGCGCGTGTGCCCAGGCGCGGCCCGAGCCCCGCCGCGGGCGCCGCACCGGCACGCGCGGTTCCGTTCGCGCGGACGCCGGTGGTCGTGGGGGTTGCCCGCATGCCGCCGCCTCCGTGTGTCGCCTCGTCCCGCCTCCGGCCGCCTGTTAGCGATCGTTAACAGAACTCGATGGACCCGACGTTAGCGATCGTTCACATCCGTGTCTAGCATGGTCGCCATGTCGGTCGATCAGGTCACCAGTCCGCGCCGCGCGCAGATCCTGCGCGAGGCCGCGCGCCTCTTCGCGGCCCGCGGCTTCCACGGCGTCAGCGTCGACGAGATCGGCGCCGCGTCCGGCATCACCGGCCCCGGCCTCTACCGGCATTTCCGGGGCAAGGACGCGATGCTCGCCGAGCTGTTGATCGGCATCAGCGAGCGGCTGCTGTCCGGCGGGCGGGCGTGCCTGGCGGAGCACGGCACCCCGTCCGGACAACTGGACGCCCTCATCTCCCGGCACATCGACTTCGCCCTCGCCGAGCCCGCGCTGATCGTGCTGCACGACCGCGACCTCGCGAGCCTGCCGGACACCGACCAGCGCAAGGTGCGGCGGCTCCAGCGCGCCTACGTGGAGATATGGGTGGGCGTGGTCGTCGACGCCTACCCCGGGTTCGCGCGCGAATCGCAGCCCGCCACCGAAGCCCAGGCCCGCGCGTCCGTCCACGCCGTGTTCGGCCTGCTCAACTCCACCCCGCACAGCGCGGCGGCCGGACACCGCGGCCCCCGCCCGCCCGGCCCCGACACGATGGCCGCCCTGCTGCGCACCCTCGCCCTCGGCGCATTCGCCGCGGCGGGCGACTGACCTCCGCCGGATCCGACGGCGTCGCCCGCGTCAGCCCGAACTTCCCACTGTGGTACGCCCCGACGCCCCACCCCGCACCCAACTCCCGGAGGACGCGCGCCCCATGCCCCTGGTCACCCTCACCCGAGACGCGGCGATCGCCACCATCACCCTCGACTCACCCACCAACCGCAACGCGCTGTCCGCCGCTCTGATGGACGAACTCGGCGCGCACCTGGCCGCGGTCGCCTCCGACGCCTCCGTACGCGCGGTCGTGCTCACCCACACCGGCCCCACCTTCTGCGCGGGAGCCGACCTCAAGGAGGCCGCGGAGGGCGGCATGGCCCGCGGCACGCAACACCTCCTCGACCTGCTCCGCGCCGTCATCGAACTACCGGTCCCGGTCCTCGCGCACCTGCGCGGCAACGCCCGCGCCGGGGGCCTGGGCCTGGTCGGCGCCTGCGACTTCGCGGTCGCGCCCGCCTCCACGTCCTTCGCGTTCTCCGAAGTGCGCCTCGGGCTCGCGCCCGCGATCATCTCGCTGAGCACCCTCCCGCGCCTCGAACCCCGTGCCGCCGCGCGGTACTTCCTCACCGGAGAGGAGTTCGACGGCGCCGAGGCGGCGCGCATCGGCCTCCTGACCCTGGCCGGCGACGGCGTCGAGGGCACCGACGCCGCGGCCGAACACCTGCTCGCGGGCCTGCGCCTGGCGTCCCGTCAGGGCCTCGTCGAGACCAAGAAGTTGCTCAACACCGCCCTCGCCGAACGCGTCGCGGCCGACGGCGAGGCCACAGTCCGCCTGTCCGCGACCCTGTTCGCCTCCGAGGAAGCCGCCGAAGGCATGCGCGCCCGAAAGGAACGCCGCCCACCCCGCTGGGTCTAGAACCCGTGGACCTCGTCGGCCACCGCACTAGCCTCCTGCTCCCTGGATGCGCTCGACGAGGCGGAAGCGCTCGGCGACCACGATGGTGTCGTCGTCCACCTCGAAGTGCGGATCGCCGAGCGCCTCGCGCATCTCGGAGCTGTGCCAGAAGGCCTCATGGGCTGCCCGCCATGAGGCGATCGACTCATCTCCCTCGCCCTCGTCGCGGACATGCGGCCAGTCGACGTCGCGCAGCGGCACGGTGCGCACCTCGGTCACCTCGATGACGGCCACCGGACGCATGTCGGAGTCGACGACGACCTGACGCGTGCCGACGGTCGGAAGCGGCTCCCCTTCGACCTCGTAGTCGACGAGAAGCCCCGTCGTCGACGTCTTCGCGCCGGTCAGAATCGCCGATACCAACTTGTCGCACAGCGGTCCGGGGAACCCGAACTCGGCCGACGGAAGTGCGGAGTAATCGGTCATCCCGCGAGCATAGGCAGCCGGAATCCATCTCCGGTCGAGGCGCCGGTCGCGTCGGTCCGTGACGCGGCGGTGCAGGATGGGTGCGTGCGTGTACGTCCCCTGACTCCCGAGGCGTTGGCCGAGCACCTTGCCGGGGTGGTCGCCGAGGCGGTGCCGCGCGACCGGCGGCTGCGGGTGGCCGTGGACGGCGCCGCGGCCGCCGAGCCCGGCGTGCTGGCCGATGCGATGGTCGCGCCGCTGCGGACCGCAGGGCATCCCGTGCGGCGGGTGTCCGCCGACGACTTCCTGCGTCCCGCGTCCGTCCGGCTGGAACACGGTCGCCACGACGCGGATTCGTTCTACTGGTCGTGGCTCGACGAGAAGGGCCTCCAGCGCGAAGTCCTCGACCCGCTCGGTCCGGACGGCGACGGGCGCATGCTGCCGAGCCTGTGGGACGCCGAGCGCGACCGGGCCACGCGAGCCGGGTACGTCGAACTCCCGCCGGGTGGCGTGCTGTTGCTCGACGGAGCGCTGCTGATCGGACGCGGCCTGCCGATCGATCTGACGGTGCATCTCAGCCTGTCCCCGGGCGCGCTGGAACGCCGTACCGACGCCGACGCGCGGTGGACACTTCCCGCGTACGACCGCTACCGCGCGGAGTGCTTCCCCGAGGAGTCCGCGGACATCGTGGTGCGCTGGGACGACCCGCGCCGCCCCGCGCTGGTCCTGCCCGAATAGGCGCAGGTCTCCCCCGAATCACCGCAAGGTACCGGCCGGGCAAATTACCGATCGAACGTTAGCTATGCCTCTGGTACGTGTAACCGCCCGGCACTACGCTCGCCTCCCGCTCTTCGCACCGCGTACACGCCGCATCACGCATGTGCCACGCACCAGTTCGGCAATCCGCACCGCTCATGTCCCGGGCGCTCCGAGGAGGCCGCATGTCCGAAACCACGTCGCCCAGCGGTGACGCAGGCGCAAGAGAACCCGAGACCGCCGTCGCGGCGGCTCCGCCCCGAAGTCCCTTGGGGCCGCTGTGGAATCGGCAGTTGGACCGCTATCCCGAGACCGGTCCGCGGGTGTTCTACCTGTTCATATCGACGCTGGCCGGCATCGTCCTCTACTACGAGCTCTACGTGCAGTACTCGGTCTCGACGTCCCTGATCTCCGAGTTCGGCATGACGTACATGTTCGCCACGATGATCTCCGTGGTGGGCAACCTGGCCGGAGCCTTCGCCTCGCTGCTGGCCGGTCTCGCGGACCGCTGGGGCCGCGCGAATCTGGTCGTGTACGGCCTGCTCCTCGTCGGCCTGCTGATCGTCTTCGCGGTGCCCAACGCCCAGTCCAAGACCCAGCTCATGGTCTACATGGCCATCGTCAGCTTCGTCGAGGGCATCGTCCTGGTCGCCTCCCCCGCCCTGATCCGCGATTTCTCGCCGCAGATCGGCCGGGCCGCGGCGATGGGCTTCTGGACGCTCGGACCGGTCATCGGCTCGCTCACCACGACGATCGTCACCAGCAACACCCTTGACAGCTACGGCTGGGAGGACCAGTTCCGCTTCGCCGGGTACGCGGGGCTCGCGGTGTTCGTGATCGCCTTCTTCGGCCTGCGCGAACTGTCGCCGCCGCTGCGCGACCAGCTCATGGTCAGCCTGCGCGACCAGGCACTCGTCGAGGCCAAGGCCCGCGGCCTGGACACCGAGCAGATGCTCAAGGGCCAGTGGAAGCAGATGATGCGGCCGGACATCGTCGTCCCGACCCTCGGCATCAGCCTGCACCTGATGTTCTACTACTCGGCGGTCGGCAACCTGGTCGTCTACTACGCAACCGCCTTCGGCTACTCCGAACAGCGGACGAACGCCCTGGCCAACTGGTACTGGGTGGCCAACGCGCTGTCGCTGGTGTTCGTCGGCATCGTGTCCGACCTGCTCAAGGTGCGAAAACCGTTCATGATCCTGGGCGGCGTCGGCACCGTGGTCTTCACCCTGCTGTTCCTGATGCGCACCGACGACCCGAGCACCGGCTACTACCACTTCGCCTGGCTGCTGGTCGGGATCGGCGTCTTCAGCGGCTTCACGTTCGCGCCGTGGATGGCGGCGTTCACCGAGACGGTCGAGCGCCACAACCCGGCGGCGACCGCGGTCGGGCTGGCGGTGTGGGGCTGGACGCTGCGCGTCGTCGTTTCGGTGTCGGCGATCTTCACGCCAATCATCGTCACGGCCGTCACCCCGTTGGTGAACGACGGCGCGAAGGTCGAGGCGGCGGCCGCGGAGGCGGGTACGGCGGCGCAGACCGTGCAGGCGCATCCCGAGCTGTTCGCCGAGCTGGACAGGTACCCGAACGAGCAGGACATACCGCTCGAACTGCGGATCCGGGCCGTCCAGACCGTGGGCATGGACAAGCTCATGGAGGTCCAGGCGAAGGCGGAGGCTCTGCGCACGCTCGACAAGTACGCCCCGGACGTCCTCGCGGCCCAGGAGCGGGCGCCGGACGAGTGGGAGCGGTGGTGGTGGTTCACCATCGCGTGCCAGGCGCTGTTCCTGCCGACGGTCTTCCTGATGGCCGGGCGCTGGGACCCGCGGAAGGCGCGGGCGGACGCCGAGGAGCACGCCCGCAAGGTCGACGCGGAGCTGGCCGAGCTGGTGCGCGAGCCGGCGGACAGCGACCGCTGACCGGAGAACGCCGCTGACGGGAGATCGCCGCCGCCCGGAGAGTGACGGCCGACGGGAGAGCGGCCACCCGCAAGAGAGCGACAACGCCGCAGGGGCTCGTACCGGCGAAGTGCCGGTACGAGCCCCTGCGGGTGAGTGAGCGGGAAGGCTCGGTTCAGCCGATGGTGCGGATGTTCTCCGCCTGGAGGCCCTTCTGGCCCTGAACCACGTCGAACTCNCCCCCCCCCCCCCCCCCCCTGCGGGTGAGTGAGCGGGAAGGCTCGGTTCAGCCGATGGTGCGGATGTTCTCCGCCTGGAGGCCCTTCTGGCCCTGAACCACGTCGAACTCGACCTGCTGGCCCTCGATGAGCTCGCGGAAGCCGTTCGCCTGGATCGCCGAGAAGTGCGCGAAGACGTCGTCGCCGCCGCCGTCCTGCGCGATGAAGCCGAAGCCCTTTTCCGAGTTGAACCACTTGACGGTACCGGTAGCCATATTTCTCTCCTTCAGGGGAAGGTCCACGAATCCGCACCGCGCGGATCCGGTGTCGCTGTGATGATCACCCTGAATTCGGGAAACGGCGCAAGCACCGACACCGAAAACATCCACCGAAACCAAAAAATGCACCTGCCGTTACAACTCGACAGGTGCACACAGATTTCGCTGGGAACCACAACTGCAACGAGTACGACGTTAGCACACACCGCTCGCGAACCGCGAAATATGCGAATCGCCGCAGGTCGCGAGGCCGGCCGCGGGGTCGACGGGGGGCCGGCGGTGGATAGGCCGCGGGGCCGAACACGCGGCCGGCCGAGGGCGGGCCGCGAGGCCCCGGGGGCCGTAGAGTCCCGGCGTGACGCGGGGCCGCCCGGGGGCGGACCGCAAGGCCCGGGGCCGTGAGTCCCGGCGTGACGCGGGGCCGGCCGAGGGCGGGCCGCGAGGCCCCGGGGGCCGTAGAGTCCCGGCGTGACGCGGGGCCGCCCGGGGGCGGACCGCAAGGCCCGGGGCCGTGAGTCCCGGCGTGACGCGGGGCCGGCCGAGGGCGGGCCGCGAGGCCCCGGGGGCCGTAGAGTCCCGGCGTGACGCGGGGCCGCCCGGGGGCGGACCGCAAGGCCCGGGGGCCGTAGAGTCCCGGCATGATCGAGAGCCCGGGCGTCATCGACGCCGTCGCACGGCCCAAGCGCATCGTCCTGATCCGGCACGGCGAGTCGCAGGGCAACGTCGACCCGGCGATCTACGAGCGGGTGCCGGACCACGCGCTGGAGCTGACCGAGCGCGGGCGCAAGCAGTGCGAGGAGGCCGGGCGCGAGCTCCGCGCGCTGTTCGGCACCGACCACGTGACGGCGTTCGTGTCGCCGTACCGCCGCACGCGCGAGACCTTCCGTCTGCTGGGGCTGCATCCGGAGCGCACCCGGGCCAAGGAGGAGCCGCGCCTGCGCGAGCAGGACTGGGGCAATATCCAGGACCTCGCCGACATGGAGCGGCAGCGGGCGGCGCGGGACGCGTACGGGCACTTCTACTACCGCTTCGCGCACGGCGAGAGCGGCGCGGACGTGTACGACCGGGTCAGCTCGTTCCTGGAGACCGCGCACCGCGACTTCGCCCGGCACGCGCTGCGGTACGGGCCGGACCGCAACGTCCTGCTGGTCACCCACGGCCTGACCATGCGCCTGTTCTGCATGCGCTGGTTCCACTGGTCGGTGGAGGAGTTCGAATGCCTGTCGAACCCGGGCAACGGCGAGACCCGGGCGCTGCTGCGCGGCGAGGACGGCCGGTACGTCCTCGACAGGCCGTTCGACCGCTGGAAGTAGGCGGCCGGACACGGCTCGTCGGCCGCGCGGAGGAGGCCCGGGTAGGCCCTGCGGACGAGGCTCGCCGAGTTCACCGGACCCGTCGCCCGGCAGGGCCGCCGAGCGTGCATGATGTGCAGCATGACCACGATGTCCAAAGGCGCGAACATCCCAGTCCCGACCACCGCTCTGCGTGCGGTGGTCTCCTGGCGGACCGGCGGTGCGCCGGACGTCGACGTCTCCGCCCTGCTCCTGGCCGACACCGGCAAGGTGCGCGGCGAGGAGGACTTCATCTTCTACAACCAGCCCGCGCACCCGTCGGGCGCGGTCGCGCACGCCGGCAAGCAGAACGCCTCCGACGGCACCGCGACCGACGCCATACGGGTCGACCTGAGCCGCGTGCCGGCCGACGTCGTGCGCATCGTCGTGGGCGCGTCGGCGGACGGCGGGACGTTCGGGCAGGTGCCCGGCCTGGCCCTGAAGCTGCTCGACGAGGCCGGGCGCGAGCACGCGGTGTTCGACATCGCGGACGCCACGACCGAGACCGCGTTCCTGTTCGGCGAGCTGTACCTGCGCAACGGCGCCTGGAAGTTCCGCGCGGTCGGGCAGGGGTACGCGTCCGGTCTGGCGGGCCTGGCCACCGACTTCGGCATCGCGGTGGACGCCGAGCCGGAGCCCCCCGCCGCCCCGCAGGCGCCGCCCGCCCCCGCGGCCGGGTACACGCCGCCGCCGATGCCGCCGTCCGCGGTGCAGACCGCCCCGAACCCGGCGGTGCGCACGCTGCCGACCGCGCCCACGGCGCCGGCCGGGGCCCCGCCCGTCCCGCAGACCGCACCGCCGCAGGCGGCCCCCGCGTCGGGCACGGTCAGCCTGAAGAAGCAGAAGCTCGTCAACATGGAGAAACGTCTCGGCGAGGAGGGTCACGGGCGGCTGCTCGACCTGACGAAGAAGGCCGCGGTCAGCCTGGAGAAGCGCGGCCTGGGCGAGCACACGGCGCGGGTCGCGCTGTGCCTCGACATCTCCGCGTCGATGCAGAACCTCTTCCAGTCCGGCAAGGTGCAGGCGCTCGTCGAGCGCGTGCTGTCGCTCGGCCTGCGCTTCGACGACAACGGCGAGGTCGACGTCTTCCTGTTCGGCCAGAACGGGCACGAGGCCGGGACCCTCAACCTCAAGCAGTACCAGGGCTGGACGAACCAGATGCTCCAGCGCTACCCGCTGGAGGGCGGCACCGACTACGCCGCCGCGATGCGGCTGCTGCGCGAGAACTACTTCAAGTCCTCGGGGCCGCGCCACGCACCGCTGGCCGACCGCGTGCCGGTGTACGTCATGTTCATCACGGACGGCATGACCAGCACCGAGCAACTGACGCGCGAGCAGGTGACGTACTCCAGCTACGAGCCGATCTTCTGGCAGTTCATGGGCATCGGCCCGTCGCCGAAGGCGGTCGACAAGGTGGACCCGTCGGCGACCGTGCAGACCGGGCCGAAGAAGAAGCCGAAGCTGGCCGAGCGCCTCCAGAACAAGCTCATCGAAAAGCTCACCGGCGGCTTCGCGTTCCTGGAGGAGCTCGACAACCTCCAGGGCCGCTACACCGACAATGCCGCGTTCTTCGCGGTGACCGACCCGGCGAACCTCACCGACGAGGCGCTGTTCGACCTCATGATGGAGGAATACCCCGACTGGTTGAACCGGGCGCGCAGCATGGGCCTGCTGACCGGCTGAACGCCCCGAAGCCCGTCCCGGAGTCGCCCCGGGGCGGGCTTCGTCGATCTCCGGCGCGGGATGCGGGGGTTCGCGCCGCCGATTGGCGATGATCAGGGGACCACGTGTCGAACGTCCGGAGGAACCACCCGTGAACAGCGTCCCGAACATCACCCTCAACAACGGCGTGTCGATCCCGCAACTCGGCTTCGGCGTATGGCAGGTGCCGCCCGCGGAGACCGAAGTGGCGGTGCGCGCCGCGCTGGACGCCGGGTACCGCAGCATCGACACGGCGTCGGCGTACGAGAACGAGAGCGGCGTGGGTGCCGCGATCGCCGCGTCCGGCATTCCGCGCGACGAGCTGTTCGTGACCACCAAACTGTGGAACCGCCGGCAGGGGTACGACACGACCCTCGCGTCGTTCGACGACAGCCTGGACAAGCTCGGGCTGGACTACATCGACATGTACCTCATCCACTGGCCGATGCCCGCCGCCGACCGCTACCTCGACACGTGGCAGGCGTTCGAGAAGCTGTACGCCGACCAGCGGATCCGCGCGATCGGCGTCTCGAACTTCCAGATCCCGCACCTCGAACGCCTCTTCGACGGCTCCGGCGTGGTCCCGGCCGTCAACCAGGTCGAGCTGCACCCGTACCTCCAGCAGCGCGAACTGCGGGCCTTCCACGACGAGTTCGGGGTCAAGACGGAGGCGTGGAGCCCGCTGGCCAAGGGCGGCGCGCTGCTCACCGACTCGGTGATCACCGGGATCGCGGAGAAGCACGGCCGCACGCCCGCCCAGGTGGTGCTGCGCTGGCACGTGCGTCAGGGCACCATCGTGATCCCGAAGTCCGTCACGCCGTCGCGGATCGCGGAGAACATCGCGGTGTTCGACTTCGACCTGGACGAGGCCGACGCCGAGGCGATCGCCAACCTGGACCGGGGCCGCCGCACGGGGCCGGACCCGGACACGTTCAACCTCGGCTACGACGGCTGAGCGGGGCGGCGGCGCGCGGCGGAGGGACGGCGGCGGACGTCGGCGGGACCGCGGCGGCGTTCGTCGGAGGGACTGCGACCGGCCTCGGAGCGGCGGCGCCGGACCCGTACCTCGACGGGGCGGCGCCGCCGGCGTACCGCGCGCCCGACGCCGCCCAGCGCCAGGTGGCAGGCGGCGATGAGAGCCAGGAACACCCCGCCGGAGACCAGCGCCGCCACCTCAGCCGCCGAGGATGCGGGCCTTCTGCGCCGCGAACTCGGCGTCGCTGAGCACGCCTTGGTCACGGAGTCGGGCCAGGCGTTCGAGCTGGTCGACGACGGGGTCGGCGGCCGGGGGCGGCGGGGCGGAGGCGCCTTGCGGGGCGTACGCCTGGGCCTGCGGCTGCTCCGCCTGGTACTGCGCGGCGGCGTCCTGCTCGGCCATCCGGTTCGCCTGGTGCTCGCGCACGCGGCCGCTGACCGCGGACGCCGTCCCGGCGACCACGGCGGTGCGCACCGCGGCGCCCAGCAGCCCGGGGCCGCGGCGGCCCATCATGGGTCCTCGCATCAGCATGGCTCTGCTCCTGTTCTCAGGGATCCTCAGGTGGCCTCAGGTGTCCTCAGGCGCCCTGGGCGGCCACGGCCATCAGGGCGGCCTCCGCGGCGGCGGCGGGGATGCGCTCGAACGCCGCGACCCGGCCGTTCGCGCGTCCGATCGCGGTGGCGATGCGTGCGGCCCAGGTGTTCTCGAAGACGACGACCGCCGCCGACGAGTCGGCCGGCAGGTCCTCCGCGATGAGGTCGATGTCGTCCTCGTTCAGCAGCCCGGCGATGGTGCCGTCGACGTCGTCGAAGGCCGCGACGTCGGCGGGGTCCAGGGTGTCCAGCTCCTGGTGCACCGTCTCGCCGTCGGGCGTCTTGCGGATGAAGGTGAGGTCGAGGATGCGGATCGTGCCGCTGTTGACCAGCGCCGCGAGGGCGGGGCCGATCTCACCGCGGAACCTGCTGCCGGGGAACTCGACCACGATGTAGTCGACGGGTCCCAATTCCATCGTGCGTCTCCGCCGCCTTCCCGGTTCACGGACGCCGGAGCGCTTTTGCGGACGCCGCGGGCACCGCGGCATCCCCGATGACGTCCTGATGGCCAGTCAAACCCGGGGTGCGGGGGCCCGCAACAGCAGAGCACCGAGGTGCCTGTGTGGCGGGAACGTCCTGTGGGGCACAGCATGGAAGGCGGCTTTGGAGGGTCCATGGGCGCGCAGGCGAGATCGGCCGGGTGGTGGATGGCGCTGCGGACGCTCGCCGCGCTGGTCCTGGTGGTCGTGGCGTACTACGTCCTGCCGCAGGACGCCGATGACGCGTCGTTCGCGGTCCGGACGGTGGCCTTCGGGGTGTGCGTGCTGGGGCTGGCCGGGCTGATCCTGTTCCTGATCACGCGGGACGGCCGCGGGTCGGTGCCCGGGCGTGCCGAGGGTCTGCTCCTGACGGTGGTGGTCAGCATGGTCTTCTTCGCCACGGTGTACCACCGGATGGCCCAGGACAGCGGGCAGTTCAGCGGTCTGGAGACCCGGACGGACGGGCTGTACTTCACCCTTGTGACGGCGGCGACCGTGGGGTACGGCGACATCAGCGCCGTGGGGCAGGCCGCCCGCGTCGCGGTGATGGTGAACATCGTCTTCAACCTGGTGTTCCTGGGCGCGGGGGTCTCCGTCGCGCTGGACCGGATCAAGCAGCGCCGCAGGAGCGCGGCGCCGGTGACGGAAGGCTCGGCCGAGCCGCCGCCTCCCGACTGACGCGGCCTGACACGGCCGGGTTCAAGGCCCAGGTCGGGACGTCGCGCCCGGTTCACGGCCCAGGTCAAGGCATCGCGCCCGGGTTCAAGGCCCAGGTCGGGGCGTCGCGGATTCAGGTCCGACGGTTTGCCGGGACCGGGGCCTGGCTGTCGGCGTGCCGGTCGGCCGGCTTCTCCGGCGACGTGGGGGGCGTGGCGGCGCCGTCGTCGTCGGCCCGGCCGTCGGGCGGCCCCTCCTCCGTCTGCCCGTCCGCGGTCCCCTCGGCCAGGGCCTTGCCGCGGCCGCGGAAGAACAGGGTCGCGCCGGCGATGAGCAGGACCCCGACGGTGGCCATCACGACGACCTGCATGGACAGGCCGTTGCGTACCGACGCACCCGCGGCCACCTGGACCATCGTGGCGGGCAGCAGGCCTATCGACGACCCGATGACGAAGTGGCGCACGCGGATGCCGGTGGCGGCGGAGCCGTAGTTCACCACGAAGCCCGGCATGACCGGGACGAGGCGCAGCACGACGACCGGCAGGACGCCGTGCCGGGTGAGGCGGGCGTCCAGGTCGGCGAGTGCCTGTTTGCGGTGCATCCAGCCGCGCACCCGGTCTCGGCCCATGCGGCGGCCGACGCCCAGCGCGATGACGCTGCCGAGGACCGTCCCGGTCATCGCGACGGCGGTCCCGGTGACCGCGCCGAAGAGTGCGCCCGCCGCGGGGGCGAGGAGGGTCTTCGGCACGAAGAAGGCCACGCAGAGCGCGCAGATGACGATGAAGAGGGTGATCACGACGGGGGTCGGATACTCCGTCCAGGCTCCGTGTGTCAGCCAGTCGCGCAGCGAGTCGAGGATGCCCGTGACGGTGTCGGCCGCCCAGCCCAAAAGGTCGCGCACGGCGTCGACCATGTGTGCGCCCCCTCCACCCGGTCGTCGTGCGCCACTCAATCCGCCGATTGTACGGGTGGCCCGGAGGGCCCCGTGTCCCCTCGGGGTTCGCTCATGGTCATCTCAGACTAAAACCTAGTGACTAGTAGGTTTTCATGGGACGATATGCGCGTGGGTCGTCCTCACTCCGCCCACGTGCTCGACCCCCCGTCCAGGAGGCAGTGACGATGACCCGGATCAGCGCGGAATCGGCCCGCAACACCTTCCGCGGCGGTGCGACCGCGCCGTACGAGGACCCCTCGCTCCCGATCGCCGAGCGCGTCGAGGACCTTCTCGGCCGCATGACTTTGGCGGAGAAGGCGGGCTTGCTCTTCCAGACCATCGCCGTCATGGGCGAGGACGGGCGGCTCATCGAGGACGCCGCCGAGTCCCCCATGGGCACGCCGACCGTGCGCGACATGGTCGAGGCGCGGCTGATGAACCACTTCAACCTCATGGGTGGCGCGGATCCCGCACAGATCGCCGCGTGGCACAACAAGGTCCAGGAGATCGCGCTGGGCACACGCCTGGGCATCCCGGTCACCGTCTCGACCGATCCGCGCCACCACTTCACCGACAACCCGGGCACCGCGATGCTCGCCGGGGGCTTCTCGCAGTTCCCCGAGACCTGCGGGCTCGCGGCGATCGGCGACGAGAAGCTGGTGCGCGACTTCGCCGACATCATGCGCCGCGAGTACCTGGCGGTCGGCATCCGCGTGGCGCTGCACCCGCAGATCGACCTGGCCACCGAGCCGCGGTGGTCGCGCATCAACGGCACGTTCGGCGAGAACGCGGAGCTGACCGGGCGCATGGTCGCGGCGTACATCGAGGGCGCGCAGGGCGCGGAGCTGGGTCGGGACTCGGTCGCGACGATGACCAAGCACTTCCCCGGCGGCGGCCCGCAGAAGGACGGCACCGACCCGCACTTCGCGAACGGGCGGGAGCAGGTCTACCCGGGCGACAACTTCGCGTACCACCTGGAACCGTTCAAGAAGGCGCTGGCAGCGGGCACTTCGCAGATGATGCCGTACTACGGCATGCCGGTCGGGACCGACATGGAAGAGGTCGCCTTCGGCTTCAACAAGGGCGTGATCACCGGACTGCTGCGCGAGGGGCTGGGCTTCGACGGCATCGTGTGCACCGACTGGGGCATCATCAGCGACGCCGAAATCTTCGGGACGCCGTACCCGGCCCGCGCGTGGGGTGTCGAGCACCTGAGCGAGTCGGAGCGCGTGCGGAAGGTGATCGAGGCGGGCTGCGACCAGTTCGGCGGCGAGGCGTGCCCCGAACTGGTTGTCGCCCTGGTGCGGGACGGCGAGGTGGCCGAGGAGCGCATCGACGCCTCGGTCCGACGGCTGCTGCGCGAGAAGTTCGTGCTGGGCCTTTTCGAGAACCCGTTCGTGGACGTCGAGGCGGCGGCGGCGATCGTCGGCACCCCGGAGTCGGTCGAAGCCGGTCTCGCGGCGCAGGCCCGGTCGATCACGCTGCTCAAGAACGGCGCGGACACCCCGGTCCTGCCGCTCGCACCGGGCACCAAGGTGTACGTCGAGGGCGTCGACGCCGAACTCGCCGCCGGCTACGGCACGGTGGTCGCCTCACCGGAGGACGCGGACGTGGCGATCCTGCGCACCCGGACGCCGTGGGACCCGGCGGAGGGCCCGTTCGAGGCGTTCTTCCACTCCGGCTCGCTCGCCTTCGGCGAGGAGGAGCTGGCGCGGATCCTCGAACTGTGCGGCAAGGTACCGACGGTGGTCGACATCTACCTGGAACGCCCGGCCGTCGTCCCGGAGATCGCCGAGGCCGCGGCGGCGCTGGTGGCGAACTACGGTGCGGCGGACGGCCCGCTGCTGGACGTGCTGTTCGGCCGGCGTACGCCCGAGGGCAGGTTGCCGTTCCAGTTGCCGCGTTCGATGGCGGACGTGGCAGCGCAGCGGTCGGACGTCCCGAGCGACGGCACGGACGCCGTCTACGAGTTCGGACACGGACTGTCGTACTGAGGCTGCCCGGGTTCGCCAGTTCGGTCCGCGACTTCAGCCCCGCAACTTCGGCCCCGCGGCGGACTGTTCCGCCACGGGGTCGTCGTGCTCCCGCGCGACCGGGCACACTTGGGGCACGGCGAAGGGGGCGGCGATGACCGGGTACAGCCACCAGAAGGACGACGTGCTCAAGCGGCTGCGCCGCATCGAGGGCCAGGTGCGGGGGCTCCAGCGCATGGTGGAGAACGACACGTACTGCATCGACGTGCTCACCCAGGTCTCGGCGGCGACAAGGGCGTTGCAGTCGTTCGCCCTCGCGCTGCTGGACGAGCACATGGCGTGCTGCGTGGCGGAGGCCATCGCGGGCGGCGGCGAGGACGCCGAGGAGAAGGTACGCGAGGCCTCGGCCGCGATCGCCCGCCTCGTGCGTTCCTGAGGTGCCGTCAGGCCCCGGCGGGGTTGGTGCCGGTCGCCTGCTGCTTGACGTAGCGGCTCCAGGGGCGGAGCAGCACCGGACGGGTCCACAGCAGGTGGCCGCCGCCGGGCGGCGAGACGACACCGCCGCGCGCGGGGTCCCCGGCGAACCACACCTTGGAGCCGTCGCAGGGCGCGAGCCGCCGCGCGCGGCGGGCGGTGGCGACCACCGCGAGCACGTGCTGCGCGCCGTCGCGCGCCGGGTCGATGAGCACCAGGACCGACTGATTGCCCGTTGTCGGGTAGGTGGCCGGCGCGTGGAACCGGCAGGCGCAGGCGACCCACGGGTGCCGGGCCAGCACCCGGTGCATGCGCGCCGCCTGCACCTGCGCCACGAGCCCGAACACTCCGGCACACCCCGCGGCGAGGATGATCGCGAGAGTCCACACCGGCGGCACGTCCGTCCGACGCTCCAGCACCCACGCGGCGGCGTAGAGCACCGCCCCCGTCAGGATCAGCGACCACGCCCGGAGCCGGTACCCCCGCAGCGCACGACGCGTCCCCGGCTCGGCCAACGCCGACCCCGCAGGCGGCGTCGGCACCGGGGACTCCATGCCCGCCAGCCTATGGCCTGCCCCCACCCCGAACCCGCCCCACGCCCCGACCGACCCAGGTCCTACACACGGCCCGGCCTCTCCGGAATCCGCACCAGCCGATACTCGGCGCCGCTCAGCAGGTCGTCGGTGATCCGCACGCCCGTCAGCCGCTCGGTGAGCGCGACGACGGCCGCCTTCTCCGCGTACAGATCGAGTTCCAGGACGTCGTCGACGTCGCAGCCGACCTCCCGCATCAGCGGCACGAGGCCGTCGGGGTCACTGCCGGTGCGGTCGCACGTGTACTCGAATTGCGTGCGGAGGTCGCCGTCCTCGTACCAGAAGAAGAAGTCCATGGGCTTCCCGCCGTTGGCGGAGTGCACGACGGCGCGCCCGCCTGCCGACACAGCCCGCAGCAGCCCCGGCCGCATCGCGAACCCGTCCGTGCAGGCCAGGAGCAGCAGCCACGGGCCTTCCCCACCGGGCACGGAAACGATGCCGGCGACGTCCGGGTCCTCCATCGCGGCGTCTGCGATCTCGCCGAAGCCGACGGCGGTGCCGCAGGGCTCGGCCCCGAGCGCGCGCAGGGCCTCAGCGTGCTCGGGGCCGCATGCGAGAACCAGGGAGTAGCCGACTTCCCGGGCGAAGGAGAACGTGTCGGACGTGCTGATCCAGCCGTAGTCGGCGGCGGTCGGTGAATTCATGGGCGGAGCTTGGCAGGTGGCTCTGTCAGGCGGGGGTGCGGACGGGTGGGGGGACCTGGAAAAGGCGGCCGGTGAGGCAGCCTCGGGTGGTGTGGGTGCCGACGAGGACCCAAAAAGTGACGAGGCCCGCGTACAGGATGATGGCGAGGGCTTCGAGGGCGGTGGCGCCGGTATGGGCGGCGAGCGCGGAGGCGCCGGTGACGCAGGTGCCGAGGGGGAAGGTGAAGCCCCACCAGGTCATCGCGAACGGGAGTTCGTTGCGGGCGGTGCTTAGGGTGATGGCGGCGGCGAGGGCCAGCCAGAGGAGGGCGAAGCCGAGCACGGGCACGCCGTACAGGACACCGAAGGCCTCGAAGGCGCGGGCCTGGTCGGCGGGGACGGCCAGGTGGGCGACCGAGCCGAGGGTGTTCGCCGCGGTGACGGACTGGCCGAGCGGGCCCAGCACGATCCACAGCGTCGGCACCATGATGGCGGGCCCGGTGCGGTGCAGGAGGAGCCGGGTCCAGATGAGCGGAAGCAGCACGGCGGTCGCGAGCAGGCTGATGCCGAACATCGCGTAGCAGGCCAGCATCAGGGCGAGGCGGCCCTGCTCGTTCGCGATGTGCGGGATCAGCAGCGGGCCGGTGGCCGCGGAGACCATCGGCGGAACAACCGGCATCAGCCAGGTGGCGAACACGCTCTCAAGGCTCAGGGTGTGCCGGGTGATCATGAGGTACGGCACGAGCACGGTCGAGGCCAGCCCCGTCAGCGTGCCGAGCGTCCACAGCACGGTGCCGACGCCGAGGGCAGCCGAGGTGCCGAGCAGGTCGGGGCCGAACGTGACGGTCCCGGCGGCGATGGTGAGCAGCGCCATCGGAGGGGCGCCGTAGAAGGGGGCCATCGCGGGGTTGAGGGCGTGCCCCCGGGCGGTGTCGCGGTGGCGTGCCCAGTGCACGGCGGTCGCGGCGACGAGGGCGGCGAGCATCGCGGAGGCCAGCAGCCAGACCGCGAAGGCGAGGGTGTGCAGCCCGGTGACGTGCCCGGGCAGCGTGGCGGCCGCATTCGCGACGATGCCGGTGCCCATCACGGCCGCGAACCAGTTGGGGCCTATGCCGCGGAATGCGTCTGCGGGGCGTTCGAGCTCGGGCAGGATGCGGCGGCGGGTGAGGGCGGTCGTGCTCATGCCCCCAGCCTGGTCGGCCGCGGCGACCGCCGGTAGCGGTGTCGAGTGGATGAGGCCATAAGGCGGCTTTATGGCCGGTCTCGTACGCTGGTGCTGTGCCCCTCTCCTCCCGCATGCCCGACTTGCCCGCTCTCGAACTGCTGCTCGCGGTGGCGAGGCTCGGTTCACTCGGGCGCGCGGCGGCGGAGGCGGGGATCTCGCAGCCGGCCGCGAGCGCACGCATGCGTACGCTCGAACGCCTGGCCGGAGTGCCGCTCCTGGAGCGCACCCCGCGCGGCTCGGTGCTGACCCCGGCCGGGGTGCTGGTCACGGAGTGGGCGCGACCGCTGCTGGACGCCGCCGAGGAACTCGACACGGGCCTGGCCGCGCTGCGCGAGGACCACAACACGCGTCTGCGGGTGGAGGCGAGCCTGACGGTGGCGGAGTACCTGCTGCCACGTTGGCTGGTCGCGCTGCGGCAGGCACGGCCGGGTGTGGCGGTGTCGCTGCGGGTGGGCAATTCGACGGACGTGGCGGCGCGCGTGTCGGCGGGCGAGGCGGACCTCGGGTTCACCGAGGGCGCACGGGCGCCGAACGGGCTGCACTCGGCTGTGGTGGCGCACGACCGGCTGACGGTGGTGGTCGCGCCAGGCCACCCGTGGGCGCGTCGCCGCGCGCCGCTCCCCGCGTCCGAACTCGCCGCGACGCCGCTGGTGCAGCGTGAACCGGGGTCGGGGACGCGCGAGGTGCTGGCCGCGGCGCTGGCCCGGCTCGGGACGCCGTCGGCAGAACCGCTGCTCGAACTGGCGTCCACCACGGCGCTCAAGGCCGCGGCGGTGTCGGGGGCGGGGCCGGCGGTGCTGAGTTCGCTGGCGGTCGCGGACGATGTCGCGTCCGGCCGCCTGATCGCGGTGGAGGTCGCCGATCTGGCGCTGAGGCGCTCGTTGCGCGCGGTGTGGCCACATGGGACGCAACCGACCGGACCGGCGCGGGAGTTGCTGTCATTGACGCGGGGCGGAGGCTGAGCCCGGCGGACGTTGACGCCGAGGGAGGCTGAGCCCGGCGAAGGTTGACTCCGGCAGGGGACGAGCCCGGCGGAGAAGCCGGACGGAGGCTGAGCCCGGCGGAAGTTCAGCCCGGGCGGGGGTTGACCGGCACGAGTCGGGTCAGGCCTGGAGTACCAGTGTGGTCACCGTCCCGTCGACCCGGGCCGTCGCCGTCGGGGCCTGGCGGATGCGGTTGAGGAAGGCGCCGGGCGTCATGCCGGTGGCCGCGCGGATCTCGCGGTTCAGGTGGGACTGGTCGTAGAAGCCCGCCCGGGAGGCTATTTCGGCGAGCGGCCGGTCGGCGACCAGCAGGCGCAGGGCGTGTTGCAGGCGCAGTACGCGGGCTGCGGCCTTCGGGGCGAGGCCGAGTTGCTCTCGGAACATGCGTTCCAACTGGCGTTCACTCCATCCCAGTTCACGTGACAGGCCGGAGATCGGCGTGGCCCCGGCGGAGCCGACCAGGAGGTCCCAGGCGCGCAGCACGCGCGGCGCCGGGGTCGGGCCGTTCTCCACACGGTGCAGCAGCGAGCGGTCGAGTTCGGTGAAGCGCGTGGGCCAGTCCGGGATTTCCGCGAGCCGGTCGACGAGGCGCCGGACCGCGCCGCCCGCGACATCGGAGGGGTCGACGAGGCTTTCGGTGAGTTCGTGCATCGGCACCCCGAACATCGCGTACGCCGCCCACGGCCGCATGACCACCTCGATGCCGTGCACGCTGCCCGAGTGCACTCCGATCACCGAACTCGTGCGCATGCCCGCAAGCAGGGAGGTGAACGTCTGCGATCCCGCGCCCACCGGATCCGCGGCCAGGTCCGTTCCGACGGATCCGATGGTGATGCGCTGGTCGAACCCGAGCAGCAAGGTCACGAAGCCCACCGGGAGTTCGAGGCGTTCGCGCGGGTGCCCGGCGTGGATGCGGAACCCCCGGTAGATCTGCACGCCGGGCCGCAGCCGCGGGTGCGGCGGGACCTGGACGACCTCGTGCCGGGGCGACACGGGAAAACCGTACGGCATCACGCGCCTCCCCGGCGGCGCTCTGTTGGTCAGGTCCGATCGGCGACCGCGCTTTCCGGCAACTCGCGGTACGCGGCCCGCAGTTCGGTCTTCTGTACCTTCCCCGTGGCGTTGCGCGGCAGCGTGTCGACGACGGCGATACTGCGCGGAACCTTGAAGTTCGCCAGGCGCTCGCGCAGCCAGGCGCCGATCTCGTCCGGGTCGGCCGACGCCCCCGGCTTGGCGATGACGTACGCGCGGCCCACCTCGCCCATCCGGTCGTCCGGCACCCCGATGACCGCGGCCTCGGAGACCGCGGGGTGACGGGCCATCACCTGCTCGACCTCGGCGGGCGACACGTTGAACCCGCCCACGATGTAGATGTCCTTGAGCCGGTCGGTGATGGCGAGGTTGCCGCGCTCGTCGAGGTGCCCGATGTCGCCGGTGTGCAGCCATCCGTCGAGGTCGATCGCCTCGGCGGTGGCCCCCGGGTCGTCCAGGTATCCGTGCGTGACGTTGTAGCCGCGCACCCAGATCTCCCCCGGTTCGCCGACCGCGACGTCGCGGCCCTCGGGGTCGACGACCCGCACCTCCACGGACGGCAGCGCGCTGCCGCTGGTCGCGGCCACCGTCGCGGGCGTGTCGTCGTCGCGGCACATGGTGGCGGTGCCGTGGCACTCGGTCATGCCGTACGCGGTGATGAAGTTCGTGAACGGGAGCTCGGCGAGGCAGCGTTCCACGAGGCGCACCGGTACGACGGCCGCCCCGGTGGCGGCGAGACGCAGCGACGAAAGGTCGTGGCGCTCGCGGTCCGGGTGGTCCAGCAGTGCCGAGAACACCGTGGGCGCGCCGATCAGGACGCTCACCCGCAACCGGTCGACCAGTTCCAGCACGGTCCCCGGGTCGAAGACCGGCAGCGGCAGGATCGTGGCCCCGCGGATCAGGCAGGACAGGACCGCCGATTGGCCGCCGGTGTGGAAGAACGGCAGCGGGACGAGGTAGCGGTCGCCCTCCTGGATGCCCCAGATCCCGCTGTAGGCCGCGTAGAGCCGGACCAGCGCCCGGTGGTGCAGCAGGACGCCCTTGGGGCGCCCGGTGGTTCCCGACGTGAAGATGATGTGCGAGGTGTCGGTGGGACGGATGCCGTCGAGGACGCCGAGTGCCTCGTCCTCGTGGACCCGTTCGCGGTCCGCCAGGAACTCCTCCCAGGGCGTGGGCCCGTCGCCGCCCGGGCGGGGTCCGGCGTCGGAGACGTCGACCACGAAGCGCAGCAGCGGCAGGCCGGGGACGGGCGGTGCCGCGGTCTCGGGGTCGGAGGCGGAGTCGGGCGCGGCATGGGCCGCGGTGTCGACCGGGGCTGCCCCGGATGACGCGGCGGCCTCCCGCAGCGCGCCGTGGTAGTCGTACCCCAGGAAGTCCTGGTGCACGAACAGCGCGACGGCGGACGACCGGTGCAGCAGGTCGGCCGCCTCCTCGCCCCGGTAGCGCGTGTTGACGGTGACGACCGTCGCGCCCGCGCTCATGGCGCCGAAGGCGGCGACAAGCCAGCGCGCGGAGTTGGGCGCCCAGATCGCCACCCGGTCGCCCGGGCGGATCCCGCGTGCGATCGCCGCCCTCGCGAAGTCCAGGACGTGGTCCCCGAACTGACGGAAGGTCAGCGTGGTGTCGCCGTCCACCACCGCCTCGGCGTCCTCGTAACGGTCGGCGGCCGCCCGCACCAGGTGGGCGACGGTCTGCTTCATGGCTGTGTCCTTCCGAGTGCCGCAAGCCGGTCGGCGAGGACCTTTCCGACCTCGTTGCGGGGCAGGGCGTCCACGGTGACATACCGCGCCGGAGCCTTGAAGGGGGCCAGGTGCGCCCTGCACCACGCGTCGAGCTCGGCGGGGTCGGGCGGCCGCGGACCGCGCGGCACGACGAAGGCGCAGGGCACCTCGCCGAGCCGGTCGTCCGGTACGCCCACGACGGCCACGTCGGCGACGCCCGGGGCCAGCCGCAGGACCTCGGCGACCTCCGCGGGGAAGACCTTGAGGCCGCCCCGGTTGATCATGTCGGAGACCCGGCCGTCGATCCACAGGAACCCCTCGGGGTCCACGCGGCCGACGTCGCCGGTGCGGAACCAACCGTCGTCGGTGAGGCGTTCGCCCAGTCCCGCGCCGTCGACGTAGCCGGACGCCATCGCGGGTGTCCGAACCCACAGTTCGCCCGAGTCGCCGGACGCGGCCTCGCGGCCCTCGGCGTCCACGATGCGCAGCGCGACGCCGTCGTGCGGGCGGCCGACCGCGCCGAGCTTGGATTCGCCGAACTCACGGGCGTCGGCGGCGTTCCAGCCGACAATCTCGCCGCCGATCTCGGTCTGGCCGTAGCAGTTGAGGACGCTGACGCCGAAGCGGTCGCGGAACCGGCGGGCCTGGAACGGCGACAGGGGTGCGGTGATGCTCCGCACATAGCGCAACGGCGCGAGATCGCCGATGGTCTCGTCGTCGGTCAGCATCACCATCGCGGCGGGCGGAAGCACGACCGAGCGGATCCCGAACCGCCGTACGTACGACGCGAAGCGGGTCGTGTCGAACCGCTCCATGAGCACGACCGGCGCGCCCACGCGGAAGGCGAAGAGCACGTTGTAGATGCCCGCCCACAGGGACATGGACGTCGGGATGAGGTTGGGCATCGGCGCGGCGCGGCGCTGCCGCCCGGACCCGACGAGTCGCGCGAGAACAGGCTCCAGAAGTGCGGCGATTCCACTGTGCCGGAGGAGAACCGCCTTGGGGCGCCCGGTGGTTCCGGAAGTGAACTGGATGAGTGCGGTATCCGGGTCGTGGGCGGGCGCGGCTTCCGCCTCGGGATCCGGGCGGCGTGCCGGGACGGGCGGGGACCAGGTGAACGCGGCCTGTACGCGGTCGTCTTCGAGGGGTGCGCGGCCGGACGTCCCGGCGGCCGCCCGGTCGGCTCCTCCGACGGTGGCGGGAGTCGTCTCGCCCACGGTGGCCGCACCGGCCGCCTCCGCCACGACAACCGCGTGTCCGGGGAACCGTGCGGCGCCCGCGCGGTCGGTGACCACGAGTGCGGGGCGCACCTCGGCCAGGACGCGCGCCACCTCCGTGTCCGTCAGGCGCGGATTGAGCGGCACGTACACCGCGCCCGCACGCCACACGCCGAACAGCGCGGCGATCGCCTCGGCGCCGTCCCCCGGCATGACGGCGACGGCCTGGCCCTCACGTACGCCCGCGCCGCGCAACACGCCCGCGAGCGCCCACGCGGCGTCCCGGAGTGCGGCCCGGGTCACCTCGCGGGAATCGGTGTAGACGGCCGTCGCCCGCGCGTCGTCGTCGCGTGGGGCCAGCAAATCGGTCAGTCGCACCCGGCACCTCCGGACGGCAACACGCTGCGGCGGTGGGCCTCGTCGTGTGCGCTCATGTCGCCGTGCCGTCCCCGGCCTGGGGCGGCGCCCACTTCGGCTCCCGCTTCTCGGCGAAGGCGCGCGGGCCTTCCTCCTGGTCGGGGTGGCCCCACATGGAGACGAGCTCCTTCGCGCCGGCCTTGCAGGCTTCGGTGAGCCCGAGTTCGAGCGCACCCCACAGGGCCCGCTTCGTCGCGGCCATCGCCGCGGGCGAGTTCCGGGCGATCTTCTCGCCGAGTTCCTGGGCGGCGTCGCGGAGCCGCTCGGGCGGGTCGATCACCTCGCCGACCATGCCCAGCTCGAAGGCACGTTGCGCCGACATGCGCTCGTGACGGCCCGTCAGCGCCATCCGCATGACGGCCTCGAACGGCATCTTGCGCAGCAGCCCAATAGCCTCGATCGCCACAACCTGCCCGACGGAGACGTGGGGGTCAAAGAACTGTGCGTCGGATGCCGCGATCACGATGTCCGCGTCGGCCACCCAGTGGAAGCCGCCGCCCGCGCAGAGCCCGTTGACCGCCGTGATGACGGGCTTCTCCACGCCCTGGTGCCAGGACGTGAAGTGCACGTCGAAGTCCTCCATGGACTGCCGGTAGCGCTCCATGCCGACCCCGTCCCCGGCGATCTCGGCGACGTCCACGCCGGTCTGGAACGCCCGGCCCTCGCCGGTGTGCACGATCACGCGCACCTCGGGGTCGGCGTCCAGCGCCTTCCACGCCACCGCGAACTCGTCGCGCATCGCGTTGTTCATGGCGTTGAGCCGGTCGGGCCGGTTGTTGACCAGCCAGCCCACCGGGCCGCGCCGCTCAAGCTTCAGGTACTCCAGATCGGGGTACGTCACCGCGTCGTCCCTTCGTCGCCCTTGCGGGTGTCCTGCGGATTGTCTGCCGGGGGCCGGGGCACACCGGGTCGTTCCAGGGCCCGCCACAGCGCGGCCTTGACCGCCGCGAGCCGGTCGGGCGGATTGCGGGCGATCGCCAGGGCGAGTGCCCGTGCGGTGTCCCGCAGTTGCTCGGGCGGATCCACCACCTCACCCACCACGCCGAGTTGGTGCGCCCGCCTTGCCGACAGCCGCTCGTGACGGCCCGTCAGCACCATGCGCATCACCGGCTCGAAGGCAGTGCGCCGGACGAGCGTGATGGCCTCGGAGGCGGACACCTGGCCCACGGTGACGTGCGGGTCGAGGAACACCGCGTCGGCGGAGGCCAGGACGATGTCGGCGTCCGCGACGAAGTGCAGCCCGCCGCCGGCGCAGATGCCGTTGACGGCGGCGATGACCGGTTTGGCGACCTTGTTGTGATGGCCTGTCAGGCGCAGTTCGCTGCGTTTCGTGCGGCGGGACTGCTCGCGCAGTGCGGCCGGGTCGCGGGCGAGTTGCCCGACGTCCAGACCGGTCTGGAAGGCCGGTCCGTTGCCGGTGTTGACGATGACTCGCACGTCCGGGTCGTCGTCCAGCTCCCGCCAGGCGTGCTCCAGTTCGCCGAGCATCGCGGCGTCCATCGCGTTGCCCCGATCGGGGCGGTCGAACACCAGCCAGCCGACGGGGCCTTCGCGTTCGACCACGAGTCGGGTGTAGCGCCTGTCCGGAGTGGTACCCGGGTTCGCGGTGGCCATCGGTCAGCTCCTGGGGACGTCGCGCCAGGGGGTGTCCAGCCAGGGGTCGGGTTCGCGGGGCAGTTGGAGGACGCGTTCGGCGAGGATGGTGCGGTTGACCTCGGACGTGCCGCCCTCGATGGTGTTGGCGCGGGATCGCAGCATGCCCTTGACCTCGTGCGGCAGCGTGTCCTCGTAGGCGGCGTCGGGATCGTCGGTGTGCCAGGCCTGGCCGTGGGCGCCGAGGAGTTCGGCGGCCATCGCCTGCATGCGCTGGTTGAGCTCGCCCTGGTGGACCTTGCCGATGGAGCTCTCCGGGCCGGGCGCGCGTCCGGCCTTGACGCCGTCGCGCACCCGGTCGTTGGTCCAGGCGCGGATGCGCTCCTCGCTGTAGAGCCGCATGAGTTCCTGCCGGACGACCGGGTCTTCCCAGCCGCCCGGCCGCCCCTCGGTACTGATCCGGCGAGCCAGGGCGATCAGGTGGGCGACGCCGGAGCCGCCGATGCGGTCCACCCCGCCCGACCCGGCCCCGGACACCATCTGCCGCTCCCCCGACAGCGTGGCCCCGGCGACCTTCCAGCCGTCGCCGACCGCGCCGATCCGCTGCGCGTCGGGGACGCGGGCGCCGTCGAGGAAGACCTCGCTGAACTCCGACTCCCCGGTCATCGTCCGCAACGGCCTCACCTGCACGCCCGGTTGGCGCAGATCCAACAGGAAGTACGTCAGGCCCTTGCGCTTGGTGCGGTCCGGATCCGTGCGGGCCAGCAGCACTCCGAAGTCGGCGCGGAAGCCCCAAGTCGTCCACACCTTCTGGCCCGTCACCAGCCAGTCACCCGTGGCCGGGTCCTGTTCCGCGCGGGTGGCCAGGGAGGCCAGGTCGGAGCCGGCGCCGGGCTCGGAGAACAACTGGCACCAGAACTCCTCGTTCCGCACGATCGGCGGCAGGAATCGCAGCTTCTGCTCCGGCGTGCCGAACGCGAAGATCGCGGGGGCCGCGTTCCCCAGCCCCAGCGGGTTCAGGCGCCCCAGGTTGTACGGCCGCAGCACCTCGTCGGCGGCGCGCGCCTGATCGCGGCTCAGGCCGAGCCCGCCGTACTCGTGCTCCCAGGTCGGCGCGACGAGGCCGGAGCGCCCGAACACCGGGTACCACGCCTCGTATTCGGCACGCGAACGCACCTCGCGGATGGCCGCCCGGCCCCGCGGGGCCGCCTCGATCCAGGCGGCGGGGACGTACCGCGCGACCCACGCCGCGACCGCCTCCGCGACGCGTGCGGGATCCGGGTCGGGGACGAGCAACCTGCCGTCGTCGTCGACGAGATCGGCCATCGCGGTCACCGCCCCTCGAAGTTCGCCGGCCGCTTGCCGATGAACGCCGCCATGCCCTCGCGGAAGTCCCGGCTCCGGGAGGAGAGTTCCATCGCGAATCCCTCGTCGCGCAACTGCTGGTCGAGGGTCGCCGAAGCGCCGTTGTGCATCAGCCACTTGGTCAGGCCGAGGGCGACCGTGGGCCCCGCGGCGAGCTGCGCGGCCAGGTCGGCGGCGGTCTCGTCGAGGTCGTCGGCGGGAACCACGCGGTCCACGAGCCCCCAGGCATCGGCGACTTCGGCGGACACGCGTTCTCCGAGCAGCAGCATCTTGCGGGCCCGCACCTCGCCGACGCGGCGCGGCAGCAGCCAGGTCACTCCGCTGTCCGGGGTGAAGCCGCGGGCCGAGAACGGCGCCCAGAAGCGCGCGTCGTCGGAGGCGACGGTCACGTCGGACGCGAGCGCCAGCGCCAGGCCGATCCCGGCCGCCCAGCCGCGAACCGCACACACCACGGGGACCTGCACGGTCAGGACCAGCGGGATGAGCCGGTGCGCCTGGGCGGGCAGGCGGCGCTGGATGCTGCCCACCCGGGGCTTGGCGCCCGCGCCCTGGGTCTCCTCGGCGGCGTTGCGCTGCACGATGTCGGCGCCGGTGCAGAAGTGCGGGCCCTGCGCGGTCAGAAGCACCGCGCGGACCGCCTCGTCGTGGCCTGCCGCGTCCAGGGCGGTGATCAGCCCGGCGACCATGGTGTCGTCCAGCGCGTTGCGCTTCTCCACCCGGTCCAGGGTCAGGCGGAGGATCCCGGTGTCCGGGTCGAGGGCGATGTCGAGCCCGGGAACGGGCCGGTACGCGGGGTTCACGAGGTCTCCTCGTCGCGGTCGCGGGCGGCGAACTGCGCGGCCGCGGCCTCCAGGGCACCGGTGAGGTCGGTGGCGCCGCCGGGTGGGTCGGGTAGGCGTACGGGGCCGTGTTCGCGGCTGGGGAGCAGGATGGTGGCGTGGCCGGGGGTGGTGGTCAGGCCGCGCTGGTTGACCGCGGCGATGTCCAGGTCCACCGCGGGGCGGCCGCCGTCGGCGAGGTACCTGCGGGTGACGGTGCCGGTGAGCCACTGGGTGTCGCCGGTGTAGTTGAACGCCCGGAACTCGCAGTCCAGGCGCCACAGCCACGCGTCGTCGCCCATCCAGTCGGTGCACAGGTGGATGAGCCAGTTCTCCCGCATGCGGCCGTAGTCGAACGTCGTCGCGTTGCCGGAGCGTTTCGCGAACTCCGGGTCCCAGTGGATCCGTTGCATCACATCCGGGATGCCCTGCGGGTCGCGGTGGTAGAACCGCGGGATCCGGCGGCGGTTCGCCGCCCCCAGCCGCAGCGCCTTGACCCCGTACATCCCCATCCCCATGCCCACGTGCCAGCACACCGTGTCCGTGACGGTGAACGGGCCCTTCACCAACGGCCCGACGCGGTCGCCGACCTCGACGTCCTCCCACCACCGCGGCTCGGCGCCGCGGGGACGCTCGGCGGCGTACTGCGCCTCGATCGCCGCGATCTCGTCCTCGGTGTAGGCCGCCGGTTCGACGGTCTTCTCCCGACCGGCACCGCGGGCCTTGGACCGCTCGGTCCGGATCATCAGCCGGTACTGCCCGCTCAGCAGCGCCCCCGTCTCGTCCCCGAACACCTGACCGGTCCACTCGTGCACCGCACGCTCCGCGAACGCACTGGCCTTGTCGTGCACCCCGACCAGCGCGTTGCGCCGGAACACCCGCCGATTGGGCACCAGCGGCGCCCACCACTCACGCATGCTCGCCGAATAGAACGCGTGCACACCCCGCAGCGGATCACCCTTCATCAACTCCCGGTGCTCCTCCGGGACCTGCGGCACCTCGTCCTCACCGACGAGCGAGTCACCACCGACCAGCGCCGGCGACGCGATCGGGCCCTTCCAACGGGTCCGCGCCCCGTACTCCGGGTCGCACCACAGCGGGTTGTCGTCCCCATACGCCTCCGCCACATGACGAAACGCGTCCACCCCCGGCAGCCGGTAGTGCGGCGGCACCGTATGCGGCTCGGGGACGCCGATGCGCGCACGGAGCCGATCGATCGCGTCGTCCGTGATGGGCATGCTCTACCTCCTGCGTGACATAGCGGCGCCAGGCTATCTTTATAATGATTGTATCTTCAAGGGGTTCGATGGGGCACCGGCTCAGTGAGGCACTGCGTCGTCGGTCGCGCTCGGCGGCTCAGGTGCTCAGCAACTCGGCCATCCGGGTCCGGTGCAGCGCAGGCGGGTCGAACAGCTCGTGGGTCGACCGGGCGCGCTTGAGGTAGAGGTGCGCGGGGTGCTCCCAGGTGAAGCCGATGCCGCCGTGCAACTGCACCGCCTCGTGCGCGGCGTGCAGGTACGCCTCCGAGCAGTACGCCTTGGCCAGCGCCGCGATCAACGGGAACTCGGCGTCTCCGGTGGCCCACGCGTCGAGCGCACGGTAGGCCGCGGAGTGCGCGGACTCCACCGAGACCAGGACGTCGGCGAGTTTGTGCTTGACGGCCTGGAACGAACCGATGGGCCTGCCGAACTGCACGCGCTCGCGGGCGTACGCGGTGGTCATCTCCAGCAACCACCGTGCGCCCGACGCCTGTTCGATCGCCGTCAGGGCAGCGGCGGCGTCGAGCACATGGGAGATCAGCGCGGTTCCGTCGCCGCCGTCCGTCGGGCCGATCGGACGGGCGGGCACCGCGTCGAGGTCCAGCCGGGCTTGACGGCGGGTCAGGTCCAGGGTCACGAGGGGACTCCGGGTCAGACCGGGTGCGTCGGTAGCCACCGCGAAGAGCCGAGGGCCGTCCTCGGTCGATGCCGCGACGAGGACGAGGTCGGCCGCCATGCCGTCGGTGACGAACCACTTGGTGCCGGAGAGACGCCAGCCCCCGTCGCGCCGCCGCGCGGTGGCCGAGTACGCGGACGTACGCCACCGCCCGTCGCGTTCGGCAACCGCCACCGTCGCGACGGTCTCCCCCGCCGCGATGCCCGGCAGGTACGCGGCGCGGGCATCGGCGTCGCCGGACGCCACCAGAGCCTGCGCGGCCAGCGCGTTCGACAGGAACGGGCCGCACATCAGCACGCGTCCTACTTCGGCGCACACGACGCCGAGCTCCGCGACGCCGCCCGCACCGCCGTACTCCTCGGGCACGGCTAGACCGGCGACGCCCAACTCGCACGCGAAGCGCCGCCAGGTCTCGGGGTCGTAACCGACGGCGGACTCCATGGCCCGCCGCACCGCGGGCTCGTCCGCATGGTCCGCCAGGAACGCGCGTACCGTACGCCGCAGTTCCTCGCGCTCGTCCACTCCGCTGACGCTCACGGCGCTCTCCTCCGCCTCTGTCGGCCGGCCTCCCGGCCGGACTTCCGGCCCCGGTCCCCCGACCGGGATCCGCCTTCCGGACGGCATGGGAACCGATCCCCGGGCCGCTCCGTCACACCGCCATGCGAAACGACGACGGCAACCTCGGACCGGCGGGCACGGCCCCCACCCGGTCCACCGCAACGCCCCGACGCCGCCCCCGAGGGCGCGCGATAGCCGGGCTCGCGATCAGCGTCGGCCTGGTCGCCACCGCCTGCACCTCCGGATCGGACGAGCCCGAGGCCCAGCCCTCGTTGTCGCCCCCGCCCGCCGGGACGGCCGCCGGGTTGACCGGCGAGGCCGCGGACTTCCGGGCCCGGATGCTGAAGCTCTCCGCCTACGACTCCTGCGACGCGCTGCTGGACGACTTCCGCAAGGCCGCACTGTCCCGGGCCGCCCAGCCGCCGGTGATGGAGGCGGCCGGCCAGCCGGCCCCCGGCGCCGGCGACCGGCCCGACGGGGACTCCGGCAAGGCCGGAGCCGCCGAGGCCCCCAACGCCGCCGCGCCCCAGGACGCCGCCAGCGGGGCCAGGGCCCCCGGCGACGGGAGCACCGCGGCGCCCGGATACTCCGGCACCAACGTGCAGGAGCAGGGCGTGGACGAACCCGACCTGGTCAAGACGGACGGGCGCCGCGTGGTCACGGTCGCCGACGGGACCCTGCGCGTCCTGGACGCCGCCACCCGCGCGCAAACGGGCAAGCTCGCGCTGCCGGGCGGGCGCGCGACGGAGATGCTGCTGTCCGGCGACCGCGCGCTGGTGATCATGCCGAACAACCAGGCGGTGGCGTACGACCAGCCCAGCGGCGGCAGCGAGCGTGCGCCGAGCCGTGTGGCACCGTCCTCGCAGTCCAAGTTGGTCCTCGTGGACCTCTCCGGCCAGCCTCGCGTGCTGGGCGAACTCGCGGTGGACGGCTCGTATGTGGACGCCCGTCAAATCGGGGCCACGGCCCGCGTGGTCATCCGGTCGCACCCGCGCGGTCCGGTCGTGGACTCCCCCGGCGGGAAGGACTACAAGTCCCAGTACACGAAGGCGGTCAACAAGACGACCGTCGACGACTGGCTGCCGGGCTACACCCTCAAGAACGGCGACCGCACCAGCACCGGGCGGCTGGTCGAGTGCGGCAACGTCAGCCGCCCCGACACCGAGGCGGGGGCACCGGGCCACTCGGGTGCGTCCACGGTCAGCGTCCTGTCCTTCGACCTGGCGCGCGACCTCGACACCGGCAGCCCGGTGACGGTCGCCGCGGACGCCGACACCGTGTACGCGTCCTCGGGCAACCTCTACGTCGCGGCGAACTACTACCCCTACTACGGCGCCAAGTCCAAGTCGAGCGTCGCCCAGATGACGAACCGCACCGCGGTCTACCAGTTCGACATCTCGGGCACCGCGCAGCCGCGCCACGTCGCGTCCGGCGACGTCGAAGGGCAACTGCTCAACCAGTACTCGATGTCGGAGTACGACAACCACCTGCGGATCGCCACCACGTTGCAACGGCCGCCGGGGGCCACCGCGCAGCCGAAGAGCGGGAACTCCGGCAGTTCGGGGCCGTTCGGGAGCTCCGGTTCCGGGAACTCGGGCTCGGACTCCGTCGCGGCGCCCGAGGTCGCGCCGGTCGCGGCCACCGAGAGCGCCGTGGCGGTGCTCAAGCGCAACGGCACCGAACTCGTGGAGGTCGGACGGGTCGGCGGGCTCGGGCGCGGCGAGCGCATCTACGCCGTGCGGTTCACCGGGGCGGTCGGGTACGTCGTGACGTTCCGCCGCACCGACCCGCTCTACACCCTCGACCTGGCGAATCCCGCGGCACCGAAGGTGCTCGGCGAGCTGAAGATCAACGGCTACTCGGCCTACCTGCACCCGGTGGACGGCGGCAAGTTGATCGGCGTCGGCCAGGACGCCACCGACACCGGGCGGCGACTGGGCACCCAGGTCTCGCTGTTCGACGTCACGAATCTGACGGCGCCGACGAGGATCGCGAACCACACGGTGTCGCAGGGCAATTCGGAGGCGGAGATGGATCCGCACGCGTTCCTGTACTGGCCGTCGAACGGCACCGTGGTGATCCCGCTCCAGACCGGGTACGGCACCACCACCCGGCCGGGCACACCGCCGTCCACGGGCAGCACGGGAAGCAGCGGCACGGGAAGCAGCGGCAGCACCGGCGCGGTCGCACCGGACTACGCCCCCGCCCGCACGCAGGCGCTGGTCCTTCGGCTGCAAGGCGCCTCCTTCGTCGAGGTGGGCCGGATCAGCCACCCGTCGTCCGCGCTGCTGCGGCGCTCGCTGGTGATCGGCGACACGCTGTGGACGGTGTCCGCGGGCGGCGTGATGGTCAACGACCTGGACGACCTCGAACAGCGGGCTTGGGTGCCGTTCGTCTGACCCGGGGAGATCGGCGGGCTCGGCGGCGGTCCCCCCGCCGCC
>NZ_JBPKBH010000017.1:76683-109068 GCF_051388915.1 Yinghuangia sp. YIM S09857 | reverse complement strand
CCCCGCCCTTCGCGTACGCACCCCCCGGCGGCGCGTACGGTCCGGTGGCACGCTCCGATGTCCGGCGCCAGTGAACGGTGCTGGTGCTGGTGCTGCTGGTGCTGGTGCTGGTGCTGGTGCTGGTGCTGGTGAACAGTGTCCGGTGCCGGTGAACAGAGTCCGGCGCTGGTGGACCGGTCTGGTCGCCTGCTCCAGGCACGTGGTTCCGATCAGTCGCTGGCCGGAAGCGCCTTCGCCTCCTTCAGCACCAGCGGCTCGCTGCCGTCGGCAAGTGTGCCCGCCCCCGCCTTGGTCACCAGGACCTCGAACGTCTCGTCCGCCGCGAGGGTGTAGCGCTTGCCGAGCAGCGCGCCGTCGGCCAACTCCTTTTCCGGAGCCAGCCCTTCGGGGACCTCGGCGTCGATGGCCAGCATCGGGCGTCCGCCGCACGTGAGGTCGACGCCGCCCGCCGGCGGGCGTACCACGATGACCTCGGTCGTGCAGACCTGGCTGCGCAGCCGTGCGCCGGTGCGGATGGCGGGAGTCGCGGGGGTCGCCGCGTTGTCGGTGTTGCTCACGTGCCGCTCCTTGTCGAACCGTCGAACTGTCTTACCTGCTGTACCTGTTGCGTCCCTCGGTCGGTCAGGCGTCCGAGCCGGGGGCGGGTCTACGAGGCCGTCGGCGGTGCCGGCCGGGCGGTGGTGAGTCGGCTCCAGCTCGCCAGGTCCCGATCGTCCGCGCGGCGCCCCACGTGCGTGACGGTGTCCACGTCCTGCGCCTCGGCCCGCAGCGCGGCGACCGTGCAGCGTTCGCGCGGCCGGGTGGCGAACGGGTCGAACTGGTAGTGCCGCATCGCGTTGCCGTGCGTGATGCGGTCGACGAGTTCGTCCGGAAGGTCCGCGAACAGCGTCTCCAGCTCCTCGGGAGCGTGCGGCCAACTGCTGTCGGAATGCGGGTAGTCCGACTCCCAGCACACGTTGTCGGTGTTGAAATGGTGCAGCAGGTCCACGCCGACCGCGTCGCTGATGAAGCAGCACAGCATGTGCTTGCGGAAGACGTCGGCGGGACCGGAAAGCCCATCCGGGAAGGTCGCCTTCGTCCAGCCGGAGTGCCGCCGCTGCACGTGCTCGGCACGCCACAGGAAGTACGGGATCCACCCGATGTCGCCCTCGGTGAGCGAGAAACGCAGGTCCGGGAAGCGCTCCCACAGGTCCGCCCAGATCAGCTCGACGAGCGAGAACGTCGACATCGTGGACGACAGCGTCATGTTCACGCTCGCGGGCGCGTCCGACGACGAGGGCGCCCGGCGCGAGGACGAACCCACGTGCAGGCACAGCACGGTGCCCTCGTCGCACGCCGCCGCGAAGAGCGGGTCCCAGTAGCGGGTGTGGATGCTGGGCAGTTGCAGCGCCTCGGGGTTCTCCGAGAACGTCACCGCGTGCACGCCCTTGGCCGCGAGCCTGCGCAGCTCCGCGACGGCGTGCTCCACGTCGTACAGCGGCAGGATGCCGCACGGGATGAAGCGGTCCGGGTACGCCCCGCACCACTCGTCCGCGTGCCAGTCGTTGTACGCGCGGATCATCACCTCGTTGACCGTGCGGTCCGGCCCCTGCCACAGCACCTGCCCCGAAAAGCCGGTGAAGTTGGGGAAGTTCAGCCCCGCGAGCTGCCCGCCCGCGCTCATGTCGCGCACACGCTCGTGGACGTCGTAGCAGCCGGGGCGCATCTCGTCGTAGCGGCTGGCGTCGATGTTGAACATTTCCGGCGGTTTGCCCGCGACGGCGTTGAGTCCGAGGTCGCGGCCTCGCGCGTTGCCGTACATCCACTGCTGGACGCCGTCCTCGCGCACGACGACGCGCGGCGCCCGGTCTCGGTAGCGGTCGGGGACGTGGGCGTCGAACATCGTGGCCGGCTCACAGATGTGGTCGTCCACGCTGACGAGGATCAGGTCGTCCTTGCGCACGACTGCCTCCAGGGGCCTTAGATCTCTATCTTTATAAGAATAGAAGAGCGCGGCCGATGCTAGCCCAGGGCGGCCACGGAGTCGAGGAGTCCGGCCAGCGCACCGGTGAACACGTCGTTGTCGTCGCCGACGACCATGTGCCCGGCGTCCGCGACGTCGGCGAACGTGGAGCCCGGTATCAGCGCGAGCATTTCGCGTACCGCCTCGACGCTCACCACGTCGGACTGGCGGCCGCGGACGATGAGCGTGGGCACGGCGACCTTCCGGGCGGCGTCCGCGAGGCGTTCGGGCGTGACCTCGGGGCCACGCCCGCCCTCGGTGCCGAAGCTGCCCATGAAGGCCGGGTCCCAGTGCCAGTACCAGCGGCCGTCGGGGTGCCTGCGTACGTTGCGGGCCAGCTTGGCGGGGTCGGTGGGCCGGGGCCGGTCCGGCTGGTAGCCGTGCAGGGCGTCGGCGACGTCGTCCAGCGAGGCGAACCCGGCCCGGTGCGCGAGCATGAACTCGCGGATGCGGTCCACGCCCTGACGCTCCGTCCGGTGCGTGATGTCGACCAGCACCAGGCCGCGCGCGTTGCCCGGTGCCTCGCCCTCGGCGATCAGCGACACCCAGCCGCCGAGCGACGCGCCGACCAGGACCGGCGGGCGGCCCTGCTCGGCGGTGACCGCGGCGGCCACCGCACGGGCGTCGGCGACGAAGGCGTCGATCGTGTAGTCGCCGTCCGCGGCCCAGTCGCTGTCGCCGTGGCCGCGCTGGTCCAGGGCCAGTGCGGTCCATCCGTGCGCGGCGAGCGCGGCCGCGGAACGGGTCCACGAGCCACGGGCCTGGCCGCCGCCGTGCAGGAGCAGGACGGTCCCGGCCGGGGCGCCGGCCGGGTCCCAGCGGTCGGCGACCACGTCGAGGGGGCCGCCCTGCCGGTTGCGGCTCCCGTACTCGCGGGCCGAGAACCGTACCTGACGAGGCGTCGGGTCCATGGATGTCTCCTTGCGGGTGCCGGTCGTGCGGAGCATATGTACGGTGCACATGCCGAGTCGTGCGGGCGCATCCTCGCGCGTGCGGCGCGAATGATCCAGATGCGGGAGAGCTCGGCGCGAAAGATCAGGACGTGGCGGATCCGGGCGCGCGCTGTCGGGGCGCACAGGATCCGAGCGCGCGGCCGCGCAGGATCCGATCGCGCTACCCGGGCGCGCAGGATCCGGTCGCGCTGTCGGGGCGCGAGAGCGCGGAGCGCCTCAACGCGAAGGATCCAGCCGGGCCGCTACAACAGCTCGAACACCGCCGTCAGCCCCTGCCCGCCCCCGATGCACATCGTCTCCAACCCGTACCGGGCGTCACGCCGTCGCATCTCGTGCAGCAGTGTGGCCAGGATCCGGCCTCCGGTGGCGCCGACCGGGTGGCCGAGCGAGATGCCGGACCCGTTGACGTTCAGCCGCTCGAAGTCGGCGGCCCCGAAGCCCCATTCGCGCGTGCACGCGAGGACCTGCGGGGCGAACGCCTCGTTCAGCTCGATCAGATCGATGTCCGCGAGCGTCAGGCCGGCGCGCTCCAGCGCCTTCGCGGTCGCGGGCACCGGACCGATGCCCATCGTCGCGGGCGGTACGCCGGCCACCGCCCACGCGACGAGGCGGGCGTACGGGCGTATTCCGAGCCGCTCGGCCTCGTCGCGGTGGGTCACCAGGCACAGCGAGGCGCCGTCGTTCTGCCCACTGGCGTTGCCCGCGGTGACCGTCGCCTCCGGGTCCTGACGCCCCATCACCGGCCTAAGGCGGGCCAGGGTTTCGGGGGTCGTGTCGGCGCGCGGGTGCTCGTCGGCGTCGACCACGACGTCGCCCTTGCGGCCGCCGGGCACCGTGACCGGCACGATCTCGTGCGCGAACGCCCCGGACTTCTGCGCGGCGACGGCACGCATGTGCGAGTTGTACGCGAGTTCGTCCTGCTCCGCGCGGCCGATTCCGTACTCGCGTCGCAGATTCTCCGCGGTCTCCAGCATTCCGCCCGGCACCGGGAAGTTGCGGCCCCCGGCGGTGACGCGGCCCCGGGCCAACCCGTCGTGCAGCGCGATGCCGTCGCCGCGCGCGCCCCAGCGCATCTGCGTGGAGTAGAACGCGGTCTGGCTCATGCTCTCCACGCCGCCCGCGAGCACGCGGTCGCTCGCCCCGGCGGCCACCTGCATGGCGGCGTACAGCACCGCTTGCAGCCCCGAGCCGCAGCGCCGGTCTATCTGAAGGCCCGTCACCTCCACCGGCAGGCCCGCGTCGAGGGCCACGACCCGGCCGATCGCGGGCGCTTCGCCGTTGGGGTAGCACTGGCCCAGCAGGACGTCGTCGACCTGCTCGGGCGGCAGACCTGTGCGGCGCACCAGTTCGCGTGCCACGGTGGCGCCCAGCTCGGCGGCGGAGACGTCGCGGAACGCCCCTCCGTACCGTCCCACCGGTGTCCGCAGTGGCTCGCATATGACCGCCTCGCGCATATCCGCCTCCAGTTCGGGCGGCCCGACGAACGGCGCGCGTCAGCGCACGAGTCGGGACCGCACTCTGCGGGCCGCGTCCTCGCGTCCCGTGTAGCGCTGCGTCGCGTCCAGGTGCCGTCCGGCGATCCTGGACGCGCGGGCAGCGTCGCCCGCCTCGATGGCGTCGACAAGCTTCTCGTGGTCTCGCAGGCCCGCGTCGAACGCCTCGGCCGCGGGCTGCGACCCGGCCGCCGACGCCTCGCGCACCCACTCCTCCTCGTGCCGCGACCACACCTGCTCCAGGCCGCCGACCACGAGCGACAGCGTGGCGTTGCCGCAACCGGCCACCAGCACCTCGTGGAACCGCCGCGCGGCCTCGTTGAACGCGGGTGCGTCCCCGGTCATCTCCCGCTGCTCGGCGAGCACTTCGCGCAGCGCCGGGACGACCGAGTCGGCGCGGTCCGGACGTTGCGCGCACAGCGCGGCGCAGATCGGCTCCAGTTCGATGACCGCCGAGCCGAGGTCCGCGAGCGGCGCCTGCTCCGCCTCCAGGACGAGGGCGAGGGTGTACGCGACGCGGGCCGAGGTCGGCAGGTGCACCGTCCCGCCGCCGACGTTGCCCCGGCGCACCGTCACCAGGCCCTCGGTCTCCAGGATCCGCAGCGCCTCGCGAACCGATGGGCCGCTCACGTTGAAGCGCGCCATCAGGTCCTCCTGCCGGGGCAGGCTCTCGCCCTGGCGCAGGCGTCCGGCGAGGATCTCCTCGCGCAGATCGTCGGAGACCATCTCGGCCAGCCTGGGCTGGCGCATCTGCCGCTGACGCATGTGGGTCCCGGTTCCCGTCTGACGGGCTCTCGCGAGCGGTTCTATCTTGCTAAAGATAGTAAGGTATGGCGCCCCGCGGCCATGCGTCCCGCGCAAACAGCGCCCCAAGGTACTTGCGGATCTTGACGCAGCGTCATAGGAACTTAACTAAGTCAAATACTTGCTGCGTCAGACACTTGCTGCACCGGGAGGCGGGTCAATGGGACGGCTGCGGGAGAGGGTCGCGGTCATCACCGGTTCGGGGGCCGGGATCGGGCGCGGCATCGCGCGCAAAATGGCCGCGGAGGGCGCGCGGATCCTCGTGAACGACATACGGCCCGAGGCCGCCGAGACCGCGGCCGAGGAGATCAGGAAGGACTTCGGCGCCGACGTCCTCGTCGTACCGGCCGACGTCACGGACAAGGCGCAGGCCACCGGCCTGGTCACCGCGGCGGTCGACCGGTGGGGGCGCATCGACGTCCTGGTCAACAACGCCTGGGGCGGCGGCCGCATCAACCGCCTGGAGAACAAGACCGACGAACTGCTGGACCACGGACTGCACATGGGCCTGTGGTCCGGTTGGTGGACGATGCGCGAGGCGTTCCCCCACATGCGCGACGCGGGTGGCGGCAGCATCGTCAACATCTGCTCCCTCAACGGCGTGAACGCCCACCAGTTCACCGCCGAGTACAACATCGCCAAAGAGGCCCTGCGTGCGCTGACCCGCACCGCGGCCCGCGAGTGGGCGCCCCACCAGATCCGCGCCAACGTCATCTGTCCCGGCGCCAAGACGGAGGCCTTCGCCGCCTACGCCAAGATCAACCCCACCGGCGCCGCCGAGGCCGAGTCCCGCAACCCCATGGGCCGCATGGGCGACCCCGAGGACGACATCGGCGGTGTGGCCCTCTTCCTCGCCTCCGACGACTCCCGGTACGTCACCGGCAACACCCTGTTCGTCGGCGGCGGCAGCCACATCAACGGGGTTGTGTGGGCGCCGGTGCCGGAGGAGGAGCGCACCGCGTAGCGGAACGGGTTGAAACGGTGGCGCTGCGTCGCCGCGGGAGCGGTCCCTGGTTGCCATTCGCACATCCGGGGGCCGTTTGTCGGTGCGTCGTCCTAAGCTCCAAGGTGTGATCGACGCCGACGGAACCGCGACACTGGAACTCGCACTCGAAAAGCACCGGGTGGAGCTGACCGGTTACTGCTACCGCATGCTCGGTTCGCCGTTTGAGGCCGAGGATGCGGTCCAGGACACGATGGTGCGTGCGTGGCGCGCGTACGACCGGTTCGAGGGCCGTTCGGCCCTCCGGTCGTGGCTGTACCGCATCGCGACCAACGTGTGCCTCGACATGCTCAACGGCAAGGAGCGCAAGGCGCGCCCGACCGACTTCACGACGGTCGGCTCCGCCCAGAACCCCACGCTGACGACGCATCCGGAGAACACCTGGCTCGCCCCGACACCCGACCACAAGGTGCTGGTCGGCGGTGACCCGGCCGATGTGGTGGTGTCGCGAGACTCGGTGCGCCTGGCGTTCGTCGCCGCGCTCCACCACCTGCCGGCCCGGCAGCGGGCCGTCCTGATCCTGCGCGAGGTGCTGGCGTGGCAGGCGACCGAGGTCGCCGAGCTGCTCGACACCTCGGTCGCCTCCGTGAACAGCGCCCTCCAGCGCGCACGGGCGACCCTCGCCTCGGTCGACGTCGCGTCGACCGACCTGGAGGAGCCCGACGACGAGGCGCAGCGCGAGCTGCTGGCCAAGTACGTCAAGGCGTTCGAGAGCTACGACCTCGACGCGCTCGCCTCCCTCCTGCACGAGGACGTCACGCTGTCGATGCCGCCGTTCGAGCTGTGGCTGCGCGGCGCCGACGAGGTCCGGGCGTGGATGCTCGGCGTCGGCAACGGCTGCCGCGGTTCGCGCATGATCCCGGTGGTCGCCGCCAACGGCACCCCCGCGTTCGGCCAGTACCGTCCGGCCGGGCCCGGACTGCACGAGCCGTGGGCGCTCCAGGTCATCGAGATCTCAGACGGACGGATCGTCGGGCTCAACTCGTTCCTCGACACCGACCACCTGTTCCCGCTGTTCGGGCTGCCGGACCGGTTGGAGTCGTAGGGCGGCCCGGTCGGGGCAGGCCGGCGTCGGAGCCTTTGACGTGGTTTCGGGGGCCGCCCTGATCGCCGCGCCGTGCGACGTCCGCGGCGGTCCCGCGGGTCGCGGCGGCGGCGCGGTGCCGGCGACCGGGACCGCGCCGCGCAGGCCGACCAGGCCGAGCAGGTCGGTCAGCGCGGGCGGGGCGTCCCGGATCTGGTACGCCCGACCCCGTCGCCGCGCCGCCAGGCGCAGCCGGGCCAGCGCGTCGACCAGCGCGAGATCGGCCCGGCAGTCCGCCCCGACGTCGCACACCAGGCGGGCGCCCGGCACCTGGACCAGCATTTCGTCCACACGCGCGCACAGCCCCGGGACATCGGCGCGTACCAGCGCGCCGATCTCCACGACGACCGCCCCCGCGACGACACGCACTTTCACCGTCGTACCCCTTCCGCCGACTTCCCGCCGAGACCGCGGCCGACCGCGGACCGGCGCACGGGTGGCACACCTGTGCGCGGCCCGGGCGGGACGCGGCAAGTCACGGGCCGCGGTGAATCCCGGCCCACCTATGCAGACCGGGCGTGCCACCGAAACTCATCGGTCGCCGACGACCGAAAGTGATCGGACGCGTGCGGCGGCGGAGTGCGGGCGTTCCGGGGCTGCTCCTCCGAGGGTGTGGAGGTACGGGCGCCGGGCGGTTGCGGCGCCGGGCGGGTGGCGCGGATTCCCGTATGACAAGCGCCACCTGGCGGACCGTCAGATGCGCGGTGCTTGCTATACAAGGGGTGCCGGAGACCGTTCACCAGGGAGAATTCATGGCCGTCACGACGTTCACCGATCTTCAGCAGATCAAGGACGCGCTGGGCAAGCACCTCGGCTACAGCGACTGGCTGGAGGTGACCCAGGACCGCATCAACCTGTTCGCGGACGCGACCGGGGACCACCAGTGGATCCACGTGGACGTCGAGAAGGCCACGGAGGGCCCCTTCGGCGCGCCGATCGCGCACGGGTACCTGACGCTGTCGCTGTCCAACCTCTTCCTGCCGCAGATCGTCGAGGTGCAGAACATCTCGATGGGCGTGAACTACGGCGTCGACAAGATCCGCTTCCCCAACCCGGTGCGGGTGAACCAGCGGGTCCGGGGCGGGGCGGAGATCGCCGCGGTGAGCGACATCCCCGGCGGCATCCAGGTGACGATCAAGATCACCATCGAGATCGAGGGCGAGACCAAGCCGGCGTGCATCATCGAGTCGCTCACGCGGTACCTGGTCTGACAGTGAGGGCGTGACGTGGTGACGCTGCCGGTGGTTCCGACTCTTGGCCTGACCGAAGTTGCGATCGTTTGGTTCGGGATCTGTCGGCCCACCGCGGGCGTCGCCGCGCACGCGAGGACGAGCCTCTGCGACCTCGTTGGAGCCTGGTCGAGAAGCCCCGTCATTGTCTTGTCCACCCGCCGCGATTGCCGCGACCCGCCGGCACGGACACGGCCCACGGCACCCTCGCCGCCGTCGGCGTGGAGGGGAACCGGACTCTACGGCGCCGAGCTCGCCCGGGTGCTGACTGCCGCCGGAGCCACCGCCTTCGAGGTGGACCGCCCCGACCGCAAGAGCCAGCACACGAAGGGCAACACCGACCCCCGACGCCTGCGCCGCCACCGCCCGTCCAGCGCCACCGGCGCCCCGAAGAGCCGGGACGACGTGGTCGAGGCGGTCGGCGTGGCAACCTCGCTCGTGCGGCTTGACATGCATTGGCGCATCCGCACGCAGCGCAGACGACCTCGGAAGTGCCGTTGGCGGGCAGCTCACCCGACGAACTAGCGCGGGTACAGCGACTTCTCGATGGCCCGCTTCGCCGCGACGACGTACGCGGGTGTGGATGCCGATGCGGTCTCCCGTATCGCGGCCGACTCGTGTTCCTTGAGGGGCTGCACGTCCTTGACCGAGTGGAATCCACGTGACGCCGTGGCCGAGCGGTTGCGCGGAACCGCCTTCTCCAGGCGGCGTTCGACCTGCTCCTGGCTCAGGGGGCTACGGCCTAGGAAAGCCTGGACCGGGCCAAGGAGGTTGGTGACGAAGGTGGCATTCGACTGGATCACCTGGTCCACCGAGGATCGGTCGCGTTGCGCGGCTGTCCGTATCTGCTGGTCCGCGGCGGGAACGGCGACCGATGCCTGCGCCGCTCCGAACGCCGCCATCGCGGCGGGCAGGTCCCTCTCGGCGCCGGCGGTCCTCGCCGGACCGGCCTCGACCTGCCAGCGTTCGGTGAACCTGGCCATCTCCTCGGGTGAGCCGCCGAGTTTCACCCCCGCCGTGGCGACATCCAGCACAGGGTCGCCTTCGGACAATCCCTGGAGGTCCAGGAGTCTGATGCGTTCGAAGTTCCTTCGAACGTCGTACTGCACAAGCACATTGGCGTAGTGGATGTCGTTATGGAGTACACCGCGAGGGCGCTCGACGAACTGCACGGCGGTGTCGCGCAGTTCGCTGAAGACGCGTTCGGTGAGACCGAACTCGGCAAGACGCGGTCCCCCGGCCGGATAGCGGACGGCTCGGACCTCGGCGGCCCGGTCGAGCATCGACGCGACAGAATCGACGCGGTTGTGTCTTCGGGCCTCCTCGGGGACCTCGATGGTCAGCAACTGAGCGAGAGCCGCGGGAAGTTCCTCCAGAAGGTGGGAGCGGACCACATGATCGACGTTGGTTCCGCGGAAGGAGTCGGCGGCGTGCACGCCCCCGACGTATCCGGTGACGATCAGTCGCTCGTCCTGGGCGTACAAGAGCGGGGCCGTCAGGCCAGGACGTTGTGCGTTGACCACCCGAAGCGCGTCCGGCGTCGTCAAGATCTCCTGCGGGGCGAGGACCGGCCCCGAGGAGCGATAGTGCTCGCCGGGGATCTGCACGACAACCGGTCCGACCGAGGTCATGGCCACGAAGGCCATGCTGCGACCGGCCTGGTGCAAGTGCAGGCCGTCCAGCGGCAGACCACGTCGGGCCACACGTTCGACGGCCTGGGCCGCGCCCTCGGAGTGTCCCGCCCAGGGCCCCACAACGCGCTCGAAGAACACGGCCGCGTCGACGCCGCGTTGCAGTCCTGGCGCCCAAGAGCTCTGCGCTATAGCGATTTGTCGGTGTATCGATGCCACATCGAACGGCGACAGTTCACCGGACGTGTCACCACCCGACCGAGTACCGCCCAGCACAATGCGCCTCCTGCTTCTCCGCAAGTACGTTCGTAGGCCGGAGTCCGAAAGGCATGGATGCCATCCGCCGCGTACCCGGCCAGTCAGTTGATCGGTTTTCCGAGGCCGCCCGTGCAGGCGGCGCCCGGTTCGGGGGTTTGGGGGCCTACGCGGTACATGTCGACGAATTGGGCGAGGCGGGGGTCGGAGGGTGAATCCAGGCGCAGTTGCACGCCCCACGCGCTGGCGACGACCGGGGCCGGGAGGCCGGCGTACGGCGTCAGCAGGACGAACGTGCCGCCGAGCGCCGATTCCAGCGTCGCCACCTGGTCCTTCGGCAGGTCCGGCCGGTAGGTCACCCACACGGCGCCGTGCTCCATCGCGTGCACGGCCGTGGACGCGTCCTGCTCGGTGCGGTAGATGCCGCAGTTGAGCCAGCGCGGGTTGTGGGTGCCGCCGACCGGCGGCGTGACGTCGTACACGATGTGCCCGGACTCGTGGGTGCGTTCGACCTGGTAGCCGACCACGCCTTCGATCGGCGACGAGATGGACGGGTCGGGTACGGCGTCGTCGGTTATGGTCCCGCCGGAGGCGCCGTCCTCGGACCCGGAGTCCGCATCGGAGTCGGAGTCCGGGTCCAAGTCCGGGCCGCGGTCGGTGTCTTCGCCGGAGCTGCCGCCGTCGGGGCTGCCGGAGCCCTTGGGTTGCGAGCCGCCCGGGTTGCCGCCGCCGTCCGCGGCGCCGTTGTCGCCGTCATTGCCTCCGCCCTTCGCTCCGTCCTCGCCGGAGGCGGAAGTCGCGGCCGCGTCATCCGCGTTGTCGCGCAGGAATTCGTCGGCGCTGCTGCCTCCGCAGCCGGTGAGGCCGAACACGCCGAACAGTGCGGCGGCCGCGACGGCCTCGGCCACTCGTACCCGTCGGCGTGAACTCCCCCGTGGCGTCCTCGACATGGCGCAGTCCCTCCCGGTGAGGCCGCCCCCCGGCGGCGTTCGGGACCGTCGGTCCCGAAGAGGCGAGACTAACGCGCTTCAGGTGCGCGGCGGTTCCGGGTCGATCACGACGCAGCGCGTACCGCTGTAGATGGTCGGCATGCACTTGTTGCAGTGGATGCAAAGGGACTTGACGGCCCGCCGGGACTCGTCGGCGGCGATCCGGTTGATCAGGTCGGGCTCGCGCAGGATGGCGCGGCCCATGGCCACGAACTCGAAGCCCTCGGCCATCGCGAGGTCCATCGTCTCGCGGTTGGTGATGCCGCCCAGGAGGATCAGCGGCAGCTTCATCTCGGCACGGAACTGCCGGGCGTACTCGAGCAGGAAGGCCTCCTGGTACGGGTACGCGATCAGGAACTTCTTGCCCATCAGCTTGATGCCGAGCTGCGTCGGCTGCGGGAAGGTCGCCGCGAACTCGGGGATCGGCGCGTCGCCGCGGAACAGGTACATCGGGTTCAACAGCGAGCTTCCGGCGGTGAGTTCGAGGGCGTCGAGGCCGCCGTCCTCCTCCAGCCACTTGGCGGTCTGGAGGCTCTCGGTGAGCCAGATGCCGCCCGGCACGCCGTCCGCCATGTTGAGCTTCGCGGTCACCGCGATGCGGTCGCCGACCGCGTCGCGCACCGCGCGCACCACGCCGCGGGCGACCTTGGCGCGGTTCTCCAGCGAGCCGCCGTACTCGTCCTTGCGGCGGTTCAGCTTGGGGCTGAGGAACGCGCTCGCGAAGTAGTTGTGCCCCAGGTGGATTTCGACGGCGTCGAACCCGGCTTCGATCGCGGTGCGGGCGGCGTTGGCGTGCGCCTCGGTGACGCGGCGGATGTCTTCTTCCGTCGCGGCCTTGCTGGACTTCATGCTGATGGGACTGAACAGCTTCCCGGGCGCGAGCGCCGGCAGCCGGTTCGACTTGGCGTTGGCGACCGGGCCGGCATGGCCGATCTGCGCCGACACCGCGGCGCCCTGCGCGTGCACGGCGTCCGTCAGTCGGCGCAGCCCGGGCACGGCCTCGGGGCGCATCCATATCTGGTGCCGGTCGGTGCGGCCCTCCGGCGCGACGGCGCAGTACGCGACGGTGGTCATGCCGATGCCGCCCGCCGCGGGCTTGACGTGGTAGTCGATCAGCGCGTCGGTGACGAGTGCGTCGGGGGTGACGCCCTCGAACGTGGCGGCCTTGATGATGCGGTTGCGCAGGGTCAGCGGGCCGAGCTTGGCGGGCGCGAAGACGTCCGGCACGGCGGGGGTGTCGATGGGCGTGGTCACGGCGTTCACCCTTCGGGGGCGGGGTCGGGTTCGATGGACGGGTCTTGGGCGGCGCCGGTGTCGGCACCGTCGGCGGCGGCCGGGTCGGGCGCGTCGAGTCCCGCGGCGATGAAGGCGACGACCTGGCGCGCGTCCGGCGGTGGGACGGCGCCGAGGCGGTCGGCGGGTGCGAGGGGTTCGCCGTACGTCTGGAGCAGCAGCGCGAACGCCAGCCGCCAGCGGTCGCGCACGGCCGCCGCATCGAGGTCCGGACGCATCAGATGCAGCAGCTCGCGCCACGGTCGATGGCCGAACCACTGCTCGTTCCAAGGGAGTTTGTCGTTGGCGAGCACCACACGCGCAAGCAGGTGCAGCAGCATGGGCCCGTCGGGCGTCCGCACAAGCCGGTCGAACGGCCGGACGATGATCTCCGCGAGCTCCACGGCCTCCGGCACCCACCCGGCGGCCCGGCGCGCGGTGAGCGCGTCCAGCCCGTCCGCCCACAACGGTCCCAACCGCTGCTGGAGCAGCGCGACCACCAGGGCCTCCTTGGACCCGAAGTGGTAGTGCACCGCCGCGGGATTCATCCCCGCCGCGGCATTGACCGCCCGCACGGAGACCTTCTCGTACCCCTGCGCCATGAACAACCGCTCCGCCTCGGCCAACAGACGTGCCCGAGTGGCGGCCGTGGCGCCGTTCGCAACGCGTTCACGACCACCAGCGCCGGAGATCCTGCCGGAGGTGCCCATGGCCCGCCATGACAGCACGCTTCGGCCAACTTTTCAATCACTGATTGAAGCGGCGGGCGGCGAACGGCCGCGCGGTCGCGGAACAGGCGGTCGCAGGCCCGCGCCTCGTTGCGATTCGCGCCCGCCACGCGTGGTGGTCGGCGGTTTTTGCCTGGCAGCGGGCGTTCGGTGGCGACGACCAGGCGCGTGCCGGCGTCCGCGGTCACCTGCCCGGCGCCCGCGTCACCCCATGGGTTCAGGCGAGGGGGACGATGAGGACGGGGCTGTGGGCGTGTTCGATCACGGTGTGGGCCACGTGGCCCACCCAGTGGCGGAGCAGGCCGTTGCGGTGGCGGACGCCCACCACGGTGACGGCCGCGTCGGCGGTTGCCTCGACGAGGGTGCCGGCGGCGTCGCCGAGGACGGCCTGCTCGGTGCCGAGGACGTCCGGGTAGAGGCCGCGTACCGGGTCGAGGGCGCTGTCGAGGCAGACGGCGTGGGCCTCGGTGACCGCCTTGAGGTCCTCGGGGCTGGGGCCGGTGAGGCCGATGTAGCCGGGCCAGGCGAATGCGTGGACCGCGGCGACCGGGAGGCCCCAGCGGCGGGCCTCGGCGAAGGCCGCCCGCGCGGTCGGTGCGTCGCCCTCGCCCTGGATGCCGACGACGACCTTGTCGCCGTCGAGGACGAGGTCGCCGTCCTCGCTCGGGTCGCCGTGCTCGCCGCGGACGATGAGGAGCGGGCAGGGGGTGCGGGCGGCGAGGAAGCGGGCGACGGACCCGAGCAGCAGGTCCGCGAATCCGCCGCGGCCGCGGGACGAGACGACCATCAACTCGGCTTCGGCGGCCGCTTCGAGGAGGACGTCGCCGGGCAGGCCGACGCCGACGTCGCCGTCCACCGAGAGGTCCGGGTGCCGGTGCAGGACGCGCGCCGCGGCGGCCTCCACGAGGCGGGCGGCGGCCTGCTGGGCCGGGGGCTCGGGGACCGCGCGGCCCTCGGCGGAGCCCTTCGGGTGCGGGGGCGCGGCGGTGGGGACGCGGACCGCGTGCACGATCCGGAGCGCCGCGCCGCGCCGTACCGCCTCCGCCGCGGCCCGCATGACCGCGCGCATGCCCGGCTCGGATCCGTCGGTGCCGACGACCACCAGGCCCGGGGAGGCGCCTGCGGGGCCGGGGACCGACGGCTTGGCGGTCTCGACTGCGGTGTTCACGTGTTCCTCCACGGCTCGGGCGCACGGTCTGCGCGGGGTGCGCGCGTCTTGGCGGACAGCGGAACGCGTACCCGTTCCGATGGGTATCACCACATCTGGGGCCGCCGGTCCGGCCGATGGTCCCGGCGCGGTGGGACTTTGGGCCTGGCGGGACTTTCCCCGGGCGCCGACGCAACCGACCGCGGCCGGTATTCGTCCCGTTGACGAGCGACACACGCCCTGATTATCGTCACTATGACGACATTAGATCAGCCACGATCCGCCCACCCGCCCCGGGGGAGTTCCGATGGTCCACATCCAGCGTCGCCCGTTCGTCAGCCACCTGCGCGCCGATCCGGTCCAATGGGTGCGCCACCAGCGCAGCGGCGCCGTCGTCCACGAAGGGCCCGGCCTCGCGTTCTGGTTCCGGCCGCTGACCGCGGCGCTCAGCGAGGTGCCGATCGACGACCGCGAGCTGCCCGTGTTGTTCCACGTGCGCACGCGCGACTTCCAGGACGCGACCGTGCAGGGCACCGTGACGTACCGCATCACCGACCCGGGAGTCGCCGCCACCCGGCTGGACTTCGGCGTCGACCCCTCCTCCGGGCAGTGGCGGTCCACGCCGCTCGACCAGCTCGCGTCCCTGCTCACCGAGAGCGCGCAGCAGCACGCGGTCGACACGCTCGCCGCGCTCGACCTGACGGAGGCGGTGACGCGCGGGCTGACCGAGGTGCGCACGCGCGTGGCCGCCGGGCTGTCCGAGGACGCGCGGCTCAGCGACTCGGGGGTGTCCGTTCTCGGCGTGCGCATCACCTCCATCCGCCCCGACGCCGATCTGGAGCGGGCGCTTCAGGCCCCGGCCCGCGAGCGGGTGCAACAGGCCGCGGACGCCGCCGGGTTCGAGCGTCGGGCGCTCGCCGTCGAGCGCGAACGGGCCATCGCCGAGAACGAGTTGCAGAACCAGATCGAACTGGCCCGACGCGAGGAGCAGTTGGTCGAGCGGAAGGGCCTGAACGACCGGCGGCGCGCGGAGGAGGCGGCGGCCGCGGCGCGCATCGAGTCCGAGGCCCGCGCCGAACGCGACCGGCTGGCCGCCGCGACGGCGGCGGAGAACCGGCGCATGCTCGGCGCCGCGGAGGCGGAGGCGCATGCCGCTCATGTGGCGGCGTACGCGAACGCCGACCCGGCGGTGCTGCTCGCCCTCGCGGCCCAGGAACTCGCCGAGCGGTTCCCGGACATCGGGACGCTCAACATCACGCCCGACCTGCTCAGCGGGGCGCTGGCCCGGCTCGGCGAGGTGCGTCCGCCGTCCGGCCCCGACGGGGGCACGCCCGCGCTGAACGCCCCGAACCCCCGTGGCCCGCAAGGCCCGAGGGGCGCTCGGGGCCGACCGGGGGGCGGGCAGGGTCCGCAGGGTCCGATCGTGCAGGACCACACCTGATGGCCCAAGTGCCGCGGGCGGTGTTCGTGCACCGCCAATCCGCACTCCAGGACCTGATCAACCGGCACGGCACGGTCAACCAGGGGCGGTTTTTCCTCAAGAACAAGGGCCTGAGCTCGTCCAGCCTGGAGAAGGGGGCGAACGTCGTCCAGGACGCGCTGGCCCAGGCCGGCGCCCTGGTGCCCGCGCACTGGCGCCGCGGCACCGTGGAACGCGCCGACCTGGACCGCTTCCTCTTCGACGAGCACGACGTCGTCGTGGTCGTCGGCCAGGACGGCCTGGTGGCCAACGTCGCCAAGTACCTCGACGGGCAGCCGGTCATCGGGGTCAAGGCCGATCCGGGCGGCGAGGGACTGCTGACCCGGCATCAGGCCGAGGACTGCACTTGGCTGTTCCCTGCGGTGGAAGCCGGCCGCGCGCGGTGCGAGTTGCGCACGATGGCGGAGGCCCGTACGGACGACGGGCGTTCGCTCACCGCGCTCAACGAGGTGTTCTTCGGCCACCCGACGCACCAGACCGCGCGGTACCGGGTCACCACCCCGGACGGACGCTCCGAACGGCAGGCATCCTCAGGGGTGTTGGTCGGCACCGGAACGGGATCCACCGGGTGGTGCGGCTCGGTGCGCCGCGAACGCCCGGACGCCCCAGCGCTGCCCACGCCCACGCAGGAGCAGCTGTCGTGGTTCGTGCGCGAGGCGTGGGCCTCCCCCACCACCGGAACCGATCTGGTCCACGGCACGCTGGACGGGTCGGCGACGCTGTCGCTGACCGTCGAGTCCGAGGGCCTGGTGGCCTTCGGCGACGGGATCGAGGCGGACCGCCTCGTCCTGTCGTGGGGGGAGCGGGTGGACGTCGGCACCGCCGCGAAGCGGCTGCGCCTGGTGGTGTGACGGGGACTTCAGGGATCGGCCGCTCTGCGGGCGGCCTTGGGCGTGGACGCTCGGGAGCCGCCTCAGAAGTTGAGGTTGCCGAGGAGGTTCGCGACGCTGTTTCCGCTCGTCCGGATGCTCGGCGCGATGGCGGTGCCGGCCAGGTAGAAGCCGAGCAGGGCGCAGACGATCGCGTGCCAGACCTTCATGCCGCCCTTGCGGATGAAGAGGAACATGACAACGCCGAGTAGGACGACGGTGGAGATGTTCAAAGCCATGGGGACTCCTCGAAAGGGCGCAGGGGAAGCGCTGGGGACGGCACGCTTTGCCGCGACCGGGGATGTTGTGGCTTGACCCATGCCTGAGGCGCTTGTGGCGCTCGCGGCACAGCATCGACACGACTACCGAAAGTGTCTATAAAGTAGCAAAGCGTCATCTTTTGCCACGGATCCGGCGCCCCCGCCGACGGCGTGTCCCGGACAGATCACCCGTACGCCCGGACCGTCAGGGAATCTGTCTTCCCCGTGCGCAGGGCCCGTGGCATGCTCCGGGGCACCGCTCCACCGCGTACGTCCCGCGGCCGTACGTCCCGCGCACCGCCCGTACCTTTTCCGTCCTGAGAGGTCCGCCGTGCCCCACCCCGCACCCGCCAGCCCCGACGTCGCCGACCTCGACGTCTACTCCGCCGACGCCTACGAGGACGGCATCCCGCACGCCGCGTTCGCGGCCCTGCGCCGCGACTCGCCGGTCCACCGCCACCCCGACCCCGAAGTCCCCGCGGGCTTCTGGGCGGTGACGCGGCACGCCGACGTCGTGACGGTGTCCCGCAACCCCGAGATCTACTCGTCCCACGAACGGCTGTCGCTGCTGCCGGAACCGGTGGGCGACGCGCTCGACACGCAGCGCCTGATGATGCTCAACATGGACCCGCCGGAGCACTCCCGGCTGCGCAACATCGTCAACCGCGGCTTCACGCCGCGCACCACCCTCACGCTGGAGGGCAAGGTCGAGGAGGCGTGCGAGCGCATCGTCGACGAGGCGGTCGCGCAGGGCGAGGGCGACTTCGTCACGATGGCCTCCGCCGAACTGCCGCTCGTGGTGATCGCCGACCTGATGGGCGTCCCGCAGGAGCACCGGCACCAGTTGTTCCACTGGTCCAACAAGCTCGTGGGCGCGGAGGACCCGGACCTGGGCGAAGGCCTGGAGGCCGGCCAGGCGATTCAGTTGGAGATGTTCCAGTACGCAGACCAGCTCGGCGCCGAGAAGCGCGCCTGCCCGGTCGACGACATCGTCTCCAAGCTCGTCCAGCCCGACCGGGACGGAAACGAGCTCACCGCGCTGGAGTTCGACCTGTTCTTCATGCTGCTCGCGGTCGCCGGGAACGAGACCACCCGCAACGCGATATCCGGCGGGATGCTGGCGCTCATCGAACACCCGGAGCAGTGGGCACGGTTGCGCGAGGACCCGGAGGGCATGGCCGCAACAGCCGCGGACGAGATCGTACGGTGGGTCTCCCCGGTCAACGCCTTCCGGCGAACCGCCGTGCAGGACACGGAGCTCGGCGGGCAGAAGATCGCGGTCGGCGACAAGGTGATCGTGTACTACAGCTCGGCGAACCGGGACGAGGACGTCTTCGCCGACCCGTACACGTTCGACATCGGTCGCGACCCCAACCCGATGCTCGGATTCGGCGGCGGCGGCCCGCACTTCTGCCTCGGACGGCACCTGGCCAAGCTTGAGCTGGAGATCATGTTCAAGACGCTGGCCCGGAAGATCGAACGCGTCGAACTCACCGGCCCGGCGCGGCGGATGCGATCGAACTTCCTCAACGGCGTGAAGGACATGCCGGTTCGGATCATTCCGGCCTGAGGCGGGACGCCCGACCGGGCGGCGATCGGCCGGGTCGGGTCGGGCCCGGCCGCGTCGGGGAGTTCTCCGGCGGAGCGGGTACGCGCTACGCCGTGCCGTACGCCTCGACGCGGCGCCGCACGTACCCCCGCCGCCACGCGACACGCCACATCACGCCCGCCCCGGTCGGCGCCACCCGCAGGATGCGGATGCGTTCGACCGGGTCGGCGTGGTGGAGGTACAGGGCGACGAACGCGGGCATGTCACGGCCCCAGGCGCGCAACGTACGGCGCAGCAGGCGGCGTTGCTCGTGGTTGCCGACGTGACGGCGCATCAGGGGGAACATCTCGCGTTCCTCCTGGTAGGTGTGACGGGCCACCAGATCGTGCAGTCGGCCGACGACCGGGGACCGCTCACGCAGCGGGACCCGCGCGTCCCCGGCACGGCGCATGAGGGTGTCGAGCGAGTCGTGGTCACCCTCCAGCGCGACGAACACCCGTCCCGCGGCGGGCACTCGCACGCGGGCACGCACGCGCGGGTAGACGAACGCGTCCTCTTCGCGGTGGTGCGCGGCCAGAAAGCGCAGCACCAGGGCCAAGTGGTCCTCGACGGCCCGGGATTGGCGGATGTCGGCGGGATTGACCTCGCGCGTGGCGACGGTCAGGCGCGCCAGCTCCTCGCGCAGGGCTCGGTGTGCGACGTAGCCCGTGGTCAGGTCGAGGGGCGCGTACGACCGAACGACGGGGGTTGCCACGGGAGATGCCACGGGGACCGCCAGTGATGTGCGCTAACGCTGCCGATTGGGCAACACAGCTTGGCACAGGGTGGCGTGGCGTTTCGGCGCGACAAGACGGTTTTCCGTCGTTCTCCGAAATTGGTGGGAAGTCGATCGTCCGCGGCGGCACACGGCCTTGGGAGGAGGGATGCCGCCGCGGGGAACGCCCCTCCGCGACCGAAGATGACCGAATCGGCGCCCGAGCGCCGATGTGCGGGGCTGCGACAATCGGATTGCCGCAGTCGAACAGCGGCAATCGGATTGCGGCCATCCGGCTGCGGCCGACGGATTGCGGCCATCGGGCTGCGGAGGGGCGAACGGGCCTGCCGTCAGGCGAGGTTCGGGATCTGCCAGTCGATCTTGTCGTGGCCCATCTTCTCCAGCGCCGCGTCGATCTGCGAGAACGGCTTGCTGCCGAAGAACTTCTTCGCGGACAGCGGCGACGGGTGCGCGCCCTCGACGATCACGTGGCGCCCGGTGTCGATCAGCGCGGCCTTCTTGCGCGCGTGCGCGCCCCACAGCACGAACACCACGGGCTTCTCACGGTCGTTGACCGACTTGATGACGGCGTCGGTGAAGCGCTCCCAGCCCTGGGCCTTGTGCGACGCGGCCTCGTGGGCGCGCACCGTCAGCACCGTGTTGAGCAGCAGCACGCCCTGCTCGGCCCACGGCATCAGGTAGCCGTTGTCCGGGACGGTCAGGCCCAGGTCGGTGCCCAACTCCTTGTAGATGTTGCGGAGCGACGGCGGGATCTTGATCCCCGGCCGCACCGAGAAGCACATGCCGTGCGCCTGGTTGTCGTCGTGGTACGGGTCCTGCCCGACGATGAGGACCTTCACGTCGTCGTAGGCGGTCGCCTCCAGGGCGGAGAACACCTCGCCCTCGGGCGGAAAGACCTGGTGTGCCGCGCGCTCGGCGTCGACGAACGCGGTGAGCGCGGCGTAGTAGTCCGCGGTCAGTTCCTCCGCGAGCACCGGGCGCCACGACTCGGGCAACGTCTGCACAGCACAACCTCCACGCATTGGTACGGCGGTCGGCCCGGGCCGCGGACGGCGGTCCGTCCGACCGGGCGACTTCGTGTGGCTCTTAACGTAGTCGCCCGAACGGACAACGGGGGCGGCGCCTGCCGGTTCGAGTGGTTCGACCGGCGGGCGCCGCCCCCGCGTGCGGAATTGCGGACGCGTCAGACCGTCTCGTCCGGCTTCTCGTCCTTCTGCTCGGGCTTGTAGCAGAGCTTCAGCAGCAGCGCGGCGTTGGCGACNCCCCCCCCCCCCCCCCCCCCCCCCCCCCCCCCCCCCCCCGCGTGCGGAATTGCGGACGCGTCAGACCGTCTCGTCCGGCTTCTCGTCCTTCTGCTCGGGCTTGTAGCAGAGCTTCAGCAGCAGCGCGGCGTTGGCGACGCCGAGGCCCGCGGCGACGAGCGCGGGCTTGGCGCCGGACGACTCGCGGCCGAAGAGGCGGTCGACCGAGTACTTGCCGTTGCCGAGGCCCGCGAGCGCGACCGCGGCGCCGCCGACGACCGCGCAGTACTCCCAGCCGCCCTTGAAGACGAAGTAGCCCTTGCCGCGGTGGTCGGTACGCGCCGCCACGGACATCAGGCCGACGGTCGCCGCCGCGGGCAGCGGGTTCGCGACGCCGAGGGTGAGGCCGACACCGGCGGCCATCTCCGTTCCGGCGGCCATCTTGGCGTGCACCTCGGCCGGCTTCAGACCGAGGGCCTCGAACCACCCGGTGGTGCCCTTGAGGCCACCGGGGCCGGCCACCTTGTTGTAGCCGTGTGCGAAGAGCATCGGGCCGAGGGTGGCGCGCAGCACCAGGGCCGCGACGTCCTTGCCCGTGCCGTCGGCCGCCTTGGCCACCGAGGCCGCCTTCTTCCTGCCGAACATCGCCCACCTCATCTTTTCGCCACCGCGACCGCCGCCGCTTCGGGCGGTACGGCACGCCACGCGGACCGCGGGGGGCCGAGCGGATCTGACCCACCGTCACATTGCCTAGGCAACTTACCGGACGCAACCGGGGGCGCGCCGTGGCGGAGGTCATCCGGATCGGACAGGAAAGTCGTCCCCCGCCCGTTCGGGGACAGAAACGGCACGCGAGCGAATCGCGCACTTGGGCCAAGGATTTGACTCAGTGTCACATTCCGGGGACTGAACGTCGCGAAACGGTTTATCGGACGCGCCACCGACAACGTCGACACAGCCCGATCGATCCGGAGCCGCAGTAGCCCGTCGGCCCGCGGGACCTTTTCACGCGCTGCCAGGCCCGACGCCGCGCGGCCGCTCCACCAGACCGGTGACGAGTTCGGTGACCGCGGCAGGCGGGAAGCGGCAGGTGGCACGCGACCAAGGGAGTCAGGGGTGAAGGGAGCGAAGTTGGCCAAAGAAGCCAAGGGGCCAAGGGGCCTGGGGCCGGGGGCCGGGGGCCGGGGCCAAACGAACCAAGCGGGCCAAACAGACCAAGGGGGTTGAGCAGGTTGAGTGGGTTGAGCGAGTTGAGCGGGTTGAGCAGGCTGAGCGAGTTGAGCAGGCTAAGCGGGGTGCCGCAGGGGCCGGGGGGCCAAGGGAGCTAAGCGGGCCAAAGGAGCCAAGCGGGCCAAGGGAGCCAAGAGAGCCAAGGGAGCCAAGCGGGCCAAGGGGGCCAAGCGGGGCGCCGGAGACGGCAGTGGGCACTGTTTGCGTCACTTTGCTGTGAGTTCGGGGAGATGCTGCGCGGTCACGCGGCCCGAGCGGTCGGCGTGGATCAGGACGTCCGGCCGCAGCCATGCGAGGGCCGTCACCGGGGCCGCGGCGAGGCGGCGGGCCACCGGCGTCGCGGTACGCCGTGCCGAGCCCGCTCGTACGTCCCACATCGACAGCGTCCCGTCGAGCCCGCCCGTGGCGACGACGGCACCTCGCGCGGGACGCCACGCCGACGCGCCCATGGCGACGCGCGCCTCCAGGCGTCGCGGGCGCGGGCGTACGCGGCCTCCGCGGGCCGCGAGGTCCCAGACCGTCAGCCCGGCGTCCACCTCGGCGGCCAGCCACTGCCCCGTGCCGTCGACGCACAGCCCGTCGATCAGGCCCGGCCCGGACGTCGGAAGGTCCTCGTGGGTGCCGCCGATGCCGCGGATGTAGACGCCGGGGCCGTCGCCCGCCGCGCACAGCCACGCGCCGTCGGTGCCGCCCGCGAGCACCCGTACCGGCGCCGGGTACGACCACGCCGCGACACGGCCGCGCGGCGAGAACGCGTGCACCTCGCCGCCGACCGCCACCGCGACCGTGTTGCCCCGGTCGAACCACGCGACGTCGTCTACGGTGACCTGACCGTCGACCGGCCGCCACTGTTCCAGCCCGCGGTCGGCCTCGAAGATGCGCACCGTTCCGCCGCAGGCGACCGCGCACAGGTTCTCGTCAGACCACGCGAAGTGCGCCGGGGCGTCGGTGGTACGCGTCATGACCGCGCCGTCGGCGACGCGCCACAGGGCGTACCCGCGCGGGCCCGCGAGGGCCACCACGCTGCCGTCGGGCGAGAAGCGTACGCGCCGTGCACCGCCCGGCAGGACGATGCGGGCGAGCAACTGCCCTGTGGCCGCGTCCAGCAGGTGCGCGGGGCCGCTCTGGCAGGCGACCACGCACAGGCCGCCCGACACCGCCAACGCGGCCGGTACGTCCTGGATTTGGCGTTCCCACCCCGGAGCGGCCTGCGTTGCCGTCACACCCATCGCGGTCCTTTCGTCCGGTCGCGCGACTCCGGAATCCGCGCCCGCGAATCGCCCCCGCACGGACAGCCTTTCGACGCCGTGTTACGGCTGTGAAAATTTCATCGCTCGGTTCGGTTTCCGGATTGACAGGACGGCGTGGGTTCGATCTTGTGACGGCTCGTCAGGCCACGTGCCGGAGCCCTGCCCTGACCCCTCGGCCGACGTCAGGCGGACGCCCCCTGCTTGCGGCGGCGACCCTTCGGCGCGGCGTGCCCGTGGTGGCCGGACGCCGCAGCCGCCGGTTCGCGGGACGCGACGAACGCGGCAAGTGCCGTGGTCACCGGGACGGATGCGACGAGACCGATGCTGCCGACGAGCGTGCGTACCACTTCCTCCGCGACGATCTCGCTCGTCGCCACGCCCTGGGCGGACATGTCGGAGCCGGAGAAGAGCAGGAGCAGGGGCAACGAGGCACCGGCGTACGCGAGCACCAGCGTGTTGACGGTCGAGGCGATGTGGTCGCGCCCGATGCGCACGCCCGCCCGGTAGAGGTCGCGCGCCCGCAGCGCCGGGTTGGCGTGCTTCAGCTCCCACACCGCCGAGGTCTGAGTCACCGTCACATCGTCGAGTACGCCCAGGGATCCGATGACCACACCGGCGAGCAGCAGGCCGCGCACGTCGACTTCCGAATGCAGCGCGCGGACCATCGACGCCTCTTCCGAGGCCATCCCGGTCAGCCGCGTCAGCCCGATGAACACCTCGCCGAGCACGCCGATCAGGGCCAGACTGACCAAGGTTCCGAGTACGGCGATGGATGTTCGCGCGCTGAACCCGTGGCACAGATACAGCGTCACCAACATGATCGCGGACGCCCCGACCACGGCCACCGGGAGCGGCGAACTCCCTTGCAGTATCGCGGGAAGGACGAACCACACCAGCACGGCGAAGCTCCCGGCGAGGCCGACGAGCGCCATCAGGCCGCGCAACCGCCCTATGGCGACCACCGCTACGGCGAAGATGGCGGCGAGCCACAGCATCGGCTTGTCGCGCTGGAAGTCGACGATGGTCCACTGTGCCTCGGGCGGGGCATCGCCGGCGTAGTCGAGCACGACCTCGTCGCCGACCTTGAGACCCGCCAACCCGGCACCGGGGCTGATGAGTTGACGGACAGTCGTACCGCGGCCCGGGCCTTTGGTGACGTCGACGGAGACGGACGTACAACTGCGATCGGCGTCCGACGGAGCACTGGGCGCCGCGTTGGGCGCGGCATTCTCCGGCGGCACCGCACCGTCCGGCGAGACCGAACTGCCGGGCGGCACAGCACCATCCGACGCCGGAGCGCCCTCCGGCGCCGTCCCCGTAGGCGGCACCGCGGGCGGCCCGGAGCCGTCCGCCCCCGACACCGCCGGGTCGCACGACACGGCCACGGTCGACACCACTTCGCCGTACGCCGTCTCCACCTGCCCCTGGTCCGCGCGGTGCGACTTCGCATCGTGCTCGGGCCACAGCACGAACATCCCGAGCGCCACGACCGCCGCGAACGGGACCAGGATCAGTACCAGAAGGCGGCGTACCCGCTTGGACGCGGGAATGGCCGGGCCGTGCCCATGCCCGTGCGCGTGGCCGCTGTGACCGCTCCCGTCGCCGCCGTCCCGGCCTCCGGACGGGGCGGGGTTTCCTCCGCTCGGCGTAGCATCGCGGTGCGCCGTGTCATGGGACGCGTCGTCTTCGTACGTCCCTTCGTACGCCTCGTCTCCGTACCCGACCCCGGGCCCCGCGGGTCTCGCCGAACCGACCCGCGGCATGGAGCCGGTACCGCCCCGCGTCCCCTCCCCCGCCTGCGGCGGCGGACCGGTGACGCGCCCTCCCGACATGCCGTCCGGGCCATAACCGACTCCGCGCCCATACCCCGGCCCCGGCGGCCGCGCGGGCCCGCGACCCGGCACGGGTCCCTGCGGCCCATACCCGGCAGGCCGCCCGGCCACAGGCGGCCCATACCCCGGCCGAGGCCCATAACCCTGCCCAGGACCAGGCCCTTGCCCGGGCATTGGCCCCGCCCCCGGCCCATGCCCGGGTCGCGGCCCCTGTCCGTGTCCCTGTCCCTGTCCCTGCCCAGCCTGGGGCACTCGCCCGGGGCCGGCCTGGGGAACGCGCCCCGGCCCCTGTCCCGGCGCACGCCCCGGAACCTGCCCCTGTCCCTGCCCCGGAGCCTGGCCGGGAACGCCCCCCGGCGCACGTCCCGGCATGTGCCCTGGTCCAGGCCGGGGAATCGGCCCCGATCCAGGCCCGGGACCCGGCCCGGGCGCCCGCCCGGGATACCTGCGAGGGTCCGGGCCTTGGCCGTACGGACTCCCGGCGTCGGCGGCACGGTCGTCGGTCATGGGTGACCTCCGGTGTGGGGGCCGACACTTTCTCGTACGGAGCGCGCGCCGGGCAAGTCATCCGCATCACCGCAATCCACCACGCGCGAACCTCCGGACCGCCCGCCGACGGCCACCTGGCTCCCCGTTCCGCACGCTCGGCTGCTAGGAAGGTCGCTGACAGTTACTCGGCGATCGAGACGGAAAAGCGACTGCATGCAGCAGAACTCGTCATCCAAGACGCTCCGCCGCGCAGCGGCCGTCGCCATAGCGGCCGGCGCTCTCGCCATCGCGGCCCCCGTCGCGGTACGCGCGGTCCCCGCCCTGCACGACGACCCGCCCCCGGTCCTCGCCGACACCGGCGCCTCAGGCAACGAACCGGCCATCCTCACCGCAGGCGTGGCCATGCTCCTCGGCGGCGCCGCCGTAGTAGGCGCCGCCCGCTTCCGAGCCACCCGCGCCGCCGCCGCAGCCGAGGAAGACGACCTCTGGGACGACGAGGAAGAAGAGTGGGACGACGAGCCTCTTCCTCCAGTCACTCCCACAAGCGCCCCTGAACCACCGGCAGTTCCCCCGCTCTCGCCCCTCCCGGCCGCAGCCTCGGCCGGGCCGAGGGAACCCGACGCCAAGGACGAACCGGCACCTGCCGAAGCAGAAGGGTCCACCCCGCCCAGCCCCCCAGAGCCACCAACCACCGACGACGCCAAGGCCACCGAGTCCAAAGCCGCCAATGGCAGCAAGAACCAGGACGAGGCTCCCATCCCGGAAGACGACTCAAAGGACGAGAAGACCAACTAGCCCACGTCGGGGTTCAAAGCCGAAGCACTGTCCAGTCGGACTGCAACCAGCACAACGGCGTCCCGAAGTGTCCCGGGCGCGCGGACCGCGGCCACCGACCATCGTACGAACGCCCACCGTGAGCCCGAACTCCCGTACATAGCGCGGTTTTTGGGCGAGGAGCAACGTCCGCGTGCAAGGATGCTCCGGTGACTGGAGCAGAAGACTTGGTTGGCCTCGCCGCGAAGTTCGATCGCGGTTCAATAATCGGATACCTCGACAACGTCGAGACCGAGCGCGAGTTGGTGAACAGCACCTTCCCCATGGAGGACTGGCCCCGGCTCACCTTGGACGAATATGCGCTGGGGTCGGCTTCCGGGACGAATCGCAACTTCTGTCGGCTCATGGAGTGCGGCACCCACGCGTTCGGCAGCATCCGTGGCGGGAGCGCCGCCAAGCACATCATCTACCGGCACCACAGCGGTGATTGGCGTCGGCCCGCGCCGCTGCTGAAGGTCGACGTGACGAGGCCTGGGCCCGCGTGCGACACGACTTCGTCTCCGCGTTCGCGGCCTGCAAAGCGGACGACTTCGAGGCGCTGGACGACCTCGAAACGCTCGCCTGCGGACAGGCCCTGGTCACCAAGGCCCTGACGTTCTATTTCCCGGGCAGGTTCCTGCCGATCTTCTCGGCGCAGCATCTGCGAAGGTTCGCGGACATCCTGGATCCCGGAAGCGGCGCGGCCCTGGCCGGGACGCGGACCTGGCAGGCGAATCGGTGGCTGCTCGCCAAGGTGCGGGACTCGGAGGCCTTCGCGGGCTGGAGTCCGCATGAGGTCATGCACTTCCTGTACGAGACCTACGATCCGCGGGTGCCCCCGCTGCATCAGATGCTGACGTACATCGCCGGATATACGCCGCCGTCCGCACCCATGGCCGTGATCGTCCATCCGCATGCGTCGGGTCCAGCCCGGCGGACGCTCAAGGTCGGCGCGCGAGGGCGCACCCCCGTGACGGTCGAAGTGGTGGGCATCGACACCGGGCAACCGCCCGCGCAAGCGCTGTCGCCTCTGGCGGAGGTCATCGGGGAGTTCAAGGATCGGGTGGCCGCGGGGCCCGCTTGACGGGGTGGGGGCCGGGACGGGCAGGTGTCAGTCGCCGGTTCTGGCGCCGGCGGTCAGGTCGGGGCGGGGCCAGGGGTTGGCTTGGGCGGATTCGATGGAGCGGTTGAAGCGGGTGAGGACGTCGAGGAGTTCGCGGCGTTCCTCGGGGCTCCAGTCGCCGAGGACGCGTTCGATGCCGCGGCAGTAGCGTTCGCGGTCGGCGGCGAGGCGGCGGCGGCCTTCCTCGGTGGCGCGGAGTTTGCGGGCGAGGCCGCCGTCCGGGTCCACGATGCGTTCCGCGAGGCCGCCGCGGAGGAGGGCGGCCACCTGGCGGTTCACGGTGGAGGTGTCGAGCTTGAAGGCGTCCGCGAGTTGGCCGATGGACATCGGGCCCTCGGCTTCGAGTCGGCTGATGAGCAGGTACGCCGACCGTTCGAGCGGCTGCCCCTCGACATCGCGGTTGACCATCACCTGATGCCGGGCCAGGAGCATGCACTCACGCTCGATGCGGGCCAGCACGTGGTCCAGCACGTCGTCCTCCCTCGGGTCGCTTACTGCCGGAACGCCCGTCCGTCGCACGAGGTTCCGGGCATTTTCCCACTTCTTGGCGCCCCCGAAGTATGCACGATACACAATATGTGTATCGTGCATACGGAACCACACCCGCCGCTCCAGGGCGGGGAGCCTCGGAGGGCACATGAACACCGCACCACCCGCAGACGCGATCACCGCGGGCCCCGGAGGCGACACACGGCGCAGCCCCGGGGTCATCGTCACGGTGCTCGCGTTCTGCGGCATCGTCGTCTCGCTGATGCAGACGCTCGTCGTCCCGCTGCTCACCGAACTGCCCCGGCTCCTGGACACCTCGGCCTCCAACGCCTCCTGGGTGGTCACCGCGACCCTGCTCTCCGGCGCGGTGTGCACGCCGGTGATGGGACGCCTCGGCGACATGTACGGCAAGCGCCGCATCCTCGCCCTCTGCCTCGGCATGCTCACCACCGGCTCGGTGATCTGCGGGCTCAGCGACTCGATCCTGCCGATGATCGCCGGCCGTATCCTCCAGGGCGCGTCGTTCGGCGTCATCGCGCTCGGCATGAGCCTGATGCGCGACGAGCTGCCGCCCGCCCGGCTCGGCCCGTCGGTGGCGCTGATGAGCGCCACGCTCGGCATCGGCGGCGCGGTCGGCCTGCCGGTCGCCGCGGTGGTCGCGCAGAACGCCGACTGGCACATGCTCTTCTGGGGCGCCGCCGCCCTCGGCGCGATCGACATCGTGCTGGTGCTCCTGCTGGTCCCCGAGTCGCCGGTACGCACCCCCGCGCCCTTCGACTTCGTCGGCATGCTGGGCCTGTCCGCGGGCCTGGTGTCCCTGCTGCTGGCCATCTCCAAGGGCGCCGACTGGGGCTGGGGCAGCGGCCGTACGCTCGGACTCTTTCTCGCCGCGCTGGTCATCCTCCCGCTGTGGGGCTTCGGCGAACTGCGCACCGCCGCGCCCCTGGTCGACCTGCGCGTCAACGCCAAGCCGCAGGTGCTGTTCACCAACCTCGCGTCCATCGTCATCGGCTTCGCGATGTACGCGCAGTCCCTCGTCTTCCCGCAGGTCCTGATGCTGCCCGAGGAGTCCGGCTTCGGCCTCGGCAAGTCGATGGTGGTCACCGGCCTCGTGATGGCCCCGGCCGGCCTGGTGATGATGTTCGTGTCCCCGCTGTCCGCGAAGCTGTCGGCGGCCAAGGGCCCCAAGGTGTCCCTCCTGGTCGGCAGCGCGGTCACCGCGCTCGGCTACCTGCTTTCCATCGTGATGCTGGACGCGGTGTGGAAGATCGTCGTCGCGGCCTCGGTGTCGGCGGCCGGCTGCGCGCTCGCGTACTCCGCGATGCCGGCGCTCATCATGCAGGCCGTCCCGGCACGGCAGACGGGCGCGGCGACCGGGCTCAACACGCTGATGCGCTCGATCGGCACGTCGAGCTCGGCCGCGGTGATCAGCATGATCCTGGCGAACATGACGGCGACGCTCGGCGGCCGGGTGATCCCGTCGCTGGACGGCTTCCGCACGAGCCTGTGGGTCGGCTTCGCCGCCGCGGTCGCCGCCACCCTGGTCACGCTGCTGATCCCGGCCCGCAGGACGGCGCCGGAGGCCGCGGCGGGCGTGGGCCCGGACACGGAGGCGGCAAAGGCACCCGCCGCACCGCGCCCCGCCCACGACGCGGCCGGCGCCACCGCCCCGGCGAGCTGACGACCCCACTCACGGCCGACAACCCGCCCAGGGGCGGCAACTGACGCCCGCTCAGGGCCGGTACTCGTGCGCCCCGGCCGTCGCACCCTCCGCCGGGACCGGCGCCCCCGTGATGTCCTTCGTGTACCCGGTCGGCTCGCCGCGCCCGATCGCCGGGCTGCCGGACCGCGGCCGCAGGTCGTCCGGGCCCGTGAAGCGCGGGTCGTCGAAGACCGAGTCGGGTCCGGCGTCGAACTGGTGCTGCGAGCCGTCGTAGACGCCGGAGTCCTCGGCGCCGCCGTCCTCGTACCCCGTCTTCCCGCCGACCGCGATGACGTTGTTGCGCAGCTTGAGGATCTCGGCGTCGCAGCCGCCGTGGCACACCCACCCCTGCGACCCGGCGCCCGGCAGGTACACCGAGTTGTTCAGCACGAGCGTGCCGCGTACCGGGCCGAGGCCGGTGTCCGGGCCGCGCGTGACCAGGAAGCTGCCGTGCTCGTGCTCCGAGGTGACGACGTTGTACGCGAACACGTTGCCGTGCGCCGTCTTCCCCGTGTCGTGCCCCAGTTCGGTGGACGTTTCGTTGTCGCGCGTGACGTTGTACTCGACGCGGTTGCGGTCGCCGTCGTAGATCTCGACCGCGGCACCGTCGTACCCGTAGTCGTGGCTGGTCGCGTACCTCCCGGTGATCGTGTTGCCGGTGATCAGGTTGTCGTCGCCGTTGAGCAGCACCCCGAACGCGCCCGAGTCGTCGTCGCCGCCCGGGTCGTCCACGCTCATCTTGTTGTTGTCGATCAGCTCGGACCCGCGCACGGTGTTGTGGTGCGCGGGTCCGGCGATGGACACGCCCACGACGTTGCCGTCCGCGCGGATGCCCAGGAGCGTGTTGTGGTGGCCCTTCTCGATCTGGACGCCCGCCCGGTCGCAGCCGATCAGCCGCAGGTCCCGGACGGTCCAATACGAGCCGGTCAGCGTCACGCAGTTGGCGCCGCCGCCGATGACCGGGCGAGCGCCGGTACCGTACGCCCCGACCGTCAGCCGCGCCCCGGCCTTGCCGCTGCGGGAGAGCGCGAGATCGCCGTTCCGTTTCTGGCCGCGCTTGAAGAGCACGGTGTCCCCGGGCTGGAGCGCGGCCCCGGAGACCTTGCCGAGCGTGCTCCACGCGGTGGCGGCCGAGGTGCCGGCACGGCTGTCCGATCCGGCGGCCGCGTACATGGTGCCCGCGGCGGACTCGGCCTCGGCGTCGAAGGGCGACGGCGCGGCCGCCGCGCCGGCGGCCAGCAGTAAGGCGGCTCCTGAGGCCGTCGCCTTGCGCTGGCCGATTCCCGAAAAGGCCCATTGTCTGTCCTTCCGAACGCTTGGATGAGAGCGGCTTCGGCCGGACCCGCGGCAAGAGCGGTGCGCGCCGGTCGTGCGGTCCGGCGCCAGGAAGGTAGGTCCGCCTCCGCACGGGCGTCCACGCACCATCCGCGCGTCGCGCACGGAGTATCCACAGCACGCCGAAGGGGCGGCGCGGCCACCGTGCGGGCCGCACCGCCCCTTTCGGGTTCCGGAACCGATCAGCTCGGCACCATCAACCGCTCCCGCAGCGAAGCGAGCGTGCGGGCCAGGAGCCGGGAGACGTGCATCTGCGAGATGCCGACGCGCTCGCCGATCTGGGCCTGCGTGAGGTTGCCGTAGAAGCGCATGACGAGGATCGCGCGCTCGCGGCCCGGCAGTTCGGCGAGCAGCGGGCGCAGCGCCTCGCGGTATTCGACGAGGTCCAGCTCGTGGTCCTCGGCGCCGAGTCGGTCACCGACGGTCTCCTGCCCCTCGGCGTCGCCGTACGCGGTCTCGTCGAGCGACGTGGCCGTGTAGACCGTGCACGCGTCCAGGCCCTCGACCACCTCCTCCTCGGTGATGCCGATGCGCTCGGCCAGTTCGCGCGGGGTGGGCGTACGGCCGAGGGTGGCGGTCAGCTCGTCGGTCGCGCGCAGCAGCTCGGTGCGCAGTTCGCGCAGGCGGCGGGGCACCCGCACGGACCACGAGGTGTCCCTGAAGAATCGTTTGATCTCCCCGATGATGGTCGGCATCGCGTACGCCATGAAGCTGCTTCCGCGGTCCGCCTCATAGCGGTCGATCGCCTTGATGAGGCCGATCGTGCCCACCTGCACGATGTCCTCGACCGGTTCGCCGCGGCGCCGGTAGCGGCCCGCGGCGTGCCGCACCATCGGGAGGTTGAGCTCGACCAGCAGGCCCCGCACGTAGCTGTGCTCGGCGGTCCCCGGCTCCAGGGTGGCGAGCCGGGCGAGCAGGGCGTCGCCCGCCTCCCGGGCGAGCGGCGTGGGCAGGTGGTTGAGCAGTTGCGGGTACGCGAGCAGTTCGTCGATGTTGACCGCCGACGTGACCGGTGCCTGCTCCTCGTCGTCGGAGGACTCGGCGGGGCGGTCGGCAGCGGGCACGCTCGCGGGCTCGGTCGCCGCGGCCGACGGGCGTTTGCCCCGGGCCACGGCGGCGTCGTACTCGAGGCGCACAGCCATACAGGTCTCCAAAACCGGACGGACAGACACCGAAACCCCGAGCGGACACTGAGTCTGTGACGCCGGACACGTAAGGGCAAGAGGCCCGACGGGTTACGGAAGCATCCAAAACACCACAAAACGCACTTCTACGGGCGTAAACGCGCGCAAAGAGCGTCGGAAAAACTGATGAGACGCCGTCCGTTCGGCCCAACCCGGCCGCAAAACGACGCCGCG
>NZ_JBPKBH010000017.1:62476-76583 GCF_051388915.1 Yinghuangia sp. YIM S09857 | reverse complement strand
CGCGGCGGCGTTCGCCCGGAGGAGCCGAGGGCTCCCGCCGGACAAACGTCGCCGCGCGGCGATTTATCTCACATATAGGTCAACCTGTTGGTTTGCTCTGGTTCGGCGTGGCGCGAACCGATCGGCGGATCACGTCGCTGCCCGGCGAACCGCCCGGAAATCGGCCCGCCGCCCCCATGCGGGGCACGGGGGCGGCCCGGAAGGGCACGGTGCGGCCCGGAAGGGCACGGTGCGGCCCGGAAGAGCACGGGAACGTGCCCGACACGAGCGAGAGGGATTGATCGGCTGCCGCCGACCAGCCCGCCTCAGCCCACGACCACCAGCAGGTCGCCCGCCTCGACCGACGCCACCGTGTCGATCGCCAGCCGCTCGACCGTGCCGGAGGCCGAGGCCGTGATGGACGCCTCCATCTTCATCGCCTCGATCGTCGCGACCGTCTGGCCCACCTCGACCGCGTCGCCGACCGCCACCTGGAGCGTGACGACCCCGCTGAACGGCGCGGCGACGTGCGCCGGGTTCTCCGGGTTGGCCCGCTCACTCTCCGGGCGAGCCGGCTTGACCGAGCGGTCGCGCACCGAAAGCACGCGGGGCTGCCCGTTCATGCGGCAGTAGACGGTCCGGAAGCCGCGCTCGTCCGCCTCGCCGATGGCCTCCACCGCGAGGTAGAGCGCGACGCCGGGCGACAGCTCGACGGTCAGCTCCTCCCCCGGCTTGAGACCGTGCAGGAACGCCGGGGTCGGGACCACCGAGACGTCGCCGTACAGCCGCCGCGCCTCCTCGAAGTCCCGCGCCGGGCCGGGGAACAGCAGGCGGTTCAGGGTGCCGCGGAGGTCGTCCCCGTCCAGTGCGGCCTCCTGCTCCGCGGTGAGCGCGACGGTCCGCGACGCCGTCGTGCTGCGGCCCGCGAGCGCCCGGGTGCGGAACGGCTCCGGCCAGCCGCCGGGCGGCGTGCCCAGCTCGCCCTGGAGGAACCCGATGACGCTGTCCGGGATGTCGAACGCCGCGGGGTCCTCCTCGAACTTCGCCGGGTCCGCGCCGACCGCGCTGAGGTGCAGCGCGAGGTCGCCGACGACCTTGGAGGACGGGGTGACCTTGACGATGTTGCCGAGGATGCGGTTCGAGGCGGCGTAAGCGTCCTCGATCTCCTCGAACTTGTGCCCGAGGCCCAGCGCGATCGCCTGCTGCCGCAGGTTGGAGAGCTGCCCGCCCGGGATCTCGTGGCGGTAGACGCGGCCGGTCGGCGCGGGCAGGCCCGACTCGAACGGCGCGTACACCTCGCGCACCGCGGCCCAGTAGGGCTCCAGGTCGCACAGCGCGTCGAGGGAGAGCCCCGTGGCGCGGTCGGTGTGGTCGGTGGCCGCCACGATCGCGGACAGCGGCGGCTGGCTGGTGGTGCCCGCGAGCGCGGCCGACGCGCCGTCGATCGCGTCGACGCCCGCCTCGATCGCGGCGAGGTACGTCGCCAACTGCCCGCCCGCGGTGTCGTGCGTGTGCAGGTGGACCGGCAGCTCGAACCGCTCGCGCAGCGCCGTCACCAGCGTGCGCGCGGCCGGGGCGCGCAGCAGGCCCGCCATGTCCTTGACGCACAGCACGTGCACGCCCGCCTCGACGAGTTGCTCGGCGAGCCGCAGGTAGTAGTCGAGGGTGTAGAGGGTCTCGCCCGGGTCCGCCAGGTCGCCCGTGTAACACAGGGTGCCCTCTGCGACCGCGTGCGTGCCGAGCGTCGCCTCGATCGCGGGCCGCATGGCCTCGATGTCGTTGAGCGCGTCGAAGATGCGGAAGACGTCGATGCCGGTGGCCGCGGCCTCCTCGACGAACTTCACGCACACCTTGTCCGGGTACGGCGTGTACCCGACCGTGTTGCGGCCGCGCAGCAGCATCTGGAGGTTCAGGTTCGGCATCGCCTCGCGCAGCGTGCCCAGCCGCTCCCACGGGTCCTCGGTCAGGAAGCGCAGCGCCACGTCGTACGTCGCCCCGCCCCACGCCTCGACGCTCAGCAGCTCCGGGGTCAGCCGCGCGATGTGCGGGGCCGCGGCGGCCAGGTCGAACGTCCGTACCCGGGTGGCGAGCAGCGACTGGTGCGCGTCGCGGAAGGTCGTGTCGGTGACCGCGAGCGCCGTCTGCGCGCGCAGCGCCCGGGCGAACCCGGCGGCGCCCAGCTCCAGGAGCTTCTGGCGGCCGCCCGCGGGGGCGTCGCCCTCCGGGAGGCGCGGCAGCTTGCTGCGCGGCACCGCGAGCGCCGGGGCGGGGCCGTGCGGGCGGTTCACGGTGACGTCGGCCAGGTACGCGAGCAGCCGCGTGCCGCGGTCGGCGCCCGCGCGGGCCCGCACCATGTCGGGGCGGTCGTCGATGAAGGACGTGGTGACGCGCCCGTCGCGGAACTCCGCGTCGTCCAGGACCGCCTGGAGGAACGGGATGTTGGTGGCGACGCCGCGGATGCGGAACTCGGCGACCGCGCGGCGCGCCCGGGCCACCGCGTCGCCGAACGTCCGGCCCCGGCAGGTCAGCTTGACCAGCATCGAGTCGAAGTACGGCAGCACCTCGGCACCGGTGAACGTGCCGCCGTCCAGCCGCACGCCCGCGCCGCCCGGCGAGCGGTACGCGGACACGGTCCCGGTGTCGGGCCGGAACTCGTGCGCGGGGTCCTCGGTGGTGATGCGGCACTGGAGCGCCGCGCCCTGCACCCGGATCGTGTCCTGGGAGAGCCCGAGGTCGGCGTGCGTCGCCCCGGAGGCGATGCGGAGCTGCGCCTGCACGAGGTCGACCCCGGTCACCTCCTCGGTGACGGTGTGCTCGACCTGGATGCGGGGGTTCATCTCGATGAAGACGTAGCGGCCGCGCTCGTCGAGCAGGAACTCGACGGTGCCCGCGTTGCGATAGCCGATCGTCTCGGCGAAGCGCACCGCGTCCGCGCACATGCGCGCCCGGATGTCCGGGTCGAGGTGCGGCGCCGGGGCGATCTCGACGACCTTCTGGTGGCGGCGCTGCACCGAGCAGTCGCGCTCGAAGAGGTGGACGACGCTGCCGTCGGCGTCGGCGAGCACCTGCACCTCGATGTGGCGCGGGCGTACGACGGCCTCCTCCAGGAAGACCGTCGGGTCGCCGAACGCGGTCTGCGCCTCGCGCATCGCGGTCTCGACGGCCGAGCGCAGGTCCTCGCGGCGGTCCACGCGGCGCAGGCCGCGACCGCCGCCGCCGGCCGCGGCCTTGACGAAGATCGGGAAGCCGATCTCGTCGGCGGCGGCGAGCAGGGCGTCGATGTCGTCCTGCGGGTCGGCGGTGCGCAGCGTCGGCAGCCCGGCGCTCTTGGCGGCCTCCAGCGCGCGGACCTTGTTGCCGGCGAGGGAGAGGACGCCGGCGTTCGGGCCGACGAACTGGATGCCGTTGGCCTCGCACGCCTCGGCAAGGAGGGGGTTCTCGGACAGGAACCCGTAGCCGGGGTAGATCGCGTCGGCGCCGCACGCGAGCGCTGCCCCGACGATGGTGTCCACGTCCAGGTAGGCACGCAGCGGGTGGCCGCGCTCCCCGATCTCGTAGCTCTCGTCGGCTTTTTGACGGTGCAGCGAGTGACGGTCCTCGTACGCGTAGACGGCCACCGTGGTGATGTCCAGCTCGGTTGCGGCACGCAGCGCCCGAACGGCGATCTCACCGCGGTTGGCCACCAGCAACTTGCGGATCACGAGCTACCTACCCTCCTTGCCCGGTCGCCCGGGGATTCCGGTCGGAATGCCCCGAACCATAGGACACGTGTACTGGTCCCCCGCAGGTCGGTCCCATATGCCGGGCACCGTGCGTGACTACGGAACAACAGGGCTGACCAGCGGGAACGTCGTTCCCTCACGGGGTGCCGGGGGGCCTGTGAGCTTGGTCACCGCATGATCCAGGTGTCCTTGGCTCCGCCGCCGCGCAGCGAGTGCACGAGCAGGCTGCGACGCGGCGCAGAGCGGGTGAGGGCCACCGGGAGCACCGCGGGGCCGCCGGACTGGCAGACGTACGCCCGCAGATCGACCGCCCGCGGCTCGAAGCGCTCGCCGGTGAAGGTGGGGTGGGTGGACAGCGGCACGGTCTCCTGCGCGACCCAGCGGCGCGGGGCCGCCACGATGTCCGCGCGGGCCTGCTTCAGTTCCTCCTCGGTGGCGTCCGGGCCGATGACGATGCCGTCGCCGCCGAAGCCGTCCACCGGCTTGACCACCAGCTCGGCGAGGTGGTCGAGGACGTGCGCGCACTCTTCGGGATCGCCGCACGCGTAGGTGCGGATGGAGCGCAGCAGCGGGCGCTCGCCCAGGTAGTACTCGATCAGGCGCGGCACGAAGGCGTAGAGGACCTTGTCGTCGGCGACGCCGTTGCCGAGGGCGTTGGCGACGGCGGCCCGTCCGGCGCGCACCGCGTCGAGCAGGCCCGGGCCGAGCGGCCTGCGGTCGGCGCCGAGGGCCGACACGAGGCGGTCCTCGGCGATGCGGCGGTAAAGGACGTCGACGGGGTACGCGCCGTACCGCCCGCCCATCACCACCACGCGCTGGTCCACCAGGCGCAGTTCGCCCGGTGTCACGACGGGTACGCCCATCTCGTCGGCGAGCAGCCGGTGTTCGAACCACGCCGGGCTGTCCGGGCCTTCGCTGAGCAGCGCGACGACAGGGTCGCGCTCGGAGCGCCGCGGGGCGGCCGCGACGAGTGCGCTCTTGAGCAGCGACGGAACCTGGTCGACCGCCAGGACCCCTTCCCCGGGCCGGAGTTCGGGCAGCACGTCGGCAGCCAGGCGGCGGGCGGCGAGGGCGTACGCGATGCCCGAGGGCATGTTGAGGTTGTCCTCCAGGACCATCCAGTTCCCGGCGCCGTCCCGGACCAGGTCGATGCCGGCCAGCGTGATGCGGACCGTGTCGGCGGGCAGCCGGGCCCCGGTGTCGCGCAGGCCGGGGGCGTCCTCGACGACCCAGGAGGGGACGACGCGGTCGCGGACGACGAGGCGTTCGCCGTGCACGTCGTGCAGAAAGGCCTCAAGTGCGGCCACCCGCTGGGCGAGTCCGCCGCGCAGCAGCGCCCAGTCCTCGCCGGGGATGAGGCGGGGCAGCAAGTCGTAGGGGAACAGCCGGGGTTCGTCGGCGCCCTCGGGTTTGAACAGGGTGCCGTCCACGCGCTGGCGTTCGTCCCGGGCCCGGGCGCGGACGCGGAGGCGTGCGGCGCCGAGGCGTACGACGGCCGCGACGGGTGCCGCGTATTCGGGGCGTACGCGGCCCTGTTCGTCCAGCGCCTCGTCGGCGGGCGCGGTGTAGCCCTCGAAGAGGCCGGGGGTGCGCTGCGCGGGGATCGTGCCGCCGAGCGGCCACACGGGGCTGGTGCGGGTCTGCGCGACGACGAGGTCGACGGCATCGGCGAGCGATCCGCCGCGCCGGGCCGCGGTGCGCTGCCGGTGGGCCGAACTCCCTTGCGCGAGAACGGCGTCGACGGCGGACGCCATGCCGTCCCAGTCGCCGAGTTCCTCCAGGTGCGGGCGGGCGGTGTGCAGGAGGCGGCGTACGACGTCGGGCGCGGGGGCGGCGGACAGCGTCACGGGGTCGACGAGTTCGCCTTCGAGGCCGGAACGCGCGGCGCGCCAGGTCGCGGCGCGCAGCCACTCGTCGCGCATGCGCGGCGGCTCGCGGCCCTCGGTGGCGTACGCGCAGCCGCGCAGCACCAACGCCCGGAACAGGCCCGCGATCAGCACCACGTCGTCGACGTTGGGGCAGGCGTCGGTGATGCGAAGTTCGAGCGTCGGGACGTGCCGGGAGGGGCGGACGTCGTAATAGACCATGCCGGGGTCGCTGATGACGCCGGAGCGCAGCAGCCCCGCGACCATCTCGTCGTACTCGGCCGCCGATCCGAAGGTCCCCGCCGGTCCGGTGGTCGGCCAGCGCTGCCACACGCTGGTGCGCCAGGACGCGTAGCCGGTGTCGGAGCCGAGCCAGTACGGCGAACTCGCGGACACCGCAAGGAGAACCGGCAGCCAGGGGGCCAGCCAGGGCAGCGCCGCCACCGCCAGGTCGCGGTCGTCGACGCCGACGTGGACCTGGGCGCCGCAGATGAGTTGCTCGTGTGCGACGCGCTGGTAGGCGTCCACCATGTTCAGGTAGCGCACGTCGGGGGTGACCGAGATCTCCTCCATGCGGGCCAGCGGCACGGTCCCGGCGGCCACCACGGCGAACCCGGAGCGCTCGGCGGCGTCCGCGAGTTCGCGGCGGGAGCGAACCAGTTCCTCGCGCAGCTCGGCGAGCCCGCAGTGCGGACTGCTGTTGGTCTCGACCACCGATTGCTGCAACTCGGCGGTGAACCCCGTGTCCGGCAACCGCTCCAGCACTTCGCGCGCGCCGGGAACAAGATGCCTGGTGTCGAGCCCGACGAGGTGGAATTCCTCCTCGACGCCGACCGTGACCGCGCGTGTCGCACCAGCACTGCCGCTGCCCATTCCCGCAGGGTACGACCCGACTGTTACAGGCATATGTCAGAGTTGATCAGGAATATCACATTCCGTCAGCAAGTCACCGAAGTACACGAACGCACAGTGACATCCGGTCAGTTGATCACACTATGCGGCGCCCACGGGGTGTCGTGACGGGAGATTCCCGATCGGTCCCCACCCGGTGCGGACGATACGGTCGGGCGGTGTCCACGAACGAACCCGGGCCGCCGTCCCCCGACGCCGAACAGGTCCAGAACGCGCTGACCGACTGGTGCCCGGAGTACCGCGGCCAGCTCGCGCCCGATCTCGGCGGCGCGGCCGCCGTCCCGGCGACGGCCGCCCTCGACCCGGTGTGGCTGGGCGCACGCCTCGCCGAGTCCGGCCGCCGGTACCGCACCGACGACGCGCGCGTGGCCGCGATCCTGTGGTGGTACTCGGCGAGCACGGTGCTGCTGACCCCTGCCCTGGCGACGTACGCGGTCACCCGCTGGGCCGTGGACCCGCGCCCCGAGGCCACCACGCTCTTCATGCGGCGCGACGGACTCCCGTCCGGCGCCCGCTCGTCGGCGGTGGCGGGCGGCACGCCGGCCGAGGTCGGCGCGGCGCTCGGGCTCGGCGTCGGGGCATACGTGGCGGCCTTGGCCGAGGTGGCACCGGTACGCCCGCGCGCGGTCTGGGCGGTCGCGGTCGACGCGGTCGCGGGCGTACTGCTGCGGGCGGGGACGACGATCGGCGAACCGGAGGCGGCCACCGCACTCGCGGCCCCGCTCATGGCGGCCGCCGCGGAGGCCGCGGGCGAAGCGCTCCCCCGGCCGCGGTACGTCGACTTCGGCCAGACGCGCTTCGTGCACCGCACGTCCTGCTGCCTTCTCTACCGCGCCCCCGGGCAGCCGATGTGCACCAGTTGCCCGGGGCGCCGCCCGGAGGACCGGGCGGCGGACCTGGGCCGACTGGCGCGGGGGCTCGGCCGATAGAGGGGGTGCGGGCGCCTTCGGTCCACGACTCAGGTCTTCGGCAGGTCCACGACCTCGGCGGCCGGTGGTTCGGTGATGTCGACCGGCTCGTTGAACTTGTCGTAGTTGTCCGCCTCCGGCTCCGGGCCGTTGGTGATCAGCCGGATCGGGTAGACCGGCAGCGCGGCGTTCAGGTAGCCGGTGCCGGTGCTCGCGCTGATCGGGATGACCGTCCAGCCCTCGAACTGTTGGAGCGGCAGCTTGTGCGAGCTGGAGTTCAGGTGCTCCAGCACGTACTCGGGGTTCGAGGCGCCGAGCACGCCGGTGACGATGCCGGAGACCGACGAGTCGGTGTCGGCGGTGTGGAACCACTTCGTCGCCAGCGTCTGCGCGTCGGCGGGGCTGAACTGTCCCTTGCCCTCGACCAGCCAGTACTGCTGGTCGCCCTTGAACCAGACGTCGTCGCCCTTGCGCACGATCTGGAGGACGTACTTGTCGGTGCTCGCGCTGCCGCGGAAGTTCTCGGTCTCGCGGTCGACGTAGACGTCGATCAGCATCTTCTTGGTGCCGTCGAGCTTGATCGTGGCGCGCACGTGCACCGTCTTGACCGTGCGGGCGGCGGTACGGGCCAGGGATATCAGCTCGCCGACCGACAGGTTCGGCACGTCGGCCGAGGTGACCGGGCCGCGGCTCGGCGAAGTCGACGTCGGCGGACGGGTCGTGGGCTTGCGGGTGGTCGTGGACGGCGACGGCGAGGTGGACTTCGACGGAGGCGCCTTCGTCGGTCCGCTCGAACTCGGCGACGGACTGGCGGCGTCCTTGAGCGAACGCGCGGTGCCGTCGACCTGGCCGCAGGCGGTCAACGCCGCCGACAGAAGAACCCCCACCACTCCTATGCTGGCGATCCGGCGCACCTTTTGTCCGTCCCCTCCGTTGTCCCTGCCCCCGTGCGGCCCCTTGGACGGGCGCGCCCGCGCGGCGGTTCCGCAGTGAGCCGCGCGGCCGACCGCCTTGTGCGGTTCACGGTACGCCGCATGCCCGGGCTGTGTATGGGGTGTACCCCTCGTTTTCCAGGACGCCCGGTGGGCCGCGACCGACGATCAGCGCGCCGACGCCTTGACATCCGCGTGCGCGGTGACTGCCGTCTCGGCGTCGGCGCGGATCGTCCCGCCGGGCTGTGGTCAGGCGACGCGCGTCACCCGTCGCCCCCCGAAATACGTGCCGCCAGCTCGGCCGCGCGGTGCTCGCCGCCGGGCCGGACCACGAGGTGCAGCCCGACGGGCAGCCCGCCGAGTGATCCCGCGGGGATGCTGAAGGCCGGGAGGCCGACCAGGTTCCACACGCTGGTCAGGGAGAGCAGCGCCTCGCGGACGTCCACCACACGGCCGTTCGCGATGACCTCTCGTGCGCCGCACCGAGGGGCGGTGATCGGAGCGGTCGGCGAGGCCAGTACGTCGAACCGCGAGCACAGGTCCCGCGCCGCCGAGCGCAGGGCGGCGCGGAGGCGGTCTCCCTCCCCGACGTCGGCCGCCGCCGTCGCGGCCGCCACCCGCAGACGCCGCAGCACCTCGGGGTCGAACAACTCCGGTGCCTGGTCGAGGCGTTCGCCGTGGTATGCGATGACCTCCCGGCTCTGGACGGCGGTGAACGCGTGCATGGCGTCGGACCACGTGTGCCGGGCAGGCCAGGAGACTTCCGCCACCGGGCCGACAGCCCGTTCCAGCGCCCCGCGGACCGCCGCCGCGACCGCCGGGTCGACGGGGTCCGCGGGGGCGAGCCAGCCGATCCGAAGCGGCCGATACGGCAGGCCGGTCGAGCCCGCGGCCGCCCCGGGGAGCGCGCCCAGCGCCCGGGCGACAAGGAGACAGTCCCGCGCGTCGCGGGCGATCACGCCGACGTGGTCGAGGGAGGGCGCCAGGGGGACCACCCCTTGGGTGGCGACGGCGCCGTGGGCCGGCTTGAAGCCGGTGACGCCGCACAGTGCGGCGGGGATGCGTACCGACCCGCCCGTGTCCGTCCCGAGGGCGTACGGGACCAGGCCCGCCGCCACCGCGACCGCGCTGCCGCCGCTGGATCCGCCCGACATCCGGTCGGGTGCGTGCGGATTGCGGCTCGGGCCGTCGGCGGAACGGTCGCCGGTGGGGCCGTACGCGAACTCGTGCGTCGTGGTCTTCCCGACGACGATCGCACCCGCCCGGCGCAGCCGTCCCACGCAGTCCGCGTCCGCGTCCGCGGGTCCGCGTCCGGCGAAGTGCGCCGATCCGGCCCTCGTCGGCATCCCGGCGACGTCGATCATGTCCTTCACCGCCACGGGGACGCCGTGGAGGAGTCCGCCGCCGTGGCCCGCCGCGCGCAGGCGGTCGGCCTCGCGGGCCGCCGCCCGGGCCCCGTGCGCATCGACGTACGCGAACGCGTTGAGTGCGCGGCCCCCCGGCGAGGCGACGGCGTCGAGGAAGCGTTCCACCAGGTCGACGGAGGTGGTCCGACCGGTACGCAGGTCATCCGCGATGTCGCGGATCGAGCGTCCGGCGCGCCGGTCGGCGGACGACGTCGGTACCGCGGCCGAGCCCGGGACCGGCGCGGCGGCCGGGATCGGTGTGGTCGCGACGCTCATCGGGTCACCCATCTCCGCGCCCTGCTCCCCGGCTCGGTGTACCGAACGCGCCGCGAGGAGTCACACGGCATCGGGGGTCCTGTCGTAGGCGGTGGTGTCGGTGGACACGGCGGCCGGCAAGGCGGCCCGGCGGGCGGCGGAGGCGGTGAGGAGGTAGTACAGGCCCCCCGCGACGGTGAGCCCGGCGAGCCAGGACAGGTCGATGTGACCCAGTGAACGGGCGATCGGCCCCTGCATGGCGCCGACGAGGCCGTACTGGCAGCTCCAGGCGGCGGCGATGCCGCAGGCCAGGCTGATCAGGCCGGGGCGGTTGTACGTGGGGTGGACCCGGCGGCTGCCCGGCCGGAGGTGCCCGCCGGGTCCGTCCTGCCGGTCGGGTTCGTACAGCGCGGCGACGTCGGGGCGTCCGCGCTGGACGACGAAGAAGTCGACGAGCATGACGCCGGCCCACGGGCTGATCCACACCAGGATGGACGTCATCCAGTTGTCGAAGGCATGGGCGAAGCTGTTGGACTCCAGGAAGACCAGCAGGACCAGTGTGGCGACCGCGCCGGAGGCAAGGGTGACCTTCCAGCGTGCCGTGCGCAGGCCCACGGAGAGCGCGGCGAGTGAACACGAGTACAGGTTGAGGATGTTCGTGGCGATCGGACCGTGCATGACCAGGAGCAGGACCGGCAGGGCGAGTGCGCCGAAGGTGCCGATGACCAGTTCCGAGGGGTCGCCGCTCTCGCCGGCGCTGGCCAGGCAGGCTCCCAGGGCGGCCAGCCAGACGGTGGGGACGTACATGCCCAGGGCCGCGGCCCAGACCAGTTTGCGGTCGGAGGTGCCGGGTCTGACGAATCGGCTGTAGTCGCCGGAGTAGGGCAGCCAGCTCACGGCCCAGCCGACGCCGATCGCGGTGACGAGCCGGGTCGCGGCGGTGAACTTGTCACCCGGCGTGGTCGCCGTCGAGGAGGTCCAGTCCATGTCGACCTGGGTGAGCGCCACGACGGTCATCACCGCCATGACCACCACCGTCACCGGGACGGTCCACTTCTCGAAGGTGCGGATGGCGTAGAAGCCGAACAGCGCCAGCCCGAGCTGTACGGCCATGATCACCGCGGCCACCAGGTACTTCAGGCCAGTGCCTCCGTGGATCCCGATCTCGCCGAGCATCGCCACCACCAGGTCCAGCACGACCCAGGTGTTGACGCCGACCCAGCCCATCGCGAGCAGCCCCTGCATGACCGCCGGGATGATCGAGCCGCGGCGGCCGAACGCGGACCGGCCCAGCACCATCTGGTTCACGCCGGTGCGGTGGCCCATCAGGTTGAACACGCCGAAGACGGCGCAGCCCAGCACGTTCGCCACGGCCACGATCAGCAGCGTCTCGACCAGGCTCAGGCCGAGCGTGACCCCCAGGGCGCCGAGCACCCAGTTGATGGGGGCGATGTTCGCGCCCGCCCAGATCCAGAACTGCTCCCACGCGGTGGAGTCGCGGCCGGCCGGCGGGATGGGGTCCACCCCGTGCGGGTCGAACACGGCCGGGGCCGCATTCTCCCTGCTGGTGAGGGCTGTGTTGGGGGACATCGGTGTTCCTCCGCACTGTCAACGGCTTCGGGGTCCTGACGCCCTCACGGAACCACCTCCGCAACCCGCGGCAAGAGTGGAGGATCACTGCTGTTTTTCCTACCCGCGATGGTTGAATCACCACCATGTTCACGTTGCGTTCGCTGGCGGCCGACGAGGCGCTGCAACTGCGTGTGCTCGTGCCCGGGCCTCCCGGGGCCCTCGACGTCGACGTGGCGTGGGTGCACAACACCGAGCTGCCGGACCCTTCGACGTACGTGGGCCCCGGCGAGCTGGTCATGACCAACGGCCTGTGGCTGGAACACGTCGACGCGGCCGCGTTTGTGGCGAACGTCCGGCGTTCCGACGCCGCCGGAATCGTCTTCGGCCTGCGCGAGTCCGTCCGCGCCACCCCGGCCCAGGTGGTCGCCGCATGCCGGGAGGCGGAACTTCCCCTGCTGGAACTGGCGGTGGAGGTGCCGTTCACCGCGCTCTCGCACGCGGCGGCCTCGGCGTTCGCGAGGCGCCGGCAGGGCTCGCTGGAGGCGACCGTACGCCGCGGCAACCTCCTCGCGGACGCCATCTCGCGCGGCGCGGGCACCGCGGGCGTCCTCCAGGTCCTGCGCAAGGAGGTCGACCTGCCGATGGCGGTCGTCGACCGGTCCGGGCGACGCCTCGCGGAGGCCGGGGCGCACCTCCCCGACGACGAGGCCGCCGGTGTCACCGCCGCGCTGACCCGCCATCCGCCGCCGCTGGAGGTGCGCACCGGGGACCGCGCGGTGACGCTCTTCCTGGTCGGCGCCTTCGGGGTACCGGACGCCGCGCTCGTGTGCCGCCGGGCGCCGTCCGCCCTGACCGAGTTCGAGCAGGCGGTCATGCAGCAGGGTGCGCACTTCCTCAGCCTGGAGATCGCCCGCCGTCGGGCGGAGGAGGCGGTCGAATCGCGGTTCGCGGGAGAACTGGTCGACATGATCCAGTCCGGGATCGGCGGCTCCCGCGAGCTCACCCAGCGCCTGGCCGCGTTCGGCGTCGCCCCGGGGACGCGTGTCGCGGTGTGCGCGTTCTCCGCACAGTCGGGGACGGCGGTCGCCGGACCGGAAGGCGGCGTCGCCTCCGCCGGATCGCCCGGTGGCGGCGGTGAATCGCTCGACTCCATGGCCGCGGTGGCCCGGAACGTGTTCACCGGGGCCGGGATGCGCGCCGTGATCGCGCCCGGCAGCCAGGACGTCGTCGCGCTCTTCTCCTGGGGCGGGGACGAGGACGCCCTGACCGCGTGGTGCACCGATTTCGCCGTGCTTCTGTCCAGGGCGGCAGGAGGCACGCGAGTGGTGGTCGGTTACAGCCGGACCACCGCGACCGGTGCGCAACTGCGGGCACCGCTGGTCGAGGCCCGCGAAGCCTGCCGCATCCTGCTGCGGCAGGCCTCGGGACCGGCCGTCTCGACGATCGCCGAGTTGTCCTCGTACGCCGCCCTGCTCGGTCAGTTGCCCCCTCCCATGCTGCGGAGGATGGCCGACGCGCTGCTTCGGCCGCTGCGCGAACAGGACGCCTCCCGGAACACCCAACTGGAGGCGACACTGCGGACGTTCCTGGAGAGCGGCGCGCAGTTCGCGGCAACCGCGGACGCGCTGTTCATCCACGTCAACACCCTCCGCAAGCGCCTCGCCCGGATCCGCGACCTGACCGGGCGCGACCCACTGCTCATCGAAGGGCGGGTGGACCTGTTCCTCGCCCTGCACGCGGACACCATGGCGGACTCGTGACTCCGGCGCGTACCGGGCACTGGTAGACGTACGTCCACCTGATGAGTCGTTCAAGTGGATGATCGTCCCCTGACGGCGGCGGCGCGGCGGTGGTTGTCTGGTGCTGTCGAATCGTTCGCGCCCACCGGGTCCCGAACCAGCGCCGAACGAGAGCGTCCGCTCCCCACGACCCCGGCGCACCGCCTCCCCATCAAGTGCAGGTTCCGTCATGGTCACCAGCGTCCTCCTCCAGACATCGCGGCGCTCCTCCGCGCAACTTGCGGACGTACCCCGCGCCCGGCACTTCACCACGTCGACCCTCGGCGCATGGGGCCTGTCCGCGGACACCGTCGACAGCGCGGCGCTGGTCGTCGGCGAACTCGCCGCCAACGCCGCTCGACACGGCGGCGCGGAGATGATCCTCACGCTGCGACTCGACGGGCGGGACCTCAGCATCCGGGTTCTCGACCGGGACTTCACCGGGACGCCGACCGCCGACGCCGTACCCGACGACGAGAGCGGCCGGGGCCTGCTCATCGTGCGGGCGCTCACCGACGCCGTCGAGATGTCCACCGGCCCCGACGGCACCGCCGTGACCGCCCGCCTGAGCACGGAGCAGGGCTGAGCCGGACCGGCGTCCGCGCGTTCGACCGGCTCGCGTCCCCGCGGCCGAGGGCAAAGGAGCGCTTCCATGGATCCCGACCGCTGGGACCGATTCCGTTCCCTGCACGCCCGTGTGGAGAAGGGCCTGGCCGCGGCCGTCAGCACGCACGGACTGAGCCTCACCGAATTCCGGATGCTCCGCCTCGTCGCCGCG
>NZ_JBPKBH010000017.1:49633-62356 GCF_051388915.1 Yinghuangia sp. YIM S09857 | reverse complement strand
CCCCCCCCCCCCCCCCCCCCCCCCACGCCCGCATGCGGGACCTCACCCACGGACTCGGCCTGGACCAGAGCACGGTCAGTCGTCTCGCGGCGCGCCTGGCGGACAGGGCGCTCATTCGCTGCACGTCCGGCAGCGCGGACCGGCGAACGGTGCGCGTCGCCCTCACCGCGGACGGCGGCGCGGTCGCATCGCGGGCAGCGGACGCGTATGCGCGTGCGCTCGTCGCGGCGTTCTCCTCAACACCCCAGGAAGGAGATAAGCACACTCGATCCCGGAATCCAGTGGATGATCATCCACTTATGCCTCCCGGGAGTCCGTGCTGAAGTCGAGCCATGGAATTCACCCCCCACCCCCACGTCGACCTCCACGTCGACGTCCCGGCCCGCGAGGGCCGCGCCGTGCGCGTCGCGGCGGGACAGCGCCTCCAGGTGGTGGACCTCGAAGGGCAGCAGGTGGGCGACTTGTTCGCCTTCGCCGACGACGGCTCCGACGAGTACCTGAGCGCCTCGCACACCCGTGCGCACGTGAGCCGGCTCTTCCCCGCGGTCGGAGAAGACTTCGTGACCAACCGGCGGCGACCGATTCTCCGCCTGGTCGAGGACGACTCGCCGAACCGCCACGACATGCTGATCGCCGCGTGCGACGCCGCCCGCTACGCCGCCCTCGGCGCCGCGCCCGACCACGCGTCCTGCGCCGACAACATGCGGCAGGCGTTGTCCGCCTTGGGGCTCACCGCGCCGTGCGTACCGCAACCCGTGAACGTGTTCATGGACATCCCGGTCCGTGGCAACGCCCGGCTGGACTGGATGAGCGCCTCGACCGAGCCCGGCGACAGCATCACCTTCGAGGCGCTCATGGACTGCGTGGTCGTGGTCTCGGCCTGTCCGCAGGACCTGGTCGACATCAACAGCGGGCAGCCGACCCCGTTGTCCCTCCGCGTGTCGCCCGCCCCCGAGGACCCCGCCGAACCCACGAACTCCCCTGTCAGCAAAACGCCTTCCTCCGATCGGACGACCACCATGACGCACCGCCCCGCAGCCGCACCGACGCCGACACCGGACAGCCACCCGGCACTCGGCCCCACCTCCCTCTCCCACCTCGGCCTCGCCAACCGTCTCGCGGTGGCTCCGATGTCCCGCGTCTCCGCGGGCGCCGACGGCGTTCCGACCGCGGAGATGGGGCGGTACTACGCGGCGTTCGCCGAGGGCGGCTTCGGGCTGGTGATCACCGAAGGCACCTACACCGACGCGCTGTACAGCCAGGGGTACCGCAACCAGCCGGGCATCGTCTCGGACGCGCACGTCACCGCCTGGGCGGAGATCACCGCCCGGGTGAACGCGGCCGGCTCCCCGATCGTCCTCCAGATCATGCACGCCGGCGCCCTGTCCCAGGGCAACCCGCACCGGCCCGGCACGGTGGGCCCCTCGGCGGTGCAGCCGCGCGGAAAGATGATGGAGGAGTACGGAGGTTCCGGCGCGTGGCCGATCCCCCGCGCGATGACCTCCGAGGACATCGAGGACGCGCTCCAGGGTGTGACCGCCGCCGCGGTGAACGCACGCACGGCCGGCTTCCAGGGCGTCGAGATCCACGCCGCCAACGGCTACCTCTTCGACCAGTTCCTCACCGGCTACACGAACCTGCGCGACGACGAGTACGGCGGTCCCCTCGCGAACAGGGTCCGGCTGATCACGGCGGCGGTCAGCCGCGTCCGCGTCACTCTCGGTCCGGACTTCGTGGTCGGTGTCCGGCTCTCCCAGACCAAGGTCAACGACTTCGCGCACCGCTGGGCGGGGGCGGAGGAAGCCGAGGCGATCTTCCGCGCCGTCGCCGGCGCCGGGGCGTCCTACCTGCACGTCGCCAGCGAGGGACGCGACTGGATCGAGACCGCCACGCTCGACGGCGGCGAGACCATCACCGCACTGGCCCGGCGCGTGACGGGGCTGCCGGTCATCGCCAACGGCGGCATGCACGATCTCGACCAGGCCCGCAGCCTGCTGGAGGGCGGCCACGCCGACGTGCTGTCGCTCGGCCGCGGCGCACTCGCCAACCCGGATCTGCCACACCGTGTCGCCTCGGGTGCGCCGCTGGAACCGTTCGACCATGGCATCCTCCAACCCATGGCCAACCTGGAGAACGCCCGGCAGTGGCGGGACCGGCGGCGCGCCGCGTGACCCGACGCCGGTGTCCGGGACGGCCGTTCGCCGCCGGCCGTCCCGGACGGCGTTCGCTCCGCGGCACCCACCACCCCAGTCGGCCGACTCCCGGTCGGCCGATCCGGACAGCCGACGAGGTCTCATGAGCAAGACGTGGAGGGACGGCGCGGCCGTCGTGGCGACCCTGACATTCGACGTGGACGCCGAGGCGCCGGTCCTCGCCCACGGACGCGGCCATGCGGCGCACGCCTCGACAATGTCGCACCAGGCGTACGGCCCCGACGTCGGCGTGCCGCGGATCCTCGACCTCCTCGACGATCTCGGTGTGCCCGCGACCTTCTTCGTCCCCGGCTGGGTCGCGGAGTCGCGTCCCGGGCTGGCCGCCGGCATCGTCGAGCGGGGCCACGAGGTCGCCCACCACTCCTACAGCCATCGACCGCCCACGACCCTGCCGCCCGGCGCCGAGGACGCCGACTTCGCACGCGCGATGGACGTGTTCGCGGCACAGGGCATCGAAATCTCCGGGCACCGTGCGGCGAACTGGGAGGCCACCGCCCGGACCGCCGAACTCGTGGCGGAGTACGGCCTCCTCTACGACTCGTCCCTCATGGGCGACGACCGCCCGTACCGCGTGTCCACGGCACGCGGACCGGTGACCGAACTCCCGGTGCACTGGTCCCTCGACGACTGGGAGCAGTACGCCTTCCTGCCCGCCCCGCACGTCGGGTCGATCATCGAATCCCCGCGCAAGGTCCTGGAGATGTGGACCGACGAATTGGACGCGATGGCGGAGTACGGCTGCCTGTTCAACCTCACGAACCATCCGTTCCTGTCCGGCCGCCCCTCGCGCGCGGTGGCCCTGCGCCGCCTGATCGAACACGGACTCGCCCGCGGCGACGTGCGCTTTCTCCGCTGCCGCGACGTAGCGCGGCAGAGCAACGACGACCCCGCACTGCCGACGCGTCAGCCCCTGGACACGTCGAACCGCCTCGACGCCTTCCCGGAAAGCACCCCCGACCCGGCGGCAGGCGACTGATCCGCCGTGCGCCGCGCCCCGCGCCGCCGTGCGCGTCCCCGGGCGGGCGGTGACGCGGCGTTGTCACATCCGAGGGCCCCCGTTTCGTCGTTCATACGCGCACCCACGCGACACGGCACAGAACAAGGAGCAAGCGCTATGAAGGCAGTACGCATCCACGCCGCGGGCGACCACCACAACCTCGTCCACGAGGACGCCCCGGAGCCGTTCGCGGGGACGGGCGACGTGGTGGTGCGGGTCGGCGCCGCGGGGTTCGTCCCCGACGAGCTGAGCTGGCCGAGTACCTGGGTCGACCGGGCCGGGCGCGACCGCACGCCGTCGACACCGGCGCACGAAATCGCCGGAACGGTGGCCGAGACGCCGTACGGCAGCACCGGTTTCGCCGTCGGCGACCGGGTCGTCGGCCTGGGCGACTGGCACCGCGACGGCGCGGCGGCCGAATACGTCGCGGTGGAGGCGCGAAACCTGGCCGTGCTGCCGGACTCGATCGACTTCACCACGGCCGCGGCGCTGCCCATCGCGGGGCTCACGTCCCTCCAGGGCCTCTTCCGGCACGGCGGTCTGCGGAGCGGGCAGCGGGTCGTCGTGCACGGCGCCGGCGGCGCGACCGGGTCGCTGGCGGTGCAGCTCGCCCGCGAAGCCGGTGCCCACGTCATCGGCACCGGTCGCGCCCGGGCCGCCCGGCTCGCGCTGGACCTGGGCGCGCACGAGTTCGTCGACCTGGAGGGCCAGGCGGTCGAGGACGCCGTCGGGGCGCCGGTGGACCTGGTCTTCGACACCGTCGGCGGCGACGTGTCGGCGCGGTCGGCCGCGCTCGTCGCGCCCGGCGGCACCGTGGTCTCCATCACGGCACCGCCGGTGACACCGGACGGCGTTCGCGGAGTGTTCTTCATCGTCGAACCGGACGGGGCACAACTCGCCGAACTGGTACGGCGCGTCGACGAGGGCAGTCTGCGGGTGCACGTCGGGGCGACGTACCCCCTGGAATCCGCGGCGGAGGCGTTCGACGCGAAGCGGCGCGGCGTGCCGGGCAAGGTGGTCCTGACCCTGTGAGCGCGAGCGCGAGCACGGTGGTGGAACGGGCCTCCGGTCCGGGGCACAGGTGAGAACCGTGGAGCGGACAGCCGCCCTGACCGACGCCGTTTGGGACGCACACCGGACGGCGGTCTTCGGGGCGGCCTACCGCATCCTCGGCACGGTGTCCGACGCCGAGGACGTCGTCCAGGACGTCTGGGTGCGGGCCGCGGCCGCCGACCTCGCCGACGTGCGCGACCTGCGGGCGTGGCTGGTCACGTTGGCGGCGCGGACGTCGTACAACGTCCTCGGGTCGGCGCGCGTGCGCCGGGAGACGTACATCGGGCCCTGGCTGCCCGAGCCCTTGCCGACCGGGCCGGACGCCGCCGACCAGGTGCTGCTGGACGAGTCGGTGGGCACGGCCATGCTGGTCGTCATGGAAGCGCTGGCCCCGGCCGAACGGGTGGCGCTGATCCTCCACGACGTCTTCGACTTCCCGTTCGACCGCATCGCCGAGGTGCTCGGCCGGACGCCGGCGGCGAGCCGCAAGCTGGCCTCCCGCGCACGGGCCCGCGTCGCCGCGGCGGAGGTCCCACCGCAGGCGGCGAGGGCCGAAGCCGAACGCGTGCTCAGGGCGTTCAAGGCGGCGGTCGAGGCGGGGGATCTGGCCGGGCTCGTCGCGTTGCTGCACCCCGAGGCCGTGTACGTCGGCGACGGCGGCGGAAAGGCCGTCGCGGCCCGCCGCCCGGTCCGGGGGGCCGCGCGCATCGCCGGGCTGCTGCTCGGGTCGCTGCGCTTCGGACACTCGGTCACCTGCCGTCTTGTCGATGTGAACGGGGCACCGGCGATGGCGACTTGGCGGGACGGGCGACTGGTCTGGCTCGACACCGTCGAGATCGTGCGCGGGCGCGTCACGACGTTCAGGAGACTGGCCAATCCCGAAAAGCTGGCCTCCCTCGGTCACATTTGAGTCGGCCGTCTTGTCTCCCTGCCGAACCTCCGACAACCGGAGGCGGATCGGAAGGGACGCGCAATGTCGCATGTAGTGGTCGTCGGAGGCGGCTTCGCGGGCGTGTGGGCCGCGGCGGGAGCCGCACTGGCACGCAAGGACGCGGAGCTGGTACGCAGGGACACGGAGTCGGCACGCAAGGACGCGGACGTGCGCATCACGCTGGTGGCGCCCGAGGAGCACATGGTGCTGCGGCCGCGCCTGTACGAGCCGGAGCCGGACCTCGCCAAGGTCGAACTGCGCCGGGTCCTGGGCCCGATCGGCGTCGAGCACGTGCGCGGGTTGGTGGGCACCGTCGACACCGACCGCCGCACCGTCGCCGTCCAGGGGCGGGAGATCGGCTACGACCGCCTGGTGCTGGCCTCGGGCAGCAAGCTCGTCCGGCCACGTGGACTGCCCGGCGCCGAGCTGCTGCACGACATCGACACGCTGCACGGGGCCCGGCGCCTGGCCGAGCACCTGCGCGGGCGGGAGTCCTGCAACACCGTGGTCGTGGGGGCGGGATTCGTCGGTCTGGAAGCGGCCACGGCGCTGGCCGCCCGGGGCCGGGTGGTGCTGGTGGACCAGGCCGATACGGTCGGCGCCCAACTCGGGCCCGGCCCCCGCCCGGAGATCGAAGCGGCGCTGGCCGAACTGGACGTCCGGTGCCGGCTCGGCACCACGCTCACGGAGGTGGGCGACGGGTACGCCGTCCTCTCGGACGGCACCAGGGTCGAGGCCGACGCGGTGGTCTGGTGCGTGGGGCTGCGGGCGAGCGGGCTCACCCGGCAGATCAGCGAGAACCTCGACCACCTGGGACGGGTACCCGTCGACGAGCACCTGCGCGCACTGCCCGACGTGTTCGTCGCGGGAGACGCGGCGCTGGCGGCGTACGACGCCGACCACGTGGTCATGCAGGCGTGCCAGCACGCCACGCCGATGGGCCGGGTGGCCGGCTACAACGCGGCCGCGGACCTGCTGGGCCTGCCCGCGCGCGAGTTCACGCCCGGCCCGTACGTCACCTGCCTCGACCTGGGGGCCGCCGGCGCGGTGTTCACCCGGGGCTGGGACCGCCGGGTCATGGCCTCGGGCGAGGACGGCGAGCACATCAAACGGCTCATCAACGAGGCCATCCACCCGCCGGTGGACGACGCCGAGGAAATCCTCTCCGCGGCCGACGAAATCCACCTGGACCTGCCCTTCTTCCCCCGCGACGACGAGCACGCCCACGCGCCCTCCGCATGACCGCGCACACGCCACGGCACAGACTCGCCATACGCCAGCGTGTGAGGGTGGCCGGTCACCGCACCACCGCGCACACGCCACGGCACAGACTCGCCATGCGCCGGTGCGTGAGGGTGGCCGGTCGGACCAGTCCACACCCCGCATACACCTCGGCGCGCAGACCCCACAGCTACGCGCCCGCTCGCTCACGCCCACAACTCGCCGTGGACGTCGCGCCGCAGCCACCGTCGCGGCCCGCCGCAACCGGGTGACAGGCAGGATCCGATCGCGGTTGGGAGCGGTGGCGCCCGGGACGGGGTTCGGGGTGGGGGCGGGTGGGTCCATTAGCATCGGCGGGGTTGGTGGCCGGGTTGGGTTCTGGGTCGGAGGTCTGGTGTGGCGCCGCTTGTTTCGGACGCTTTTGCGGTGCCTGATCGGCCGGATGCGGTGGTTGTCGACGGCGTTGCGCTGAGCCGCGCGGAGTTGTTCGCGTTGGCGGCGGGGGTTGCGGAGCGGATCGCGGGGGCGCAGGCGGTGGCCGTGCGGGCCACCGCATCCCTCGGCACGGTCGCGGCGACGTTGGGCGGGCTCGCGGCCGGGGTCCCGGTCGTGCCGGTGCCGCCGGACTCGGGGCCGTTGGAGCGCGGGCACATCCTCGGCGACTCCGGCGCGGCACTGCTGCTGGAGCCCGGCGGTGCCGGGGCGTGGACGGCCGAGGAGGTCGGCCTGCCCGTCGTGCCGGTCGACCTCGCGTGGCGTTCGGCAGCGACATTCCGCGAGCCGGCTCCCGACGCGGTCGCGCTCACGCTCTACACCAGCGGTACGACCGGCGCCCCGAAGGGTGTGCTCCTCTCGCACGCCGCACTCGCCGCCGACCTCGACGCGTTGGCGTCCGCCTGGGCCTGGACGCCCGACGACGTGCTCGTGCACGGTCTGCCGCTGTTCCACGTCCACGGCCTCGTCCTCGGCGTGCTGGGCGCGCTGCGGACCGGCTCGCGGCTCGTACACACCGGACGGCCGACCCCCGCCGCGTACGCGAAGGCCCGCGGCTCGCTCTACTTCGGCGTGCCCACGGTGTGGTCGCGCGTCACCGAAGATCCGGCCGCGGCAAGGGAGTTGACCTCCGCCCGACTGCTCGTCTCCGGTAGCGCGCCGCTCCCCGTACCGGTGTTCGACCGCCTCGCCGCCCTCACCGGCCACCGCGCCGCGGAGCGGTACGGCATGACCGAGACGCTGATCACCGTCAGCGCCCGCGCCGGAGGCGACCGCCGCGCCGGATGGGTCGGCACGCCCCTGGACGGCGTCGCGACCCGCCTCGTCGGCGACGACGGCACCCCCGTCCCGCACGACGGCGAGACCGTCGGTGAACTCCAGGTCCAGGGACCGACGTTGTTCGACGGCTACCTCAACCGCCCGGACGCTACGGCCGAATCGCTCACCCCCGACGGCTGGTTCCGCACCGGCGACGTCGCCGTGATCGCGCCGGACGGGTGGCACCGCATCGTGGGCCGCGCGTCCACCGACCTCATCAAGAGCGGCGGCTACCGCGTCGGCGCGGGCGAGGTCGAGGGCGCCCTGCTGGCCCATCCGGCGGTACGCGAGGCCGCGGTCGTCGGCGTCCCCCACGCGGACCTGGGCCAGGAGATCGTCGCCTTCGTCGTCGCGGACGGGGTCACCGGCCCCGAACTCACGGACTTCGTGGCCCGCTCACTCTCGATCCACAAGCGTCCGCGCCGCGTGCTGATCCGGAACGAACTCCCGCGCAACGCCATGGGAAAGGTCCAGAAGCGCCTGCTGGCCGACTAGGCGATGGCGACGGTTCGGCCGCACTGCGGGACCAGCAATCCGGCGACCGTGCGTGCGCCGAAGTAGGCGTCAGGTGCCGTGACCCCGGCGAACGCCGCCAGGAATCCCGGGACTTCGTCGGGGCGGCGGGCCAACAGCCGCAGGAAGAGCTGTTCCCGCCACCCGTGGGCGTGGGTGGCCAGGCCGAGCGTGAAGTCGTACATCGCGGTGAGCGACTGGTCGCGCCGGGCGTGGTACGCGGACAACTCACCCTCGTGGCCGTCGAGTTCGGCGGCCAGCGCCTCGGACACCGCCGCCGCGTCGCGTAGCGCGTTGCTGATGCCCTGCGCCGACACGGAGTCCATGACCACCCCCGCATCGCCGACGAGGGCCCACCCGTTGCCGTACGGCTTCCGGAACCGGTTCGGCTGGTCCGGCGTGGTGCGGAGCCGCTCGACGCGGGTCGCCGCGGCGAGGCGCTGCCCGAGATCACCGCAACGGGACATCGTGGCGAGGTAGTTGCGCTCGATACCGGTTCGGAACTTTTCGAACTCACGCAGCGGGGCGGACATGTAAACCATCGTCAGGTCGTCGTTGGTGGGGAACACGGCGACGGCGCGGCCGGGGCGCTGGTATACCTCGCCGTGCGTCATGTCGAGTCCGGCCCAGTAGCCGTAGCAGGCGAACGCTCGCGGCGCGCTCTCGCGGTAGACCGGTGCGTCCACCGCCTCGGCGACCGAGGAGTGCTTGCCGTCGGCGCCGACCACGAACCGCGCCCGTTCGTCCACGCTTCGACCGTCGCGCCCGCGCGTCCGGACGCCGACGACGCGTCGGTCGTCCCAGAGGAGTTCGTCGACGCGGGTGCGTTCGCGAACCTCGGCCCCCGCGGCGCGGGCCGCGTCCAGCAGGATGTGGTCCAGGACCGTGCGGCGCGGGCTGTAGAGCGCGTCGACGCCGTCGTGGGCGGCGAAGGCGCCGGTGACGACCGTCCCGCCGGAGTCGAAGCGGATCTGCCGGGTGGGTGGCGTACCGGCGTCGCGGACGCTGTCGAGCAGCCCCCACCGGTTGAGCAACGCGACGCCCGGCAACTGGACTTGGTGCGACGAGACGGTGTCGCTCGGGAACCCGGCGCGGTCGAGGAGTAGGACGTCCAGCCCCCGGCGAGCGAGCAGCATGGCCGTGGCGGCGCCGGCCACACGCGCCCCTACGACGACGACATCATGCACGCGGGCCATGCCGACCTCCAGATACATACCAAGGGTCGGAATGTTAGAAGGAGAGGGCCGAACTCTGCAACGCCCCACGATGGTTGGGGGGTAGTGGACGTGGTGATGTGGGTGGGACGCGGGTGGGCTCCGCGGGCAGGGCATCCGGGCGGGAGCCTCCGGCGAGTCACACGTGAGCCGCGTGGGTGGGTGCCGCGGCACGCGCGGGGGCGCCGCAGGCAGGGCGCACGGCGGACGCCGCGACCGTGCGTGCGGGTACGTGCACGGGCCAAGTGGGCATGCCGCCTGGTGGCCACGGAGGTGGGTGCCGCGTGGGTGGGGTTCGCGTGAGTGGTGGCCACGTGGGTGGGTGCCGCGTGAGCGGGGTTCGCGTGAGTGGGGGTCGCATGGTGGGTGGGCCGCGTGGGTGGCTGCTTGCGCGGGCTGCGTCTGTGGTCTACCTGGGTGCGGTCACTTGTGGTCGTGCCAGATGGTGCCGCCGCAGTCCCAGCACGGGCGGAGGCCCGGTTGTACGCGGGCCTTCCACGGCCGTTCCGGTGCCCGCTGCGGGGCGGCGGCCTCCGCCTCGGCCCGCGACGTCAATTCGGCTAGCTGTTCGCGCGCCTCACGGACCAGCGGGTGGCCGGAGTCGGGGCCCGCTTCACCCTCGCGTACGGCCGTCTCCAGGAGCCGCAGCGCCTCGTCCGCATCGTCGGCACCGCCGCGGGCTCGGCGGGCGGCCACCAGCGCGAGGACCGCGTCGAGGGTGAGCGGGTCGCTCGCGCCGAGCGAACGGCACCCGTCCGCCACGGCCGCGTCGAGGTCCGCGACGGCCTGGTCGTGGCGGCGCTGCACGGTGAACGCGCGGCCGAGGACCGTACGGAGCACGCACAACTGCGCGCCGAACGCGGGCTCGTCGACGTCGATTTCGTGGTCGAGGACCATGCGACACTCGGTCTCTGCCTCGTGTGCGCGGCCCAGTCCCACCAGTGCACGGGCCCGGGCGAGGCGGGCACCGCGGCCCATCTCCCCACCGGGTCCTTCGAACGCGACGCATGCCGCCACCGCCTGCACGCTCATCCGCTCTGCGTCGCTGAACCGCTCCTGCCCATTGCGGACGACCACTCCCAACCACGGCACGACCGCGCGCAGGCGGGCTCGTTGCTCCTCGGGGATCTGCGCGACGGCGAGGCGTGAGGCGAGGGCGTCCAGGCGCCGTTCAGCCTCGGCGTACCGACCGGCGTTGACCTCACTTGCCAAAATGAGGGTTTCCAGGTCCATGACGTCTGCGGGCGATGCGGTGGCCTGGCAGTCAGTGAGGGCGAGGGCGAACAGTTCCTGGGCCGGCCCGTCGTGGCCCAGGCGCAGCAGAATGCCGCCCATGGCGTGGCGCAGGACGCGTACGGAGTCGCCGGCCTGTGGCGCGGCCAGGAACTGCGGTAGGACGACGCCAAAATGCGCCCACGCCTCCTGCCCGCGGCCCAACTCGCCGAGGGCGACCAGGCGATGGCGGTGCACGCGGCTCAGGTGCTCGCCGAACGGAGGCATGAAGGCCGTGCAGTCCACCAGCAACTGGTCGGTCAGGGCCAGGAGTTCCGGATATCGGCCGTCGTCCTCAAGCCGATCCGCAAGCTCGAAGCGCGCCCAGAACTCGTCGGTGCCGATCGTGTCACGCCAAAACCGCCCCACCGCAACCCCCAACCCATGATCACGCCCCGGCGGAACTCTGCCAGAGGGGTCGGGGGCGGCGGCAAGAGGGTTGGGGTGATCCCCATGAGCGGGCTCGGCTCCGGCTCCGGCGAACGCTCCGGCTCGGACTCCGGCTCCGGCTCCGGCTTGGGCTCGGGCTCGGACTCCGCCCCCGGCTCCGGCTCGGGCTCCAGCCGGGGAGACCTCGCGCGGACGGAGGCAGGGCGAGGCGAGAGACTGCCGGCGAGGCAGGACCGTACTCGCATACAAGAGCGGGAAGCAATCGGCTGACTACCCCGTCCCCCAGGGCCGTTCACTCCGTGCTGATGGCATTCAACTGGGACCGCAGGTAAGCGTGCGAGTCGATGCCGCGGACGTCGGTCCCCGGGTCGCAGTCGTAGAAGTAGACCAGGGACATCAGTTCCTCGTCGGGGGCGTGCTCCGGCGGCGGGAGGACGCGGTGGCGGCCGGAGCGCCAGCGGCCGTCGGTCCAACGGGCCATCAGGTCGCCGACGTTCACGGTGAACGCGGCCGCGTCGTACGGCGCGTCCTGCCAGCCGTGTTCGTCCGTGTAGACCTGGAGACCGCCGCTCCCCGGCTCGCGGTCCAGCACCGTGACCGTGCCGAAGTCGGTGTGCGGGCCGATGCGGAACTGCCCTGGCACGGCCGGTCCGACGCGTCCGGTCCCCGGGTACCAGTTGATGTTGAAGCCCCACGTCGGGTGCGCGGTGTGCCGGGTGAAGAACCCCTCGTCGTCGCAGAGCACCACGCCCAGGAGTTCCAGAAGTTGGTCGGACAGCGCGCGCATCCGGCGCAGGTACGACTCGACGGGCGCCCGCAACTCCGGTACCTCGGCAGGCCACACGTTGGGACGAAACCACTCCGCGTCCACCACCGGATCCCCGGTGGGCTCGTCGGACACGAACGAGAACGACTCCTTCATGTCCGGCGGGCTCTCGCCGCCCTCCGCATAGGCGTTGGCCTCGGCGCCGGGGCCGAGCCAACCGCGGTCCCCCACCTTGACGGCGTACGCCTGTTTGGTCTCGGCGGGCAGGTGGAAGAACCCGCGGGCCGCTCGGCGGATCGCCGCGCGCTCGTCCGCGGCAACGCCGTGCCCGGTCGCGAGCAGAAATCCGGCAGTACGCAGCGCCGCGTCGACGTCGGCGGCGATGCCGCGGCGTACGCCCGGGCCCCCGGTGCGCCACTCGGTGAGGTCGACGGTGGGGATGATGCTCATGGGTCCACTCTGTTGCCGTGGCGGACGGCGGATCAAGTCGTTGATCCGCTCGGGGGAACGCCGAGTTGGCGGACCGCGGCAGGCGGCCGGGCAGGCGGCTGAGCGCGCGTCAGGGCAGCGGGCGGCGGCCCGGGAACCCGAGGTCCTGCCGGTGGTACCAGGCGAGTTCGCGGTCGCCTTCCAGCCAGCACAGGTGGACGGGGGTACCGTCGTCGAGGTCGGCCGGAAAGTCGACCAGCAGCGGTGCGAAGCCCTTGAGTTCGGCGCCGGTCTCCTGCACGCGGGTCATCAGCTCGTCCAGGCGCGCGTGCATGCCCTTGAGCTCGGGCAGTCCCCCGTCCGGCGTCGGCCCGGGCCCCTGTGACAGGTCGGCGGACAACTCGGCTGCGCGG
>NZ_JBPKBH010000017.1:40821-49537 GCF_051388915.1 Yinghuangia sp. YIM S09857 | reverse complement strand
CCCCCCCCCCCCCCCCCCCCCCCCCCCCCCCCCCCCCGCGACGATCTCATCGAGGACGGGAAGCAACTCGGCGAGCACCTCGCGTGCCTCGTCGACAGTGAACAGACCCATGACCCCAGCTTGTCACGAGGCCACAGGAGTCCCGCACCACACCCGCCAGACGCGCCGCACCGCCGCCCACCAGGTCAAGTCTCGACAGCGCGCCGGCTCAATCACGCCGGGCTTGGAGGCTGGGCGGGCGACGGGGGCACGCCGGCAGGTCTGTGGGTTGGCGGGGACCGCGGTCACCGACCCACCCACCTATCCACTCAGTAGCGACCGATCAGCGTCATCGGGTCCGGGTACCCCTGCTGGTTCTCCGTGACCCCGACGATCGTCGTCGCCTTGCCCGGCTTCGCGTTCGTCGCGACCGACCAAGCGAGTACGTCCGGCGATCGCCCCGATCAGCCCGGCAACACCCCTTGTTCCACCAGCCAAGCCCGCGCCGGCACCACCCCCGTCCACCGGTGCGCCCCGAGCCCGGCCGCCGTCGCCCCCGCGACGTTGTCCTCGCGGTCGTCCAGGAACCGGCAGTCGGACGTACGCGCGTCCAACCGCTCCGCGAGCACCCGCCACATCTCCGCGTCGGGCTTCGCCATCGCGTGGTCGGCGGAGATCACCAGGTGACGGAAGTACCGCGCCCACGGCTGCGCGGCGAACGCCACCCCGCAGGAGGCCGGGGCGTTGGACAGCAGCGCCAACGGCACGCCCTCGGAGGCGAGTTCGGCGATCAGCGCGAGCGACGCCGGGTTGGTGTCCAGCCAGCCCGCGACGTCCGCCTCGGTCAACTCCGCGGCCCGGCGTGCGTCGACGCCGAAGCCCGCGCGTCGTCCCACCTCGGTCCAGTAGACCTCGTCGGGCATGCCGCGGTCGTACGCGTCCCGCACCGCCCAGTACCCCGCCTCGAAGTCCGCCGTCGCGACCCCGACCGATGCGGCCATGTCCGGCAGCGCCGTCGAGGCGTGGCATAGGACTTCCCCGTAGTCGAACACGGTCCAGTGCGGCACGTGGTACCCCTTCGTCGCGGCGCGCGTACGGCCGGGCGGCCGCCGTCAACCTAACCCACTTGCCGCGCCGACGCGTGCGGCCCGGCCGCCGACCCGGGGAACCCAGGAGTCGGCGACCGGGCCGCAGTCACGCAAATACCGCGCCGCTCAGCCGCGCACGCTGCTCAGCAGCTCACCACTCAACCGCGCACCACATAACCGCGCACTGCTCAGCGGCTCTCCACCTGTCCGCGCACTACTCAGCCGCGCTTCGCCACGAGGTTGCTCTCCGGCAGCCGGACCAGCGGAATCCGGCGCTCGCAACGGCTCTGGTAGTCGTTGTAGTACGCGCGGTCGGCGGTGAGCCCGGCCCAGGTGGCGGTGTAGTCGTCGCCGTCCAGCACCTCGGCGTCGCTCCAGTAGGTCGCCCCCTGCACCCGGACGAGGATGCTCGGGTTGGCCTTCTTGTCAGCGAGGTTCACGAACCACGACGGGTTCTTGTCGGCACCGGCGAAGGACGCGACGACGACGCGGTGGCCGTCCTTGTCCACCCAGTACGGCAGCGCGACCTTGTGCACGTTGCCGGTCTTGCGGCCGACTGTCTGGATGAGCACGTGCAGCATGCCCGCGACGTTCCACCACTCGTCGTCGTCCGAGCCCTCCATGCCCTTCACGTGTTCCTTCGTGAAGGCCACGATCTCCTCGGGGCTGGGCTCGATGAACTCTTCGTTGCGCTGATCCGTCGACATGATCCGGAGGGTATGCAATCGGTGTTTGACTTTGCAATGGACTCCGGGGGTCGGGATCACCACATCCGCCCCGGGCTCAGCCCGAGTCGTCCAACCGCCGCACGGTGAGGCCCAGCTCGGCGATCACGTCGAGGCTGACCTCGACGCGGCCCGTCCGCTCCGGCGCGCAGTCGCACAGCGCGACCACGCCTTCCACCATCTCGTCCATCGACTCGATCTGGTCCTCGCGCACGATGTGCCCGACCAGCTCGCGGGCTCCCTCGCTCATCACCGCGGCGCGCGGCTCGACGGTGTTGACCCGGATGCCGCTGCCGTACAGGTCGGCGGCCAGGCCGTTGGTGAGCCGGTTGAGAGCGGCCTTGGAGGAACCGTAAACGGTGGTCCCGGTCCCGGTGCCGCCGAGGGTGTACGGCGGCCCGGGCCACGGCCGCGCGGTGGCGCTGGACAGATTGACGATCCATCCCTCGCCGCGCTCCCGCATCCCGGGCACGACGGCTTGGGCGAGGTGCAGCGGCGCGATGACGTTGACCTCGAAGTGCAGGCGGGCGCGGCGCAGCGGGTAGTCGGAGGGCGGCGCGTACACCCCCATGGCCGCGTTGTTGACCAGGATGTCGAGCGGTCCGCCGAGCGCCCGCTCCGCCTCCGGGACGATGCGGTCCCGGTCGGCCTCGTCGGACAGGTCGGCGCCGATCAGCGCGACCTTGCCGCCGTACGTTTCCAGCAGCGCGCCGACCTCGGCGAGCGTGCCGGCGAGCTTGGACGCGGTGTCCAGGCTGCGGGCCGTGATGGCGACGTCGGCGCCCTCGGCCGCCAGGCGCCGGGCGACCGCGGCACCGATGCCCCGGCTGGCGCCGGTGACCAGTGCGCGCCGTCCGGCGAACCGCTTGTCGGACATGGTGGATGCCTCCTCGGGGACAGGCTCAGGGACGGGTGAAGGCCGGGCTGTTGCTGTCGGACGGCACGCTCGCCAGCGGCTCCGCGATCTCGGCGTGCGTCGGCCCGCACTGCGCGGCGTAGCGGTCGAGCACGTCCAGGTCGAACCCGTAGACCTCGGCCGCGTTGCCCGCGAGCATGCGTCGCAGATCGGCCGGGTCCACACCGGGGAACGAGCGCCGCAGCGACTCGCGGGTGTACGGGTAGGTGCCCTCGTCGTGCGGGTAGTCGCTGCCCCACAGGAAGCGGTCGACCCCCAGCTCGTGGCGGGCGTCGGCCTCGACGGGGCTCGGGAAGCTGACTCCGACCCACACGTTGCGGGCGAAGTACTCGCTCGGCTTGAGCGGCAGGCGGTCGCCCTCGTCGTACTTCAGCTCGCCGATGCGGCCGGAGCCCATCTGCTCGTGGTACGCGTCGAGTTGGCGCAGCAGCGGCGGGATCCAAGAGGCGCCCTGCTCGGTGATGACGAACTTCAGGCGCGGGAACCGCTCGAAGGCGCCGGACACCAGCATGTGCGTGAGCGGCCTGCGGAAGAACGTCGCGGCCTCCGCGATCCACAGGAACTTCGAGGCAGGGTAGGGCCCGTAGTCCGGCGAGCCGGATCCGCCGTGGTTGACCACGACGAGGTCGAGGTCCTGGCAGACCTCCCACAGGCGGTCCCAGTCGGGCGCGTAGATCGGCGTGATGCCGGCCGCGTCCGGCGGGGTGGTGGGGATCAGGATCCCGGCGAGCCCCTGCTCCTTGGCCCACTTCGCCTCGGCGACCGCGTCGTCGATGTTGTTGAGGAAGACCTGGGCGAGGCCCGCGCGGCGGTGCTTGTGCTCACCGCCGCACCAGGCGGCGAGCCAGCGGTTGTGCGCCCGGATGCCGGCCAGGCGCCGGGCGTACGAGCGCTCGGTCGGCGGCCGGGCGACGAGCTGGCCGGTCGGGAAGAACGGCGGCACGGTGTTGGGGAAGACGACCTCGGCGACGACGCCGTCCGCCTCCATCTCGCGGACCCGGCGCTCGTCGTCCCAGTTGCGGGTGCGTCCGTCGGCCTGGAGGTCGCGGAACGGGTTGCGGTACTTGTCGCGCCAGGCGTCGAACTCCTCGTGCCACGCGGCGTCGAGGTAGTCGCGGTACGTCTCCATGTTGGCGCCGGCATGGCCGTCGGCGGAGATGATGGTGTAGCGGTCACTCATCGCGCGGCCCTTTCTGTTGTCGTGTCGTGTGTCGTGGGGTTGCGGGTGCGGGTGCGGCTCGGGGCGGCAGGCCCGGGCCCGGCCTCGTTGCCCGCGCGTTCTAGAGCTTGAAGACCCGTGTCGCGTTGTCGCGCAGGAACTTGGGCCACACGTCGGCCTTGAACGGCACGTCGGGCAGCTCGCGGAAGATGCGCTCCAGGGACAGGCCCATGGGGTAGTAGCCGGCGTACATGATCTTGTCGGCGCCGCGGGTGTTGGCGTAGTCGACGATGGCCTTCGGGTAGTACTTGGGGGCGAAGGCCGAGGTCATGTAGTAGAGGCCGGGCCACTTGAGCATGAGCTTGACGGCCAGGTCCTCCCACGGCTCGGCGCCGTGCCGCATCACGATGCGCAGCTCGGGGAAGTCGTAGCAGACCTGGTCGAAGTGCATCACGTCCTGGCACGCGGCCGGTACGCGCGGGCCCGGGATCCCGGCGTTGGAGATGATCGGGATGTCCAGGTCGATGCAGGTCTGGTAGATCGGGTAGTACCGGCGGTCGCTGACCGGGACCTGCGGGTTGCAGCCCGCGGGGAAGGTCGTGACCGCGGCGATGCGGTGCTCCTCGTGCGCCTCCCGGATGCGCCGCACGGCGGCGGTGATCTCGTTCGGGTCGACCTCCAGGCTGAGCCGGAACCGGTCGGGGTGCTCCTTGACCGCGCGCTGCGCGGTCTCGCCCATCCCGACCAGGCCGACGGCCACACCGCAGGCGTCCATCTGGGACAGCGTCACCGCGACCGGGTCGACGCCCTCGTCCAGGTGGTTGGGCACGCCCTTGAACATGTACTCGGCGGGGAACTCCATGCCGGCGCTCTCGGCGTCGCGCAACTGCGGCTTCAGGAAGTCGTAGTGGCTGCGTGCCTGGGCGCTCGGGAATCCGATCATCAAGTCCACGGCACCGACATCGGACGGGAAACCTGGCACGCGCGAACCTCCTTGTCGGGCCTGGCTTTCCAGGCCTCCGCGACTACCCGGTTCATGCTACTTAGTTGATTGACTCTGTCAACCTATTGCCCATACGGAACCGTCCGGAAACCCGTCGGGAGCCCGCCCCCGGAACCCGTTCCGCTACCTTCCGGGGCCCTCGATACGTCAACCATGTGGGGGCGGGTCCGCCTCCGCGGAACAACGGAGAAAGTGAGTGGCGCATGGGGTGGCGGAGAAACAGACGTGACGGTTTCGCCCTGTTCGCCGAGAGCGTCGCGATACGGCTGCGCCGCACCGCGTACCTGCTGTGCGGCGACTGGCACCTGGCCGAGGACCTCGCCCAGACCGCCCTGGAGAAGCTGTACGTCGCCTGGCCGAAGGTCGAGGCCACCGAAAACCCCGAGGCGTACGCCACGCGCGTCGTCGTCAACGCGTACCTCGACCGGCGCCGCCGCCGCAGCTCCGACGAGGTCACCGGCATCGACGACGCCGCACTCGACCGCGCCGAGGCCCCGGACCGCGGCGATCCCGAGCTGCGCCTGACGCTGCTCGGCGCATTGCACCGGCTGCCGCCGCGCGACCGCGCGGTCCTGGTCCTGCGCTACTGGGAGGACCAGAGCATCGAGTGCACCGCGGCGCAGCTCAGCATGACGGTGCCCGCCGTCAAGGCCGCCTCCGCCCGCGCGCTCGCAAGGCTGAGGGACGAACTGGGCGACACCGTCCGAGAGACCTCACCGACCGTGCGTCGGCTGCACGGCTGACGCCCCATCACCCGATACACACTGAAAGGAGTTCCGGCGTGGACACAGGAGACATGCTGCGCGCCCGGCTGAGCGGTGATCTCGCCGACCTGGACGCACCCCGTATGACATCTGGCCTCGTCGAGCGCGCCTGCGAGGGCGGTCGGCGGCGTCTGCGACGGCGGAGGTGGGCCCGGACCGCAGGTGGGGCGGTGGCCGTCGCCGCCGTCGCGGCGGTCGCGATCGTCGCGGGAAGCGGGATGCTCGCAGCGAGCCCGGGGGCGAACGACGACACCGTGGGCAGCAGCCCGGCGGCTCCGCCGTCGACACCTGTCACGGTAAGAGACACCCCCTACTATGAGCAGGCACACGCTCTTCTGGAGCAGGGACTGAGCCGACAAGGCGCGCCTGGGTTCGCAGGCGCCATGCAAGGGTTCGTCTTCGAGCACGGGGTGCAGATCTCGTGGAACACGGAGGCGGGTGCGATATACACCCACGCGCGGATGGAACGGCGAACGCTGACCGAATGCCCGACCCCCGACGACTCCCGCGCGACGACCGACCCGGGGACCGGCGTCACCGACACCGTCGTGTGCTCCGACGACGACGGCGCGTCCGCCGTCCACACCCGGCAAGCGCCGGGCGCCGCCGAGCCGTTCGCCATCACCGTCACCGTGCCCGTGGAGGACTCGGTGGTGTCGATCACAGTGCGCACCAATCTGGAGGGCTCCGGCAAGAACACCGAAACCGGCCGACCCTCGCCGCTGACCGCCGACCAGGTCAAGGCGATCGCGAAGGATCCCGGCTGGCACTCCATCGACCGGACACGCCTGCCTTGATCTCGCCCGCGAACAGCAACACGCCGCGCCTCCGAGGAAGTTCCCCGGGCACGCGGCGTGCTGCCGTGTTCGCTCGGCGCCAAGTGGGCTGCCGGTCGACCTACTTGGTCAGCGCCTGCTTGATGAGGGTGCGGCCGAAGTCCCACATGAGGCCGGTGCCCTTGTGGGCGTCGTCCATGACGTCCACGAAGGCGGCCGTGAAGTTGTCGACGTCCTTCTGGCCGAGCACGTACGGCGGCAGGAGCTTGATGACGTCCATGTGGTCGCCCGCGACCTGGGTCAGCATGCGGTGGCGCTGGAAGAGCGGCACGACGACCATCTGCGCGAACAACCCCGTGCGGGCCGCCTGGAGGGTCGACCAACCGGCGCGCAGCTTCAGGGACTTGGGCTTGCCGAACTCCAGGCCGACGATGAGGCCGCGGCCGCGGACGTCGGCGAACAGCTCGTACTTCTCCTGGAGCGGGCGCAGCGCGGCCTGGAAGGCCTCGCCCATGCGCAGGCAGTTGCCCGTCAGGTCCTCGTCCTCGATGACCGCGAGGGTCGCGAGGCCGGCCGCCATGGCCTGGTTGTTGCCGCCGAAGGTGCAGTCGTGGACCAGGACGCGGTCCATGGTCGAGTAGACCTTCTTGAAGATCCAGTCCTTGGTCAGCGTGGCGCCGATCGGGACGTACCCGCCGGACAGCGCCTTGGCCACGGTGACGATGTCGGGCTCGACGCCGGGCTCCCACTCGTACGCCCAGAACTTGCCGGTGCGGCCCATGCCGACCTGCACCTCGTCGGCGATCAGCAGCGCGCCGTGCTGCCGAAGCAGCTTCTGCGCCGCGGCCAGGTAGCCGGGCGGCGGGATCAGCACGCCCTTGCCCTGGATCGGTTCGACGATGAACGCCGCCACGTCGCCGCGCTTCAGCTCGCGCTCCAGCGCGTCGAGGTCGCCGAGCGGCACCGCGACGTCCGGCAGGAGCGGCTCGAAGCCCTTGCGGAACTCCTTGGCGCCGTTGACCGAGAGCGAGCCGGTGGTCAGGCCGTGGAACGCGTGGTCGACGTACAGGACGCGCTTGCGCCCGGTCGCGAAGCGCGCGAACTTCAGCGCCGCCTCGACCGCCTCCGTGCCGCTGTTGCAGAAGTACACGCGGTCGAGGTGCGGCGTCGTGCGCAGCAGCCGGTCGGCCAGCGCGGCGGCCAGCGGCGGCGTCGCGAAGTGCACGATGTCCGGCAGGTCGAGCGCGACGACGTCCTGCACGGCCTTGCGCACGACCGGGTGGTGCCGGCCGACGCCGTACGTGCCGAAGCCGGACAGGAAGTCCAGGTACTCGGCGCCGGTCTCGTCGTAGAGGTACGGGCCCTCGGCGCGCACGTAGTTGCGGTGGAAGCCGATGGTCTGGAGCACGCGCGGCAACTGCGGATTGAGGTGCTTGGCGGTCAGTTCGAAACCGCGCCCCTCGTACTCCGCCAGCGTCTCACCGAGATCGAACGTCATCCGCCACCGTCCTGTTCATCCGCCGTGCCGCGTCCCACGCCCAAGTCTGCCCCTTCGCGCGCCCCGGCCGCCGGGAAGGGCGCGGAATCCGGCCCCGCCACCGCACCGAGCCATGCGGAGAGTGTGGAGGCGGCCGCCTTGAGTGACCGGTACGCCGCCAATCCGTTGCGCACGATCCCCGGCCGCAGCAGCTCGTGCCCGGGCGAGTCGCTGACCACGCGCACGACCGCCCACGGCCGCTCGGGCCCCGCCCCGGCCCAGCGCAGGGCGAGGAGGAACGACGACTCCATGTCGGCCGCCACCACCCCCGCCTCGGCGAGCGGGCCGCGCTCGGCCGGGCGGACCAGCTTGCGCACCGTCGCGACCGGTCCGGCGTAGACCGGGACAGGCAGCGGGCGCAGCGCCTTGACGAGTTCGTCGGCCCAGGGGCACGGCCGGACCTCGCCGTCGGGGCCGCGCACCTCGGTCGCCACCACGATGTCGCCGGGACGCAGGCCGTGCATGCCCGCGCCCATGCCCGCGACGAGCGCGGCCGGGGCGGCGGCGAGCCTTTCGGCGTACGCGAGGGACTTGGCCTCGCCCATGCCGGACCGCACGACCGCGGGGGCGCCGCCGCGCACCAGCGCCCTGCGCTCGATGCGCAGCGGGGCGACGAGGAGGGGCGTGGCGGGGCTGTCGGGGGTCTCGGAGGCTTCGATCGGCCCGCTGCCCGCCGGGTGCCCCGTCGCGTCCCCGGTCCCGCGGTCGGCGTTCCGGCCCGTGCTGCGCCCCGCCGTCTGCCCCGTCCCGTCCCCGGTCGGGGACGCCG
>NZ_JBPKBH010000017.1:0-40678 GCF_051388915.1 Yinghuangia sp. YIM S09857 | reverse complement strand
CCCCCCCCCCCCCCCCCCCCCCCCCCCCCCCCCCGCGGCCTTCGTCGCCGGTGCCGCCCGTGTCGCGTGTGCCGGTCGCCACCGCTCAGCCCGCCGCCTTGACGTACCGTCCGAGCGCCATGATCGGGAACACGATCCGGTACATGTGGTACTTGATGTAGAAGTCGCCCGGGAAGCCGGTGCCGGTGAACTGCGGTTCGTCCCAGCCGCCTTCCTCGTTCTGATGCTCCATCAGCCAGCGGACGCCGCGCTCCACCGCGGCGCCGCGCTCACCGGCCGCGAGCAGCGCCATCAGCGCCCACGCGGTCTGCGAGGCGGTCGAGTCGCCCTTGCCGGACCACGACGGGTCGACGTACGAGCGCAGGTCCTCGCCCCAGCCGCCGTCCGGGTTCTGGATGCCGTGCAGCCAGCGGACCGCGCGGCGGATCGCGCTGTGCCGGGGGTCGACGCCCGCGAGCACGAGCGCCGGCACCGCGGCACCCGTCCCGTAGATGTAGTTCGCGCCCCAGCGGCCGAACCACGAGCCGTCCGCCTCCTGGTTGCGCAGCAGCCAGCGCACACCCTCGACGACCTGGTCGCGGTACTCGGCGCCGGACTCGGCGAACATCTCGACGATGTGCGCGGTGACGTCGGCCGACGGCGGGTCGGTGACCGCGCCGAAGTCGCAGAACGGCAGCTTGAGCGGCAGCCCGGCGGTGTTGTCCGCGTCGAACGCCCCCCACGCGCCGTCCTTGCTGCGCATGCCCGCGGTCCACACCTCGGCACGGCCCAGCACCTCGCGCATGCGCTCGGTGTCCGGGTGGGCGGCGTACCGCAGGGCCATCACGACCTCGGCGGTGTCGTCCGTGTCCGGGTAGTAGTCGTTGGCGAACTCGAAGGCCCAGCCCCCCGGTTCGAGGCCGGGGCGGCGGACCGCCCAGTCGCCGTACTCGCGGACCTCCTCGTCGAGCAGCCAGCCCGCGGCCTTGACGACCTGCGGGTGGTCCTCGGCGACCCCGGCGTCGCGCAGCGCCACCAGCGACAGGCCGGTGTCCCACACCGGGGACTGGCACGCCTCGAAGCGCCGCACGGTGCCCTCGTCGGTGTCCTCCCAGATGGTGAACCCGTCGAGACCCTTGATGCCCTGCGCCATCACCGGGTGGTTGAGCGGCATGCCGGTCAGGTGCAACGCGATCAGCGAATAGACCCACGGCGGTTGGATGCCGCCCCAGCCGCCGTCCGCCTCCTGCCGCTCGATGATCCACTGCTTGGCGCGGCGGACCGCGTGGCGGCGGACCGGCATCACGGGGCGCTTGGAGTAGACGTGCAGGACGCGGTCCAGCGCGCGGAAGAACCGCGACCACGGGTCGTCGGCCACCGGCTTGGCGGCCACCGGGCCGGTCGGCTTCAGCTCGTCGAGGCCGAACGGCGCCGGCCGGACCGGCCGCAGCGAGCTGACGATGGTCAGCGGGACTATCGTCTGCCGCGCCCAGCACGCGAAGTCGTAGACGTTGAGCGGGAACCACTTGGGCAGGTAGATCAACTCGGGTGGCATGACCGGGAGTTCGTCCCACGACCACCAGCCGAAGAAGGCCAGCCAGAAGCGCGTGAACACCCGGCTGTGCGCGACGCCGCCGTTCTCGCGGATGTACGCGGCGGCGCGCCGCATGTGGTCGGCGTCGACGGAGTCGCCGGCCAGCTTGAGGGCGACGTACGCCTCGATCGTCGTGGAGAGCTCCGCCGGCCCGCCGCGGAAGGACGCCCAGGTGCCGTCCTCCCGCTGGTTGGCGCGGATCCACCGGGCGGCCTGCTCGGTCTGCTCGGCGGTGCGGATGCCGAGGAACTCCCGGAACAGGAGGTCCTCGGCGTCCATCGTGACGTTGGTCTCCAGCTCGCCCTTCCACCAGCCCGTGTCGTCCTGCAACGACAGCAGATGGGCCACGGCGCGGTCGAGCGTGTCCTTGGCCCGCTCCGGCGCGTCGGTGGATTCGGTCTGGACCGTCACCGTCATCTTCACAACTCCCGAGTCGTAGTGAATGCCGCCAGGGCCGCCAGGTCGGTACGCGTCACCTCCGGGATGCCGAGTCCGTCGAGGCTGCCGAGCGCGCGCTCCAGGTGTCGCTGCGCCTCCACCTCGGTTCGGACGCGGCCACCCGCCTCCTCCACGAGCCTTGCGGCCAGGGCCAGTTGATCCTCCGTCAGGTCACCGGGGGTGGTGTAGAGGTCGGCCAGCCGGTCCGCCGCGGCGCCACCGGAGGTGAGCGCGGCGACCACCGGCACCGACTTCTTGCGCTGGCGCAGGTCGTTCCATGCGGGCTTGCCGGTCACCTCGGGGCGGCCCCAAATCCCGAGCAGGTCGTCGACGGCCTGGAAGGCGATGCCGAGGTGGTGGCCGAACGCGTACAGCCGGTCCACGGTCGCCTGCTCCGCACCGGCGAGCGCGGCGCCGATCGCGCTCGCGCAGGCGAGCAGCGCACCGGTCTTGTTGCCGGCCATCGACAGGCATTCCTCGACCGTGACGTCCATGCGCGTCTCGAACGACAGGTCCTGCGACTGGCCGTCGATGAGCGCGGCGGTGGCGTCGGTGAGCAGCTTGGCGGCCCGGTCGCCCTGTCCGGACGACTCCATCAGCACCTGCTCGGCCAGCACCAGCAGTCCGTCGCCGGCGAGCACCGCGAGCCCGGGGCCGAACGCCTTCCAGGCGGTGGGCCGGTGCCGCCGCTCCTCGTCGCCGTCCATCAGGTCGTCGTGCAGCAGCGAGAAGTTGTGCACCAGTTCGACGGCGACCGCGCCCGGGACGCCGGTCTGCGTGGCGGCGCCGACGGCCTCGGCGGAGAGCAGCGCGAGCGCGGGGCGCAGCGCCTTGCCGCCGTTGCCGGGGACCGGCCGGCCCTCGGTGTCGGCCCAGCCCATGTGGTAGGCGGAGACGCGGGCGAGCGGCGGTTCGAGGCGGGCGACGGCGGTGCGGAGTGCGGGCTGCGTGGCCTCGCGGGCTCGGTCAAGTACAACGGGGGCGAGTGAGCTGTCGGCTACGGTCACGGTGTCGTCGTCCTCTCCGGGAAGGCACCAGATGGGGTCGTCGGCAGTACACGCCCGGGATCCAAGTCCAGGCTGGGCAGGGTGACGTGGGCCGCGGCCAGGCCGCTGCGGACAGCCGACTCCATGGTCGCGGGCCATCCGGTGGCGGTCCACGAGCCGGCGAGTGCGAGTCCGGGTAGTGCGGTGCGCGCGTACGGTCGGAGTCGGGCCGAGCCGGGGGCGGCTCGGAAGGTCGCGGTGCGCTCCTTGGTCACGACGAACTCCTCGACGCGCGCCGAACGCGTGGCGGGGAGCAGCCTTTCGAGCGCGGGCAGGAACCGGTCCCGGAGTTGATGCTGCGTCAGGTCGATCACGTGGTCGGCGGCGGACAGCGACACCGCGAGGTATCGGCCGCGTTCGAGCCCGAGATTGTCGCTGCGGTCGAAGACCCACTGCACGGGACTGCCGAGGCCGGCCGCGAAGTCCCCGGTGAACACCGGTCGGTCGTAGATGACATGCAGGTTGACGATCGGCGAACTCCCCAGTCCGGCAAGGACGGTGGGGTCGGCCGGGCGATCGTCCAGGAGCAGGGCGCCGGCGGGGAGCAACCGCGCGGCGTCCTCGTGCGGTACGGCGACCACGACGCCGTCGGCGTGCAGCGTGCCGCCGTCGGCGTCGACGGAGAACCCGCCGCCGGGCAGCGGCTCGACGGCGGCGACCCGGGAGCGGAGGCGTACGTCGACCTTCGCGTCCTCCAGCGCGCGCTGGGCGGCGTCGCCGTGCAGCTTCTGGAGCGGCACCTTGCTCCAGCCGATGTCGGCGCCGTCGTTGGTGTCGAGCAGCCCGGTGCGGAAGACCTTGGCGGCGACGGCGAGCGAGGCGTGCTCGGCCGTCAGGTTGATGGTGGCGACGCCGACCAGGTCCCACATCGCGGCGCGTTCGCGGGCCGTGACGCCGAACCGGTCGAGCCAACTGCCGAACGTGACCTCGTCGAGGCGCGGGTCCTCGGGGTCGAGGCGCTTGAGCGCGAGCGCCGCGACGCCGACCCGGGCGCGCCCGGCGAGGGTCAGGAAGGGGTAGCGGGAGAGCGCGGCGGACAGGTGCAGCGGCGAGGGCAGCGCGCTGCGGCGCAACCGCCCGGCGGTGCCCCAGGGGGTGAGGACGGGGACGTCGAGCCGGTCTTGCAGGACCGTGTCGCCCGTCGACCCGATGCGGTCGAGGAACCGGCGGTACTCCGTGCAGCAGCGGAGGAAGACGTGCTGTCCGTTGTCGAGCCACCGTCCGTCACGGCGGAAGGAGAACGTCGCGCCGCCGAGGCGCGGGCGCCCCTCCAGCAGCGTCACGGACGCGCCGGCATCGGCCGCGGTGAGCGCGGCGGTGATGCCGGCGAGTCCTCCCCCCACCACGATCAGACGACGTGTCATGAGCCCTCACGTACCCAGAAGATCACTTGGCCTACTCCCCCTTGAAGTGTTTTTCGTCGGAACGTGTTCCCCGTGTGAGGAATTTTTCCGTCGCGGACGTCACACTCCCGTCGCCCGTCTCGTCGGCACCGGCCGGGGGTGGGGGGGTCGCCCCCCGCGAAGACGCCGCGTCGGAACGTGTTCCCCGTGTGAGGAATTTTTCCGTCGCGAACGTCACACCCCCGCCGCCCGTCTCGTCGGCACCGGCCGGGGGTGCGGGGGTCGCCCCCCGCGAAGACGCCGCGTCGGAACGTGTTCCCCCTGTGGGGAAACCTTCCGTGGACGACGTCGCACTCCCGGTGCCGGCCTCATCGGAACCGGCCCGGGATGCGGGGGTTCCCCGCGGGCGGAGGCGCTGCGGCAGATGCGTCGGGACCGCCGCGAAGGCGGAGCGTTCGCCGACCGGGAGGCCCGAGAGGCCGCGTACCGCGATCTCGGCCTTCTCCCAGCCGGGGAGCGACTGGCGGCCGGTCAGCACGATCGACGGCTCGGCCACGATGCGGGTGAGCAGGCGCCGGTAGATTCCGGCCATCGCGCCGGTGCAGGCGGCGCTGCGCCGGTCGAGCAGCGGCAGCAGGCGCAGGCCCTCGTCGAACAGCCGCCGGGCCCGCTCGCCCTCGAAGCGCACCAGGTCGTCGAACGCCGCGCCCGGCACGAACGTGCCCTCCGGCTGCCAGGCGTCCTCCAGCCCGAACTTCGCCAGGTCCTCGCGCGGCAGGTAGACGCGGCCGTTCTCCTTGTCCTCCTTGATGTCCCGGAGGATGTTGGTCACCTGGAGTGCGATGCCGAGCGTGTCGGCCAGTTCCGGGGCCTGCGGCGCGTCCGCCGAACCGAAGATGCCGAGCGAGAGGCGCCCCACCGCGCCCGCGACGCACCGGCAGTACACGGTCAGTTGCTCGAAGGTCTGGTACTGCGTCTCCTTGAGGTCCATCTCGACGCCGTCGATCAGCTCGTCGAGCGCGGACAACGGGATGGGGTAGCGGTGCGCGGCGTCCGCGAGCGCGGTGCAGACGGGGTCGCGGTACGCGGCCAGGTCCTCCAGTTGGGCACGCATGCGCCCCAGCTCGGAGATCTTGGTCTCCAGCGGCAGGTCGCCGTCGCCGATGTCGTCGACCTCGCGGGCGAAGGCGTACACCGCGCTGAGGGCGAGGCGCTTGGGTTCGGGCAGCAACCGGATGCCGTAGTAGAAGTTCCGCGCCTGGTTGCGGGTCAGCCGCTCGCAGTACGCGTACGACGCGTCGACGTCCATGTGGCTCCTCACCGTTTCCGGGCCAGCACGCGGACGAGTTCCCGCAGCAGGCCGGCCTTTCCCGGCCGGGGGCGATGCCCCAGCACGTCGTGGTCGACGGCGGCGATCGCCGCGAGTGCGGCGCGTCCGCCGGCGGCGAATCCCGCGACCGCCAGGCGCTCCCGTCCGCGCAGCGAATCGATCAAGGGCGCACCGGCGCGGAGCAGGTTAGCCGCGCGCCCCGCCTCGAACGCAACCAGTTTTCGCAGGTGGGGGCCCGCCGAGGAGGCCGTCAGGTCGGCCTCGGCGACGCCGAAGCGGGCCATGTCCTCGGTCGGCAGGTAGATGCGGTCCTTGCCCAGGTCCTCGGCGACGTCCTGGAGGTGCTCGACGATCTGCAACGCGGTGCAGATCTGGTCGGACCAGGCGAACCGCTGCTCGTCGGCACGGCCGAACACGTACAGGACTATGCGCCCGACGGGGTCGGCGGACAGTTTGCAGTAGTCGACCAGGTCGGCGTACGTCGCGTAGCGCCGCACCTGCTGGTCCTGCCGGTTCGCGTCGATCAGCGCGACCAGCGGGTCGGCCGGCATGCGGGTCTCGGCGACCGTGGCGCGCAGCGGGCGCAGGACCGCGAGGTGCGGTTCGTTGCCGTCGAAAATGCGCTGTACGTCCTTCTCGACCTCGTCGAGCTGGGCGAGCCGGTCGCCGGCGGCCTCGTCGCCGATGTCGTCGACGAGGCGGGCGAATCCGTAGACCGCGAGCAGGTGGCGCCGGTGTTCGGGACGCAGCACGCGCGAGGCGACCGGGAAGTTCTCGTCCTTGGCCTGGGCCATCACCACCGCGGGGTCGACGACCGCGCGGTCCGGTTGTTCCCCGCCGCCTACTTCCGCAGCGTCGCCTCCGGTGTCATCGGGACCTGCCTGACCGCCGGAATTGCGCTCCATCTCTCTCCCTGGACTGCTGGGAACCGAAGTCCCGGGAGCATCGGATCGCGCCCCGGCTTCGATTCCAACACGACAGTTGGCCAGGAACTCGGCTTGTCCCGGTCGGTCTGACGGTTCAGCTTGCCTGATCACCGATGTGCCGATCAAGCACCGGGTTGACGCGTGTCAGCCCGCATCCGCGACTTTCCCGTGCCGAAACCCCGCCGTTATCCATGGCCACGGAACCCGCTATCCTCGGGCGCGGGCGCCTGTCACCCCCTTGGCTGTCAGGACGCCGGTTCCAGGGGCGTGGTTTCACCGGAAGCCCCGATTTTCCGCGGGTTGCCCGGCGTTCGGACCAACCGGAGGTTGCGATTCCGCTAATTCCGCCGCACGGGCAATTGGCGAAATAGGAATCGTTTTGTTGACGTATCGGGTGAGTGTGGTTCTCGACACAAAGTCGCCGCGCTACTCCGGGCACACGGAAGGCACGTCACCGCGGCAAGTCTTCGGCGCACGTCCCGGCGGCGGCCGACAGTGATCGACGGCACACCGGCAGGCCGGACCGATCTTCCCGGCAAAGCGGGACCTTAGCCCCTGAATACCGCCGCGGGCCGCGGTCATCCTGGGACACATGACCACGACACCCGCTCCCGTGCTCGAGGAGCTGACCGCCTCCGAGGCACTCCGCCTGATGGCCGGCGTGCCGGTGGGACGTGTCGTCTTCACCCAGGGCGCGCTGCCGGCGATCCGCCCCGTGCCCTTCTTCCTCGACTCGGCCGGTCCCCTGGACCCGGCCGCTCCCGTCGACCCGGCCGCCGCCGCTCCCGCCGCGCGCCCCGGCCCCGCCGCCATCGTCTTCCGCGTGATCGGCGACCGGCACCTCGCCGCCACGCTGCACAAGTCGGTCGTCGCCTTCCAGGCCGACGACTGCGACACCCAGCGGCACGGGGGCTGGTCGGTCACCGCGACCGGGCACGCCGTCCGCGTCGACGACCCCGCCGAGGTCGACCGGCTCACCCGCCGCCTGCCCGCCGCCTGGGCGGACCACGGCGTCGTCTTCCGCATCGAGCCGGAGCTGGTGGCGGGACGCCGCCTCAACCGCTGACCTCGGCCTCCTCGGCGTGGTGGCACGCCACCTCCGCACCGGCCAGCAGCCGCGGCACCGGCACCTCGGTCCGGCACCGATCCGTCGCCAGCGGGCAGCGCGGGTGGTACGAGCAGCCCGGTGGCGGCGCCACCGCCGACGGCACCTCCCCCACCGCCCCCGACACCGCGTCCCGCGACCGGGCCGGGCCGGTTCGCGCCCGGTCCGGTTCGGGCACGCTGGCCAGGAGCATGCGCGCGTAAGGGTGCGCGGGCGTGTGCAGGACGTGCGACGCCGCGCCGATCTCCGCGATCCGCCCCAGGTACATCACCGCGGCCCGGTCCGCGAGGCGCCGCGCGATGTCGATCTCGTGGGTGATGACCACGACGGCCAGGCCCAGTTCGTCGCGCAGCCGCAGCAGCAGGTTGACCACCGTGGCCTTGACGCTCGCGTCCAGACTCGCGGTCGGCTCGTCCAGCACCAGGACGCGCGGCCCGACCAGCAGCGCGCGGGCGAGCACCATGCGGGCCAGCTCGCCGCCGCTGAGGTCGCGCGGCATGCGGTCGAGGTGTTCGTCGGACAGCCCCACCCGGCGGACCGTCTCCAGGGCCAGGCGCTCGCGCTCCTTCGGATCCGCCGCCAGGCCGTGCACCCGCAGCGGCTGGTGCAGGGCGTGCCGGATGCCGCGGCGCCGGTTGAAGGCGGCGCGCGGGTTCTGCGTCACGAGCTGGACGAGCCGCTGGTCCTCGGCGCCGCGCCGCGCGGGCAGGTCGCGGCCGTCCAATTCGACGGTGCCGGAGGTCGGTTCGCTGAGCCCGGCGAGCATGCGGGCCACCGTCGACTTGCCGCAGCCGGACTCCCCGACGATCGCCAGGATCTCCCCAGCCGCGACGTCGAACGAGACGTCCTCGACGGCGTGCACGCGCTCGCCGGGGCCGCGCCTGCCCAGCGGGCGCGGGAGGGTGAAGTACCGGCGCAGGTGACGAACCGTCAGAAGCGGTGTGCGGCCGGTCATTCGGCACCGCCGTCGGAGGGCCAGTGGCAGGACACCGAGGCGTCGCCGTGCCGGACCGGCGCCGGCATCTCGGTGCGGCAGACGTCCGTGGCCTTGGGGCAGCGGGGTGCGAAAGGGCACCCGTCCAGCAGGTTCGCGTCCTCGGCGGTGCCTGGGATCGGGCGCAGCGGCTCGTTGTCAGGCGTGGTGGACGGCATCGCGGCCACGAGCGCGCGGGTATAGGGGTGCCGCGGGGCGGCGAAGATGTCGTGCACGGGCGCGGTCTCCACGAGGCGCCCGCCGTACATGACGCCGACGCGGTCGCAGATCTGCGCGACGACGGCCAGGTCGTGCGACACGTACAGCACGGCCAGGCCCAGGTTCTCACGCAGCGTCAGGAGCAGCTTGAGCACCTGCGCCTGGACGGTGGCGTCGAGCGTGGTGGTGGGCTCGTCGGCGAGCAGCAGGGCCGGTTCGTGGGACAGCGCCGCGATGGCGATCACGAGGCGCTGGAGCTGGCCGCCGGAGAACGCGCCGGGCAGGTCGCGCGGGCGGTCGAGGACCGCGCCGAGGCCGATGGCCGCCAGCGTCGCGCGCAGCTCGGGGTCGTCCATGCGGTCGCCGAGGTACCAGCGGAGCTGGCGCCCGACGGGCGTGGTCGGTGAGAGGGAGGTCATCGGCTGCTGCGGGACGAGGGCTATGCGGTGGCCGCGTACGCGCCGCATCTCGCGCTCGCGCAGCCGGGCGAGGTCGCGGCCCTCGAAGTCGATGCCGTCGGCCTCCCGGCGCGCGCCGTCCGGCAGCAGGCCCATGACCGCGGCGCACACGCTGCTCTTGCCGCTGCCCGACTCACCCACCAGGCCGAGGACCTCGCCGGGCCGCACCTCGAACGACGCCTCGCGTACCGCCGTGACCGGTCCGCGCGCGGACGGGTACGTCACGGACAGCCCACGCACGCGCAGCAGCGCCGCCGGGTCCGGCCCGCCCGCGCCGGGGTCGGGAGCGGCTTCGGCGGCCGTGCCGGGCTTGGTGCCCGAACCGATGGTGGTGGCCATGGGGTGTCCGTCCGTTTGCGGGTGGGCGGAGGTGTGCCTTCCCAGTGTGCGGTCCGCTTCCCGGGGGCGGGACGCGGCGGCGTGGTCAGCCGGTGAAGCGGAGGGTCTGCGGGGACAGGCGGCAGACCTTGAGCTGGGCCGCGTTCAGCGGGCTCAGCTCGCGGCGCTGCGCCACGATCAGCTCGGGGTAGACAGGCGGGAAGATCACCGCGTCCTCGGCGAGCGCGCGGTCGACGGTCTGGAGGGCGGCGGTGCGGGCGGCGGTGTCCGTGGTCTGCCACACGGTGTCGATCGCCTGGTCGACGGCCGGATTCTTGTACCCGCACGCGAGCACGTTGCTCGACGAGGCTGGCGCGAGGGTCAGGTAGTTGGCGGGGCCCGAGGTGAAGCCGGACATGAAGGTGTTCATGAGCATGTCGTAGTCGCGCGAGAGCCACTTGTTGGACCACGGGCCGCCCGCCAGCTGCTCGATGGTGACCTTGACGCCGATCTTGTCCCACCCGGCGACCAGGACCTGGGCGATGTCGCGGACGGTCTGGCTGGCGCCGACGGTGAGGGTGAAGGAGCGCTTGGTCGTCGTCGCGCGGTCCAGGTGCTCGCGTGCCTTGGCCAGGTCGGGGGTCGCCGGGTAGACGGACAGGGCGGCGTCGTACCCGAGCTCGCCGGGGCCGATCGGACCCTGGCCCGGCTTGCCCTTGCCGCCGTACACGCGCTGGAGGACGCCGTCGCGGTCCATGGAGTAGGCGACGGCCTTGCGGAACTCCGGGTCGTTGAACGGCTCGCGCTCGATCATGACGTACGTCAGCACGTCCAGCGGTGCGACCGCAGTCACCACCGCAACGCCCTTCTCCTTCTCCAGGATCGGCACGGTGGTCTGCGCGGGCGCGGTGATCAGGTCGACCTTGCCCTGCTTGAGGCTGACCGCGCGCGTGTTGCCGTCGGTGAAGACGGTGTACTCGATGCCGTTGAACGCCGCGCCCGCCGGCATGTCGGCGAACGGCGCGCGGTACTGGCCGCCGTGGTAGCGGTCGAACTTCGACATCGTGAAGCTCTGCCCAGGCACGTAGCGGTCCAGGCGGAAGGGGCCGGTGCCCATCATCGTGTCCTTGCGCGACACGAAGTCCTTGTGCGTGACCGGCAGGTTGGTCAGGTGCGAGCGGAGCAGGCCGTACGGCTTGGCCAGCCTGATGCGCACGCTCCGCTCGTCGGCCTTCTCGAAGGACGCGACGTAACCGAGCATGTACGTGATCCACTCGCTGCCCGCCGACATGTCCAGCATGTGCGTGAGCGTGGCCACCACGTCGTCGGCGGTGAAGGGGTCGCCGTTGTGCCAGAAGATGCCGCTCTTGAGGCGCACGGTCCAGGTCATCCGGTCGGGCGACACCTCGGGTTCGCCCTCGGCGAGCAGCGGCACCGAGTTGAGCTGGTCGTCGTACGCGTACAGGCTCTCCATCACCGGCTCGGCGATCCACCGCGTCACCTCGGCGCCGGAGTCGAGCGGGTTGAGGCTGCTGGGGGCGGCCGCGACGCCTATGCGCAGGATCCCGTCCTTGTGGCGGTCGCCGACGCGCGCCCCGGAGTCGCCGGAGCTGCACGCGGTCAGCAGGCCGGTCCCGCCGAGGGCGAGGCCCGCGGTCAGGCCGAGGAACCCGCGCCGGCTCGGACCGGACCCGTCGCCGCTGCCGCCGGTTGCCGTACGGGCCCTCCACGCTCCGCGCGTCACTTCGTCTCCTCTGTCGCGTACGCGGCGGGGGCGCCGCTCTTGCTCGTGCCTGCGCGCTTCAAACGCGCGAGGCGGGGGCTCCGGTTCCGGTCCCCGTACGCCTCGCCGAGCAGGTTGAAGCCCAGGATGCCGAGGACCAGCACGGCGCCCGGCAGCGTGGCGTACCACCACGCGTCGCCCAGGATCTGGCCGCCGGCGTCGGCGACCAGGTTGCCCAGTGTCGCGTGCGGCGGGGGGACGCCGAGCCCCAGGAAGCTCAGGCCGCCCTCGGCGAAGACCGCGATGGCCATCGCCAGGAACGCCTGGCCCAGCACCGGGGGCATCACGTTGACCAGCACCTCGCGGAACAGGATCTCGCGCGGCGGCACGCCGAGGCCGCGCAGGTTCACCACGTAGTCCTCGTTCAGCTCCACCACGGTCGCGGCGCGCGCGACGCGGGCGAAGTAGGGGACGAAGCCGACGCCGATCGCGAGAGCGACCCGCACGCCGTTGCTGACCGTGATCGGGCCGAAGTGCATGTCGGCGGTGCCCATGAGGCCGATGACGAACATCACGAAGATGAACTGCGGGAGGGCCTGCACGGTCTCGACGCCGCGCATGAGGAGACCGTCTAGGCGTCCGCCGTACCGGTATCCGGCCAGCACGCCGACGGCGGTGCCGACGACGAGCGCGAAGCCGATCGACGTGACGCAGATCCACAACGACGTCCACGCGCCCTCGGCGGTGCGCGCGAGCAGGTCGCGGCCGAGGTGGTCGGTGCCGAAGGGGTGGTCGAGGGACGGCGCCTCGGGGCCGAGCGCGACCAGCTCGGTCGGGCTGCCGTGCAGGCGTCCGACCGTGGCGACCAGGAGATAGAGGACGACCATGACCAGGCCGGTCCAACCCACCGCGCCGAGGTTGCCGAGGTGCTTGCGCAGGCCGCGCGCCCGGGTTCTGTCAGGCACGGACCAGCCCCTGTCGCGTGCGGGGGTCCACGACGAGGTAGAGGAGGTCGACGACCAGGTTGAGCACCAGGAAGATGGCCGCCGTGGCGACGCAGCCGCCCAGCGCGAGCTGGTAGTCCTGGCGCTGGAACGCGGTGACCATGAGCTGCCCGAGCCCGGGGACCTGGAAGACGCTCTCCACCAGCACGGTCCCGGACAGCAGTCCGCCGATCAGCACGCCGGCGACGGTCAGCGTCGGAACCACCGCCCCGCGCAGCGCGACGCGGCGCAGCACCTGCGCGCGCGAGGAGCCCATCGCGCGGGCGAAGGCGACGTGGTCGGAGGTGTACGCCTCGACGAGCCCGCCGCGCAGCGACCGCGTGATCATCGCGAACGCCGCGAGGCCGAGCACGACCGCGGGCAGCAGCAGGACCTGGAGGTTGCGGACGGGGTCCTCGGAGAAGGCGACGAAGCCGCCCGCGCCGGGGAGGTAGTCGGGGTTTTCGACCAGGACGAGCATCACGACGGCGATCCAGTAGCCGGGCAGCGACATGGCGACCACGGTGACGACGCGGGTGGCCTGGTCCACCGCGCGGCCCTGGCGCAGCGCGGACCAGGTGCCGAGGAGGACGGCGGGGACCACGGCGAGCAGGGCGGCGAGGAAACCGAGTTCGAGCGATACGGGCAGCGCGCGGCCGATCTGGTCGGCGACGGAGGAGCCGTCGTACAGCGAGGTGCCGAAGTCGCCGGTCAGCAGGCCGCCGAGGTAGTCGAGGTACTGCACGACCAGGGGGCGGTCCAGGCCCATGCGGTGTTCGACGGCGGCACGGGCGACGGGGTCGGCGGCGACCTGCGGGGCGAGCTGGTTGACCGGGGAGACCGGGGACGCGTGCAGCAGCAGGAACATGCCGGTGACGACGGCGAACATCACCACGAGCACGCCGACCGCGCGCCGCAGGATGTAGGTGGCCATCTTCCGCTCCTGTTGAGTTGCCGTGCCGGTCCGCGCTGCCGGACCGCGCCCCGGGACCGCGCCCCGGGACTGCGCTGCGAGACCGCGGTGCGGCGGGGGCGGCGGGTGGTCCGCGTGCTCCCCCTCCGCCGTCCCTCCGCTATCCCACCCCACGGCGGATGCGCGGGCGCACCCGGGTCAGTCCTTGCGCCACTGGTCCATGGCGGCGCCGAGGTCGCGCAGGACGGCGCTGTTGACCTCGTACGCGTACAGCACCTCCTCGATGATGCGCTCCTTCTCGTCGTCGTCCCACGGCGCGGCGTCGAGCGCGGCGCGGTAGCCGGTCTTGAACGCGTCGAGGTCGCCGACCGCCTCGAAGTTGTAGAACTCGGTGCCCTGGTGGCCTTCGAGGCCGAAGTGACGGCGCATCAGCTTGGCGATGTGCTGGCCGCCCGACATGTCGCCGAGGTAGCGGGTGTAGTGGTGCGCGACATAGCCGCCGGGCCAGTCGAAGCACTTCTCCCGTATGCGCTGGATGTAGCGCTCGGTGCCCGCGTTGGCCGGGTACTTCTCGCGCCAGTCAGGACCGGCCAGGAAGAGCATGTCGGCTTCGAGGGCGGCCATGCGGTCCAGGCTCTCGGGGCAGAACGGCGCGGCGACCTCGTCGGCGCGCATCACGACCGAGGCCTGCTCCAGGACCTCGTACGCCCAGTAGTGCTGGGCGACCATCGCGGTGTAGCCGTCCCGGGTCAGACCGCCGCGCATCAGCACGTCGAGGAATCCCTCGCCCTCGGCGCTCTGGTGGCTTCCCCAGGAACGCTTGCGGATGGTCGCGGAGAACGTCTCTTCGGCGGTCTCGGCGGTATCGGTCGTGGTCATCGTGTGAGTCCCCTTGGAACGGCCCTTGAGCGGCGTCGGAAGCGGCGTCGGTACGACAAGCTGCCGAACCGCAGTGTGTGCGGCCGCGGATGCCCGCGTCAAGAACTTACCGACATCTTGTCGGAACGATGTCGGAGGGTGCATCCTTGGGCTCCAAGGGGTGCCGGGGACGGCCCCGGCGATGTGCACCATAGCGATGAGGGTAGCCTAACCTCCACAACGAACGTACGCCGGAGTACAGGCCGTTGACCTGGGAGTTAGCAGCGTGAGCACACATCGGACCCGCCGCCGCCGCGCGGCCTCGCTGCCCGCGCTGCTGCTCGGGCTGCTGCTCGGCCTGCCCGTCGCGCTGCTCGCCGGCGCGGGCACCGCGCATGCGGAGAGCGTCAGTCTGACGGCGACCAAGACCACGGGCCTGGACCCGGCGGGCGAGGTCATCACCGTCACGGGCAAGGGCTTCAAGCCCGGCATCAAGCTGTTCCTCACCGTGTGCGACCCGGCCCAGCCGGCCGGACGCGCGTGCGACGTCGTCAACTTCAAGCTCGTCGACACCGACGCGAGCGGCGGCTTCGTCGCCGACTACAAGCCGGCCGCGAAGTTCGGCGTCACCGACTGCCTCGCCACCCCGTGCGCGCTCCAGACCAGTTGGGTCGGCAACGGCAAGGACCGCACCCAGGAGGGCACCACGGCGATCGGCTTCACCGGCGGCGTGGCCCCCACGCTCCCGGCCCGCCCCCAGGAGAACGCCGGTCCGCCCGGAGCCACCGGCCCCGCGGCCCCGGGCACCGCACCGAACTCCGCTCCCGCACCGACCGGCGCCGACGACCCCACGCCGACCGTGCCGCAGACCCCGCCCTCCGACGCCGCCGCGTCGGAGAAGGACGACGACTCCGACTCGTCGGTGTGGATCATCGTCGGCGTGGTCGCCGCGGTCGTCGTCGCGGGCGCGGGAACGTTCGTGTTCCTGCGCCGCCGGGCGGCCGCCTGAGCCGCAGCCGCACCTTCGATCGTTCCTCAACCGCCCGACCGCCTTCGGAGGCGAGCATGACCACCACCCCCGCCGCCCCGCAGGGTGCCGCGAACCCGTTCGGCCCGGACGTCGTCGCCGCGATCACCAAGCACATGAACGACGACCACCCCGCCGACAACCTCCTGATCGTGCGCGGCCTCGGCGGCAAGGGCACCGCGACCTCCGCCCGCATGAGCGGACTCGACGGCCTCGGCGCCGACTTCGTCGCGGTCGTCGACGGCGAGGAATCCGACGTACGCATCCCCTGGGAACGCGAACTCACCGAGCGCCGCGAGGTCCGCGTCGAGGTCGTACGCCTCTACAACGAGGCGTGCGCGGCCCTCGGCATCGAACCCCGCCAGGAGGGCGAGCACTGACACGACGGTGCCCCACAGCGGACACTGCGATTGGCCGATGACAGCCGGCGGTCCCAATCGCCGCGCTGTGGACGTGCGAGCCCGTCGCCCACGGACCGCGTTGCCGCCGTCGCCGTTGCCGACGAACTGACGGGCCGACGGGCCGACGGGCCGACGGGCCGACGGACTGAAGGGCTACCACGGCCCGGCAGGCCGAGCGTCGTGACGGGCACCCCGTGCTGCGCATCGCGGCCGGTGTGGCTTGGGACACAGTTGCGGCCCGGGAGGAATTCCTGCCGGGCCGTGGTCGTTGCGTCAGCTTGGCGCAAGCCGGTTCGCGTACGACGCACGCCTCGGTCCGGTCCGTTCGACCGGGGTGACACGCCCGACTGCTCCCGCTTCATCCGTTCCGCTCCCAGGAGTCCGCCCGTATGGCATCACCCGGCCGATCCGGCCTGCCCGACCTCAACCAGAAGTTCGTCGTCGGTGCCGTGTTCGTGGCCGCGATGTTCGTGAACATCCTCGACATCACGATCATCAACGTCGCGCTCCCCGCCATCGGCAAGGACTTCGGGGTCGGCCCGTCCGAGCTCGGCACCGTGGCGGTGGGATACCTGGTCAGCCTCGCGGTGTTCATCCCCGCGTCCGGATGGCTGGGCGACCGGTTCGGCAGCAAGCGGGTGTTCCTCTTCGCGCTGGCGGTGTTCACCGGCGCCTCGGCCCTGTGCGGCCTCGCCCAGACGCTCGACCAACTGGTGCTCTTCCGCATTCTCCAAGGTGTCGGCGGCGGCCTGCTGACCCCGGTCGGCATGGCGATGATGTTCCGCGCGTTCCCGCCGGAGGAGCGCGTACGGGCGTCGCGCGTCCTGATGGTCCCGACCGCGATCGCCCCGGCGCTCGGCCCCGTCCTCGGCGGCCTTCTCGTCGACAAGGCCTCGTGGCACTGGGTCTTCTACATCAACCTGCCGGTCGGCGTGGTGGCCCTCGTCTTCGGCGCGCTGTTCCTCAAGGAGCACCACGAGCCGGGCACGGGCCGCTTCGACCTGCCGGGCTTCCTCCTCGCGGGCGTCGGCTTCGCGCTGCTGATGTACGCGCTCAGCGAGGGCCCTGGCAAGGGCTGGAACTCGCCGCTCATCATCGGCACCGGCATAGCCGGGGCGATCCTGCTCGTCACCATGGTCTGGTACGAGCTCCGCATCGCCGAACCCATCCTCAAGCTCCGCCTCTTCGGCGACCGCCTGTTCGCGAGCACCAACACCGTCTCGCTGCTCGGCTCTGCGGGCTTCCTCGGCCTGCTGTACGTCTACCCGCTGATGTGCCAGCAGGCGTTCGGCTGGAGCGCACTCAAGACCGGCCTGCTGACCTTCCCCGAGGCGTTCGGCGTGATGATCACCTCGCAGGTCGTCTCCCGCATCTACCCGAAGGTCGGGCCGCGCCGCCTGATGGCCGTCGGCCTGACCGGCATAGCCGCGGCGGCCGCGATGCTCAGCCTGACCGACCAGAACACCGCTCCCGCGATCTTCGCCGCAATTCTCTTCTTCACGGGCGTCGCACTCGCGTTCAACATGATCCCGATGCAGGCGGCCGCGTTCGCCAAGACCAAGCCCTCGGACAGCGCCGCGGCTTCGACGCTGTTCAGCACGCAGCGGCAGCTCGGTTCCGCGCTGGGCATCGCGCTCCTCAGCACGGTGATCACGGCCGTCGGGGCGTTCACCACGACTTCGGCGGGCGTCGTGACGCCGAACCTGGACGCCTACCGTGCGGCGTTCTGGACCGCCGCCGGCATCGCGCTGGTCGGTGCGCTGGTCGCTCTGACCGTGCGGGACGAGGACGCGGCGGCGACGATGCGCAAGGTCGAGGCGGCGGAGGAGACGGGGCCGGTGGGGGAACCGGACGCTGTGAAGGCTTGACGGGTCGGGCGGGCTCCTCGGTGGCGGCCCGCGCGGTCGCACGCCATTGACCACCCACGGTGGCCCGGCGCGCGAGACTTGGCGCGTGAGCAAGGATCAAGAACGGCGCGGGTCGGCGTCCTCCCAGGCGCTCGTGCGGGCACGCGCACGGGCGCAGGCGCTTGCAGGCGGGGTTCGGGAACGTTCTGCCGCGGATGTCGTGCGGCGTGTGTTTGCCATTCAGGCGCAGGACGCGGTCGCCGCAGAATTGGGCATCCGGGTCCGCGCCGTGGGCCTCGCCGCGCGGGACGTGCGGGCCGCGTACGAGGACGAACGCTCCATCGCCACCGGCTGGTTCATGCGCGGCACGCTGCACACCGTGCCCGCGGAGGACGTGCGCTGGCTGCTCGCGCTGTTCGGCCCGCGCAACGACGCGGCCAACACCCGCCGCCACCGCGAGCTCGGCCTCGACGAGGCGCTCCGCGACCGCGCCGCCCGGGTGATCCGCGAGGCCGTGGCGACCCACGGGCCTCTCACGCGCGCGGAGCTGACGGAGCACCTGGCGGCGATCGGTGTCGAACCGTCCGGGCAGGCACCGTTCCATCTCATCCGGCACGCGGCGCTGCGCGGTCTCGTGTGCCACGGACCGCGGCGAGCGGGCGAGGCCGCATTCGTGTTGCCGTCCGACTGGCTGCCGGAAGGCGACGCGGGCCCCGAGGGCGAGGAGGCGGCCGCCGCGGAGTTGGCGCGGCGGTACGCGCGGGCGTTCGGGCCCGCCGGCGCCGCTGACTTCGCCCACTGGTCGGGGCTGCCGCTGCCGCTTTCGCGGCGTGCGTGGGCGGCCGCGGCGCCGCGGGTCGTCGCCGATGGGCCGGGCCCGGGCGACGGCTCGGACGCGTCCGACTCGGCGTCGCCCGACGTGCGGCTTCTCCCCGCATACGACAACTACCTCCTCGCCTACCGCGACCGCGCCCCGGTCGTTCCGGCCGCTCACGAACGCACCGTCCGGCCCGGCGGCGGGGTCATCCGGCCTGTCGTCCTGGCCGACGGCGTCGCGGTCGGGGGCTGGGGGCGCAAGGGTGCGGACGTGCGGGCGACGGCGTTCGAACCGTGGCCGCGTTCGCTCGAACGAGGAGTTGCCGAGGAGTCCGCGGACGTCTCCCGATACTTGACCGAGACCGCACAACCGCAGGTCAAAGCCCTGACGCCGACCGGAATCGGCTTGTTGGGGGCGGCCCGAAACCCTCCCCCACAAGGACTATTCATCGCGTCTATACACTCGGTGTATAACCCGCGTGTATAGTCATTCTCATGATTAGCCACACGCTCCTGGGCCTGCTGGAGTCCGGCCCCCGCCACGGGTACGACCTGAAGCGCGCCTTCGACGACCGCTTCGGCCAGGGCAAGCCGCTCGCCTACGGGCAGGTGTACGCGACGCTGTCGCGGCTGCTGAAGAACGGCTTCGTCGAGGTCGACGGGATAGAGCATGGCGAGGGCCCGGAGCGGAAGCGGTATGCGATCACCGCGGAGGGGCTGACCGACGTCGAACAATGGCTCATGCGGCCGGAGAAGCCGGAGCCGTATCTACAGAGCACCCTTTATACGAAGGTCGTCATCGCGCTGATGACCGGGCGCAGCGCAGGGGATCTCCTCGACACGCAGCGCACCGAGCACCTGCGGCTGATGCGCGAGCTGACCGAGCGCAAGAAGGGCGGCGACCTCGCCGACCAACTGATCTGCGACCACGCGCTGTTCCATCTGGAGGCGGACCTGCGGTGGCTGGAGCTCACCGAGGCCCGCCTTGACCGACTCAAGTCCGAGGTGGCGCCATGACACCGAGCAATCCGTCGAAGTCCGGACCGTCGGCCGCCGGAGGGCGCGCGTCCGTGGGCACCGGCGCCGCCGGTGGCGCACCGGATGCGTCCGATGCCTTCGGCGCGCCGGGGCCGCTGCTGGTCGCGAGGGGGCTGCGCAAGGCGTACGGCCCGACGACCGCGCTGGAGGACGCCTCGTTCGACATAGCCGCGGGCGAGATCGTGGCCGTCATGGGCCCGTCCGGCTCCGGCAAGTCGACGCTGCTGCACTGCCTCGCCGGCATCGTGCCCCCGGACGGGGGCGAGTTGCGGTACCAGGGGCGCGACATGGCCGCGATGACCGACCGCGAGCGCAGTGCGCTGCGGCGCCGCGACTTCGGATTCGTGTTCCAGTTCGGCCAGTTGGTTCCGGAGCTGACCTGCGGGGAGAACGCCGCGCTGCCGCTGCGCCTCAACGGCGTCAAGCGCCGCGAGGCCTTTCGGCGTGCGGCGGACTGGCTCACCCGGCTGGAGGTCGACGACGTGTCGGGCAAGCTGCCGGGCCAGATCTCCGGCGGCCAGGGGCAGCGCGTGGCGATCGCGCGTGCGCTGGCGGCCGGACCGCGGGTGCTGTTCGCGGACGAACCGACGGGCGCGCTGGACTCGTTCAACGGAGAGCGCGTGATGAACCTGCTCACCGACGCGGCCCGGGAGTCCGGGGCGGCGGTGGTGCTGGTGACGCACGACGCCCGCGTGGCGGCTTACTCGGACCGCGAGGTCGTGGTGCGCGACGGCCGCTCCCGCAGCCTGGGGCGGGCGGCGTGAGCACGGTCGGCGCCGGTCGGGTCGGCGCGGGTTCGACCGGGGCGGGTTCGACCGGTGCGGGTTCGACCGGTGCGGGTTCGACCGGTGCGGGGGCGGTCGGTGCGGGGGCGGTCGGGAGCGGCTCGGTCGGCGCGGGGGCGCTCGGGACTGCCCGGCAAACCGGTCCCGGCGGGCCGGCGGGTCCCTCGGGTCCGACAGGTCCCGGCGGCTCGGGCGGATCGGGCGGATCCGGTGGCTCGGGGGCCTGGGGCGGCGGGACCGGTCCGGATCGAGCGGGCTCACGGGCGGACTCGGTCGGGGTGACGGGCTACCGGCTGTGGTTCCGGGACCTCGCCATGGGTGCGCGGTTCGCGGGCGCGGGCGGTCGGGCGGGCAAGCTGCGCACCGCGTTCACCGTGCTGGGCATCGCGCTGGGCACCGCCCTGCTGCTGCTGGCCACCTCCGTTCCGAATCTCCTGGAGGCACGTGACATCCGCGGCGCCGCGCGGATGGAGAGCACCGTGCCGACGGACACAGCCGCGGGGCCGCACACGCTGCTGGTGATGTCGGCGGACACCCAGTTCCACGACGAGGAGATCCGCGGCCGCCTGATGCAGGCGGAGGGGGCCGACCCCGAGATCCCACCCGGGCTGCACCAACTCCCGCCCGCCGGAACGATGGTGGTCTCCCCCAAGCTTGACGAGCTGCTGAACTCCTCGGACGGCAAGCTGCTGCGCGAGCGGCTGCCGTACGAGATCACCGGGCACATCGCGGACTCCGGCCTCACCGGCCCGTCCGAGCTCGCGTACGTCGCGGGGAGCACGTCACTCACGACCGACACTGCCGAACGCGTCGACGGGTTCGGCAAACCGCGCATCTCGTCGCCGCTCGGGGCGCTGTTGACCCTCCTCGCGGTGACCGTCTTCGTCGCGCTGCTCGCCCCGGTCGTGGTCTTCGTCGCGGTCGCCTCGCGGTTCGGGGCGAGCACCCGCGACCGCCGGATGGCGGTGCTGCGCCTGGTCGGTGCCGACCGGCCGATGCTCCGGCGCCTCACCGCGGGCGAGGCCCTGGCCACGGCGCTGGGCGGCACGGCGGTGGGCGTGGCCTTCTTCCTGATCGGACGGCAGTTCGCGCGGTTCGTGGTGCTCTGGGACGTCAGCGTCTTCCCGGGGGACATCACTCCCCCGGTCGGCCTCGGGGCTCTCGTCCTCGTCGCGGTCCCGGCCGCCTCCGTCGCCGCGTCGCTCATCGCGCTGCGCGGCGTCACGGTGGAGCCGCTGGGCGTCGCCCGCCGGGTGGCCGTGGAGCCGAAGCACTCGTGGCTGCGCCTGCTGCCCGCCGTCGGCGGTCTGCTGCTGCTGTTGCCGATGCTGCGGGACGCGCGTGCCACGGAGACGGTGAGCGTCTACCGACTCGCCTTCGGCATACTCCTGATCCTGATGGGCGTGACGGCGATACTGCCGTGGGTGGTCCGCGCGCTCACGGCGCGGCTCGGTGCCGGCCCGACCCCCTGGCTGCTGGGGATGCGCAGGCTGCGCGCCGAGACGTCCGCCTCGGTTCGGGTCGTGAACAGCATCGCCGTGGCGGTGGCCGGGGCGATCGCGGTGCAGACGCTGCTGTCGGGACTGGAGTCGTCGTTCACCAAGTCGACCGGCTACGAACTCGATCGTGCGGACTCCTTTGTGAGCCTGTCCGCCAACGACCGCAGTCTGGAACGCCTGGGCGAACTGGCCGCGACACCTGGCGTCGCCTTGCTGGTGCCGTTCGCCGAGAGCGCCGCCGCGCTGCCGGGCGACGCCGCCTCCATGCAGACGGTCGTCGTTGCCGACTGCCCCGCGCTGCGCGAGCTGGTGAGCGGCGTGACGGACTGCGTGCCCGGCGACGTCTTCACGGTCGGCCTGGCCGCGGCGCAGACCCGCGACTCCGGCTCGCCCGGCCCGATCCGGGAGGCCGGGGACGGGCCGGGCCGCCCCGACCCGTCGGAGGCGGCCCCGGGCATCGTCACCCCGGGCTCGCTCCTCCAGGTCCACCTGCCCGGCGGGGCGGAGCAGTCCGTCCCGTGGACCGTCCCGGCGACGGCGAAGGAACTCCCGGCGGGCGACGGGCTGACGGTCGCATCGGGCCGCGGCGTGTACGCGACTCCCGAGGCGCTGGCGGGAACGGGTTACCGGATTCTGCAAGCCCGCGCGTACGCGAAGCTCGACCCCGCCGTCCCGGACGGCATCGAGCACCTGCGCAACGCGGTGGCCCAGGCCGATCCGGGCGGGCAGGTCTACTCGCTCAAGGAGACGACCGAGGTCCGGAAGTACACCAACATCAAGCGCGGGCTGTTCATCGGCGCCACCCTGACGCTGGTGCTCATCGGCGCGAGCATGCTCGTGTCGACGCTTGAACAACTGCGCGAACAACGGCGTCCGCTCGCGGTGTTGGCCGCGCTGGGCACGTCCCACCGCACCCTGGCGTTGTCGGTGCTGGCGCAGACCGCCGTGCCGCTCGTCGTGGGGCTGACTCTCGCGGCGGCGAGCGGAATCGGCCTGGGGATGCTGCTGCTGGGCCTTGCCGGGCGTCCGCTGCTGGTGGATTGGACGTACGTCGGCGCGATCACCGGTCTGGGCGGCGGCGCCGTCCTGGCCGTGGCCCTGGCCGGACTCCCACCGCTGTGGCGGCTCGTGAGACCGGAGAACCTGCGCACCGAGTAGCGGGCCTCACTCACAACTCATTACTCACAACTCATTACTCACAACTCACACCTGCAACTCACCCACAGGCCATCGGCGAAAGGACCGACGTGGCTTCTCCTTCGCATGACCCCATACGGAACGAATCCTCCTCGAACCCCGACTCCACACCCGGACAACCCGCCTTCGGGCGCCCCAATCGGGCACGCACGCGTTCGGAACCGGACGGCCGTCGCCGACGGGTCCCCGTGGTACTGCTCTGGGTGGGCGCGGTCACGGTGTCCACCGGCATAGGCACGGCGCTGGGCGCGACACTGTTCGGCGGCGATGACAACCGGACCGTGAGCATCGCGGTCACCGCGTCCGGAACCACACCGGCCGGCGGCGCGGGCGGCACCGCTCCCAAGGGTGCGCCCGGGGCGCCGAACCCGCGCGTCACGCCCGCCCCCGCCGTGCCCCCCAGGGACGGGGGTCCGTCCGCCACCCAGACGTTCACGCTGCGGTGTGACGGTGCCGGTACCGGCGAGGGCGATCTGCCGGATCCGGACGCGACCGATCCGAGCAAGCTGGCGGCCTCCGCGCGCGGCGCGTACGAGGAGATCCGGAAGGCCATGGCGGCGGCGGACATCGAGTTGTCGCTGCGTTCGGGCGCGCGCTCGTACCAGCACCAGCAACTGCTGTGGGAGACCGAGGTCGCCTGCACGGGTTCGACGGCCGAGGCCCGCAAGCGCGTGCTGCCGCCCGACGAGTCGTCGCACGTCAAGGGGACCGCAATCGACATCGCCCCCAAGGCGGCGCAGACCTGGCTGGACAAGAACGGCTCGCGGTACGGCTGGTGCCGCACGTACGACAACGAGCCGTGGCACTTCGAGTACGCCGCGAGCCACAAGTCGGGATGCCCGGCCCGCGCGCCGCACCCCTGAGCCGCACACACACGAGCCGCACACCCGAGTCGCACCCCTGAGCCACGAGCCCCGGCCGCGTCCCCGCCGAACTCTCGTTTCGGCACGCCGTGCCCGATACCGTCGGGTTCCGCCGTCCGGCGTCCAGGGATGTATCGGGAGGAACCCCCATGGAGCAAGCGCTGTCGTACGCGTCCGGCCCGACCGACTCGCCGCTGCTGGACGAGACCATTGGGGCGAACTTCGCCCGCACGGTCGCCGCGTATCCGGACCGGACGGCGCTCGTGGACAGGGCGGCGGGGACGGCGTACACCTACCGGGAGTTGGCCGCGGCCGTGGACGCGTTCGCCCTCGGGTTGCTGGCCCGGGGCATCCGCCCCGGCGACCGGGTGGGCATCTGGGCGCCGAACCGGGCGGAGTGGGTGCTGACGCAGTTCGCGACGGCCCGGATCGGGGCGGTGCTGGTGACCGTCAACCCCGCGTACCGCACGCACGAACTGGAGTACGTGCTGCGGCAGTCCGGCATCCGCCTGCTGGTCTCCGCCCCGGTGTTCAAGACCAGCGACTACCGCGCGATGGTCGCCGAAGTTCGGGACGCCTGCCCGGAGTTGGCGCAGGTGGTGTTCCTGGACGGCCCCGACTGGGACGACGTCGTGGCGGCCGGACGCGGGACCGACCCGGCCCGCCTCGCCGAGGTCGCGGCCACCCTGCACCCGGACGACCCGATCAACATCCAGTACACCTCTGGGACCACCGGGTTCCCCAAGGGCGCGACGCTCACGCATCGCAACATCCTCAACAACGGCTGGTTCGTGGCCGAGTTGCAGGGTTGGACGCACGAGGACAAGGTGTGCCTGCCGGTGCCGTTCTACCACTGCTTCGGCATGGTGATGGGCAACCTCGGTGCGGTGGCGCACGGTTCGTGCATGGTCATCCCGGCCCCGGCCTTCGACGCGGAGGCCACGCTGAAAGCGGTCGAAGCGGAGCGGTGCACGGTGCTGTACGGCGTCCCGACGATGTTCATCGGGGTGCTCGCCGACCCGGGGTTCGCCTCGTACGACCTGTCCGGCCTGCGCACCGGGGTGATGGCCGGCGCTCCGTGCCCGGTCGAGGTCATGAAGCGCGTGATCAGCGACATGGGCATGACGGACGTGACCATCTGCTACGGCATGACGGAGACCTCGCCGGTCTCGACGCAGACCAGGGTCGACGACAGCCTCGCCCAGCGGGTGTCCACGGTCGGTGCGGTGCACCCGCACGTCGAGATCAAGGTGGTGGCCCCGGACTCCGGCGAGGTCGTGCCGCGCGGCGAGGCGGGCGAGTTGTGCACGCGCGGGTACTCCGTGATGAAGGGCTACTGGGACGAGCCGGAGAAGACCGCGGAGGCCGTCGACGCGGACGGCTGGATGCACACGGGCGACCTGGCCGTGATGGACGCGGACGGGTACGTGAGCATCGTCGGGCGTATCAAGGACATGGTGATCCGGGGCGGCGAGAACATCTACCCGAGGGAGATCGAGGAGTTCCTGTACACGCACCCGGACATCGTGGACGCGCAGGTCGTGGGCGTACCCGACGACAAGTACGGCGAGGAGCTGATGGCCTGGGTGAAGGTGCGCCCGGGCGCGGAGGCACCGACGGCGGAGTCGCTGCGCGCCTTCTGCACGGGCAAGTTGGCGCACTACAAGATCCCGCGCTACGTGCACGCGGTCGAGGAGTTCCCGATGACCGTGACCGGGAAGATCCGGAAGGTGGAGATGCGGGAGCGGTCGATCGAGCTGCTGGGACTGTAGGCCGAACGCAAAGACGCGGTCCGGCCGGAGCATCCATGTGCTCCGGCCGGACCGCGTTTCCCGGCAAGGCCGTTGGCCACGGCCCCGGAGAGGCCGTCAGCCGCAGGTCATCAGGCGCATGCCGTCAGGCACAAGCCCCTCAGGCCGGACGTCAGGCGGTGTTCGCCCGGCGGCGCAACAGGTATCCGCCGACCACGAGCGCGGCCGCGGCGGCGAGGATGCCGCCGACCGCGATGGCGCCGGTGGAAGCGAGCGAGCCCCCGTCGCCGTCGGTGTCAGCACCACCGGTGGTGGCCGGGGCCTCGGAGGAGGCTCCCGACGGAGCCGCCGACTGCGTGCTCGACGGCGTATCGGACGGCGACGGGGAGGATGTCCCCGGCGGCGTGGTGCCGGTCGTCGGCGGCTTGCTCGTCGCCGGCGGCGTGGTGGCCGGCTTCGTGGTCGGCGGCTTCGTGGTGGCCGGCGGCGTCGTGGACGGCGTGCCGGGGCAGGTGTGCGACAGGTTGAAGAACTTCACCGGTTCGCCCTGGGTCTCCGCGCTGGCCGCGACCAGCTTGGCCCCGACGGGCGAGAAGGCGTACGCGTGCTTGTCCGTCGGCGGACCGAAGTCGGTGATGACCTGCTGGCCGCCGGGCTCGAAGGTGACGGTCAGCTTGGTGAAGACCGTGGTGTTGTCGCTGCCCGGGAGGACGAAGTGCCAGCCGTCCTGGCCGGCGGAGATACCGGGGCACCCGCCCGGCCCCTGCTGCTCCACGCCCTTGTCGGTGGCGGTGATCGGCAGGTCCTGGTGGAACGGCGGTTCGGACGTCTCGTTGCCCGTGGCGTGCGCGGGCGCGAGGCTCGCGGCCAACGCGAGGGCGGGCGCCGCGAGTACGACGGCCCAGCGGGCTGTGGAGCGGTTGGACATCGAGGGAGCCCCCGGGGATCGAGGACGCGGCCCGGCCGGGTAAGCGGCGGGCGGCGCGTGAGGACCGATGGTTTCAGGACAAGTCCTGGATTTATCGTCGGCCCGGGTGCTCGGTCAAGATCGGATTGTCCGTTTGGCTTCCGACGCCCCAATTGACCGCACAGGCAATGACAACAATTTGCACCAACCAGGCGTTGTCCACGGCGATTTGGGACAACCACCGCTCGGCCTCCACACGAACGACGGCGGACGTCCCGCCAACCGGACAGGCCCGCCGTGGACCGCCGCTCGGCCCAGCGACCCCGTCGTGGAGAACGTCGGCCAAAGGCCGAAAGTCTCTGGTTAGACTGCGCCGCCATGGCGACCTCCTTGCCCCCAGATGGCCCTCACCCGGGTCACACTCGCGGCATTCACGGCCTGCAGGGCAGTGATTCCGACGACGGTGAGCAGATATTCGTCGACACCAGCGGACGCCGGAAGCGGTGGACGCGGCGTGCGGTACTCCTCCTGTGCCTGCCGCTGGCCGCCTACCTGGGACTCCTCGCGACCGGCATCGTCTCGTCGTCGCCGCTCGGCACACCGCCGTGGGTCGCCGACCAGCCGCAGAAGCCCGAAGGCGACAAGCCCGCCGACAGCGGCGCGGACACCTCGCCCAAACCCTCGGCCACCGGCAAACCAGGGGCATCGTCGAAAACTCCGCGCCCGACCGGAGGCGCCCCGGCCGCCCGCACCCCCGCGGGCGGCGCCGCCGCGTCCCCCGCCGGGACGACGGGCTCCACGTCCCCCGGCAATCCTCAGACTCCCGGGGCCACTCCGACCGGATCGCCCGACGCCGGAGCGACGTCCACCAAGCCGGGAAACGCCCCGGTGGAACCGCCCGGTCAGACGCGTCGGCCCACGTCGGCCAACACCAACAAGGGCGGGCACTGAGTGGCCGGTCGCCGCCGCAAGGGGCGGGGCGTACCGGAGCCGAGACCGTCCGTTCCACCCGCTCCACGACCGGCCGACCCGTCGCACCCGAGTCCGTCATCCTCGCGCCCGGCGGCGCCGAGTCCGGCGACGCCGAATCCGCCGGCCCCCGCTCCCTCACCGCCGGCTCCCCCGCGCTCCGGTCCGCCGCCGCAGCCCAAGCAGCCGCGTCCGCGCGAGCCGAAGGCGCACTGGGTCCTCCTGGCGTTCGTCCTGACGGTGGTGGCCTCCGCGCTCCTCCTCGACGGATACGCCCGGCACACGGTCGGCGCGTCCGGCAGCAGCAAGTCGGACGACGCGTCCTGCGCGCCCGCCCCCGACGGCGTGCGCGGCGGCGGACCGGTCATCCGTACGACGGATTCGGGCACGTCGTCGGCGTCGATGCCCGACCGGACCATCGCGCTCACCTTCGACGACGGCCCCGACCCGACGTGGACGCCGCGTGTTCTGGAGGTACTGGCCCGGCACAACGCGAAGGCAACCTTCTTCATGGTCGGCGCCGAGGCGGCCGAACACCCGGGTCTGGTGGCACGCGTCCACGACGCGGGCCACGAACTCGGGACGCACACCTACACGCACGCGGACCTCGGATCGCTGGCGGACTGGCGCGCCGACCTCGAACTCTCCCTGACCGACAACGTGCTGGCCGGCGCCGCGGGTGTGCGCCCGCGCCTGCTGCGTCCCCCGTACTCCTCCGTGCCGTCCGCCCTGTGCGGGCGCACCTGGGAGGCCGTCCAGCGGGCGGGTACGCACGGCTACCTGACGGTGGCCACCGATCTGGACTCCAAGGACTGGCAGCGTCCCGGGGCCGCGAAGATCGCCGAGTCGGCGACACCGCGCGACGGACGCGGCGCGGTGGTCCTGCTCCACGACGGCGGCGGCGACCGCGCGCAGACCGTCGAGGGACTGGACCTGCTGCTGACCTCGTTGGAGAAGCAGGGCTACCGGTTCACCACCGTGTCGGAGGGTCTGGGGCTGCCGCCGGCGCCGCGCGCGGACAGCGGTGCCCAGTTGCGCGGCGACGCGATGATCTGGGCGCAGCGGGCGGCCCGTGTGTTCGCCGTCGGGATGTCGTGGGTGCTCGGGGTCGCGGGTGTGCTGACCGTGATGCGCCTCGTGGTGCTGCTCGTGGTCGCGCGCATCCACGTACGCCGCGTGGCGCGTTCGCAGAAGCGCCGGTTCCGGCTGCCCGAAGTGTGGGAGCCGGTCTCGGTGATCGTCCCGGCGTACAACGAGTCCGCGGGCATCGAGGCGACATTGCGCTCGCTGGCCGCCTCCACTCATCCCGAGGTCGAGATCGTCGTCGTCGACGACGGGTCGAGCGACGGCACGGCGGACATCGCGGAGTCGCTCGGCCTGCCCGGCGTCTCGGTGATCCGGCAGCGCAACGGCGGTAAGGCGTCCGCACTCAACACCGGCATCGCCTGGTCGAGCCACGAACTCGTGGTGATGATCGACGGCGACACGGTCTTCGAACCGGACGCCGTCCACCGCCTCGTGCAGCCGTTCGCCGACCCTGCGGTGGGCGCCGTGAGCGGCAACACGAAGGTGGGCAACCGGCGTGGCATCCTGGGGCGTTGGCAACACCTGGAATACGTGATCGGGTTCAATCTCGACCGCCGCATGTTCGACGTCCTGGAGTGCATGCCGACCGTGCCGGGTGCGATCGGCGGCTTCCGGCGCAGCGCCCTCAACGGCGTCGGCGGGGTCAGCGAGGACACCCTCGCCGAGGACACCGACCTGACCATGGCCTTGTGTCGCGCCGGCTGGCGGGTCGTGTACGAGGAACGCGCGCTGGCTTGGACGGAGGCCCCGGAGTCGTTGCGGCAGCTCTGGCGGCAGCGCTACCGCTGGTGCTACGGGACGTTGCAGGCGATGTGGAAGCACCGCGGCGCGCTGCTCGAACGCGGCGCGGCCGGCCACCTCGGCCGCCGGGGGCTCCCGTACCTGTTCCTGTTCCAAGTGCTCATGCCGCTGTTGGCACCCGTCGTCGACGTGTTCGCGCTGTACGGTCTGCTGTTCCTGGACCCGTGGCAGAGTCTGGGGATCTGGTCGGCCTTCATGGTCGCGCAGTTGCTCACCGCGATGTACGCGCTGCGCCTGGACCACGAGCGCATGACGCCTGTCTGGACGCTGCCGCTCCAGCAGTTCGTGTACCGGCAGTTGATGTACCTGGTGGTGATCCAGTCCGTGGTCACGGCCGTGCTGGGCAACAGGCTGCGTTGGCACCGCATGCACCGCACCGGCTCGGCGGGCGCCCAGCTCGCGCAGACGGCGGGGCCGAGGACGGGACTCGGCGCGGATCCGGACGCCGCCGCGAGCAGCCCTCCAGGCGGGTCGCCGAGTCCGCTCCGGTGACCCGCGCGCCCGCCCGGGCCCGTCCGCGGCGTGCCGGACCACACACGAAACCGCACGGGATTGTTCGACCCCGCCCCGGTAACGTCGCGGTGATCGGTACGCAGGCGCGGGGTGCGGGAACGGAGCGGACGCGGATGAGCACGAACGTGGTGTGGCACGGCAGCGGCGTGGGACGGCTGGAGCGCCCCTGGCGCGGTGCCACGGTGTGGTTCACGGGCCTGTCGGGCTCCGGCAAGTCGACCGTGTCGGTGGAGACCGAGCGGCTGCTCGTGGCGCGCGGGATCGCGGCGTACCGGCTGGACGGCGACAACCTGCGGCACGGCCTCAACGCCGACCTGGGCTTCGGCGAGGCGGACCGGACCGAGAACATCCGCCGGGTCGGCGAGGTGGCGCGCCTGTTCGCGGACGCGGGCGTCGTGGCGCTGGTCCCGGTGATCAGCCCGTACCGGGCGGACCGCGACCGGGCCCGGGAGCTGCACGAGCGCGACGGCGTGCCGTTCCTGGAGGTCTTCGTCGACACCCCCATCGAGGTGTGCGAGAGCCGCGACCCCAAGGGCCTGTACGCGAAGGCGCGGGCGGGCGAGATCCGCGACTTCACCGGTATCGACGCACCGTACGAGGCGCCGGTGAAGCCGGAGCTGCGCCTGACCCCGGAGGACGGCACCCCGGCCGAGCAGGCCGCGCGCCTGGTCGCGGAGTTGGAGCGGCTGCGCGGCTGACGCGCGTGATGCCTGGTGGGCGGCGGTGCCGGTGGGCGGCGGCGTCGGTGGGCGGCGGCGTCGGTGAACCGACCGTGCGCCTGACGCGCGTAATGCTTACGCAAAAAATCCCCCACGGCACACGAGAAGATCCCCCGGGACGCCCGTCCCGGGGGATCTTCTTGTCCGAAGCTTTGCTTCAGCGAGGCGAACGACTCGCCTCAGCAGGCAAAGGCCTGTGCCTCAGCCGACGTCAGCCGACGCCGGCCGACGAGCGAGCGTCAGGCGTTCGCGGGCTCCTTGGCCGCCGCGCCCGAGCCGCCGTCCGGGACCGCGCCCTCGTGGCCCAGGCCGCCGGTGGCCTTGTTGCGCCCGTGCTTCATGACGATCGCGATGGCGAGGCCGAGGAGGCCCGCCACGAGGGCCAACCAGAAGCCCTGCACGTAGGCGTCCGTCGTGTACACCTGCGGGATCTCGTTGGTGGTGATCTGCTGGGTGGCCGGGTTCGGCACCGAGACCTCGAAGGCGTTGCGGGTGAAGATCGGCGACAGCAGCGCGACACCCACTGAGGCGCCGAACGACTGGGCGACGACGAGCATGCTGGACGCGATGCCCTGCTGCTCCTGCGGGACCGCCTCGATCATGAGGTTCGGGGCCGCCGAGTAGTACATCCCGAAGCCGATGCCGTAGACGACGCCGCAGATCAGCATGACCTGCCAGTTGTTGTGCAGGAAGACGTACATCAGCATGCCGGCGGACAGCAGCGACATGCCCGCGATCATCGGCTTGCGCAGGCCGCTGCGCTGGCCCCAGGCACCGGCGACCGGGCCCGAGATCATGCTGCCGATGGACTGCCAGATGGCCAGGTGCAGGGCCATCGCGAGCATCGAGAACCCGAGCGCGTAGTTCAGGTCGTCGTTGAAGCCGATGCCCTGACGCATGCTCTCCAGGAGGCCGCCGATCATGCTGTCCGGGGTGCCCGCGGCCCGCGCCCCGGCCTCGGTCTGGGCGAGCGTGCCCGCGGTGATCTGGCCCTTGAGCTCGTCCGACTCGGGCGTCTGCGCCATGTAGCTGGTCAGGTAGTTCTGCATGCCGATGATCATGTTCGCCAGGAAGGCGATCGCGATGACGGCGGCGACCTTCGGGGCGGTCAGCAGCTTCATGTCGATCAGCGGCTGGTCCTGGCGCTTCTCCCAGACCACCCACAGGCCGATCACGATCAGGCCGCCGACCGCGTAGCCCCAGGCGGTGGGCTCGCTCCAGCCCCAGTTCTCGCCCTGGCTGATGTAGAGCAGGATCATCGCGAGGCCGACACCGAGGACGACCGCGCCGACCCAGTCGAGCTTCTGGTGCACGCGCAGCTTGGTCTCCGGCACGAACATGACCAGCAGCGGGATCGCCACGATCATGAAGATCGCCAGGAACCAGAACAGCGAGCGCCACGAGTAGTGGTCGGTCAGCACGCCGCCGAGGACCGGGGCGAGGGCGGCGGAGAGGCCGAGGCCGGTGGCCGAGACGCCGATGGCGACCGGGATGAACTTGCGCGGCATCAGGTCGCGGATGAGGCCGTAGACGATGGCCGTCATGCCGAACGCGACCGCCTGGAGCGCACGGCCGACCAGGAACATCGTCCAGTTGTCGGTGGTCGCGCACAGGAGGGTGCCGGCCAGGAAGGCGACGCTGCACGCGAGCAGCATGCGCTTCTTGCCGTACAGGTCGGACAGCTTGCCGATCAGCGGGCTGACCGCACCGCCGGTCAGGCCGAGGATGACGATCATCCAGGAGATGTTCTCGCCCTGCTCGGGGAACGAGGGGGCGATCTTGGGGACCGCGGCCGAGATCATCGCGTACTGGAGGGGCACGACCTCGGAGAAGAGGACGATGATCGCCAGGATGCCGAAGAGCTTGCCCTTCGAGGCACCGTCGAGGCGTCCGGTGTCGTCCGAGACCTGTGGGGGAGGTCCTGCGTCGGGTGCTGCGGTCTCAGACATGTGGGCCTGTCCGTTCTGTGCTGTGCATTAAGCCGTGTGCGAAGCGAGCCGAGCGTGCACGTGACACGTGTCACCACGAGGGCGCACGTGTCCGCTTTTGACAAAACAAGGGGTGGCCGGACGGCGGTTCAGCGCTCTTCCGAGAGCTGCCAACCGAATCCCTGTTCGGGAATCCGATCCGACTGGTTGACAGTGTTTAGCATGTCGTCACGGTCCTGTGAAGACACATCTCCGCGCAGAGTGGTGTTGTGTCACGTCTGTGAGCGCGGTCATAACTGACACACCGTCAGGTGAACAGCATCACTCCTGTCGGTGAAAAGTCAAGGTCTGGACGTGATGGCCGCTACGGGGGCACAATCCTGGGCGGTCGTGCCCGTTTCACGGCCCGCAGGCGGAGGGGGACGCGTGGTGGACGGCGACGGCGGCGGTGCGGACGGCGGGCCCGGCAGCGGCTCCCACGGCGGCCCCGACAACGGCACGTACGACCTGGTCGGCAAGGTGGCGGTGGTCACCGGCGGCGCGTCCGGCATCGGCTACGCGACCTGCCGCGCGCTGATCGACGCCGGGGCCCAGGTGGTCGTCGCCGACATCGACAACGCGGCCGGGCAGCGCGCCGCGGACACGCTCGGCGCCTGGTACGGCGAGCTCGACGTCACCTCGCCCGCCCACTGGACGCGTCTCGTCGAGAACGTCACCAAGGTCTTCGGCGGCATCGACATCGGGTTCCTCAACGCGGGCGTCGACACCGGCGGTGCCGGAATCGCCTCGCTCACCGACGCCCAGTACCGCCGCATCATGGCGATCAACGTCGACGGAGTCGTCTTCGGCGCCCGCGCGCTGGTCCCCGCGCTGGAGGCCCGCGGCGGTGGACGGCTGGTTGCCACGTCGTCCCTCGCGGGCCTGGCCGCGTTCCCGCGCGACCCCGTCTACACCGCGACCAAGCACGCGGTGGTCGGGCTCGTCCGGTCGCTGGCCTCGGACCTGGCCGAACGGGGCATCACCATCCACGCGGTGTGCCCCGGGCTGACCGACACCCCGCTGCTCGGCGGCGCCAAGGCGTACCTGGAGGCCCAGGGCATGCCACTGCTGCGCGCCGAGGACATAGCCGCCGCGGTGCTGGGCTGCCTGGCGTCGACGGACACCGGACGCGCGTGGGTGGTGCAGGCGGGGCGGGAGCCGGTGCCGTACGACTTCCGCGGTGTGCCGGGTCCCGCGGGCGGCGTGAAACCGCCTGCCGGGTTCGGCGATCCGTCGTTGTGATCACGGCGGCGTCCGACCGATCGCGGTCTCGGGTGGGCTTTTTCTGACACGTCCGGGCGGGGCGCGTCACCCGTTGGGGTGGTTTCCGGAGAAGTGCGTGCCGGTACCGGGGCTCGGAGGTTGACTGGTTCGCTCACTGCCTTCCGGTCGATTCCCGAGGAGGGGACGCGGCATGAAAATCGGCGACCCGGTCATCGCCAATTCCGACATCGAGAGCTGGAGCAAGCCCTATGTCCCGCAGAACGCGGAGGGGGTGGTCACCAGCGTCGGGTTCCGGGGGGTCTCGGTCGCATTCACGGTCCCAGGCGTCATGGGGGGCACGCGCCAGGTGACGGTGACGGTGCGTCCGGACCAGGTGCTCCCGCTCTGAACTCCGGTGCCGGCCGGGCCGGTTGCCCGGAGGGAGCCCGATCGGCGCGTCGTCCCCGAGCGACGACGCACCGACGCGCGGCCGAATTCCGGCCGCGGAGCGGCCCTTTGGTACCCGCGTCGCCGACCGCGGGGTACGGTCCGCGGTGCGGCGGGAGGCGGGCGGGCCCGGACCTACGCCGTGCCGTCGCCGACGACAGGGCTCGCGTACTTGCCGCCGCCTCGTGCGGCGGCCGTTGCCGTGATCTCGATGCTCTTCACGTCGTTCATCCTGCTCAGCGGCGGTACGCGCAACAACGGCAGTTCTCGTAACGACCGTTAAGCGAGGCTTCACGAACAGCAGCACGGGTTGGTTGCCGCCACCCTGACGTCGCCCTGACGTCGCCCTGACGTCGCCCTGACGTCGCCCTGACGTCGCCCGGACGCCACCGGTCGCCACCGGACGCCACCGATCGCCACCGGATTGGACGCCGTGTGGAAAACAATCCGCGGCAGCGATGAGTTCGGGTGCGGCCCGCCGTCCTAACTGGTGACACGGCAGGCAGCGCACGGACCCATCGGAGGCACCCACCATGAGGAAGATCACCGCCGGACTGTTCATCTCGCTCGACGGCGTCGTCGAGAACCCGCACGAGTGGCACTTCCCCTACTTCAACGACGAGATGGGCGAGGCCGTGGGCGCGCTCGCGACATCCGCCGACACGATGCTGTTCGGCCGCGAGACGTACGAGAGCTTCGCTGGGGCGTGGCCCGAGCGCGAGGCGGGCGGGGGCGAGGACGCGGGCTTCGCGAAGGCGCTCGGCGACATGCGCAAGATCGTCGCGTCGCACCGCGAACTGACGTTCACCTGGCGCAACTCCGAGCAGCTCCGGGGCGATCTGGTCGAGTCGGTCACCGCACTGAAGGCGGAACCGGGCGGGGACATCTCACTGAGCGGATCGGTGTCGGTCGTACGCCAGTTGCTGGCCGCCGGACTGGTGGACGAGCTGCACCTGCTCGTTCACCCGATCGTGCTGCGCAAGGGCCTGCGGCTGTTCGGCGAGGGCGAGACCGCGCTGCCGTTGGCACTCAAGTCGTCGACGACTTTCGGCACCGGTGTCGTCCACCTCGTGTACACCCCGGCTGCGGCCCCCGGCGACGCCGGATACGACGAGGCGAAGGCGCACCTGGTGCAGGGTCAGTAGCTCCACCGAGTACGCGAGTGGGCCTGGTCCGAGCGCTCGGAGCAGGCCAACTCGCGTGTTCGGGCGGAGAGTTGAGTGCCGCAGACGGACGGCCGGTCGGGGAACCGACCCAGGAGCTAGTCCGACAGCTTGCGCCAGTCGGCCGCCACCGCGGCCCAACGCTCCACATCCGCGGGTGAGTTCCAGGTGCTCACCGCCGAGTACGCGATGAGCCGGTCTGCCGCGCCCCGGTAGCGGTCGGCGAGTGCGGCGGCGAGGCCGTCCCAGGGCGCCGAGACGGTGAGCGCGTCCAGCACCTCGTCGGTGACGGCGGCGGCCATGCCCGCGGTGTCCTTCGCGGCGAACAGGCGGTTGAGGGACGGCTGGAGGTCGTCCCATCCGTGCGTCTCGAAGACCTTGGCGTAGCCGGGTGTGGACCCGTAGAACGCGAGCCGCATGCGGAGCTTGTCGCGCTGCGCGGCGATCTCCGCCTCGGTCTCGCCGGTCGCCGTCATGACCGGGACGACCACCGTGACGTCGGTGGCGGTACGCCCGACGCGCGCGGCTCCGGCGGCGAGTTCGGGGCGTACGACCTCGTCGAGGTAGCGGGTGCTGTGCAGCGGGTGCACGTGCAGGCCGTCGCCGAGCTCGCCGATCATGCGGAGCATCCACGGGTTGACGCCGGCGAGGTAGATCTCCGGGTCGGGCAGGTCGGTCGGGCCCGGCGACCACTCCGGGGTCATGAGGCTGAAGCGGTAGAACTCGCCCTGGTAGCGCAGGCGTTCCTCGCCACGGAAGGCGCGCCAGATGGCGCGTACCGACTCGACGTACTCGCGCAGGCGGGGGCCGGGGTGGTCGAACTCGGCGGAGTAGCGGCGCTCGACGTGCGCGCGGACCTGGGTGCCCAGGCCGAGGACGAAGCGGCCGCCGGTCGCCTCCTGGAGCTCGCGGGCGGCGGCCGCGGCGATCATCGGGCTGCGCGCGAACGCGACCGCGATCCCGGTGCCGACGGTGAGCGAGGAGGTGGCGAGCGCGGCGGCGGTCGCGGCGCCGAACGCGGTACGCCCGCCCTCGGTCAGCCACAGTCCGTCGAACCCGGCGCGCTCCGCGTCGGCCGCGGTGGCACCGGTCTCGCGCAGGCCCTTGCCCGCGGCCATGACGTCAAGAGGGGGAAGTTTCGGCACAGTTCGGCTCCTGAGAGGTTGAGAAGTGGAGTGGATTCAGGACGTGGAGGGCGCGCCGGGTGGCTCCGGGTCACCGGTGCGGCGCTCCATCTCCCGCACGCGGTCCCACTCCTCCGTCACCCTCGCCGTCCACTCCGGCGGGCGGCGTTCCATCCAGGCGCGGGGGCCCTCCTTCGCGTCCGGGGTGCCCATGAGCAGGCGGTGGTACGCCGTCTCCAGCTCCTCGATACGGTCCCCCTCCCCCGTCTCGTCCAACCACAGCAGGCGCTTGCTCAGTGCCGACGACAGGGGGTTCACGTTCTCGGCGATGTCCCGCGCGGTCGCCAGGGCCGCCGGCAGGACCTCGTCCGCGGGGAGCGCGCGGGAGGCGACGCCCAGGGCCACCGCCTCGGCGCCGAGGAAGGTGCGGCCCGTCAGGAGGATGTCCGCGGCGACCGCCCGGGAGGTCGCGCGGGCCAGCGTCCAGTGCGACCGGGCGTCCGGGACCATGCCGCGCCGCACCTGCGGCACGGCGAGTTTCGCGTCCGCGGCGACGTACCGGATGTCGCACTCCAGCGCGAGCGTGAGCCCGATGCCGATCGCGTGCCCGTTGATCGCGGCGATCACCGGCTTGCGCACCCGGAAGGCCGGCGGCGAGATCGGCGAGGCGGTGAACTCCCCCGGGGATGCGGGCGCGTCGAAGCTGCCGGAGGACGGCGCGATGTCCGCCCCCGCGCAGAATGCGCGTCCCGCACCGGTCAGCACCACCGCGCGCACGCTGTCGTCCGCGTCGCATCGGGCATACGCTTCGCCGAGGGCGACGCCCATGCCGCCCGAGAACACGTTCAGCCGGTCCGGCCGGTCGAGGGTGACGACGGCCACGCCGTCGGATACGTCGAGCCGAACTGGCGGCCCACCTGCGGAAGTGCTTGTCGTTGTGCCCACCCGCCGACGCTAGGCAGCACTCTTGACCGTGTCAAGCGACGGTTATACGTTGACCACGCTCCCGCACCACCCTGGAGGAGATGCCCACATGACCAGCCCGTTCAGCTACGCAGGCAAGCGCGTCGTCGTCACCGGCGGCTACTCGGGAGTCGGCGCGGCCCTGGTCGAGCTGCTCGCCGAGCTCGGTGCGGAGCACATCACGGTCCTGGACGTCAAGGAACCCACGGGCTCTGCCCACAAGTTCGTGCAGACCGACCTGAACGACCCCGCCTCCGTGGACGCCGCGATCGCCGCGATCACCGCCGACGGGCCGCTGGACGTCCTGTTCAACAACGCGGGCGTGGCCGGAACGCTCCCCGCCCCGGTGGTCTTCGGCGTCAACTACCTCGGCCTGCGCCGCCTCACCGAGGCCCTGGTCGACAACGGCACGGTCCGCGAGGGCGGCGCGATCGTGAACACCGCCTCCATCGCCGGCTTCGGCTGGGGACCGCACCTGGAGGACATCAAGGCGCTCATCGCGATCGACGGCTGGGACGAGGCCCAGGCGGAGCTGGCGACGCGCGAGGTCGAGGCGTACTCCTACTCCAAGGAGATCGTGCAGGTCTACACGATGCACTACGCAAAGACCGCAGCCGCCAAGGGACTTCGCGTCAACAGCATCTGCCCGTCGCCGATCGACACGCCGCTGCTGCCGGACTTCCGCAAGACGATGTCCGACAAGGTCATCGACTGGAACGTGTCGCAGGGCAACGGCCGCCTGGCCACCGGGCTGGACGTCGCGCTGGGCCTCGCGTTCCTGGGGGCTGACGCGTCCGGCTTCATCAACGGCGTCAACCTCAACCTGGACGGCGGCTTCAACGCGAGCCTCACGGTCGGCAACGTCGACTTCTCCGGCCTGGCGTAACCGGCTGCGCGGACAACGGCACACAGCCGAAGGCACAACAGGCGAACCGCCCCGGTGGCAGCATCTGCCCCGGGGCGGAAGCCCGCCGCCGCTCAGGCGGACTCGTCCTCGACGGTCCCGTGCAGCTCGGTCGCGGCCATGTCCTCGACGAAGCGGTTCAGCAGCACCGCGAACGCGGCGCGGTCCTCCTCGCTCCACTTCGACAGCATCTCGTTCAGGTGCTGGTCCATCACCGACGTGAGGCGGCGCCGCACCGCGTCGCCGCGCGGCGTCAGCGAGACCAGGCTGACGCGGCCGTCGTCGGGGCTCGGCGAACGCTTGACGTACCCCTCGCGTTCGAGCTGGCCGACCTGGCGGGCGGTGGCGCCCGGGTCCATGTTGGTCAGCCGGGCGAGCTCGCCCATCGGCAGCGGCCCGGCCTTCTTGACGCGGCGCAGCAGCACGTACGCGGGCTGCGAAATGGTGGCCCCGGCGACCGCTGCCTGGCGCGCGTAGACTCGGCGGCTGGCGTTGCGGCGGAAGAGGGCTTCCAGTGCCCGCTGGATCGCGTCGACATTGTCGGTGGAGTTCACGGTGCCATCGTACCAGTACTTGACTTCGTCAATTGAATAATCCGATTTCCGGAACGTCGCGCCGGACCGGGAAATCCCCGCCCGCAATCCCCGGCGGCCGCCTCGGTCTCGACGGAGGAAACGAGACCGAGACGGCCTGTCGGCCACGGCAAGCCGTACGGGTCATTCCGTCCGGCCCGCCGAAAATTCGGGGTCCTTCCGAACCATCTCCGAACTATGGCAGCGCCCGCCCGTTCAGACAATGGCAACCGGGTTGATGGGGCTGCCCGTTGCCCCGGTGACCGGGAGCGGTGTCACGGTGAGCAGACACGACCATGTGCCGGCCTCGGCCATGCCCGCGGCGAGGTCGGTCAGCCACAGGTGCTCCATGAGCGGTACGCCGGACTCCACCAGCAGCGCGATGTGCACCGCGAGGAACGTTTCGTCGTCGAAGGGGATGACCTCGATCGCGCTGTTGTCCGAGCCGACCGCGCTGATGTCGTGGTCGCGGATGTACGACACGGCGTCGAGCCCCAGCCCCGCCTGCGCGAACGACACCTCGCGCCCGGCCGACGTCTCGGTGCGCCAGTTGTCCAGGTGGCCGGTGCGCACCAGCAGCGCGTCGCCCGCGCGTACCTCCACACCCTGCGCCTCGGCGCATCCCTCCAGGTCGGCGCGGGTGATGGTGGCCCCCGGCTCCAGGAAGTCGACGCCCTGGTGGCGGGGCAGGTCGAGCAGCACCGCGCGGGTGGCGAACGCCCCCAGCTTCTCGATGCCGCAGCGCTCGGCACCGGTGTGGGTGCGGAACGTCGACGCGTCGAACCCGTTGTAGAACTTGCCCCGGTGCTGCACGTGGCACAGCGCGTCCATGTGCGTGATGCTGTGCGACGCGATGACCAGGACGTCTTCGTTCGCCCCGACCTCCTTGCCGCCGGGGAAGTCGTCGAACATGTTGTCCGTCTGGCTGGTCAGCGTCAGCCGTTGGGGCGCGCCCCGGTAGTCGAAGACGGGCGCGCCCTCGCGCTGGATGGGCAGGCCGAGCGCGTACGCCTGACCCGTCCGGACCTCGTGCGCCGCCGCGGCGACGCCCTTCGGCTCGATCAGGTTGAGCGTGCCGCGCTCGTCCTCCTCGCCCCAGCGGCCCCAGTTGCCGATGGCCGTGCCGGACTGCTGTTCCATCTGATCCTCCCCGAACCTCGGTGGAACGCGTTCTCAATATTCGGACACGGCCGACCGGCTCCGGTCAGAAAGCAAGTACGCCGCGCGCGATGCGGCCGTTGTGCATGTCGTCGAGAACGTCGGTGAATGCGTTCGACGGATAGACCTTGGACACCAGCGCGTCGAGGTCGAACTTCCCCTGCCGGTAAAGCTCGACGATCGCCCGGATGTCCTCGTGCGGCCGGACGCCGCCCGCGCGCGTACCCAGGATTCCGCGGTCGCACTGGAGGAGATTGGCGATTCGGATGTTCGCGGTGGCGGTCTGCGAAGGCTGCCCGACCGCGATCAGCGTCCCGCCCCAGTCGAGGGCTTCGAGGGCGTTCTCCAGAACCGCCGGAACACCGGTGCATTCGAAGATCCAGTCCACGCCGCCCGCGCCGAACGTGCCGACCTTCTGGTCCTCGCTGTACGGGAACAGCGTGCGGATCTCGTCGGCGACGTCGACGCCCTTGCCGGCCTGTACGAAGTCGGTCGCGCCGAACTGCCGGGCCAGGTCGAACTTCCCGGGGACCGTGTCAATGCCGACCACGCGCCCCGCGCCCTTGAGGCGCAGCGCCTGCACCGCGGCGAGGCCGACGCCGCCGAGTCCGATCACCGCGGCGGTCTGACCGGGCAGCACGTTCGCGCGGTTGAGCACCGCGCCGGCGCCGGTCACCACGCCGCAGGGGACCAGGCAGGCGGAGGTCAGCGGCACGTCCTTGGGGATCGTGACGCACTGGATCTCCTTGACC
>NZ_JBPKBH010000016.1:161947-193896 GCF_051388915.1 Yinghuangia sp. YIM S09857 | reverse complement strand
CGCGTCCGGAGGCGCGGGCGCGGCCCCGCCGCCCCCTTCCGAGGAGCGCTTGCGGGTGGGGTTGTCGGTCGCCACGTCGCTCGTCACGCGGTCATCGTATTGACCGCGGGGCGGTGCGGGGCCCACCACGGGGGAGGATGGTGCCGTGGAACATGAACCCAGCGGTGTCCTCGTGCTTGCCGGTACTCCGATCGGCGAGGTCGGCGACGCACCTCCCCGGCTGTCCGCGGAGCTCGCCGCGGCCGACGTCGTCGCGGCCGAGGACACGCGGCGCCTGCGCAGGCTCACGAACGCGCTGGGGGTGGAGGTACCCGGACGGGTGGTCTCCTATTTCGAGGGCAACGAGTCCGCGCGTACCCCCGAACTCGTGCGCGAACTGCTCGGCGGTGCGCGTGTGCTGCTGGTCACCGACGCGGGCATGCCGTCGGTCTCCGACCCCGGGTACCGCCTCGTCGAGGCCGCGGTCGCGGAGGGCGTACGCGTGACCGCGGTACCCGGCCCGTCGGCGGTGCTCACCGCTTTGGCGCTGTCCGGTCTGCCGGTCGACCGGTTCTGCTTCGAGGGCTTTCTGCCGCGCAAGGCGGGCGAACGGGCCGGACGCCTGCGGGACGTGGCCGCCGAGCCGCGCACGATGGTCTTCTTCGAGGCACCGCACCGTGTCGCCGACGCGCTCGCGGCGATGGCCGAAGCCTTCGGCGGCGACCGGCGTGCGGCGGTGTGCCGCGAGCTGACCAAGACGTACGAGGAGGTACGCCGCGGCCCGCTCGCCGAGCTCGCCGCCTGGGCCGCCGACGGCGTGCGCGGCGAGATCACCGTCGTCGTCGAGGGCGCGCCGCCGCCGAGGCCCGCCGACCTCGGCCCGGCCGAACTGGCCGCGCTGGTCGCCCGCCGCGAGGAGGCCGGACAGCACCGCAAGGAGGCCATCGCCGAGGTCGCGGCCGAGCTGGGCCTGCCCAAGCGCGAGGTCTTCGACGCGGTGGTGGCGGCGAAGCGCAAGGACTGAGCGAGCGGGCGGGACGACCGGGGAGTCGACTGAGGCGACCAAACGACCGAGGAGCCGACTGAGGCGACCAAACGACCGAGGAGCCGACTGAGGCGACCAAACGACCGAGGCGATCAAGCGACCGAGGCGACCAGGACGACCACGGCGTAGAGGTCCGACCGAGGCGACCAAGCGACCAAGGCACCGAGGTCCGACCAACTTGTCGAGCGCAGGCCACCCTCGTCGACCCACCCACCCCCAGGCCACGCGTCAAGCGCGGGCAACGTGTCGGTAGCACAATGGGAGTGTTCGGCCCAAGGAGGCCCCAACTTCTTCATTCTCCTCACCAGAAGATGCCAAGGCCTTGTAACCACCGGTGCGCGGGGCCGTGCGAGGGGCATTTCCTGGGAGTCGGGGCCGAGGAACCACCGAACCGTCGGTGGGCAGGCCGCGCGAGGAGGTCGCCATGAACCAATCGACCATCGTGCACGAGGCGTACTCGTTCGTGTGTCTTGGCTGCGGCCACGGCTGGGAGCGCGCGTACGAGATCCACCACGTCACCGACCTGCACGGCGAGCGGGTCTGCCACTACTACTCGGACGGCAACCGTGTGCCGTCGCCCTTCAGCCGTCCCCGCTGCGAGCACTGCGAGGGCGCCCGCCTGCGGATCCTGCCCGCCGGCCGCGTCGCGTCCGCGGCGCCGCCGCCGCGTTCGTCCGGCGGGCGGACGCACTCCTGGCACCTGCTGCGCCTGTCCCGCCGCTGACCGCAGGTCGACGGCAGGGTGGGCCGCCCCGTGACACCCGCCCGTGATACTCGGGGGCGACCCACCCGCCGCGGGCCGTAGGATTTCCGGCATGGCGGCCACTGGATCCACTGATCTCTCCACGACCCCGGGCGGACACGCGGGCGGCAAGGCGTTCTACGTCACCACCCCGATCTACTACGTCAACGACGCCCCGCACCTCGGCCACGCCTATACGACCGTCGCAGGTGACGTGCTCACCCGCTGGCACCGCCAGCGCGGCGAGAAGGTGTGGTACCTGACCGGCACCGACGAGCACGGCCAGAAGGTCATGCGCACCGCCCTGGCGAACGGCGTGACGCCGCAGGAGTGGTGCGACCGGCTCGTCGAGACGGCGTGGAAGCCGCTCTGGCAGCACCTTGAGATCGCCAACGACGACTTCATCCGCACCACCGAGCCCCGGCACGCGCAGCGCGTCCAGGAGTTCTGGCAGAACCTGTACGACAACGGCGAGGTCTACAAGGGCTCGTACGAGGGCCCGTACTGCGTCGGCTGCGAGGAGTTCAAGCTTCCCGGCGAGCTCGTCGACGGCACCGGCGAGTACGAGGGCGAGAAGCTGTGCCCGATCCACGGCCGCCCGGTGGAGATGCTGTCGGAGGACAACTACTTCTTCCGGATGTCCGCGTACACCGACAAGCTGCTCGCCTTCTACGAGGCCAATCCGGACTTCATCCAGCCGGCCTCGGCGCGCAACGAGGTGCTGAAGTTCGTGCAGCAGGGCCTCCAGGACCTGTCCATCTCGCGGTCGACGTTCGACTGGGGCATCCCGATCCCGTGGGACTCCGGACACGTGCTGTACGTGTGGATCGACGCGCTGCTCAACTACGCCTCCGCCGTGGGCTATGGCACCGACCAGGCGAAGTTCGGCGAGACGTGGCCCGCCGACGTGCACATCGTGGGCAAGGACATCCTGCGCTTCCACGCGGTCATCTGGCCGGCGATGCTGATGGCGGCCGGACTGCCGCTGCCGCACAAGGTGTTCGCGCACGGCTGGCTGCTGGTCGGCGGCGAGAAGATGAGCAAGTCGAAGCTGACCGGCATCTCGCCGCAGCAGCTCACCGAGCACTTCGGCGTGGACGCGTACCGCTACTACTTCATGCGCGCGATCCCGTTCGGGCAGGACGGCTCGTTCTCGTGGGAGGACTTCTCCGCGCGGTACACCTCGGAGCTCGCCAACGACTTCGGCAACCTCGCCTCGCGCGTCGCGGCGATGGTCGGCAAGTACTTCGGCGGCACGCTGCCCGAGGCGACCGCGGTGGGCGCCGCGGAGAGCGCCCTGCACGCGGCGCTGGCGGAGACCGTGAAGTCGGCCGACGCCAAGGTCGAGCAACTGGACTTCCAGGGCGCGCTGGACGACGTGTTCGCGTACGTCAAGCAGGTCAACGGCTACCTGACCGAGCAGGAGCCCTGGAAGGTCGCCAAGGACACCTCGCCCGAGGGCCAGGCCCGCCTGGCGACGATCCTCTACTCGGCGGCCGAGTCGCTGCGGGCGCTCGCCGTCCTGCTCAACCCGGTCATGCCCGCGACCGCCGAGAAGCTGTGGGCGTCGCTCGGCGCCGAGGCGCACCTGGGCGCGCTCGCCGACCAGAAGCTCCTGGACGCGGGCGCCTGGGGCCTCCTGCCCGCCGGTGCGACCGTCACCAAGGGCGAGATCCTCTTCCCCCGCCTGGAGGAGAAGCGCGACGAGCAGAAGGAAAGCTGACCCGATGGGCAAGCGCACACGCCGCGACGGCGGGCCGAGGGACACCACTCCGCCCCCCGCACCGCCGTCGCTGCGGGTGCCCGTCTGGGACGCGCACACGCACCTGGACCTCCAGGAGGGCGACGTCGGCTCGGCCCTCGCCGCGGCCGCCGCGGTCGGCGTCTCGACGCTCGTCCAGGTCGGCATCGACGTCCCGTCGTCGAAGTGGGCGGCCGAGGCCGCGCTCGACAACCCGCGCGTGCACGCCACGGTCGCCCTGCATCCGAACGAGGCGCCCAGGATCGTGCACGGCGACCCCGACGGCTGGTCCGGGCAGCGCCGCGAGCCGGGCGGGACGGCCGCACTCGACGCGGCGATCGCGGAGATCGCCGAACTCGCCGCGCTGCCGCAGGTGCGCGGCGTCGGCGAGACCGGCCTCGACTACTTCCGGACCGGCCCCGAGGGCACCGCGGTGCAGCAGGAGTCGTTCCGCCGCCACATCGCGATCGCGAAGCGGTACGGCAAGGCGCTGGTCATCCACGACCGCGAGGCCCACGACGACGTGCTGCGCATCCTCCTGGAGGAAGGCGCCCCGGAGACCGTGGTGTTCCACTGCTTCTCCGGCGACGCCGAGATGGCCAAGACCTGCGCCGACCGCGGCTACGTCATGTCCTTCGCCGGGAACATCACCTACCCCAGCGCGCAGCCGCTGCGCGACGCGGTGGCCGCGGCGCCGCTGGACCTGCTGCTGGTCGAGACGGACGCGCCGTTCCTCACCCCGGTCCCGCACCGCGGACGGCCGAACGCGCCGTACCTCGTCCCGGTGACGGTGCGCGCGATGGCCGCGGTGAAGGGCGTCGACGAGGACACCCTGTGCACCGCCCTGGCGGCCAACGCCGAACGGGTATTCGGGACCGTCTGAGGGCCGCCGCCGGGTTCACCCGTACGCGGTGGAACGGCAGTTGGGCATCGGCAACCTGTTACAGTCCCATGCTCGGTCGACTGGCACCGGTCGACCCGCACCGGCCGCACGTCGGCCTGTGGGCCTACCGGCAGGTGAGGGAGCCACCCTTTTGAGTCGTTCCGCCGAGCGTGGGCGTCGGCGCGGAAGAGCGCCCCGCCGCGGGTTCTCGCCGCGCATGCTGGTGCCCCAACTGCTGGTCGTGGCCGTGCTGGTGGGCGGTACCACCGCCTTCGTGCAGTACGACAAGACGATCACGATCATCGTGGACGGCGAGAAGCGCAGCGTGCACACGTTCGCCTCCAACGTCGGCGACGTGCTGGCCCGCGAGCAGATCGACATAGGCGAACACGACGTCGTCGCCCCGGGCCGCGACGCCGACCTCGACGACGGCGACGAGGTCGCGATCCGGTACGGCCGCCTCCTCGACCTGACCCTCGACGGCCGCCCGCAGCAGGTCTGGGTGACCGCCATGTCCGTCGCCGAGGCCATGGACCAGCTCAAGGTGCGTACCGACGGCGCCTACCTGTCGGTGCCGCGCGAAGCCCCCATCGGCCGCCAGGGCCTCGCCCTGGACGTGCGCACCGAGCGCGGCGTGACCTTCATGGTCGACGGCCGCCAGCTCCCGGTGCGCACGAACGCGGCCAGTCTCGACGAGGTGCTGCGGCAGGCGCAGATCGCCATAGGGCCGCAGGACCGCGTAAGCGTGCCCACCGACACCTATCCCACCGAGGGCATGACGGTGTCCGTCCTGCGTGTCACCGGCACGACGGTCGTCAAGGACGAGCGCATCCCCTTCGAGACCAAGAAGCAGGACGACCCGACGCGGTTCAAGGGCCAGGAGTCCGTCGAGACCAAGGGCGTCGCCGGGATCAAAAAGGTGACCTGGGCGTACGAGACCGTCGACGGCGTCAGGCAGAACCCGCGCAAGGTCAAGGAGGAGATCGTCAAGGCGCCGGTGCACCAGGTGGTCAAGGTGGGCACCAAGCAGCTGCCCACCTCGGTTGCGGGTGCCGACGACCTCAACTGGAGCGCGCTGGCCAAGTGCGAGGCGGGGGGCCGTCCCACGGCGGTCGACCCGTCCGGGACGTACCACGGGCTCTACCAGTTCGACGCGCGCACCTGGCAGTCGATGGGCGGCACGGGGGTCGCGAGCACCGCGCCCGCGGCGGAGCAGACGTACCGCGCGAAGCTGCTGTTCGTGCAGCGGGGCGCGAGTCCGTGGCCGATCTGCGGCCGTAAGCTGTACTCGTGAGTGATCGTCCCGCGGGGCCCGGTCTGCTCGGCCCCGCGGACATCCGCGAGCTGGCCGGGGCACTGGGCGTACGGCCCACCAAGCAGCTCGGCCAGAACTTCGTCATCGACGCCAACACCGTGCGGCGCATCGTGCGCACCGCGGAGGTACGCCCCGACGACGTGGTGGTGGAGATCGGCCCCGGCCTCGGCTCGCTCACCCTCGCCCTCCTCGAAGCCGCGGACCGCGTCGTCGCGGTCGAGATCGACCCCGTCCTCGCCCGGCACCTGCCGACCACGGTCGAGGCCCGCATGCCCGAACGAGCCGACCGGTTCGCGCTCGTGCACGCCGACGCGATGACCGTCGCCGAACTGCCCGGCCCGCCGCCGACCGCGTTGGTGGCGAACCTGCCCTACAACGTCTCGGTCCCGGTGCTGCTGCACATGCTCCAGACCTTCCCGAGCATCGAACGCACGCTGGTGATGGTGCAGTCCGAGGTCGCCGACCGCCTCGCGGCCCGGCCCGGCGGCAAGGTGTACGGCGTCCCGTCGGTCAAGGCCGCCTGGTACGCCGACGTCAAGCGCGCCGGCGCGATCGGCCGCAACGTCTTCTGGCCCGCCCCCAACGTCGACTCCGGACTCGTCTCGCTGGTCCGCCGCGAACCGCCCGCCACCACCGCCACCCGCGAGGAGGTATTCGCCGTCGTGGACGCCGCGTTCGCGCAGCGCCGCAAGACGCTGCGCGCGGCACTCGCGGGCTGGGCGGGCTCCCCGGCCGCCGCCGAAGAGGCGCTGGTGGCCGCCGGGGTCGACCCCAAGGCACGCGGCGAGGCGCTCGACATCGGGCAGTTCACGCGCATCGCGGAGGCACGCCCGCAGGCCGCTCCCGGCGCGCCACCCCCCGCGTAACCAGGTCCTCACGGGCCGTACGATCGACGCGACCAGCATCCGAGAACGAGGGGCACCCGCACTCGTGGCTTCCGTGACCGTCCAGGTTCCCGCCAAAGTCAACCTCCAGCTCGCCGTGGGGGCGGTCCGGCCGGACGGGTACCACGAACTGGTGTCGGTGTTCCACGCCGTGTCCCTCTTCGACGAGGTGACCGTCACCCGCGCCGACACCCTCACGGTGACCGCCGAGGGCGAAGGCACCGGCGAAGTCCCGCTCGACCGCACCAACCTCGCCGCCCGCGCCGTCGAACTCCTCGCCGACCGCCTCGGCACCTCGCCCGACCTGCACGTGCACATCCGCAAGGGCATCCCGGTCGCGGGCGGCATGGCCGGAGGCAGCGCCGACGCCGCGGCCACCCTGCTGGCCTGCGACACCCTGTGGCGCGGCAACACACCCCGCGAGATGCTGCGCCGCCTCGGCGCGGAACTCGGCAGCGACGTGCCGTTCAGCGACCTCGGCGGCACCGCCATCGGCACCGGGCGGGGCGAACGCCTCGCCGCGGTGGCCTCGGTCGGCCGCTTCCACTGGGTCTTCGCACTCGCCGACGGCGGACTGTCGACCCCGGCCGTCTACGCCGAGTGCGACCGGCTGCGCGAGGTCGCGGGGGCCCACGTACCGGACCCGGCACCGCGCGAGGAGCTGATCGCGGCCCTGCGCGCGGGCGACGCGGCCGCGCTGGGGGCGGGCATGGCGAACGACCTCCAGGACGCCGCGCTGTCGCTGCGCCCGGCGCTGCGCGGGACGCTGGCGGCGGGCACCGCGGCCGGGGCGCTGGGGGCGCTGGTGTCGGGTTCCGGGCCGACGTGCGCGTTCCTGGCGGCCGACGAGGCGGGGGCGTACGCGGTCGCGCGGGCGCTGGAGGCTTCGGGCACGTGCCGCACCACCAAAATCGCCTATGGGCCGGTGGGCGGGGCGCGGGTGCTGCCGCGCATGCGCAATGCGGAGAGTGCGCCGGGGGCGGTCTGAGGGGCCTGAGGCCGGCGTCGCTTTCTGTCTCGCGCGGACCTGCTGTGCCGTGACGTATGTCTCCCGCTTGTACCTCTTGCTGTAATGCGCCTCTTGCCGGTCGTATCGCACCGGTCGGGCGCACCCGCCGAGCCCCCTCACCCGAGCCGTAGAATCGGGTGTTTCCCGTCCCCCGAGAAGGTCGTGCTGTGGCGAACCTGGTCAACCTTGAGTCCGTGAGCAAGGCATACGTCATGCGCACGCTGCTCGACGGCGTCTCCCTCGGCGTCGGCGAGGGCGACCGCATCGGCGTCGTCGGCCGCAACGGCGACGGCAAGACGACGCTGATCAAGGCGATGGCGCAGCAGGAGCCGGTCGACTCCGGACGCGTCACCCACATGACCGGGCTGAGCCTCGGGTTCCTGAGCCAGCAGGACGACCTGGACCCGGCCGCGACCGTGCGGCACGAGATCGTCGGCGACCGGCCCGACCACGACTGGGCGGGCGACGCACGCATCCGCGACGTGCTCGCGGGCCTGTTCGGCGGCCTGGACATGCCGGGCTTCCCGCAGGGCATGGACACCGTGATCGGGCCGCTGTCCGGCGGCGAGCGCCGCCGCATCGCACTGGCCAAGCTGCTGATCGGCGAGCACGACCTGATCATCCTGGACGAGCCGACCAACCACCTCGACATCGAGGGCATCTCGTGGCTCGCCGGGCACCTCAAGGCACGCCGCTCGGCGCTCGTGGTCGTGACGCACGACCGCTGGTTCCTCGACGAGGTCTGCACGCGCACCTGGGACGTGCAGGCGGGGCGGGTGCACGACTACGAGGGCGGCTACTCGGCGTACGTCCTGGCCCGCGCCGAGCGCGAGCGGATCGCCGCGACCGAGGAGGTCAAGCGGCAGAACCTGATCCGCAAGGAGCTGGCCTGGCTGCGGCGCGGCGCCCCGGCGCGGACCAGCAAGCCGAAGTTCCGCATCGAGGCGGCCAACGAGCTGATCGCCGACGAACCGCCGCCGCGCGACCGCTCCGAGCTGATGCGGTTCGCGAACGCCCGACTCGGCAAGACGGTGTTCGAACTCAAGGACGTCACCGTGCAGGCCGGTCCCAAGACGCTGGTCGAGCACCTGACGTGGAACCTCGGTCCCGGGGACCGGATCGGCCTGGTCGGGGTGAACGGGGCGGGCAAGACGTCGCTCATGCGGGCGATGGCGGACGCCGCGTACGAGGAGAAGGAGCCGGCGGCCGGGCGGGTGGTCGTGGGGAAGACGGTGCGGCTGGCGTACCTGTCCCAGGAGGTCGCCGAACTCGACCCGGCGTGGCGGGTGTTGGAGGCCGTGCAGCGGGTGCGCGAGCGTGTCGACCTCGGCAAGGGCCGCGAGCTGACGGCGGGACAGTTGTGCGAGCAGTTCGGCTTCACGGGCGAGAAGCAGTGGACGCCCGTGGGCGATCTGTCGGGCGGGGAGCGGCGCCGGTTGCAGTTGCTGCGGCTGCTGATGGACGAGCCCAACGTGCTGTTCATGGACGAGCCGACCAACGACCTCGACATCGAGACGCTCACCCAACTCGAAGACCTGCTGGACGGTTGGCCCGGTTCGCTGGTGGTGGTGAGCCACGACCGGTACTTCGTCGAACGTACGACCGACACGGTGTGGGCTCTCCTCGGCGACCGGACGCTGCGCATGCTGCCGGGCGGCGTCGACGAGTACCTGGCCCGGCGCCGGGCGGTGGTGGAGGCGGCGGTGCCGTCCGTGCCGGTCCGCCGGCGCACGGGCGACACGCGCGCCGCGAAGAAGGAACTCCAGAAGGTCGAACGCCAGTTGGCCAAACTCGGCGAACGCGAGGAGAAGCTGCACGCCGCGATGGCCGAACATGCCACCGACTTCGAGAAGATCGCCGAACTGGACGGCGAACTCCGCGCGATTGCCACGGAACGCGACGAGCTGGAGTCGCGGTGGCTGGAGCTTGCGGAGGACGCGGGGGAGTAGGGGAGTCGCACACGTTGCCTGGCTCGCGGTCGTCCGCGCGTTCGAGGAGCGGACGGCGGAACGGGCGGGCGGGGCGGGGGCCGGGCGCGGGCGCCGACGGCGGCGTCAAGAGGGGGCGCTGGTTCGGGCGGGGAATCGGCTCAATTCCCCACGGGGGGCGCATCGCACCCGTAGTCTGAACGGCGGTACCGGTGGGCGTTCCCGCGCCTGCCGGGGTTGTGGGGGCGGGAGGGGCAGTCGCGGGGACGACGCCTGAGTGGGCCCGTTGGGTGCGGATGGGGATTTTCACCCGCGGGTTCGGCAGAGCGTCGGCTCAGCACGTGACCGGGAGCGTTCTGCCGACGGTGACGATGCCCCTGACTTTGGGGGGCTTGATGGGGTTGGAGACCACGTCGGCAAACGCTCTGCGCGCGGGCCTGCGCACCCTGGTCGTGGGGGCCGGGTCGGCCGGCAGCGCGCTTGCGCGGGACCTGCTGCGCACACCCGAGTTCGGGTTGTGCCCGGTGGGATTCCTCGACGACGATCCGCACAAGAAAGAGGTCCGTGTCGCCGGGCCGCCCTGGGAGGAGCCGGGGCTGCCGGAGACCCTTCCGGTGCTCGGCGGCCTCAACGAACTGGTGGGCGTGAGCCTCGAATTCGGCGTCGAGGTGGTGGTGCTCGCCATCCCCGGGCTGCCGCCCGAGGACTTCCGCTCGGTCGCCGCCGACGCCTCGGCGGTCGGCGCGAGCGTGCGCTATCTGCCGTCCTTCCTCGTCGCGCTGCGGCGCGACGTCGTCGGCTCGGACATGCGCACGCTCGACGTCAACCGGCTGATCGGCCGCCAGGAACTGCACGTCGTCTCGGCCTCGGTACGCGAGGTCATCGCCGGGCGCCGCGTCCTGGTGACCGGCGCCGGCGGCTCGATCGGCAGCGAACTGTGCCGCCAGGTATACGGGTTCGGCCCGAGCAAGATGTACATGCTGGACCACGACGAGTCGAACCTGCACCGGCTGCAACTCGACGTATGGGGCGAGGCCCTCCTCGACGACGACACACTCGTGATCGCCGACATCCGGGACCGCCCGCGCATCGAGCAGATCTTCCGCGACCTCAAGCCCGAGGTCGTGTTCCACGCCGCCGCGCACAAGCACCTGCCGCTGCTCGAACGGCACCCGTGCGAGGCGGTCAAGTCCAACGTCCTCGGCACCGAGAACCTGGTGCGCGCGGCGCTGGACATCGGGGTGGAGCGGTTCATCCTCATCTCCACCGACAAGGCCGCCGACCCGGTCTCGGTCCTCGGCGCCACGAAGCGCCTGGCAGAACTGATCGTCCAGGCCAACACGCAGGCCCCCGGCGTCTTCGCGGGCGTGCGGTTCGGCAACGTGCTCGGCAGCCGCGGCTCGCTCCTCTCGGTGCTCGCCGAACAGGTGCGCGGCGGCGGTCCGGTCACCGTGACGCACCCGGACGTCACCCGCTTCTTCATGACCATCGAGGAGGCGGTCGGCCTCGTCCTGGAGGCCGGGCGCATGGCGCAGGGCGGCGAGATCTTCGTCCTCGACATGGGCGATCCGGTACGCATCGTCGACCTCGTCCACAAGTTCGTCGAACAGGTGAACCAGCCGCAGGTGGAGATCCGCTTCACCGGCCTGCGGCCCGGCGAGAAACTGCACGAGGCGCTTTTCTCCCTCACCGAGGAACGCCTGCCGACCGAGCACCCGCGCGTGTACGCGACGGTGCCGCCGGTGGACGCCCTCGGCGCGGTGGTACGCCTGCCCGAGTTGTACGGCGCGGCCGCGGGCAACGACAACGAGGCCGTCCGGGAGCTGCTGACGGAGCTGCTGCCCGGGTACGCTTCCGCACCGTCCGAGGGAGCCGCGGCCTTCGCGGCGCCCTACCCGGACGACTTCTGAGCGATCCCGCGCAGGCGCCGCCGGACGCCTGGCTCAGGGGCTGTCGGCCGCCCGCTCCACGGCGCGGACGACCGACAGCCTCTGAGCCGAACCGCCGAGTGCCGGGCACTTCCCGTCACTCGGCGGACCGGGCCGTCGTTTTCACGTCATGACGACGCCCGCCGCCCTGCGCGCCTTCCACGAAGCCGATGACACCCCGTACCGCTCCGGCGCCGACCGCATCCGGCGGCAGCTCGCCATGATCCGGCCCGTCGTCGAGCACGCCGTCAAGCCGCTCACCGTCCTGGACCTCGGCTGCGGCGACGGCTACGCCACCGCCCGCCTCGCGCAACTCCCGGGCCTGGCAGCCAACCGCGGGCACCGCGTGATCGGCGTCGACTGGTCCGAGACCGCCCTCGCGCGCGCCCGCGAGCGCGGCATCGGCACCGTACGGGCCGCGCTGGACGCGGGCCCGCTGCCGTTCGCGGACGGCGAGGCCGACATCGTCGTCATGAGCGAGATCGTCGAGCACCTGGTCGATCCCGACGCCGCGGTGGCCGAGGCGTACCGCGTGCTGCGCCCGGGTGGGCACCTGTTCCTGTCCACGCCGAACCTGGCGGCCTGGTTCAACCGCCTGATGCTGCTCGCCGGCGTGCAGCCGGCGTTCTCCGAGGTCGCGCTGTCCGGCGTCTACGGCCGACCGGGTGACGAAGTCGCGGGCCACCTGCGACTGTTCACGCGCCGGGCGCTCGTGGAGTTCCTGACCGCCCGGGGGTTTCGGACGATCCGGGTGTCCGGCGCCGCGTTCGAGGCGGTTCCGGCGCCCGGGCGGCCGCTGGACCGCCTGCTCACCCGGGTGCCGTCCGCCGCCGCGATCCTGCTCGCGCACGCGCGTACGCCCGCACGGTTCAGCCGGAGAACTCCAGCAGCAGCGGGTGGCTCACCGAACGCCGGTCGCACGCACCCTGGAACACCACTCGGAAGTCGCCGAACTGACGCCGTACCAGCATGAGCAGTTCGGAGTGCGGGTAGACGCCGCGCACCCCGGACAGCTCGACGTACAGGTAATGCACCGTCATGCCGCCGAGGCACCTGAGCACTTCGAGCTCATAGCCCTCGACGTCGATCTTGACGAGGTCGTACTCCTGGTTGCCGGTGACCGTCGACGGGTCGCTCACGCTGCGCACCGCGAGGCTGCGCGGCGTGCCGACGGCGTCGACCTGGTCGGCGAGGATCGAACCGGTCGCGGAACGACCCGGGTCGAAGAACATCTCGTCGACCGGACGCGGCGACAGCGCGTACGGCCAGACGCGAACTCCCTTGAGCGGTGCGGTGTTCGCTTCGAGCTGAGGGAGGATCAGGCCGTTCGGCTCGAAGACGTCGATCTCCGACTCCGGCACGAAGTGCCGCAGCGTGACCGCGAATTGCCCGAGGTTGCCGCCCACGTCGAGGGCTGTGCGGACCCGGAATCCCGGCCGCATGTTGCCCAGCACATCGCGGCTCACCTCGCGCGGATACGTCTGGAGGTTGAGCGGCGTCGCGATGTTGTCGAACGCGAACGCCTGGTCGAGATAGCGGACCGTACGCTCCCGCCCCCTGGCGCAACGCGTGTACGACGCGACCATGTCGCCGTAGTAGCGCAGTTTGGCGCCGGTCCCCAGATCCGAGCCCCACCAGGCCCGATTGCGCTGCCACAGACGGAGGTTCGTGGCGTGGCGGCGGTAGCGCGTCTCCGGTACGCGCTCGTGCGTGTCGCGCGTCAGGCCCTGGGACGGCACCCGAGCCGCCGATGGCGCACCACCGCCCTCGGAAGCGACGGACGTGGCGGGGTCGGTCGGCTGATCCACGGCTCTCCTCGGGGACGGCGTCGAACACCCTTCACAGGGCGGACATACAGGGGGCATTCGGGGTAGGGCGACAGAGACGATCTCGGGTGAACGGCGGTGGCGGCCACGGCAGGCGGCCCACCGCATGCGGGGCGGACGGATGGAGGGTCGACGGAGTCGGCGAACGGTCGGCAAGCGGTCGGCAGGTGTTCGGCGAACGGAACGGACGCCGCGGGCTGGGCCGTGTCTGCGACCTCCTGCCGGGCCCGCGCCGCCTGGCACGCGCGCTCGCTGCGTTGCAATCCCTTGCGAGTACGACCGAGTACGACCGAGTGCGAGCTGCGGGGTTGCGCCTTGCGATCGCACGCATCAGCGATGCGGGCTGTCCGACGGGAGTTTGGAGACACGACCTGACGAAACGGGGGAACGCGGGGTCAACGAATCAGGGCACCAGGTGGTCACTTCGTCCCTCGATCAGGGGAACATCCGGTCGCGCTGCTCCGCGTCGCGGCCGTATTCCGTCGCCGCGCTGGTACATCTGGGCCGGTGCGCGTCTGCCTCTTCAACTGGAAGGGCCCCGGTCATCCCGCATCGGGCGGGGCCGAGGTCTACACCCGCGAGGTGCTCCGCCGGTGGGCCGCGCGCGGGCACGAGGTCACGTGGTTCGGCGCGGCCGCGGCCGGACGCCCGGTGGAGGAGACCGACGAGGACGGTGTACGCCTGGTGCGGGCCGGCGGGCGCTTCGGCGTCTACCGCGCCGCCCGCGTCTGGTACCGCGACGCGCTCGCCCGCGGCGAGCACTTCGACCTGCTGGTCGACGAGGTCAACACGCGGCCGTTCGGCTGCGCGCGGTGGGCCGGGGGAGTGCCGACCGTCGCCCTCGTGCACCAGGTCGCGCGCGAGATCTGGAACTGCGAACTCCCGTGGCCCGTCGCGATGGTGGGTCGCCACGTCCTCGAACCGCGTTGGCTGCGCGCGCTCGCGGACGTCCCGGTGCTGACCGTTTCGCCGTCCAGCCGCCGTTCGCTGCGCGCGTACGGGCTGCGGCGCATCGAGCTGGTGCCGCAAGGGATCGACGCGCGCATGCGGCCGTCCGTACCGCGCGAGGTGCGGCCCACACTGATCCACGTGGGGCGGCTGTCCGCGGTCCAGCAGATCGACCAACTGTTCGCGGCCTTCGTGCTGCTGCGACGCGAGATCCCGACCGCCCGGCTGTGGCTGGTCGGCGACGGCCCGGAGTACGCGCGCCTGCGCCGGGCCGCGCCGCCGGGCGTCAGCTTCCACGGCCGCGTGCCGGGTGCGGTACGCGACCAACTCCTCGCCCGCGCGCACGCCCTGGTCTGCACCTCGGTCCGCGAGGGGTGGGGCCCGGTCGTCGACGAGGCCGCCGCGATGGGTACCCCGGCGATCGGGTATGCCAACCCGGGCCTGCTCGACTCGATCCCGGCCGCGGGCGGCGTCCTGGTCGGCCCTGACCCGCGTTCGCTCGCGGCCGGGCTCGCCGAGCACCTCCCGGCCTGGGCCGAGGCCCCGTCGCCCGAGGGGTGGCGCGGCGGGGCGGTTTCGTGGGACGAGGTGGCCGACGCCGTTTGGGCGGCGTGCGAGTCGGCCGTCCCGGCCCCGGCGGCGGATCTGCCCGAGTACGCCGTCTGACCGAGCACGGCCCTGGGAGCCGGGCCTGCGCCGCCCGCCCCCGCCGAAGCTGCGCCGCCCGCCGCCCGCCGCCCGCCGCCGCTGCCCGCCGCCGGGGTCGCGCTGCGCCCGCCCGCCGCCAGGGTCGCGTCGCCCGCCCGCAGCGAGCTCGCCGCCCACCCGCAGCGGGCTCGCCCGGCGCCCGCCCGGCGGCTGCGACGAAAGCCCTGCTGCGGCGAAGGCGGCCCTGCGCTCGCCCGAGCGGCACTCGTTCTCGAATCTTTCTCGAACATAGTTTCGATATCGTGGGCTATTGTTGCGGTTATGTCCGTCTATCTTCAGACGTCGCTCTTCGGGCAGGGCGACGACGCCCGGCTCGGTCCGACGCGGGGGATGCGCCGGACCGTGCTCGGCGACGGCGCGTGGATCGACCTGCTCCCGGGCTGGCTGTGCGGCGCCGACGCGCTGTTCGCCCGGCTCGCGGAAGAAGTGCCGTGGCGGGCGGAGCGGCGGCAGATGTACGACCGCGTCGTGGACGTACCGCGCCTGCTCGCCTACTACGGCGAGGACGACGAACTCCCCGACGCGGTACTTGGCACCGCGCGCGAGGCGCTTTCCGGGCACTACACACGCGAGCTCCGCGAGCCGTTCCGCACCGTCGGCCTGTGCTTCTACCGCGACGGCCGCGACAGCGTCGCCTGGCACGGCGACCGCATCGGCCGCGGGGCCACCGAGGACACGATGGTCGCGATCGTCTCCCTGGGCGCGCCGCGCGACCTGCTGCTCCGACCGCGCGCCGGGGGCGCCGGACGCACCGTTCGGCGACGGCTGGGCCACGGCGACCTGCTGGTCATGGGCGGATCGTGCCAGCGGACGTGGGAACACGCCGTCCCCAAGACGGCCCGGCCCACCGGCCCGCGCATCAGCGTGCAGTTCAGGCCGCGCGGGGTGGCCTGAACCCTGGGTGCCGCCCGACTCACCCCGCCTCAGTTGCGACGCGCTCTGCGCTCCTCCGCCATGCCGCACAGCATCCCGCCGACCTCCACCGCCTTGAGGAGGACGAGGCCGACCGTCAGCGCCGGGGCCTTGGCCAGCCGGACGGGGGAGCCCACGAGTGACGTGCGTACGAAAGGCCGCCGCTGTTGGCGTGGGAGCATCGCGTAGTCGTAGAAATTCCGCCCGTAGTACCGCTTCTTCGCGAACGCGCGGCCCAGCGAGACGCGGCCCTCGTCGTGTCCGAGCGCGGACTGGAGGCGGCCGATCGTCCAGCCGTCGGCGGCGACCCGGTCGGAGAACTCCCAGTCCTCGCCCGCGTAGCGCGACTCGTCGTACCCGCCCGCCAGTTCGACCGCGTCGCGGCGGAAGAAGCGGGCCCCCTCGGTCGCCGGGTCGCCCGCGTGCAGGCGCTTCTCGTGCGCGCGGCAGCGGGCGAAGAACCCGGCCCCGAACGCGTATTCGGGCACGATGAGACCGCCGAGGCCGGGGTCCTCGCAGAAGGCCGCGGACGCCTCCGACGCGGCCCCCGCGTCCAGGACCATGTCACTGTCGAGGAACGCGACGACGCGGGCCTTGGCGGCCTGCCATCCGGCGTTCCGCTGCGCGCCGCGCTCGGGGCCGTGGGTCAGGACCCGGTCGGCCCAACGTGCGGCGATCTGCGGGGTCGCGTCGGTCGACGCGTTGTCGACCACGATCACCTCGACGGCGACCCCGGCCTGTGCGCGCAGACTCCGCAGGCACGCCTCCAACGTGCGCCCCGAGTTGCGTGTGGGCACGACGAATGAGACCTCGGGCACCGCAACCGCCTTCCGTGATGTCCGGCCGATGACCGGATGACGACCGGACCGTGCACCCCGACCCCGCGCCCTGTCCGACGGGAACGCGAGGACACTCCCGTGGGCCGAGTCGACGCACGGTCGACTTGTCGGGTCAACGAACCGAGGTCACGGCGGACACTCCGGAATCACCCTTTGGTGGGAAGCGCGTGCCCGAAGGCCCCTCAAGATCGTTGTCGGGCCGGGGTGCACGGCGCCACGGGGGCGCCGTGTGCGCCGGATCAGTCGAACGGCGGATGGCGGCGGCGACGCGTGTGTGTCGGCGTGGTCGCGTACGGCGGAACGGGCGACACCAGTCACCCGAACCTCCCGTCCGCGCGGGCGCTACGCCGACGCAGTCGTCGCCGTCTCCGCCGCCACCGTGGCAGACGCCCTGGCCCTGCTCGCCGCCCGAACGCTCCGAACCGCCCGGGCACCCCACCCCACCCGAGCCGCCTACCCCATCGAGCCGCCCGCACCTTGTCCGACCCCGCCGTGTGTCCCACGTCACTGGCCGAGGTACCGTGGCGGCGTCGAACAACCGTCGGACCGTACCCGCACCTGCGCGGGACGGCACACGAGAGGCGGCAGAGGATGATCGACCAGGAATTGAAGGGCGCGCTCGACCACATGCTCGGTGACCCCGAGCACTGGGTGCACGTCGGCACGGTGACGCCGACCGGTGAGCCGCACGTGACGCCCGTGATGCTGGCGTACGACGAAGACCACCTGTACCTGAGCCTGACCGGCCGCACCAAGAAGTCGAACCTCGAAAAGAACCCCAAGGTCTGCATCTCGATAGCCGAGGACGGGGACATCGCGCACGTGATCGTGTGGGGCGAGGTGGAACTGCGCGAGGACGCGTGGGCCCAGGAGCGCTGGGAGTTCGCGATGCGGCACATCCTCGGCGACGAGGGCCTGTCCCAGCAGCACCGGGCGCTGTCCCGGGAGGGCACGAGCCTGGGCGTCGTCACCCCGACCCGCTGGCGGATCTTCGGCCTGGACGGCGGCCCGGGCGGCCCCGGCTACTTCGTCTGACCCGCCCGACCCGGCCCCCCGGCCCGGTCCGCGGTCCCGGTCCACCGATCCGATCCACCGCCCCGGTTCGCGGTCCCGGTCAATGTCGCGGTCCCGGTCGATCGACCCGATCCACGGACTCGGTCCGTCCGGCCACACCGTCCGTCCCCGGCCACCCCGCCCTTGAGCCCCCGAACACCCGCCCGTTCAGTCCCCGAACCGCGCCGCCCGCACCTCGACCGCGTCCAGCAGCAGGTCCAACGCGAGCTCGAAATTGTCCTGCGGCTCCACCGTCGGCAGGTACGCCGACGCCGCGGCGATGCGCGGGTAGCGGTCGGCGGGTGCGCCCGCGTACTCGCGCGACCACGCGCCCTCGTCCCCCGACCGGGCCTCCTGATCCAGCGTCAGGTAGGCGGCCTCCAGCCCGCTCCACGACAGCACGAAGTCCACGAGCACCCGGTAGTACCGGACCGCCTCCTCCGGCGGGAACCCCGCGTCCGCGAGCGTCCCGAGGATGGTCTCGACCGCCGCCATCTCCGCCGGACGCCGCGTCGTGCGCGCGACCGACAGCACCGCCGCCTCCGGGTGCGCGAGATACACCTCGCGGCTGCGCGCGAGCATGTCGCGCAGCGTCCCGCGCCAGTCGTCGGACGGCGTGAAGTTCTCCATGCTGCGCGCCAGCAGCCGGTCCGCGACGGCCAGCACCAGTTCGTCCTTGTCGCGGAAGTGCCGGTACAGCGCCGTCGGGTCCACCCCGAGGTAGGCGCCGATGCGGCGGAACGTCAGCGCGTCCGGCCCCTGCTCGTCCAGCAGCGCGATACAGCCGTCGACGATCCGCTCGGGGGACAGCCCGGGTCGGCCGCTCCGCCCTCCACCCGTCCGCCCGGACGCCGCCGCGCGCCGCCGGGTGCCGCGTACCCCGGCCCCTGATCCGGTGCCTGCCACGACGTGCCCCTCCTCGCTCCGGGTCTGCTGCACTCCGGATCCGCTCCGTCGGCCGGACGCCTTCGTCGCGCCTGGCCTGTTCGCCTGTACTCCGGGCCCGCGCTCTCCGAGCCCTCCCGGTTTCGGCGATCCGCGGTTGCGGGCCCGGCGGCACGCCGAACCCCTCCCGGCGCCCATCTTGCCGTGCCCGGCGCGGGAAAAGACCCGCAGGTGGCGAGCGGAACACTTTTGTCAACGCCATTGACTTATGCGTTGACACCCGTGTTTCCTTACGTCTGCCTGACACCCCGGGACGCCGCGGGGCGGCCCATGCGGCCCGCCCGCGTCCCCTGTGAGGAGGCGCTACCCGAGCTCCGCCCGCCTGTACTGCCATGCCCTGCCTTGGAGTGCCGATATGCCCGTTGACGCCGACAGCCGCGCGGACGCCACGCCCCCGGAACCGACCGGGGACCGGACCCGGAAGCACGGCCGAACGCCATCCGCAGCACCGGACCGAGCACCGGACCAAGGACCGGGTCCAGAACCGAGCCGAGAACCAGGCGCGGAAGCCCCCGAAGGCCTCGTCAAATCCCTCGGGGTCCGCCAAGGCGTCGTGCTCGCGCTCGCCAACATGAGCCCCACTGTCAGCATCGGCCTCGGCCTGGGCATGATCGGCGCGATCGTCGGCACCGGCATACCGGCCACGTACCTCATCGCCTGCCTGCCGATCCTCGGCATCGCCGTCGGCTACGCGCGCCTGTCCGAACGCGATCCCAACGCCGGCACCACGTATATGTGGGTACGCCGTGCCCTCGGCCCCTGGCTTGGCTTCCTGCTCGGCTGGATCGGCGTCGCTACCGCGATCCTCTTCCTGGCCTACGGCACCCAGCTCGCCGGACAGTTCACGCTGGGCGTGGCCGCCGAACTCGGCGCCGGCGTGGACCCGTTGGACTCCATGAAGTCGGCCACGGCCATCGGCGTCGGGTGGACCGCGGCCATCGCCTGGACCGCGGTGCGGGGCGTGGAACTGGCGGCGCGCGTGCAGGCCGTCCTGTTCGGCTTCGCGGTGGTCGTGGTCACGGCCGTCTGCGTCGCGGCGTTCCTCGGTCTCGGCGACGGCGGCGCGACGGCGTCCTTCGACGCGGGCTGGTTCAACCCGTTCGGCTTCGACGGCACGTCGGTGATGGCGGGCGGCGTGCTGATGGCCGCGTATACCTTCTGGGGCTGGGAGACGGCGTTCAGCGTCTCGGAGGAGAACGTCGACCGCCGGGTCGCGGGCAAGGCGGGGCTGCTGTCCATCGCCCTCGCGGCCGCGATGTTCGTGTTCGCCGCCGCCGCGTTCCAGCGCTCGCTGACCGCGGAGGAGTTCGCCGAACACGGGGCGAACGCGCTGCCGTACCTCACCGACAAGATGTTCGGCGGGCAGGGCGCCCTCGTCGCCTACCTGGCGATGCTCCTCTCGACGCTCGCGTGCCTCCAGTCCAGCGTCATCGGCGGCGCCCGGCTGACCATGGCGATGGGCCGCAACGGCGTGCTGTCGGACCGCTGGGCGAAGCTGCACCGGACGTACCGTACCCCGGCGTTCAGCACTTACGTGACGGTCGGCATCAGCCTCGTCCTCGCGGTGGTAGGCGTGGCGCTCGGCAAGCTCAGCGACGTCATCATGGCCACCGTCAACGCGGTGGGCATCCTGGTGTCGTTCTCGTACGGCGTCGTCGGCCTCGCGTGCGTCCTGCTCTTCCGGAACGAACTGCGCCACTCTGTACGGAACATGCTGACGATGGCAGTCGTCCCGGGCTTGTCCGGCCTGGCGCTGATCGCGCTGGGCGGCTACATGGTGAAGCTGAACTGGACGGCGTCCGACCACATCGCGTTCGACGCCACCAATGGCCGCTTCCTGGTAGCGGTGCCCCTGGCCGTCATCGCCCTGGGTATCCCGATCGCGGCCTGGAACCAATTCGTGCGCAGGCCCGACTACTTCACGCTGCCTCGCTCGGTCGACCCCGACCGCGCGCCCTGATCGACGCCCCCAATCCCCCAACCGACACCGCGAAAGGCCGCCACCACCCCATGACGTACGCCGACCTCGTCCTCCTCAACGGCCCTGTCCTGACCGTCGATCCGGCCCGTCGCTGGGCCACCGCGGTCGCGGTGCGCGGCGGCCGCATCGCCGCGGTCGGCCACGACGAGGTCCGCGAACTCGTCGGCCCCCGCACCGAAACCGTCGACCTGGCCGGACGCCTGTTGGTTCCTGGTTTCCAGGACGCCCACGTGCACCCGGTGTTCGCGGGCCTCACGATGGGCCGCTGCGACCTCTCCGAGGCCGAGACGCAGGAGGAGAGCGTCGCCGCGGTGGCGGCGTACGCCGACTCCCACCCCGACGCCGCCTGGATCCTCGGCGGCGGCTGGTCGTTCGAGGCATTCCCCGGCGGGCTGGCGACCCGTCAGATGCTGGACGCGGTGGTCCCCGACCGCCCGGTGTTCCTGCCGGTGCGCGACGGCCACAGCGCGTGGTGCAACACCCGCGCGCTCGACCTCGCGGGCCTGGACAAGGACTCGCCCGACCCCGCGGACGGCCGCGTCGAGCGCGAGCCGGACGGCACCCCGAGCGGCATCCTGCACGAGGGCGCCATGGGCCTGGTCGGCCGCCACGCGCCGCAACCGACGCGCGAGGACTACCTGAAGGGCCTGGCCGACGCGCAGGCGTACCTCCACTCCCTCGGCATCACCGCGTGGCAGGACGCCATCATCGGTGAATTCGGGGGCTGGAACGACCAGTTCGACATCTACACGGCCGCCGCCGAAACGGGCCTTCTCACCGCCAGAGTGCGGGGCGCGCTGTGGTGGGACCGCGAAAAGGGCGCCGAACAGCTCGACTTCCTTCTCGACCGCCGCACGCGCGGCACCGTGGGCCGCTTCCACGCGGGCACGGTCAAGCTGATGCAGGACGGCATCCCCGAGAACTTCACCGCCGCGATCGGCGAGCCGTACCTCGACGCCTGCGGCTGCAAGACGGGCAACAAGGGCCTGTCGATGGTCGATCCGGAGCTCCTGCGCGACTACGTCACGCTCCTCGACGCGCACGGCTTCCAGGTGCACTTCCACGCGATCGGCGACCGCGCGATCACCGAGGTCCTGGATGCCGTGGCCGCCGCGCGCCAGGCCAACGGCTTCAACGACCTGCGGCACCACGTCGCGCACGTGCAGATCGTCGCGCCGCGCGACATCCCGCGCTTCCGCGAACTGGACGTCGCGGTCAACATGCAGCCGCTGTGGGCCGCGCACGAGAAGCAGATGGACGAGCTGTGCATCCCGTTCATCGGCGCGGAACGCAGCGCGTGGCAGTATCCGTTCCGCGCGTTCCAGCAGGCCGGGGCGGTCCTCGCGGCGGGCAGCGACTGGTCGGTGTCCAGCCCCGACCCGATGGCCGGCATCCACGTCGCGGTCAACCGGCGCGTGCCGTGCTCCGACAGCCGGGTGTTCCTGCCCGAGCAGCGCCTCGACCTCGGCACCGCGATCGCCGCCTACACGGCGGGGTCGGCGTACGTGAACCACTTCGACGAGACCGGCTCGATCGAGGCCGGCAAGCTGGCCGACCTCACGGTCCTGGACCGCAACCCCTTCGCGGGGGCGCCCGAGGACATCCACGAGACGCGCGCGGCGCTGACGTACGTCGAGGGCGCCCGCGTGTACGCCGCCGGCGACGCCTGACGTGCGGTTCGCGTCCTGCCCTGAACCCCGCGGAGCGGGCAGGCACTAGGCTCGGCCGAGCAGACCCTCGTGCCCGGTAACACCAAGGAGATGCTGTGCCGTCCATCGACGTCGTCCACGCTCGCGAGATTCTCGACTCCCGCGGCAACCCCACGGTCGAGGTCGAGGTGGTCCTCGACGACGGCAGCCAGGGCCGCGCGGCCGTCCCGTCCGGTGCGTCCACCGGCGCGTTCGAGGCAATCGAGCTGCGCGACGGCGACACGTCGCGGTACGGCGGCAAGGGCGTCGAGAAGGCCGTCCTCGCGGTCATCGAGCAGATCCAGCCGGAGATCGTCGGCATCGACGCGGACGAGCAGCGCATCGTCGACCAGACGATGATCGACCTCGACGCCACCGCCGACAAGTCCAACCTCGGCGCCAACGCCATGCTGGGCGTCTCGCTGGCCGTCGCGCACGCCGCCGCGGAGGCCGCCGAACTGCCGTTGTTCCGCTACCTCGGCGGGCCGAACGCGCACGTGCTGCCCGTCCCGATGATGAACATCCTGAACGGCGGTGCCCACGCGGACACCAACGTCGACATCCAGGAGTTCATGATCGCGCCGATCGGCGCGGAGACCTTCGCCGAGGCGGTGCGCTGGGGCACCGAGGTGTACCACGCGCTCAAGTCGGTCCTGAAGGCGCGCGGCCTGGCCACCAGCATCGGCGACGAGGGCGGCTTCGCCCCCGACCTGCCGAGCAACCGCGACGCGCTGGACCTGATCCTGGAGGCGATCGGCAAGGCCGGGTTCACGCCGGGCCGCGACGTGGCGCTGGCGCTGGACGTCGCCGCGACCGAGTTCTACAAGGACGGCGCTTACACCTTCGAGGGCGCCGCCAAGTCGGCGGCCGACATGGCGGCGTACTACGCGGAGCTGGTCTCCGCGTACCCGCTGGTGTCGATCGAGGACCCGATGAACGAGGAGGACTGGGAGGGCTGGAAGCAGCTCACCGACACCCTCGGCGGCAAGGTCCAGCTCGTCGGCGACGACCTCTTCGTCACCAACCCGGAGCGGCTCCAGCGCGGCATCGACAGCGCCACCGCCAACGCGCTGCTGGTCAAGGTCAACCAGATCGGCACGCTCACCGAGACCCTCGACGCCGTGTCGCTCGCGCACCGCAGCGGTTACCGGTGCATGATGAGTCACCGTTCGGGCGAGACCGAGGACACCACGATCGCCGACCTGGCCGTCGCGACCGACTGCGGCCAGATCAAGACCGGTGCCCCGGCCCGCTCCGAGCGCGTGGCCAAGTACAACCAGTTGCTGCGCATCGAGGAGATCCTCGACGACGCGGCGGTCTACGCCGGCCGCAGCGCGTTCCCGCGGTTCTCGGCGGACGCCTGACGCAACGTCGGGCCCGGCCGCGCGGGTGGTCCGTGCGGCCGGCCCGACGGCAGGGAGGGCGCGTGTCCGAGGCGGACGCACGCAAGGGGACCGGATCGGGCAGGGCGGGCAGGGGAGCGGCGGCCGGCGGTACGGGCGGGCGGAGCGGCTCCGGCGCCGCCCGGCGTCCCGGCGCGTCCTCGGGCGGCTCCGCAAGGCCGAGGCCCTCGGGTGCCGCGAAGCCGGGCCGTGCCGCGAAGGCCGCCGCACCGGTACGCAAGGCGACCGCGAACCGCCAGGCCGCGCCGGGCGGTCCGGCGCCGAAGCCGGCCAGGCGCCGCCGCATCGTCATCACGTGGGGCGGCACCAAATCCCGCCCCAACCGGCTCACCGGCCGCGCGGGCGTGCTGGCGCTCGTCGTGTGCGTGCTGGCCATCGCCCTCGTGGTGCCGGTCCGGCAGTACATCAGCCAGCAGCGCGAACGCGCGGATCTGCGCGAGCAGACGCGCGACCACCGCGAGGAGGTCGAGCGGCTGCGCGAGGAGCTTGAGCGTTGGAAGGACCCCGCGTACGTCCGCCAGCAGGCGCGCATGCAGCTCCACTTCGTGAACCCGGGCGACATGGCGTACTCCGTCGTCCCGCCCCCCGCCCCGACCGGCTCCCAGGACACCGCGGCCAAGCCCCAGGGCGACTGGCCCGACACCCTGTGGACGACCGTCCGCGAAGCCGACGCCAAGCCCACCCCGTCCGCCACCCCGCAGCCCCCGCCGCCGCCTCCGGACGAAACAATCGTCGACCCGCGAAGCACCGCCCGCTGACCCAACGCTCACGTGCTCAACCTCCGAAGCGCGAGAGCCACCCGAACCGACAACCGCCCCCGGACTCCCCACGCCGCCCCTATCGCTGGGCGGAGTCACCGTCCGCCGAAGTTCCCCTCCCGTGATCCGCGCACGCCCCCGCCGTCCGTGCGCGTTTCGCCCCCTCCCACCCCATCGGAAATACTGACCGCCATGGATCCGCAGGACGTCGCCTCCGTCACCGCCCAGCTCGGCCGCACCCCCCGCGGGCTGCGCGGGGTCGCCCACCGCTGCCCGTGCGCGCTGCCCGACGTGGTCGAGACCGCGCCGCGCCTGGAGGACGGCAGCCCGTTCCCGACGATGTACTACCTGACGTGCCCGCGCGCCGCGTCCGCCATTGGGACGCTGGAGTCCGACGGCCTCATGCGCGAGATGAACGACCGACTTGCCGCGGACGCCGACCTCGCCGCCCGCTACCGCGCCGCGCACGAGGACTACATCCGGCGGCGGGACGCGATCGAGGTGTTGGCGGGCTTCCCGTCCGCGGGCGGCATGCCCGACCGGGTCAAGTGTCTGCACGTGCTCGTCGCGCACTCGCTCGCCGCGGGGCCGGGCGTGAACCCGCTGGGTGACGAAGCCCTTGCGGCGCTGCCCGAGTGGTGGAGGAAGGGGCCCTGTGTAGCCCCGGACGGCGGCACGGACGCCGAGTCCGGCACCACAACCGCCATCACCGCCGACCCCAACACCCGAACCGGAGGGGACTCGTGACGACCGAACGCGTGGCCGCGATCGACTGCGGCACCAACTCGATCCGCCTCCTGGTCGCCGACGTCGACCCGGACACCGGGACCCTGGTCGACCTCGACCGCCGTATGCGCATCGTGCGCCTCGGTCAGAGCGTCGACACGACCGGACGCCTGGCCCCCGAGGCGCTGGAGCGCACCTTCGCCGCCTGCCGGGACTACCACGAGGCCATCGAAGCGCTGGGCGCCAAGCGGCTGCGCTTCGTGGCCACCAGCGCGAGCCGGGACGCCGAGAACCGCGAGGACTTCCGTTCCGGCGTACGCGAGATCCTGGGCGTCGAACCCGAGGTCGTCACCGGCGACGAAGAGGCCGCGCTGTCCTTCACCGGCGCCACCCGCGAACTCACCGGAGGCCCGGACCCGGCCGCCGCCCCGGGCTCCACCGCCTTCGCCCGCCCCTTCCTCGTCGTCGACATCGGCGGCGGCTCCACCGAGTTCGTGCTCGGCGCCGACCGCGTCGAGGCGGCCCGGTCCGTCGACATGGGCTGCGTCCGCATGACCGAGCGACACCTGCGCTCCGACCCGCCCACCGCCACCGAGATCGCCGCCGCGAAGGCCGACATCGACGCCGCGATCGACCTGGCCGCCGAGGCGGTGCCGCTGGAGCGCGCCAACACCCTGGTGGGCCTGGCCGGTTCGGTCGCCACCGTGGCCGGGATCGCGCTCGACCTGCCGGAGTACGACGCGAGCCGCATCCACCACGCGCGTATCGCGGTCGACCGGGTCCGCGAGATCACCGAACGCCTGCTCGCCGCCACCCACGACGAGCGCGCCGCGATCCCGGTGATGCACCCGGGCCGCGTCGACGTCATCGGGGCCGGGGCGCTCGTCCTGCTGACCGTCATGGAGCGCGTCGGAGCCCGCGAAGTCGTGGTGTCAGAGCACGACATTTTGGATGGAATCGCCTGGTCCACGCTCGTCTGAGCGAGCACCTGCACGAGTGCACGAGCAGGCCTCGAACAGGCCCCGGGGCAAGTTCCCGAACAGACCCGGACAAGCGCCCGAACAGACCCCGAACACGCGCCCGTCCCACCCCTCGGGATATTTGGCGACTTTGTTTGTGAAACTCTTCACATGGGCGGCGCCGATTCTTTTCGTCACCTTGGGGCTAAGTGGGGGCGATCGCGGTCCGGCGGGCCCCGCAGTCGGGTTGGTTGACCCCGTCATGGACCCGTTCGCAAGATCATGACCGGGATCACACGGATGTCGGGAGAGCCCGGGTCCCGCGGATCGTTGCAGGTCATCGCCCTTGTCCGGAGGGCTGGTTGGGATACCAAGGCGTTCCGGGGCGGCGGCCCGGCCATCCGCAGGCGGGTGTCCCGGAAAACAAAACCGCGCAGGGTATCACGGGGGTGCCCGACGGCAGCCAGCGGCCTCCCGACCGAACCCCCTTCTGCTCCGGGATACTTCCGTACATGAGCAGCAACAAGGACCGTCGCCACCGCATCCTCGTCGTCGGCGGCGGGTACGTCGGCCTGTACGCCGCACAGCGCATCCTCAAGAAGGCCAAGTACGGAGAGGTCTCCGTCACGGTCGTGGACCCGCGGTCGTACATGACGTACCAGCCCTTCCTGCCCGAGGCGGCCGCGGGCAGCCTCTCGCCGCGCCACGTCGTCGTCCCGCTGCGTCGCGCCCTGCCGAAGGCCGACGTTGTCACCGGCCGGATCACCGACATCGACCAGGACCGCAAGGTCGCCCGCGTCGTCCCGCTCGTCGGCGAGGCGTACGACCACGAGTTCGACTACCTCGTCGTCGCCCTCGGCTCGATATCCCGCACGTTCCCGATCCCCGGTCTCGCGGAGAACGGCATCGGCTTCAAGACCATCGAAGAGGCCATCGCCCTCCGCAACCACGTCCTCGGCCAACTCGACATCGCCGACTCCACCACCGACCCGGAGATCCGCCGCAAGGCGCTGACCTTCGCGTTCGTCGGCGGCGGCTTCGCCGGCATCGAGGCGCTCGCCGAGATCGAGGACATGGCCCGCGACGCGGTCAAGTACTACAAGAGCATCAGCCGCGACGACATGCGCTTCATCATGGTCGAGGCGATGCACCGCATCCTCCCCGAGGTCGGCGACGAGCTCGGCAAGTGGACCTTGAAGAAGCTCAAGGAGCGCGGCATCGAGTTCTACCTCGAAACCTCGCTCCAGTCCTGCGTCGACAAGCACTGCGTGCTGTCGGACGGCACCGAGTTCGACGCGTCCACCATCGTGTGGACCGCGGGCGTCAAGCCCAACCCGGCGCTCGCCGACTTCGGCCTGCCGCTCGGCCCGCGCGGCCACGTCGACACCCGCCCGACGCTCCAGGTCACCGGCATGGACCACGTGTTCGCGGCCGGCGACAACGCGCAGGTGCCCGACCTCGCCGCCGGCGAGGGCGCGTGGTGCCCGCCGAACGCCCAGCACGCGGTGCGCCAGGCCAAGCAGCTCGGCGACAACGTCGTCAGCGCCATGCGCGGCTTCCCCGTCAAGGAGTACAAGCACAAGAACCTCGGCGCGGTGGCGGGCCTCGGCCTGCACAAGGGTGTCGCGATCATGTTCGGCAAGTTCAAGCTCAAGGGCCTGCCGGCGTGGCTGTTCCACCGCACGTACCACATGTACGCGATGCCGACCTTCAACCGGAAGACGCGCATCGTCGCGGACTGGACGCTCGCGATGTTCTTCCGCCGCGAGATCGTCTCGCTCGGCTCCATGGAGCACCCGCGCGACGAGTTCGCGGAGGCCGCGCTGCCGCCCGCCCCGGCTCCCGAGGCGGCGGCGAGCAAGAGCGCCTGACCGTACGGCGGCCGTCGGAAGCAGATCGCGCACCGCACCTGATCCACCGTCAGGGCCCGTACCCCGGGAAGGGGTACGGGCCCTGACGCGTTGCCCCGGTACGACCGGTTCGGCACCGCCGGTTCCGTACGCCCGGCAAACGGACGAAAACGAGCGTCATTCTCGCCCCTGCTGGGAAACGTACGAAAGTCGACATGCAGCGGGAGTGAGGCGAGCGCAGTGAGCACGAGTACGACGAGCACCGGCAAGCCGAGCACGGGCCCGGGCGGCGTGTCCGCCGCGCGCCTGCGGGCCGCGTCCGGCACCACCGGATCCGCGGCCGAACGGGGCGGCCCGGACACCGAGCGGTGGCCGGGTCTCGCCGCGGTCCCGGACGCGCCCGCCCGCGCCCTGGTCGCCAGGCGCATCTTCCTGAACGCCGTGCGCGGCCTGCGGGTCCGGGTGCACCTGCCCGGCGGCCGTGTGGTCGGCGGCGGCGGCTTCGGCGACCCGGTGATGCGCATCGTGCGTCCCGACGAGTTCTACCGCCGCATCGGCGCCGACGGCCTGATCGGCTTCGGCGAGGCGTGGATGACCGGCGCGTGGGACGCCGACGACCCGACCGGCGTCCTCACGGTGTTCGCCCGCCGCCTCGACAGTCTCGTCCCCAAGCCGCTCCAGAAGCTGCGCCGCTGGGCCCTCGCCGTGCGCCCGGCCGACGAGGAGAACACCCCGTCGGGTGCGCGCGGCAACATCAGCCGCCACTACGACCTGTCCAACGACCTCTTCGCGCTCTTCCTCGACGAGACGATGACCTACTCCTCGGCCCTGTTCGAGCCGGGCGACGAACTGGCGGACGCGCAGCGGCGGAAGATCGACGCGGTTCTCGACGCCGCCGCGGTCGGCGAGGGCACGCGGGTCCTGGAGATCGGCACGGGCTGGGGCGAGCTCGCGCTGCGCGCCGCGGCCCGGGGCGCCGAGGTCGTCACCATCACGCTGTCCGAGGAGCAGCGCACGCTCGCCCGGCGCCGCTTCGCCGAGGCGGGCGTGGCCGACCGGGTCGACGTGCGGCTCTGCGACTACCGCGAGGTGTCGGGGACGTACGACGCCGTGGTCAGCGTCGAGATGATCGAGGCCGTCGGCGAGCGCTACTGGCCCGCCTACTTCGCGGCGATCGACCGGGCCCTCGCCCCCGGCGGCCGGGCCTGCGTGCAGTCCATCACCATGGCCGACGACCGCATGCGCGCAGCCCGCGACACGTGGACGTGGATGCACAAGTACGTCTTCCCCGGCGGACTGATCCCCTCGACCGAGGCCATCGACGGCGCGCTCGCCGAGCACACCCGGCTGCGGGTGGTGCAGCGCCGCGACTTCGGCCCGCACTACGCCGAGACGCTGCGGCTGTGGCGCGACGGGTTCCTGGCGCGCGCCGAGGAGGTCGAACGCCTCGGATTCGACGCGACGTTCCGACGCATGTGGGAGTTCTATCTGGCCTACTGCGAGGCCGGATTCCGGGCGGGGTACCTGGGCGTCTCACAGCTCACGCTCGCCCGGCGTGTCCGATGAGCGAAGGTCCGCGGGCCGAGTCGACGCGGGGTGGTCAACAGGGTGCTGCGATGCCGCTACGCTCGGCATCGCGCCCGGATGGTGGAACGCAGACACGGCGAGCTTAAACCTCGCTGGCCGCACGGCCGTGCCGGTTCGAGTCCGGCTCCGGGCACCGGATGAAAAAGGCTCTGACCTGGGGAAACGCCACCGACGCCGCCACGTCGGACCAGGCCGGGAGGAGTCGGGTCCGCGCGGGAGGGCGTCCCCGCGCGACACCTCGACCCTCCGCGAACCCTCCGTACCGCACTCGTCACGCGCGGCAGAGCCCGGGACGTTCCATAGAACTCCTGATGCCGGTGCCCCGGGTCGTCAATGACGGGTGTCCCTCACCACGCCGCTGTCGTATCGGGCACAATCACGGTCGCCCGGGCGTTCTTCCCCACAAGACGGGGAAGGGGTCGGGCTCGCGGGTAACACGGAACCAGTCACAGGGAACCGGTCACCCCGGTTGCTTTACTGAACGATTACTCTTGAGCCCAGACCCCGCACCGACGCAGGGGCATGGAGGAGTTGACATGAGGAGCAGCAACCCGGTCCTCTCGCGGCGGGGGGCCTTCGGAACGCCGCAGGCCGGGCCGCAGCAGGCGCCGCAGTACGGCGCGCCCTACGGGCAGCAGCCGTCCGGCGGCAACCCGTTCGGCGGGAACACCGCCCAGTACGGGCAGCAGCAGCCCCAGTACGGCGGCCCGATGACGCCCGACCAGCTCAACCAGATGTATCAGCAGCAGTCGGCCGGCCCGCTCCAGACGGGCCGCATGACCATCGACGACGTCGTGGCCAAGACCGCCCTGACGCTGCTGACCGTCGTCGTCTTCGGCGCCGGCGCGTGGGCCCTGCTGCCCGCCGAGAACTACGCGTGGGCCTTCGCGTCGATGCTCGCGGCGTTCGGCCTCGGCATGTTCATCACGTTCCGGCGCACGATCCACCCGGCGCTGGTGATCGGGTACGCCGCGCTGGAGGGCATCTTCCTCGGTGCCGCGAGCCATGCGTTCGAGAACGCGTACAGCGGCATCGTGGTGCAGGCGGTGCTCGGTACAGGGGCGATCTTCGTCGCGATGCTGTGGGCCTACAAGTCGGGCCGCATCCGGGTCACCGCGCGCTACACCCGCATCGGCCTCGCGATCGCCATGGCGTTCCTGCTGCTGGTGGTCGTGAACCTGATCTTCATGGCCTTCTCCGGCAGCGCCGGTCTGCGCGGCGGCGCGATGGGCATCGTGTTCGGCCTCGTCGGCATCGCCCTCGGTGCGTTCTTCCTGTCGCTGGACTTCCACACGGTGGAGCAGCTCGTGGCGGCGGGCGCTCCGGAACGCGAGGCGTGGCGGGCCGCGTTCGGCCTGACGCTGTCGCTGGTCTGGATCTACCTGGAGCTGCTGCGCCTGCTCGCGATCTTCCGCGACTAGCGTCCGCGCGATGCGCGACCGGCGTCGCGCGACTCCAGAGGTGTCGTGACCTGAGATCCGCGACCTGACACCACAGTGGCGGTGGCCCCTTCCAGGGTCACCGCCACAGGTGTTTCCGCGGGTGCTCCGCGAGGTGTTCTACGCACTTCTCCACGAAAGGTCTTCGGTGGACGAGGCTGCTCTGGGGGCTGTCCCCGGTCAGCGCATGCCGCGCGACATGCGGCGCCGGTCGTGTTCACGCATGATCGCGGTGGCGTGGCCGTGCGCGATGCTGTGTTCGTCCTGGAGCCAGTGGACCCGGTCCTCGAAGCGGGAGAAACAGGGGCCCTCGTCGATCTCCTTGAACCATTCGGGGAGTTCGCGGCCGGTGACGGAGGGAACCCGGGCGAGAAGGTTCCTGTGCGTCTCTTCGGAGAAGTGCGGCAAGGACATAAGCGCCTCCGGTGAGCGTTCCGTGACCCGAGCGTGCATGACGGGCGAACGGTTGGCAACTGGTCGAAGCGCATCAGTCGGTGCGATCGCCGAACGGTACGCTCCGGATATGTCCACCCTCCCCGCTGAAACGCCCCGGCAACCGTCCGGGAACGGGTCCGGTTCGGCGCTTTCCGGCCACGCGGTGCTCGCCCGGGAGGTGCGCAGGCTCGCCGACCGGTACCGCCACCTCTCCGAGTCGCGGTTGCGAGGGCGCCTCATGCCTGACGGGCCGTCAGATCCGGAGCGTACGCGTGCGCAGGCCGGGCTCGCGCTCGCGCGTACGCTCGCCGCGCTCGGCGACGCGCCCGCGGGCTACGAGGTGCCGGACCTCGGGGTGTTCGCGGTCGGCGACCAGATCGCGGTGACGGGGCTCGACCTGGCGGCGCACCTCGGCGAGCGCGCCGCAGCGGCGGCCGG
>NZ_JBPKBH010000016.1:154192-161859 GCF_051388915.1 Yinghuangia sp. YIM S09857 | reverse complement strand
AGCGGCGGCCGGGTCGGACGACCGGGCCGCCGCGCGGGATACGCAGGAAGAGTTGGACAGGGCGCTCGGAGAGGTGCGGGCGCTGGCCGCGCTCGTGTGAGTCACGGGTGGCCGTGCCGCCTGCGTCAGGCCGCGGGGCGCGCGTAGACGCGGTCGGCGAGGAAGAACGCGGTGGACTCGTGCACCTGGAAGGTGAGCGAACGGCCTCCGCCGACCTCGGAGGTACCGAGCAGGCGTACGTCCTGGCCCTCGCCGAGTGCGGCGCTGACCAGTTCGGCCACGTCCCGGTCGGACGGCATGACGACGATCGAGCCGCCGTCGGCGAAGTCGAAGACGTCGAGCCCGCCTGCGGTCCCCGAGCGGACCGCCGTGACGGCGGTGCCGCGTGCGGCGACGCCGAGCAGGTGTGCGCCGGTGAGGTGCGGCGGGAGCATCGGCGGCAGCGCCTGGGACGGGTGCGGGGTGGTGGACCGCAGCGGCGGCATCCCGGCGGAGGCGGGCGGCGGGGTGAGCGCGGCCATCGCGGGGTCCTGCCGGGGTATGCGGGGCGCGGGGACGTCGGACGCGGCATCGGACGGGATCGCGGACGGGACGTCGGAGGGGACGTCGGAGGGGAGAGGCGCCGGGACCTCCGACGCGATCTCGGCCGCCGCCCCGCCGAGCACCTTCGGGCTGTGGCCGGGCGCGTTTCCGGAGTCGGCCGCGGTTTCGGGGGCCGGCGCGTCCTCGAAGACGAGCTCGCGAACGGCGTGGGCCTCGGCGTCGGCAAGGCCCTCGGACTCGAACATCGCCGCCGTGGGCGCCACCTCCCTCGGCCCGTCCGTCCGGCGCTCGGCGCGGGAGTGCAGGGCGCGGCTGGCCGCGTACCCGATTCCGGCGGTGCAGGCGGCGGCGATGAGGGCGGGGAGAACGTACGACGACATGGCGGACCTGGACCCTTCGCAGACGTGAGTGTGTTCGGGTTGTCGGATTCCTCCGGGGGTTGTGCAGGTTTTCCGGGGGTGACTCCAGGCTCGCCCGCGGCGGCGGGTCCGCGGCAGGGTGCGACGTCCTGACCTGCGGGGACCTTTGGCATCGGCCGAACGGGTGACGCGGTGGCCGCGGCCCGGGAACGGCGAAACCCACCTGAGAAACGTGCAGCTCAGGTGGGTTTCGCGGGTTATACGTGAGATGTCTGTTACAGGTCTTTCGGCCGGGACCACCGCCGGGGCCGCGGCAGCGGCCGACGCGGCTCCCCGGACCGGGTCAGCTCAGGCGCTCCAGCACCATGGCCATGCCCATGCCGCCGCCGACGCACATCGTCTCCAGGCCGAACTGCTTGTCGTGCCACTGGAGCGAGTTGATCAGCGTGCTGGTGATGCGCGCGCCGGTCATGCCGAACGGGTGGCCGATCGCGATCGCGCCGCCGTTGACGTTGACCTTGTCCAGCTCGAAGCCCAGGTCCCGGTACGACGGGATGACCTGCGCCGCGAACGCCTCGTTGATCTCGACCAGGTCGATGTCCGCGCTGGTCAGTCCGGCGCGCGAGAGGGCGAGGCGCGAGGCCTCGACCGGGCCGTACCCCATGATCTCCGGCGACAGGCCGGTGACCGCGGTGGAGACGATGCGGGCCAGCGGGGTCAGGCCCAGCTCGCGCGCCTTGGTGTCGGACATGACCACGACCGCGGCGGCGCCGTCGTTGAGCGGGCACGCGTTGCCCGCGGTTACCGTGCCGTCGGGGCGGAACACCGGCTTGAGCTGCGAGACGCCTTCGAGCGTGGTGCCCGCGCGCGGGCCGTCGTCCTTGGTGACCACGGTGCCGTCGGGCAGCGTGACCGGGGTGATGTCCTTGGCCCAGAAGCCGTCCGCGATGGCCTTCTCGGTCAGGTTCTGCGAGCGGACCGCGAACTCGTCCTGGTCGGCGCGCGTGACGCCCTTGGCCTGCGCCAGGTTCTCGGCGGTGTAGCCCATGCCGATGTAGACGTCCGGCAGCAGGCCCGACTCGCGCGGGTCGGACCAGGTGGTGCCGTCCTCGACGGCCGCGGCGGTACGTGCGGCGGCGTCCGCGAACAGCGGGTTCTTGGTGTCCGGGATCGAGTCGCTGGAGCCCTTGGTGCGGGTCGAGCTGACGATCTCGACGCCGGCGGAGATGAAGACGTCGCCCTCGCCCGCCTTGATGGCGTGCATCGCCATGCGGGTCGTCTGGAGCGACGACGAGCAGTAGCGGGTGATCGTGGTGCCGGGCAGGTGGTCGAAGCCGAGCATGACGGCGACATTGCGGCCCATGTTGAAGCCCTGCTCGCCGCCGGGGAGGCCACAGCCGAGCATCAGGTCGTCGATGTCCCGCGGGTCCAGCGAGGGGACCTTGTCGAGCACGGCCTTGACCATGAGGGCGGTCAGGTCGTCGGGACGCACGTCCTTGAGCGAGCCCTTGAAGGCGCGGCCGATGGGCGAACGCGCGGTGGCGACAATGACTGCTTCGGGCATGGACTACTCCTTGGCCGTCTCGGTACGAGGACAGGGGTGGTCTCTCGTCTGGAGCTGAAGCTACTTCCTGGTAGTCGAGGAGGCGAGGGGCCGGACCGCATTGGCGGTGCGATCTGCCCCACGTCCGACCTGACGGCCAGTCAGATCAGGCTACTCGACGGGGCCTCGCTGCCCTCCGCCGAGTCCCGGCCGCCCTTGCCCCGGCCCTCGCCCGCACCCTTGCCCGACGTACCCGCGGACGCCCCGGCCTCGTCGGCCCGGTCCTCCGCCGCGTCCTCCGCCTGCCCGTCGGTTTGCTCGTCGGACTCCGCGGGCGCCGGAATGCGCCGCCTGCGGCGGTGCCGCAGCAGGGCCCAGCGGCCCCGGGGGCCGCGCTCGTTCCCCGCGACCTGTGTCCCGGCGACCTCGGTGCCGCCCTCCTCGACCGCCTCCACCGCCGCGACGGCGATCGGCAGCACGCCCTCGCCGCGGAAGCTGTCCGGGCGCTCCTCGTCCAGCGGCCACAGGTCGAGCGCGGCGCAGACGGACGGCAGGATCGCCATGGCCGCGGTCGAGTAGCCCTCCGCGGAGGGGTGGAAGCGGTCGGGCCCGAACAGGTCGCCGGGGCGCGCCGCGAACTCCGGTCCGAGCAGCGCGCCGATCGACACCGTGCGCCCGCCCGCCTCGACCACCGCGATAGTCTGCGCGGCCGCGAGGCTGCGGCTCCACTGCCGGGCCAGGTAGCGCAGCGGCTGCGCGATCGGCTCGATGGTGCCCAGGTCGGGGCAGGTGCCCACGACGACCTCGGTGCCGGCCGCCAGCAGGCGCCGGGTGGCCTGCTCCAGGCGGCGCACCGAGTCGGCGGGGCGGACCTGGTGGGTCACGTCGTTGGCGCCCACCATGATCATCGCGACCTCGGGGTCGGCCTCCAGCGCCAGCGTCACCTGGCGCTCCAGGTCGGACGACTGCGCCCCCGACTTCGCCACGTTGGTCAGTTCTACGGGCCGCTCCGCGACCGCCGCGAGCCCGCTCGCCAGCAACGCGCCGGGCGTGTGCAGCGGATTGTCGACGCCGAGCCCGGCCGCAGAGGAGTCGCCGAGCACCGCGAGGCGGATCGGCGGGCCGTCGAACTCGGGGAACTCGCCGTAGACGCCGTCCGCGGTGGGGGGCTGGCCGACCGGCACGCCGACGGTGCGCCGGGCGATCTTGGCCTCCGCGTACAGCACCGCGACCATCGCACCGGTCAGGATGCCGACGCCGCCGCCACCGAAGGCGGCGGCCGCGGCGATCCGGCGCGCGGCCCTGGTCCGGATCATCGCGGCGGCCCGGAAGTGGTCGGGGTGTTCATCGGTCCGGACTCCTCCCGTCGCGCGCTTCGGCAACCCGTGCGACGACCCTAACCGACGGTCACGACGCGCCATTCCCCGCGAGGCCCGCGGACGGAGCCACGCGGGGTATCACCCGGGATATTTCGTCCTAAGGTGTCCGTTGACCGGTCACCCCGGTCACCCTGGCGGACCAGGGAAGGACGCGAAGAGGAGCCCCGTGCGCTACGTCGACTCGATGCTGGACCTGATCGGCAACACCCCCCTGGTCAGGCTCAACAGCGTCACGCAAGGACTGCGGGCGACCGTGCTGGCGAAGGTGGAGTACCTCAACCCCGGGGGCTCGGTGAAGGACCGCATCGCGGTGCGGATGATCGACGCCGCCGAGGCGTCCGGGCAGTTGCAGCCGGGCGGCGTGATCGTCGAGCCGACGTCCGGCAACACCGGTGTGGGCCTGGCGATGGTCGCGCAGCAGCGCGGCTACCGCTGCATCTTCGTGTGCCCCGACAAGGTGAGCACCGACAAGATCAACGTGCTGCGGGCGTACGGCGCGGACGTCGTGGTCTGCCCGACGGCCGTCGACCCGGCGCACCCGGACTCGTACTACAACGTGTCGGACCGCCTGGTGCGGGAGACGCCGGGGGCGTGGAAGCCGGACCAGTACTCCAACCCGCAGAACCCGGAGTCGCACTACGTCGCCACCGGCCCGGAGATCTGGGAGCAGACCGAGGGGCGCGTCACGGCGTTCGTCGCGGGCGTGGGCACGGGCGGCACCATCAGCGGCACCGGGCGCTTCCTGAAGGAGGTTTCCGGCGGAGCGGTGCGGGTGATCGGGGCGGACCCGGAGGGGTCGGTGTACTCGGGCGGCAGCGGTCGGCCGTACCTGGTCGAGGGCGTCGGCGAGGACTTCTGGCCGACCGCGTACGACCGCACCGTCGCGGACGAGATCATCGCGGTGTCGGACCGCGACTCGTTCCTGATGACCCGTCGGCTCGCGCGTGAGGAGGGCCTGTTGGTCGGCGGCTCGTGCGGCATGGCGGTGGTGGCGGCGCTGCGCGCGGCGGAGGGTCTGGGGCCGGACGACGTCGTCGTGGTCCTGCTGCCGGACTCCGGACGCGGCTACCTGTCGAAGATCTTCAACGACGAGTGGATGGCCGACCACGGCTTCCTGGAGGCGGCGCCGGGCGAGGCCAAGGTCGCGGACGTCCTGTCGCGCAAGCAGGGCGGCCTCCCGGCGCTCGTGCACGTGCACCCGGACGAGAGCGTCGGCGAGGCGATCGGCATCCTGCGGGAGTTCGGGGTCAGCCAGATGCCGGTGGTCAAGCCGGGGGCCGGGCACCCGGACGTGATGGCCGCCGAGGTCGTCGGCAAGATCGCCGAACGCGACCTCCTCGACGCCCTGGTCTCCGGCCGGGCCGGGTCCGACGACCCGTTGGAGAAGCACATGTCGTCCCCGATGCCGGTGGTCGGCTCGGGAGAGTCGGTGGCCCGCCTCGCCGCCGTCCTGGAGTCTGCGGACGCCGCGCTGGTTCTGGTCGACGGCAAACCGCAGGGGGTAGTGACCCGACAGGACTTGTTGGGTCACCTCGCAGGGACGTGAGGGTCGCGGGGACGTGACGTTTCCGGGGGTGCGATGTCTCCGGGGTGCGATGTCTCCGGGGGTGCGACGCCCCCTGGGGTGCGACATCCCCGGGGCGCGATGTCTCCGGGTGCGACGTCTCCGGCGGGCCCAGGCGGTCGGGAGCGACCCGCCGACCGTCTGGGCCCACCCCGGAACTCCCCATCCCCACCGACCGTTTGGCTGGTAGGGGGCCACAACTCGCCGATTTTCCCCACTCGTGTCCTGCGGTGCCGTGCTCCCCACGCGCGACGGCCCGCCGGAACCTGGTTCTTACACGATTGGCCCGCTTCGTATCGGCTGGTCATGTCGGCGTAGCCGGGGCGTAACACCTCCAGGGCACGGTTGATCGCGTGCCCAATCACGCACGGAGGTGATCAACCATGGCGCTGTGGCGAGTTCGTGCGCAGGTCGACGACGATCCGGGACGCCTGGCCCGGCTCACGGCGGTGCTGGCGGCGCAGGACGCCAACGTGCTGGCCCTCAGCGTCCAGGCGTGTGAGGGCGGCCCGGTCGACGAGTTCTTCGTGCACACCGCCTGCGACGGGACCGCGCTGCGCGACGGCCTGGTCGCGGCCGGCGGGCGCGGCGTGGTCGCGGTGCCCGCCGACGCGCACGAGTTGGTCGACGGGCCCACCAAGGCCCTCGTCCTGGCCGCCCACCTGCGTGACCGCCCCGACGCGCTGCCGCAGTCCCTCGCCGAACTTCTCGGCGCGACCGAGGCGGTGTGGACAGACCCCGACGTGTCCCTCGGCGGCGTCTACACGGGCGATCCGGACGTGCTGTACGTCCCGGTGCCGGACGGCCGTGCGGTGCGGGTCACGCGTCCCGGCATGCCCTTCACCATGACCGAGGCCGCCCGAGCCGCCGCGCTCGCGCGCATCCCGTCCGAGGCGCCCATGCCGCCGCCCGCGTCCACCGGCACGTGGCTGCTGCTCGCCGACGGCACCGAGGTGCTGGTGCGTCCCGGCCGGACCGACGACGTCGACGGCGTGCAGCTCATGCACGACCGCTGCTCGCCCGAGAGCCGCCGCCTGCGCTACTTCACCTCGATCCCGCGCCTGCCGCGCCCCGCGCTCGAACGCCTGCTCGTGCCCCGAGCCGGCGTCACCCTGGTCGCGGTACGCCCCGACGGCGGCATCGCGGCCGTCGGCTCCCTCCTGCACACCACCGAGCCCGGCAGCGGCGAACTCGCCCTGCTGGTCGAGGACGCCTGGCAGGGCCGCGGCCTCGGCACCGCGCTGCTGCGGCGCCTCGGCTCGCTCGCGCAGTCCCGCGGCATGGCGGAGCTCCGCGCCCACGTGCTGCCGGGCAACCGCCGCATGCTCGGCGTCTTCGACCGGGCCGGGCTGACCGGGCGACGCACGTACGAGGAGGGCGTCGTGCGGCTGAGCATGCCGGTCGTGCGCGGCGCGCCGCGGGGCCGCTGCGCGTGACCGAACAGCCGCGCGGCGCGTCACCCGGAAGGTCCCGCGCCCCGCGCCACTAGGCTCCTGCCATGGACACCGCACCTGTATCCGACAACCCCCAGTTCATCCGGCTGAGCCTGGACATCGTCCTTGAGGTCACCGATGAAGGGGCTTTGCGCGCCGCGGCCTTGGAGGCCGTGAAGGGCGACGAGGACCTGACCGCCGAGGAGCGTTCCGACGCGGTCGCGGCGATCGACGCCGACCTCGCCGAGTCGGTCTCGTACCTGATCGACCCGTTCAGCCTGGTCGCCGATGTGCCCGGCACCGAGCTGAGCGAGGCGGGCTGGCAGTCGGAGGGCGCCGAGTACGTGCCCGACGACGAGGACGAGGTCGACGAGGACGAGGCCTGACGTACCTCGCGGAGGCCGTCCGACCGGCCCGCTCCGCGTCCCGACGAGTCGGCGCCGCCCGAGTCACGGTGTCGGCTCCCAACGGGTGAATCCCGCTCGGGGGCGTTGCCCGCTCCCGAGCTCCTTCGTTGTCCCGGATGCCGCGCCGGTTCGCGCGGCACTGTGACATGGAGGATCAATGAACACGGTCAAGAAGGCGGTCTTCGTTTCCGCCGCCGCCGGCGGTCTCCTGGCCGCGGGCATGGGCGCCGCCTACGCCAGCTCGGACGCGGACGGCGCGACCACGGGCTCGCCCGGCGTCGCCTCGGGCAACCAGATCCAGGTTCCCGTGCACGTTCCGGTCAACGTGTGCGGCAACACGGTCAACGTCATCGGTCTGCTGAACCCCGCGTTCGGCAACACCTGCATCAACAACGGCTGACGTCGGCACCGCGCGGCCGACGCCGCGGCACACGGCGGG
>NZ_JBPKBH010000016.1:142641-154025 GCF_051388915.1 Yinghuangia sp. YIM S09857 | reverse complement strand
CGGGACCTCCAGTCCCTGTCCGGCGCCCGCCGTCGTGGTGTCCGAAGCGCGCCACGACCCGTACCGCGCGCCACGACCCGTACCGCGCACCACGACCCGTGCCGCGACTCGTACCGCGCACCGCGACCCGTACCGCGTGCCGCGACTCGTACCGCGTGCCGCGACCCGCGCCCGACCCGTGCCACGACCCGCGCGCCGCTCACCGCGTCGCGGGCACCGTACGAGCGTCAGGCGTGCGTGCCCCCGTCGATGCGCAGCGTCGTGCCGGTGACGAACTTGCCGTCCTCGGACGCCAGCGCCGCGATCATGCCCGCGATCACGTCCGGGTGCGCCATGCCCTCGCCGATGATCGGCATGAGCTTGCCGAACAGCTCCCATTCGGCGTCCGCCGGCACCTGGTTGGGGGTGTCGTCGACGATGCCGCTGGAGATGCTGCCGGGCGCGACGCACAGCGCGCGCAGGCCCTGGCGGCTGTACTCCAGCGCGATGGCGTGCGTGAAGGCGTCGATGCCGCCCTTGGACGCGGCGTACGCGGCCATGTACGGGTGCGCGAACGCCGCCGACGTCGAGCTGAAGTTGACGATGACCGCGCCCTCGCCGGTCTCCAGCAGCGCGGGCAGCGCGGCGCGCGTCATCAGGAACGTGCCCGTCAGGTTGATGTTGATGACCTGGTTCCACACGTCGAGCGAGAACTCGTGGGTGTGACCCGCACGGAGGATGCCCGCGGCGTTGACCAGCACGTCCAGCCCGCCGAGGCGCGTGATCGTCTCGCCGACGCCCTCCGCGACCGCGGCCTCGTTCGAGACGTCCAGCACCGCGGTCGACAGCTTGCCGTCGACCCCCGCCTCCTTGGCCATCGCGCGGGTCTTCTCCAGCCCGTCCGCGTTGACGTCGACGGCGTGGACCGTGCCCGCCTCGCGCAGCAGCCGCAGCACGGTGGCCTGGCCGATGCCCGACCCGCCGCCGGTGACGATGATGCGCCGATCCTGGAACCTCTCCACTGCTTTCCTCCTCGCATGGGCGGCCGGGGCCGCCCGGGGTCGTCTGCCCCCATCAGATGCGCAAGACCCCCGCCGGTTCAAGTGCTTCGGTCGGCGAATTGAAACACGTTCCAGTGGCGGGTGGGGGGCCGCGGTTGGCCCGTGCGGATGATTGATGTGATTTGCAGGGGAATGCCGGAAGGCAAACCGGGGAATGTCAGGGTCTTGTACGCAGGACCGCGCCCTGCTCGCGAACGACGCGACGCGAAACGACGAAAGAGGTTCCCATGGCAGACCGCCAGGTCAAGGCCGCCGAGACCGGAGGCGCACCCGCGCCGTCCGGGTCCACGTCCGGCCACTCGATCCAGGTGTCCGCGCTCGATTCCGACAAGGGGCGCACCGCCATCGCGGACTCGGTGGTCGCCAAGATCTCCGGTATCGCGGCGCGCGAGATCGGCGGCGTGCACGACCTGGGCAAGGGCGTGTCGCGGGCGTTCGCGTCGGTCCGCCAGCGCGTCCCGGGCGGCAAGCCGAACGTCGCGCAGGGCGTGAGCGTCGAGGTCGGCGAGCGGCAGTGCGCGGTGGACCTGACGATCATCGTCGAGTACGGCGTCGCCATCGCCGAGGTCGCACACGCGGTGCGGCAGAACGTCATCGAGGCGGTCGAGCGGATGACCGGCCTGGAGGTCGTCGAGGTCAACCTGTCCGTCGACGACATCTACATCGACATGGGCGACGACGACAGCTCGTCGGGCCGTTCGTTGCAGTAGCCCGTACACGAGCAGCTCGTAGGCGAGCCCGTTCACGGCAACTCGTACGCGAGTCCGTGCGCGGGACCCCCGAAACGGCCTCTTCTGGCGGGAGGCCGGGGGTACGGCGGTCGCAGAGGGGCGGCCGCCGTACCCCCGTTTCGCAGTCGCCCCTTGCGGCCTCAGTCGTCCGGGAAGGGCGACGGGCCCAGCACCTCGTACCCCGCCCGGTGCGCGGCCTCCGCGACGGCGGGGAGGCCGGCGTCCGACAACTCCGCGTCGGCCATCTCGGCGGCGAACTCCTCGAAGCCGGACGGCTGCGTCAGATGCAGCGTCGCCGCCTCGTCGGACACCACCCGGAACGCGTGCGGCACGCTGTGCGGCAGGAACACGAACGCCCCGGCCTCGGCCCGCCAGCGCGCGTCGCCGCACGCGACCTCCAGCGCGCCGGACAGCACGTAGAAGGCCTCGTCCTCGATGTGGTGCACATGCCAGGGCGTCCGGAACGCCCGGTCGGCCCGCCGCTCGGACAGCGTGAACTCGTCGCCCGTCTGCCGCCCCGTCGCCAGCATCCGCAGCGGCCGCCCGAAGAACGTCCGCTCACCGCCGATGCCCTCGCCGGGCTTGAGCATGTACCGCCTGTCACCACTGCTCATGGCGCGCCTCCAAACCCCCGGAGGACCTGCGTTTCGTTCCTCGTCCCAGTATCCGCGAGTGATCACCCGGACGCCCACAGCGGCACCGCGCCCCACCTTTGGCTCCGCCCTTGCCCTGCGTGCCCCGCCGGGGAGATTCTGGAATTGCGTGCGACCGGGTGCGCCCCGAAGCGCCGCCTCCCACGACGCCGTGCGCGGTCCGCGCCGAAACCAGGTGAACGTCATGCGTGTGCTGCTGACCGGACGTATGGACAACGACGCGGCCAACGAGGCCATCGCGAACGGCACGATGCCGAAACTGCTTCAGTCCCTCGTCGAGCAGATCAAGCCCGAGGCGGCCTACTTCACGACCACCAACGGGCAGCGCACCTGCTTCTTCGTGTTCGACATGCAGGACTCCTCGCAGATGCCGAGCATCGGCGAAAAGCTCTTCTCCAACGGCATGTCGGTCGCGATCCGCCCCGTCATGAACCTCGAAGACCTCCAGAAGGGTCTGGCCGCAATAGACCGCTGACCGGCCCGCCACCCGGTTGGCGCGGCCGACACCGGGCATCACGACGGAACGCACGAACGTACGATCGGAGCCCCGATGGCCACCATCGCCCTGTTCGCCACCGCCCTCGCGGCGGCGCTCATCGTCCTGACCGTCCTCGTCGCCCGCCGCAGCCCCACCCGCACCACAACCGTCGAGGGCCTCGCCTCCGAGCGAACCCACACCGTCACCGCCCGCGCCGTAGGCGGCATCTGGGGCGTCCACGGCGCCGGCGCCGAAGCCACAGCGGCCCTGACCGCCCCCGAATCCACCAAAACCTTCCACTGACGCGCCGCCCCCGCAGCACATCCGAGGTACGGAAGCCTCCACCCCAACACGGCACGTTCCCAACCCCGTCACTGCCGACCCCCGGCATGACGCCCGCACGCCCCTGCTCCCTACAGTCGCCGAAAGCCGACTACCGACTCACAGAGCGGGGGAGAGGACATGACCGGGGACGCGTGGCCGTTCCTGGTGGCCTGGGGCCTGGGCGCAACCGCCTGCGGCCTCATCATCGCCACCGACTTCCGAGGCGCGGCCCGACGCCTCCACACCGCCGCCGTGGTCCACCCACAATTCGCCGACCTGCACGGGGCCCGATGGGGCGTCGGCTTCGTGCGTGCCCTGGGCGCCATCTTCGCCGTGGCGGGCCCTGTAGCGCTGATCGCCGGGCTCATCGCCTTCACCCGCGACGAACCGGGACCCGACTCCCCGGGCCGTTTCCCCACGCCCGTCCTGGTGGCCTGGTGCCTCCTCATCGCGCTCGGATTCCTCAACTTCTGGAAGCGCACCGGATGGCTGCACAGAGTCTGGACCACCGGAAACCCCCGCCACCGCGCCGCTGCCCTCGTACTCTCAGCAGCAATCCTCGGTTTCGCCACCACAACAGCCACCGGCCACCCCATCCCCATGCTGGCCTGCTGGTTGGTCGGCATGTTGGCGTCACTGACCCTGCTGCTCGGCAAGTCAGCCCCTGCCCCAGAGCCCGCAGCAAACCCCGACTTCTGAGCTGAGGCGTGGCGCAGTTGGTCTTGCCGGTGCCCGGGCGCCGAGCTTGCTCTGGGCTATCCGTCTGCGGTGTGTCAACGCCATGGCTCGTCCGGGACCCACAACGGGTCCGTCGTGAACCAGCCCGGGTGGTCGGTGGGGCTGAGGGATTCGGTGAGCAGCCCGTGGATGAAGGCCGTGAACGAGCCGGCGTAGACGAAGTAGCCCTGTTGTTGCCGGTACAGCACACCCAGGGTCCAAGTCGACGGGTCCGACGACTCAGGGGCGAAGAAGCAGAGGTCGCCTTCCCAACTGTGGTGACCCCAGGCGAGCAGGTCGGGGTGCCCCGCAGGCGGCGCGGGCGGAACGTCCTCCAGATCCTCCCGCGCGTTGCGCACGACCTCCACACAGCCGGTGATCATGTCGCCGAGCAATGGCGGCTTGCCTCGACGCGGATGAGGAACGCCGAGATACCCGCCGAGGGCGCACGGCGCATACAGGTCGACAAAGCGCTTGTAGTCCTTGGGCAGTGCGACGCCAAGGTGGCGTTCGAGCCGATCCCATGCGCCGGCGTCGGCAGCCCGATCAGCCTGCGATCGCCACGGCGGGTCTCCGAGCAGCTCGACGAGTAGATCAAGGTGACTTGGAGTCTCCGGCGCGGCGTCCACGGGCCGATGCTGGCATCACCGGCTGACACGATGAACCCGATCAGCCATCGGCCTTTGCCACGCCGATGGGGCAGGAGACGCCGGTGCCGCCGAGGCCGCAGTAGCCGTTGGGGTTTTTGTCGAGGTACTGCTGGTGGTAGGCCTCGGCGAAGTAGAACGTGTCGGCGGGGAGGATTTCGGTGGTGATCTCGCCGTGCAGGGCCTTGGTCAGGACCTGCTGGTAAGCGTCGCGCGAGGACTTTGCGGCGGCTTCCTGTTCGGGGGAGTGGGTGTAGACGGCCGAGCGGTACTGGGTGCCTTCGTCGTTGCCTTGGCGGTAGCCCTGGGTGGGGTCGTGGGCTTCCCAGAAGACCTTGAGGAGGGTTTCGTAGGAGACCTGGGCGGGGTCGAAGACGACGCGGACGGCCTCGGTGTGGCCGGTGCGGCCGCTGCACACCTCTTCGTAGGTGGGGTTCGGCGTGGTGCCGCCCTGGTAGCCGACGGCCGTGGTCCACACGCCCGGGGTCTGCCAGAACTTGCGCTCGGCGCCCCAGAAACAGCCGAGGCCGAAGTCGGCGACCTCAAGGCCCTCGGGGTACGGCCCCTCCAGCGGGTTGCCGAGCACCGTGTGCCGGTCCGGGACGGAGAAGGGGCGTTCGGCCCGGCCCTTCAGTACCTCGTCGGGATCGGGCATGCGGGGGGTGAAGTCCCTGCGGTTGAAGAGCACGGTGTCCTCCGTCGTCGGGTACCGGCGGGAGTGCCGACAGGCGCGGTCGCGCGCTGTGCTTGGATGTCGCTCCGCGGCGTCGACACAGTACGCCCAACAATCTGAATACGGAGGGGATTCCATGGCGCGCCGGGGGGCGTGGCGGTGGGGGCTCGCAGCGGTGGCATTGTCGCTGACGGTGACGGGCTGCGGAGCCGCGTCAGGGGTCCAAGGCCAGGCACGGGACGTCCGCGACGCGGGGACCTTCGAGGTCCTCGGCGAGTACGACGACCCGCCGGAATCATCCGACGCCGAGGCTGTCAAACGGGTGCTCGGCATCGTGATGCGGGCCGACGACTGGGGCAAGGACTTCGTCACGTTCGGCACAGTCGACCTCGCACTGTGGGCGACGCCCCTGGTCGACGAGGACTGCCGACTCTCCGCAGTAGTCCTGCCCGAAGGCACGCCTGCCGCGGGGGCCGTGTGGTCCTTCCTCCCACTGCCGGAACACCTGCCCAGTTGGCGGTCGAACGAGGAAGAGATCCTGGATTCGTACCGGATCTCCGCGAGTTCGTCGGTCGTGATCCACAATGGGCCGCTGGTCGCGGATGTCGAGATCGACGCCTACCGCGAGGCCGGGCAGCGCTGTGGCAAGCAGTACTTCGGCGACATCACCTACCACGATGTGCGCGCGGTCGTACTCGACAAGGTCGCGGGATACGACGAGGTGGCCGTGGACGGCGGCTACGTCACGGTGCGCGACTACGGCCCGCCGGACGGCTGGCGCTACGTCGACGCCGTCGCCCGCAAGGGCAACGTGGTCGTCTCGGTGTACATCGACGCTCCCGCCGACAACGAGGCTGAGGCCCATGAGGTCGGCGGGCCGCTGGATTTGAACCTGCGGCAGCGGGCGTCGGACGCGCTCGCGGAGATGCTGGCCCGCATCGTCTACCGCTATGACTGAGCGCGGCCATCCGGAGTGCGGGGGCGCCTCCGGGGCTTCCGGACACCGTGTGTTTGGATGTCGCTCCGCGGCGTCGGCACGTACGCCCTGTTTCCTGAGTACAAGGGCGATTTGATGGGTCGATCGACTGCGCTCCGCTTCGGGCTGGGCGCCGCCGCGGTGTTGCTGACGGTGACCGGCTGCACAGCCGGGCCGGCGTCCGACGGATACGCGAAGAGCATCGTCGATGCCGGGCGCTTCCCCGTCATGGACTTTGACGCGGAACCGGCCGTGTCCGCCGACAAGGCGGCGATCGACCTGGCCCGCGACGTCTTGCTGCGGGCCGAGGACTGGAACCTCGGCCTGGACCCCGACGACGGCGTCGAGTCGGACACCCTCCAGACCGCCCGCCTTGACGACGAGTGCGAGCTTGAGCACCTTGCGCTCCCCGAGGGCACGCCGGCCGCGATAAGCCGCTGGTACGGCCATTCCGGCGGGCAGCAGGCCGATTCGGACCACCAGGATGATTCAGGCGACTACGGCGTCGTTTCCGCCGTCACGGTCCACCACGGGCCGTTGTCCGCCCGGATTGAGTTCGGGTACTCGCGCGACGCGGCGGAACGCTGCGGCATCTACTACCTGGCCGAGGATCTCCGCGTCGACGGAGTCGAGCGCGTCGCCGTTCCGGGCGCCGAGGGATTCGACGAGGTCGTCGCCGTGCACGGGGTCCGCGTCGGGCGGTCGCCCCGAGGGCAGGCGCACCTCACCCGCTACCTCGAAGCCGTCGCCCGCAAGGGGCGCGTCGTCGTGTTGGTGTCCGCGCAGACTCCCTATGGCTATGAGCGGTCCCTGACGGTCCCGGGCACGACGGTCGACGAGGAACTGCGCAGCCGGATCTCGGACGCGCTCGCGCTGATGTCGGAGCGGTTGCGGGTCAAGGGGGAGTGATGGGTCGCGCTCTGGAGACTCGCGGTGGGCGAGGACGCGGGACGGGCGGGGTGGACCGGCTAGCGTTGCGGTCATGAGCGCTGCACAGCCCGGCAATCCCGGCATCGATCAGACGAACCACGGCTTCGAGACGCTGGCCATCCATGCCGGTCAGGAGCCCGACCCGCTTACCGGCGCGGTTGTTCCGCCGATTTACCAGGTGTCGACGTACAAGCAGGACGGCGTCGGCGGGCTGCGCGGCGGCTATGAGTACAGCCGCTCGGCCAACCCGACGCGTACCGCGTTGGAGGAGTGCGTCGCGGCGCTGGAGGCGGGGGTGCGCGGGCTGGCGTTCGCGTCGGGGCTGGCCGCGGAGGACTGCCTGCTGCGTACGGTGTGCAAGCCGGGCGACCACGTGGTGATCCCGAACGACGCGTACGGCGGTACGTTCCGCCTCTTCGCCAAGGTCCTCGACCGCTGGGGCCTGGACTGGACCCCGGCGCACTCCGGCGACGCCGACGCGGTGCGCAAGGCGATCCGACCCGGCGCCACCAAGGTCATCTGGTGCGAGACGCCGAGCAACCCCCTTCTCGGGGTCGCGGACATCGCGCAACTCGCGGACATCGCCCGGGATTCGGGGGCGCTGCTGGTGGTCGACAACACCTTCGCGTCGCCGTACTTGCAGCAGCCGCTGACGCTCGGCGCGGACGTCGTCGTGCACTCGACCACGAAGTACATGGGCGGCCACTCGGACGTCGTCGGCGGAGCCCTCGTCGCCGCGGACGCCGAGCTCGGCGAGCAACTGGCGTACCACCAGAACGCGATGGGCGCGGTGGCCGGGCCGTTCGACGCCTGGCTGACGCTGCGCGGCATCCGGACCCTGGGGGTGCGCATGGACCGGCACTGCGCCAACGCCGAGCGCGTGGTGGAACTGCTGGGCGCGCACTCGGCCGTCGCGGAGGTGCTGTACCCGGGTCTGCCGGGCCACCCGGGGCACGACGTCGCGGTCAAGCAGATGAAGGCGTTCGGCGGCATGGTGTCGTTCCGGGTGGTCGGCGGCGAGGAGCAGGCGGTCGACGTCTGCAACCGCGCGCGGCTGTTCACGCTCGGTGAATCCCTGGGCGGCGTCGAGTCGTTGATCGAGCACCCGGGCCGTATGACGCACGCGTCGGCGGCGGGGTCGGCGCTGGAGGTTCCGGCGGATCTGGTGCGCCTGTCGGTGGGGATCGAGACCGCGGAGGATCTGCTGGCGGATCTGGAGCAGGCCTTGCGCTGAGGCGTCCGGAGTCAGGTCGGCGGCAGGCGGGCCGGGGGTGCGTGTCGGGGTGCGTGTCGGGACGCGCGTCCCGGCGTCCGTCACGTCGCGATGCGGCCCGCCGCCGTGCAGTCGCTGCACGACGCGAACGCCGAGCCGTCCGCGGTCTGGACGTCCACCGACACCGTGCCCGTGCGGCTGAAGCCCCACAGGAACATCACGCCGGGCAGCCCCGGTACCCGGTCGGTCGCCATGTCGCCGGAACCGGAGCCGTCGGTCAGGCGCCCGCGCAGCGCGGTCGGGGGTGCCGTCGGGCCGATGGCGACCGCGACGACCAGCGAGTATCCGGCGGGCGCGTACTCGCCGGGGCTGAGCACGGCCACGTCCAGCCCGCCCGGGCGCGGCAGGAACCGGCACGAGTTGACGACCCCGGTCGACGCGTCCGACGCCAGGTCGCCGATGCACCAACCCTGGGCGTGCACCCAGGCGTTCGCGCCCAGCCCGACTGCGGTACGCGGGATCGGCCGACTCGGCTCGGTCGGCACCGGCCCGGGCGGCGACGGTTCCGGGGAGGGGAGCGCGCGGCGTTCGGCCGGGCCCGGGACGGTCACCGCGGCCACCGCGGCGAGCGCCGTCCCGGCCACGACTGCGGCGAGCAGCCGGGTGAGCCGCAGCCGGACCGCGGTACGCCGGGCGCGCCGCGACACCCCCGGCGGCAACGGCCGCATCGGGTAGTCCGGCGGCGTCGCGGACGGGGTCGGCTCGACGGTGACGCTCATGCCGCGCCCCCGACTGCCGCGCCCCGGACCGCCCCGCTCCCAACTGCCCCGCCCCCGGCTACCCCGCCCCCAAGTGCCCCGCCCCCGGCCGGTCCGGCGGCGGCAACGACCGTACGCGTCCCCTCGCCTGCCCGCTCGCTGCGCTCGCTCATCGGCCCTCCTCGGACCGGTCAGCCGGGAGACACACGGCTGTTGGCGCCGTTCCCGGCGCCGCATCGGTTGTGTCGGCCACTTCTTACGCGATGCCCGGCGCGCGGTCCGGGAAACGCACCGCGGGAGAGGGGGGACGGGGGCGCCCGGTAGGTCGCGTACGAACGGCCAACTCCCTTGCTACGCATAGGTTTCCGGGGCATCGGTCGGGCATGCGGCACCTGCTGTTCCGGACGGGGCCGAGGTGGCCGGAGAGGAACCCTTGACAGTTGGTCCGGTTGACGGGGCCGGAGCGCGGGACGGGATCGAAGACGCCGACAGGGCAGCCGAGTTCGTCACGTTTTCTGCGGCCGAACCGCTCAGCGGTGCCGACGAACCCGCCAACCCCGACGACGCCGAGCCGCCGTACGTGACACCCACCCCCGCGGTCCACGTCACCGCCGCCACGTGCGCACGCGGCCGCTCCGAGCCGCCGCCCGCCGCGGAGGACCCCGCGCCTGCCGCAGCGGACTGTGCGCCTGCCGTGGAGGACCCCGCGTCCGCCGCAGCGGACCCCGCGCCCCCGCCTCCCGCTCCCGCCGCGAACCCGGCCGCCGCCAGGCGCGCCGCCGCCCGGAAGTACGCCGAGCGCACCGTCGCCTCGCGTACCGCCAACGCCTCGGCCGTGTCGAACTCGTCGAGCCGCGCGTACGCCCGCAGCACCGTGACCGCCCGCTCCAACCGCGTCAGCCGGTCCAGCCCTCGCAACACCTCGTCGCGGGCCCGCTCCGCCTCGGCGTCCGTGCACGAGCCGGACTCGCCGCCCGCGGCCGACGCCACCACCGACGCGCCGACCCCCGCGCCGGACGCGACCCCCGCCCAGCCCCCTGCCGATCCGGTCGTACCGGAACCGCCGCCCCGTCCCGCCCGCCGCACCGTCTGCGGACGCCAGGGCAACGGCCGCCACGGGTCCAGGTATCCGGCGACCAGCGCCCGGTGTGCGATCCGCGTGGGATCCGGCTCGGCCGAGTGACGCCATTTCAGATAGGTGCGGGCCAACGCCCGGTTGACCCGGCGCTCGGCACGCACGGGATCGCCGGTCAGGAGTTCGGCGGTATGCAGCAGCCGGTCCCCCACGGCGCGGACGAACGCGTCGAACTCACGCTGATCGCGGCGATGCACGACACCTCCCGGCGGTGCGGCTTGTGGTGTGCACTTGTTCCACCAGGGCACGCAATAGATTCCCTTGACCGGAATATCACGCGTAGGCACGTATCTGGACCGGTTTCACGAGGTTTACCCACAGCTACGATCACGCGGTACGCCCAAGTCCATCCGCGTTCGCCCGCCGCGCGACTCCCGCTTCACCCTGCCCCACCGCGCCGCCGTCATGCCGTACACCGAACGCCCTGCGAACTGCGGTCTCCACCCGGGCCCCCGCCCCGCGACATGCGCGCGACCTGACGCGCGGACATCGCGGACGCCGCGACGGTCGGGGCCCTATCCTTCGTGCCACCACATCCCCACGACGAGTGAGCTGCAATTGACACCCGACCTGGCGCCCGACGAAGCGCTGTACGACCGGATGCAGCACGAAGTCGCGCTGTTCGCGCGGCGCGCCGAGCAGACCCGCCTGGGTGCGGCCGGCGAACTCCGCCACACCATGGACCGCGCGGCCTACCTGCTGCTCGGCCGCCTCGAACTCGACGGCCCCATGGGCGTCAAGGCGCTCGCACAGGCCATGTCGATCGACTCGTCGACCGTGACACGGCAGGTCACGCCGCTGGTCGAGCAGGGGTACGTCGACCGCGTGCCGAACCCGGACGACGGCCGCGCGGTGCTCCTGCGGCTGTCCGAGATGGGGCTCGACCGGCTGCACGAGGTACGCCGGGCGCGGATCCGGCTGATGGCCGAGATGTGCGACGACTGGGACGCCGAGGACCGGGAGCGGTTCACCGCGCTGCTGACCCGGTTCAACCAGGCGATGGTGCGGCGCCAGGCGGCGCGTACCGCGGCCGAGGCGCAGACGGCGGCCGAGGCGCAGACCGCGGCCGACAGCTGAGCGCGGCCGACAGCTGAGCGCGGCCCGGGCCG
>NZ_JBPKBH010000016.1:73738-142512 GCF_051388915.1 Yinghuangia sp. YIM S09857 | reverse complement strand
CCCGCGCGTCGGCCGGAGCACGATGGACCCACCGATCGCCGCGGCGTTCCGGTGGCGGACGTACGGGGCCCCGCTCGTACGCCGACCGCCACCGCCGCGCGGTGAGGCCCCGGGGGGAGGCCTCACCGCGCGGGGCTCCGCACCGATACGTTCGGCCCGCATCGACCCGGGCCGCGCGTAGGGCGTCCAGGGGACACCCGGTGCACGGCGGAGCCGGGACCACCGCGGCGATCGGCCCCACCCGGCCCGCCGACAGCCGCTCTGCCGCGTTCCGCGGTTCGACGGCACAGCGGCGGCGGAGCGCGGAGGGCGGAGGAGGATGTTGCGGTGGCTGCAACCGGAGCACCGCTGACGGTCGTCCTCGTCGACGACCACGAGGGTTTCCGCAGGCTGGCGACGCGGCTGCTGACCTCGTGGGGGTACCGGGTGGTGGGGGAGGCGGCGGACGGGCCCGGCGCGGTCGAGGCGGCCCGGCGGCTGCGCCCCGACCTGGTGCTGCTCGATGTGCAGCTCCCGGGGTACGACGGCTTCACCGCCGCCGACCGGATCCGGGCGGACGACGCGGGGGTGGGGATCGTGCTGATATCCGGACGGGCGCGCGACGACTACGGCGACCGCATACCGGGCGCGCACGCCGACGGATACATCTCCAAGGAAGAGTTGTCCCCGCAGACCCTCGCCGCCACGCTGCGCACCTCGGGAACGCGGCACGCACTCGGAACCGCACCCTGGCACACCCCGGGAACCGGACCCCGGCACACCCCGGGAACCGGACCCCCGCGCGCATCCGGCACGGGATCCCGCCCCGCCTCGGAAGCCGGACCCCAGCCCACCGCCGACCCGCCTCCGGCGGACACCCCGTGAACCGCAGCGCGCGCGTAACCCGCACCATCATCGCGTGCCAGGCCGCCGCCACCCTGCTCGCCATCATCGCGGTCCGCCACGGCGGCTACGGCCTCACCTGGGCCGAGACGATCAGCCGCACCGTCCTCCCGCTGCTCGCGGGCTGGGCGTTCGCCTGGTGCGCCGTGGTCGCGGCCGAGCGCCGCCGACCCGGCGACGCGATCTGGCCGATGCTGCTCGCCGCCGTGATGTGCACGCTGATCCTCTTCGGCGGCGTCCACCATAAGGCCGCCTTCATCGTCGGATTCCTCGCCGACTGGCTGGTCATGGGCTTCATCGCCCACGTCATGACCGACTTCGCGCGCGGTGACGCGTACCCGCGGCTGCGCCGCGCGCTGCTCGCCGCCGCGTACCTCACCACCGGCCCCTGCGTGGTCCTGTGGTTCTCGCTCTCCGGTGGCTGGAACGCGACTCCGCGCGACCTGCTCGCCGAGACCGACGTCGGCACCATCTCCGTGGACCGCGCCGACATCGTGTTCTCGATGCTGCCGACCGTCGTGTACGTCGTCGCGCTCACCCTCTTCTGCTTCCGCTGGTGGACCGCGAGCCGCCTGCTGCGCCGCGGCTGGACCCCGGTGCTGCTCGGCAACATCGGCATGACCGGGGTGTACGTCTACACCGGCCTGATGGTGATGGTCCCGGCGCTGCGCGACACGTACGGCACCGGCATCGCCGCCGCGCGCGTCTCCCTCGCCGTATGGCCGCTGTTCCTGCTGGCCGGCATGATCCGGGCCCGCGCCGGGCGTTCGGTGGCCGCCGACCTGGCCGCCGAGCTCGGCCACTCGCCCCCGCCTCCGGGCCGCCTCCAGGGCGCGCTGGCCCGTTCGCTGCGCGATCCGAGCCTGCGGCTGATCTACTACCGGCCCGCATACGACGACCACGTCGACCCCGACGGGCGGCCGAGCCCGCTGCCGGAGCCCGGGCCGGGACGCGCGGTGATCGCGCTGCCGGGAGTCGGGGCGATCGCGTACGACCCGGCCCTCGACGAATCCCCGGACCTGATCCGGGCGGTGGCCGCCACCGCGCGGCTGCTGATGGAGAACGAGCGGCTGCACGCCGAGGTGCGCGCGCAGCTCGCCGAGGTCCGGGCGTCCCGCACCCGTATCGTCGAGGCGGGCCTCGCCGCCCGCCGCCGCATCGAGCGCGACCTGCACGACGGTGCGCAGCAGCGGCTGGTGACGCTGGCGCTGATGCTGCGGGTGGCGCGTACCGCGGTGCCGGACGGCGACGACGCGCTGGCCGCGAGCATCGACGAGTGCGCCGGGGAACTCAAGCTGGCCATCGCCGAGTTGCGCGAACTGGCCCGCGGCATCCACCCGGCGGTGCTCACCGAGGCCGGGTTGGCGGCGGCGCTGGTGTCGCTCGCCGAGCGGTCGCCGGTGCCCGCCGAGGTGGTCGCGGTGCCCGACGACCGGTTTCCGCCGGGCGTCGAGGAGGCGGTGTACTTCGTGGTCAGCGAGTCGCTGGCCAACGCCGCGAAGCACGCCGGGGCGGCCCGCGTGACGGTCGCGGTCCATCAAGGGGAGGGGACGATGACGGTGGAGATCGCCGACGACGGGGTGGGCGGGGCGGAGCCTTACGGCGGCTCGGGCCTGCGCGGACTCGCCGACCGCGTCGAGGCGTTGGACGGCGTCCTTACCGTGCACAGCCCGGCGGGCCACGGCACCAGGATCCTCGCGGAGCTGCCGTGCGCGTCGTGATCGCGGACGACGCCCTGCTGTTCCGGGAGGGCGTCGCGCGCCTGCTGGCCGAGGCCGGCTTCACCGTGGTCGGCCAGGCGGGCGACCCGGACGGGCTCGTCGCGCTGGTGCGCACCGAACACCCCGACGTCGCGATCGTCGACATCCGCATGCCGCCGACGCACACCACCGAGGGCCTGGACGCCGCCGTCACGCTCGACTCCGTGCGGCCCGGCATCGGCGTGCTCGTGCTGTCGCAGTACGTCGAGGGCCACCACGCGCTCCGCCTGCTCGGCGGCGACGCGCCCGGCCGCGGCTACCTGCTCAAGGAGAGCGTCACCGACCTCGACCTGTTCGCCGCCGCGGTGCGCACGGTCGCGGACGGCGGGGTCGTCGTCGACCCGGAGGTGGTCGCGGGCATGCTCGGCCGCCGACGCACCGGCGGGGCGCTGGCCGGGCTGTCGGACCGCGAGACCGAGGTGCTGTCGCTGATGGCGCAGGGCCGCTCCAACCAGGCCATCTGCGCCGAGCTCTTCTTGAGTCCGAAAACGGTCGAGACGCACGTGCGCAACATCTTCGGAAAGCTCGAACTCCCGCAGGGCGCGGACGGAAACCGGCGGGTCCTGGCGGTTCTGACCTTCCTCCGCGAGGGGAAGATCGGCCGGTGACACACTGAAGGCATGAGTTCGCCCTCACCCCAGTCGGTCTCACTGGACGACATCCGCGTCGCGCACAAACTGCTCGACGGAGTCGCCCGGACCACACCCCTCGCGGGCTGCCGCGCGCTGACCGAGCGCATCGGCGGCCCCGTCTACCTCAAGTGCGAGAACCTCCAGCGCACCGGCTCGTTCAAGATCCGCGGGGCGTACGTGCGCATCGCGGGCCTCAGCGCGGAGGAGCGGGCGCGCGGCGTCGTCGCGGCCAGCGCCGGGAACCACGCGCAGGGTGTCGCGCTCGCTGCGCAGTTGCTGGGTGTACGGTCCACGGTCTTCATGCCGGGCGGGGCGCCGCTGCCGAAGATCGCCGCGACGCGCGGCTACGGCGCCGAGGTGCTGCTGGAGGGCACCACCGTCGAACACTGCCTGGCCGCCGCCGAGGCGTACGCCGAGGCCACCGGCGCGGTCTTCATCCACCCCTTCGACCACGAGGACATCGTCGCAGGCCAGGGCACGGTCGGCCTGGAGATCCTGGAGCAGTGCCCGGAGGTGCGCACGATCCTCGTCGGCACGGGCGGCGGCGGGCTGCTCGCGGGCGTCGCCGTCGCGGTCAAGGCGCTGCGCCCGGACATCCGGGTGATCGGCGTGCAGGCGGCCTCCGCCGCCGCGTACCCGCCCTCGCTGGCGGCGGGCCACCCGGTCGCGCTGCCGTCGGCGACGACGATGGCGGACGGCATCGCGGTGGGCCGTCCCGGCGACGTGCCGTTCGCGCTGATCAGCGAACTGGTGGACGGGGTGCGCACGGTCGGCGAGGAATCGCTGTCGCAGGCGCTGCTGCTGTGCATGGAACGCGCCAAGCTGGTCGTGGAACCGGCCGGTGCGGCGTCGGTGGCGGCGCTTCTGGAGGCGGGCGGGTCGCAGTCGTACGTCACTATCGAGCCACCTGTGGTCGCGGTCCTGTCGGGCGGGAACGTCGACCCGCTGCTGATGCTGCGCGTGCTACGGCACGGCCTGGCGGCGGCCGGGCGGTACCTGTCGCTGCGGGTACGCATCCCCGACCGCCCCGGCGCGCTCGCGACGCTGCTGGCTGAATTGGCGGCGACGGACGCCAACGTCGGCAACGTGACGCACGTGCGCACCGACGCCTCGCTGCAACTGGGCGAGGTGGAGGTCGAACTCCAGTTGGAGACCAAGGGGGTCGAGCACTGCCGCGAGGTGATCGCGGCGATGACGGAGGCGGGGTATCCGGTTACGGAGGCGTGAGGCTCGGGTGAGCGGGCCGCAAGTTCGGCGCTGGACGTGCGGTGCTGGACGTGCGGTGCCGGATGCTCGGCGCCGTCCTTGTCTGGGACCGCGCACCCGGCCCAGAGTTTTTGCGCGCGTGCCCCGTCCGACACGTTCGGGCGTCCGCGGCCTGATCTTGCCCTCACGCTGTGTCAGTGCGCTTTGCTTGGCTGGTGTCGTCCCGTGGCCGGGAGGAAAACCGGTCGCGCGGGTTCGGGCCGCGCGGCAGGGTGGAAAGCGACACGCACAAGATCGGATACCCGTCCGGTCGTGACGGCCGCCGATCCGGCCCCGTGCCCCCTTCACGACCGCAGCGGAACACCGCCCGAGGAGTGATCCAACGACATGCAGGACGCGATCATCGCCGAAGGTCTGGTCAAGACCTTCGGTGACGTACGGGCGCTCGACGGCGTCGATCTCAATGTGCCGACGGGGACCGTGCTCGGCCTCCTCGGGCCGAACGGGGCCGGCAAGACCACGACCGTGCGGGTGCTCACGACGCTGCTGACCCCGGACTCCGGCCGCGCGACGGTGGCCGGTTTCGACGTCGTCAAGCAGCCGAACCAGGTGCGGCGCTCGATCGGGCTGTCCGGCCAGTTCGCCGCCGTGGACGAGTATCTGACGGGGCGTGAGAACCTCCAGATGGTCGGCGAGCTCTACCAGATGAGCGCGAAGGACTCGAAGGCGCGCGCGGGTGAGCTGCTGGAGTGGTTCAACCTCGCGGACGCGGCCGACCGTCCGGCCAAGACGTACTCCGGCGGTATGCGGCGGAGGCTCGACCTGGCCGCGGCGCTGGTCGTCCGGCCGCCCGTGATGTTCATGGACGAGCCGACCACCGGCCTCGACCCGCGCAACCGCCTCGCGCTGTGGGACGTCATCCAGAACCTCGTCGCGGACGGCACCACGCTGCTGCTGACCACGCAGTATCTGGAGGAGGCCGACCATCTCGCGCACGACATCATGGTGGTCGACCACGGCAAGGTGATCGCACGCGGCACCGCTGACCAGCTCAAGGCCCAGACGGGCGGCGAGCGCGTCGAGGTGGTCGTGCACGACCGCGAGCTGATCGACACCGCGACCGAGGTGCTGCGCGGGTTCAGCCGCGACGGCGTGTCGGTCGACCAGCACACCCGGCGCCTGACAATCCCGGTGCAGGGCGGCGCGAAGCTGCTCGCCGAGGTCATCCGCGAACTCGACCAGCGGGGCATCGAGATCGACGACATCGGGCTGCGCCGCCCGACCCTCGACGACGTGTTCATCTCGCTCACCGGGCACCACGCCGAGGAAGCCGACCAGAACGGCGGCGACGAGGAGAACGACGGCGCGGACGGCCGTACCGCCGGCTCGACCGCACAGAACCGGAAGGACGCCGCACGATGACCACCGACGCCGTGGCGAAACCCTCGATCTCGCCGCAGACCATGGCGCCCAAGCCACGTGGCGGCATCGCGCAGTCGGTGCACGACTCGCTGGTCATCGCGCGCCGGAACCTGATCCGGATGAAGCGGATTCCCGAGATCGTCATCTTCGGGCTCATCCAGCCGGTCATGTTCGTGCTGCTGTTCGCGTACGTCTTCGGCGGCTCGATCAACGTCGACGGGTCGACCGACCCGAAGATGTTCCGCGAGTTCCTGATGGCGGGCATCTTCGCCCAGACGGTCACCTTCGCCACCGCCGGTTCGAGCGCCGGTATTGCGGAGGACATGACCAAGGGCCTCATCGACCGCTTCCGCTCCCTGCCGATGGCCCGCGGGGCGGTGCTGACGGGGCGTACGATCGCCGACCTCGTGCAGACGGCGCTCACGATGGCCGTGCTGATCGTGGTTGCGGTGCTGGTGGGCTGGCGCATTCACGAGGGCCTGCCGAAGGCGCTGGGCGCGATCGGCCTGATGCTGCTGCTGGGCTACTCGTTCACCTGGATCGGCGCCCTGATCGGCCTGTCCGTGCGCACTCCGGAAGCCGCGACCTCAGCCGGCCTCATCTGGCTGTTCCCGCTGACCTTCGTGTCGAACGCGTTCGTGCCCACGGCCGGAATGCCGTCGTGGCTCCAGCACATCGCCGACTGGAACCCCTTCAGCGCGACAGTGCAGGCGGGCCGCGTTCTCTTCGGCAACCCAGGCGTGTCGGAGTCGAATGCATGGCCCATGGAGCACCCCGTCTGGGCGTCGCTCCTGTGGTCGCTGTTGATCATCGTCGTCTTCCGCACCCTCGCAGTACGCAAGTACCGCTCCGCAACCGCCTGATCGCTTTCGCTGGTAAGCAACGGCCCCTGGCAGACCCGAGTTTCCTCGGATCACCAGGGGCCGTTGCTGTGCTTTGGTCAGCCCTTCAACACCCCTGTGAGCGCCACCCATGCCTCGGGCCGCAGGACGAGGTGGCCACGCGAAACGTCCTTGGAGTCGCGCGTCCCGACCACACCGCCGAGCGGCGCCACCTCGACGCAATCGCCCCCCTGCTGCCCGCTGTAGGACGACTTCCGCCATGCCCGCGGGGAAGGTGCTTCGGTCATGCCATGCCCTCCAAGAGGTCTCGCAGGTGCTGTCGTGTCCGCTCAGGTGACAGCGTGTCAGCTCGAAGCAGATCGTAACGGCGCTGGACCTCGGCCACGCCCAACTGATCACTAGACATGCGTCCCTCGAACGTCCCCTCGGCATAGGTGCATTCACCTTTGCCAGGCACCGTGAGCAACACAAACGCGCCATCCATGCAGGCGTGCAAGCCCGCCTCCATGGGGACCATTTCCAGAATGACGTTGTTCAGCGCGATCACGTCGAGCAAGTGCGTGACCTGGACTTTGGCTACAGCCTGGTTCGTGCACAGTCGCAGCAACGCCGCCTCATCGACCACCGCCCAATACTCGGGCGCATCCTCCTTGGTGAGGACGCTCTTGCGCGCGAGTCGCCGTGCCACCCATTTGTCGATGGTCCCGTGCGGAACCCGCGCGCGGCTCAGTAGCGTGCGCATGTACTCCTCGCACTGGAGCAACCCGGGGATGACCTGCGGCTGAAAGGTGCGGATCCTGCGCGACGCCGCCTCCGCGTTGGCGAAGGTGTCGAACCATCCCGGCTGGTCATCGGTGAGCTTCGCGGCGTGCACGGCTGTCGCGATCAACAACCCTTTGGCGTCCAGCCGTTCGTCGAGTTGCGCGACGAACTCCTCGTGCGGCCGTCGCTCCGCCGTCTCAATCTGTCCAACAAAGGAGCCTGTTGCATGCAGCTCGGTTCCCAGCCGGGCCTGGGTCAACTCGGCCCTCTGGCGGTAAAACCGCAGGTGCGCACCGAACAGCGCCCACATTGACGCTTCAGGGTCAAGTTCCTTTGCCGCAGGCATCGTTCGCACGTCTCCCAGTTGAGCTTGTTGAACGCCCTACCGTTCCCAACGTACCGCCCAACCTGTTCGCTGAGTAGCGGAACAGTCACTCGGAGGTGGGCAATGGGCGGTCAGGACGACCGAGGGCGACGCCGCGAAAGCCGCATGACGATCACGACCTACGTCGCAGCAGCGAACGGCCAAGTCCACCCCCTGGGCCCGCAATCCCACGTAGTCCGCCCCCGCGACCCCCTAACCCTCCCCACCCACCCCCTCCGCTGGCCCCCCTGTACCTGCCCCCAATGCCGCAAACCCGAGGTCGGCGACATGAACTCCCTTCATTGACACGCTGGTTGGATGGAAAGCAATCACGAAGGAGGAACTGATGTTCAGGCACTCTGACCGGCTCCCTGCCGGTCCAGCCCAATCGCGCAACGTCCAAACGCACATCCCTTGGGCCCTGCGCATGATGCGGCCCTACCCGAACCACGGGAGTGTGGACTACGCCTCGGTGGCGATCGACCCGGTAACGCAGGCCGGTCGGTTCCTCGACGCGCGCGGACGAGTGATGGAGATGCCCAAGCACGGTACGTCCACCGGCACGAAGGAGAGCACGAAGACGAGCCAGGGGGACGGGCAGAACGCCGGAATGGACGCGGACTCCACCAGCGACAACGACCAATGACCGGCGGTACGGCCGAACATGGCGAGCGGCCGGTTTGGGTGGTGACGCAGGCGGACGATTCGACCGCGGACCTGGTCATCCTCGAACTCCACCGACGCGGAGTGCCCGTGGTGCGCTTTGACTCCGGGGACTTCCCTCATTCCCTGAGCGTGACCGGTGAAATCGGGGGACAAGGCGTCGGCTGGCGGGGCTCGTTGGCTACCGCCAGCCGGACCAGCGCGTTGGACCGCGTCCGAGCCCTGTACTACCGCCGACCGTCGGGGTTCTCATACCCGGCGCTGTCCTCCCAGGATGCGAAGTTCGCCACGGCGCAGGCACGTTACGGGCTTGGCGGCATCGTGGCGTCCCTGCCTGGGTGCCTGTACGTCAACCACCCCCATCGAATCGGGGACGCCGAGTTCAAGCCCGCCGGTCTCGCGTCCGCGGTCGCCTGCGGCTTCTCCGTTCCCCGTACGCTCGTCACGAACGAGCCTGAGGCGGCAAAAGCCTTCGCGCAGAGACACGCCCCGGTCCTGTTCAAACCACTGTGGTGCTCGGCGTGGCAGGACGTACGCGGTGACTGGTGTGCCCCCGCCGTGGCTCCAGTGACCGCAGAGGCGATCGACGAGCAGGTGTCCTCCACCATGCATCTGTTCCAGGAAGTCGTGCGGAAATCAGGCGACATCCGTACCACCGTGATCGGCGACCGCGTTTTCTCGGTGCTCATCGAGTCGGAGCTGCTGGATTGGCGTGACAACTACGACGCCTTGGCGTACCGCGTGATCGATACTCCGGGCCGGGTCCGTACGTGCATCGACCGGTACATGCGGTCGTTCGGGTTGGTCTTCGGGGCCTTCGATTTTGCCTACACGGCAGAGGGTGAGTGGATATTCCTGGAATGTAACCCGTCCGGCCAGTTTGCCTGGCTGGAGCCGCGGACAGGGCTGCGGATGGTCGCTGCCCTTGCTGATCTCCTCCAGGAGGGGACATGACCCCCGATCAGGATCCGCCCGAGGCGGCGGCGTTGAACCGGGCGATGATTGCCCGGCTGGCCGTCGACCGCGATCTCTCCGACCCCGTTGCTGATGCGATTCGACGGACTCCGCGCCACCGCTTCGTGCCGAACGGCTACTTCGTCGCGGTACCGGGCTCGACGCCGACCGCGTACCGTCCCCTGCTTCCCTGGGAGCATCCGGCGGAGTGGCTCGCCGGTTGCTACGAGGACATCGCGCTCGTCACCCAAGTCGCGAACACCGTTGCGCCCGGCGAGGTTCGCGGGGAGATCCTGCGCGAACCCACCTCCTCTGTCTCCGAGCCAGGGCTCGTGGCGTTCGTCCTCGACGAGGCTGGGCTTTCCCCGGGCCAGCGCGTGCTGGAGATCGGCGCCGGCGCCGGATGGAACGCCGCTCTACTCTGCGAACTCGTCGGCGAGGACGACGTGTTCACTGTCGAAATCGATCCGTCCATCGCGGCGCAGGCCACCACCAACCTCTACGGCTCCGAGCGCTATCCAACCGTCGTCGTCGGCGACGGCCGGGAGGGGTACGCGCCCGGGGCTCCGTACGACCGCCTGATTGCCACCTGCGGCGTTGCAGGGATCTACCCGGCCTGGCTCGACCAGATGAAGCCCGGCGGCATCATCCTCGCCGGGCTCCGCGGTCGGCTCCTCAGTTGCGGGTTGGTGCGCCTTCGCGTCCAGGACGACGGGACGGCCGAGGGCCGGTTCATCTCGGGCGGGAACTACATGCCCGCACGCCAGGAGGTCCCACCACGCCACCTCATGCTGCCGGACTTCGACAGCGGCACCGAACGCATCAGCACGATCGGCACCTCCGACCTGCACGACAACGCCGCCCTCGTACTGGCGGACAGCGTCGCCCCGGCCTTCCAATGGACGCGCGTCGGCATCGACGGACGAACGCCGACGGACGCGTACATCGACCAGGACAGCGGCTCGTTCGTCGTCGTCACCGATCGCCCCGACGGAACCGCGGTCATCCGTGAAGGCGGCCCCGACCTCATGTGGGCTCGCGTCGAACACGCCATCACGACGTGGCGGCAGGCGGGGCGGCCGGCAATTGAGGCGTTTCGGGTACGCGTGACTCCCGATGGGCATGCGATCTCGATGCCGTAAAGGGCCGACCCAACCTCCGGAGCGGGTTGTTCGTCTTTAGGGATCGACTGCGTGGGGCGGGCCAGGGGGCGGGGGCGGTGCGGGTGGGGGATCGGCAGGAGGCGTTGGAGGTGTTCGTCGCGGCTCGGGGGCGGGCGCTGACGCGGTACGCGTACCTGCTCTGCGGCGCGGAGGCGGCCGAGGACCTGGTGCAGGAGGCGCTGGTACGCGCCCTCGCGCGGCGGCGGGACCTGCCGGAGGACCCGTACAGGCTGGAGGTCTACGTACGGCGCGTCATGGCCAACCTGGTCATCGACGCGGGACGTCGCGCGACGCGCTGGCGCGGGATCACGCCGCGGGTCGCGACCTCGGCGGAACTCGCCGACGTGTCGGGCGAGGTGTGCGAGCGGGTGACGCTTGCCGCCGCCCTGGCACGGCTGTCCCCGCGGCAGCGGGCCTGTGTCGTCATGCATTACTACGAGGACCTGCCGCTCACCGAGGTTGCCGAACGCCTCGGATGCAGGGTCGGGACGGTGAAGAGCCAACTCCACGACGCCCGGAGGGCGTTGGCCGAGGTGTGGGTGGGGCGGCGGACGGATCATGGGTCCGCCGAGCCCGAGCCCGAGTCCGAGTCCGAGTCCGAGCCCGAGCCCGAGCCCGAGCCCGAGCCCGAGCCCGAGCCCGAGCCCGAGCCGGAGCCCGAGCCGGAGCCCGAAGTCGCGGTTGAAGTCGCCGTTGAAGTTGGGGTTGAGGCAAGGGTCGAGAGGAACGGAGGCGCGCGTGAATGACATCGACGACCACCACCTGACGGCCGAGTTGGTCGCGACGGCCGACGAGGCCCCGGAGCCGACGCGCCTCGACGCCGTACGACTGCTGGACGCCGCCGACCGCCGCCGTCGCCGGAGGCGCTACGCGGCAGGGGCCGTGGCGGCGTCCGCTGCGGTGCTGGCCGGGGCGGTCGTCCTGGCCGCCACCCTCGACGACGGCGGCGACCGCACGCCCGCCGTCGCCGCATCCGGTAACACCACAGAGCCTTCCGCCCCGGACGCCCCGCCCGAGCAGCCGTACACGCAGCTCCCCCGCCTGGACGAAGGCACCCTGCAAAACATGTCGCAGACCGCAGGCAACCTCGGCCGCGGGCAGTTCGCCGACATCTTCACCAACCTGCGTACCGATACCTGCCGCTGCTCGGTGACGGTGTTTCTCACCGACCTCGCCCGAACCGACGCGTTCCTCGCCGCAATGGTGGCGCGGGACGCCCGGATCAACACCGCACACGTGCAGTTCGCGAAGGGTGCCCGCAGCCGGACGGTGTGTCAGAACCTGGCCAACGCGACCTGGGACGACCTGCGTTCGCGCGCACTGCCGTTCCAGGTGTTCTCGCTCTCCCCGACGATCGACTGCACGGCACTGGAGATCGGTGTGAGCGATCCGCACGTTGCCCAGGCGTACTTCGACACGCCTGCGAACAACGTGGGCCGCGAGGGGCTTGTGCTGGTCGCAGTACAGGGGCAGATCGCCCAGGCCTACTGACCGCGGAAAGAGCGCAGGGCCCCGGCCGGTGCCGGGGCCCATGCGCTTGGCAACGCGTGTGCGCGCAACGGGTCGCGCGCCACATCGGGGTCAGCCGGTGTAGGGCTTGACCTCGATGATCTCGACGTTCATCGACTTGCCGTTGGGCAGCTCGTAGCTGCCGCTGTCGCCGATCTTCTTGCCGTTGATCGCGGTGCCGAGCGGCGACGCGGGGGAGTAGACCTCGACGTCGCCGCCGACGTCCTCGCGCGACCCGAGCAGGAACGTCATGGTGTCGTCCTTGTCGCCGTCGAACGCGACCGTCACGATCATGCCCTGGCCAACCACACCGGTGTCCGCGGGCGCCTCGCCGACCTTGGCGTTGTCCAGGAGGCCCTTGAGCTGGCGGATGCGCAGCTCCTGCTTGCCCTGTTCCTCCTTGGCCGCGTGGTAGCCGGCGTTCTCCTTGAGGTCGCCCTCCTGTCGGGCTTCCTCGATCTTGGCGGCCAGCTCGGTACGGCCGGGACCCGACAGGTGCTCCAGCTCGGCGGTGAGCCGGTCGTACGCCTCCTGGGTGAGCCAGGTGACGTTGTCGCTGGTCTGGGTCACGGATGCTCCCTCGGTCATGGAACGTGTTTTCGTCCCGGATAAACCAGAGCCCCTTCACCATCCGGGGCGATGTGCGCCGCCGGCGATGAAGGGACGAAACCCCGAGCCTAACAATTTCCCAGTCGAACCGGGACTCATGCGTCCGGCCGACATGCGATGGCCACGGGGTCGGCGTACGGCGTGCGACGTGCCCGGATTCCCCGCGAGGCGCCGTACGCGGCGCCCGCACGGCCCGCCGGGCCGCCGCGTCATGCGATGCGGCAGCCGTCCAGTTCGGCGGTGTTGGGCCGGTCCGTGGTCTGCAACACCTCGGTGAGCGTCGTGTTCGCCACACCGGCCGGGATGCGGACCTCCTTGCGGCCCACCTCGGCGCCGTCCGAACCGCGCGAACGCAGCACGCAGACGGCCTCCTTGCCCTTGTCCTTGCGGACCTCGACCTGCACCTCGACGGAACGGTCCGAAGTCACCCGGTAACTCGGAATACTCGCCGTCACATCGCGGTTGGCCTGGTCGAGACCGATCCATACGGTCCCGGAGACCAGCAGCACCAGGAAGACGACGAAGGCGATCCGCAGCTTGCGGTCCTTGCCCTGCACGGGGGCGCGGCGACCGTAGCGGTCACGGGAGAGCGCGGCATCTGAACCGGCCGAACCGGCGGTCTGGGTCACTGGTCCACTCCCGTGCCTCGGTCCGCGGACCGGCGCGTTTCGCCCGGGCCCACTGCTTCGGCCACTATATGACGGGTCTCCGGAGCACAAGGGGGCCGCCTCCGCAGAACCCGGGGGCGCTATCAGGAGGAGCGACTTTTCCCGTGAGTGAGCGGCTGAGGCTGATGGCGGTGCACGCGCACCCCGACGACGAGTCCAGCAAGGGCGCGGCCACCATGGCGCGGTACGTCCGCGAGGGCGCCGAGGTCCTCGTCGTCACCTGTACCGGGGGCGAGCGCGGATCCGTCCTCAACCCCAAGCTCCAGGGCAACCCGGAGATCGAGGCGAACATCGACGAGATCCGCCGCAAGGAGATGGACGCCGCGCGCGAGATCCTCGGCGTGGAGCAGGCGTGGCTCGGCTTCGTCGACTCGGGGCTGCCCGAGGGCGACCCGCTGCCGCCCCTGCCGGACGGCTGCTTCGCGCTCCAGCCGGTCGAGAAGGCCGCGGAGCCGCTGGTACGCCTGATGCGCGAGTTCCGCCCGCACGTCGTGACGACGTACGACGAGAACGGCGGTTACCCGCACCCCGACCACATCCAGACCCACAAGGTGAGCGTCGCCGCGTTCGACGCCGCCGGGGACCCGGACGCGTACCGCGAGGCCGGCGAGCCGTGGCAGCCGCTGAAGCTCTACTACAACCAGGGCATTTCGCGGGCCCGCGTGCAGGCGCTGCACGAGGCGATGGTGGCGCGCGGCCTGGAGTCGCCGTACGGCGAATGGCTGGAGCGCTGGGGCGACCGCGACGAGCGCGACATCACCACGCGCGTGCCGTGCGCCGACTACTTCGCGCTGCGCGACCAGGCCCTCATCGCGCACGCGACGCAGGTGGACCCGGACGGCTTCTGGTTCCGCGTCCCGCTGGAGGTCCAGCAGGACGTGTGGCCGACCGAGGACTACGAACTGGTGCGTTCGCTGGTCGACACCGACCTCCCCGAGGACGACCTGTTCGCCGGCATCCGCGCCGCCGCGAACGTCTGACCCGCGGGAGCCTCCCCGGCACCCCGCACTCGCCCCCTCTTCCGTCCCTCTAACGAGCGACCGACGGCCGCCCCTCTTTTCTCATGCGCACAAGCACATGCGACCCTTGAGGGGCGGCCGTCCGCGTTCGCCCGCCGCATCCGTCGACTGGAGGAACCCCCATGACCGACTTCGCCCTACAGCTTGCCGCGCTGGAGGAGGACAAGGTCACCCCCGGCCTGCTCGGGTTCACCGTCGTCGCACTGCTCGCCATGGCGACCTGGCTCCTCCTCCGCTCGATGAACAAGCAGATCCGCCGCGTCAACTTCGAGGAGCCCCCGCCCCGCCGCGACGTCCCCACCCAACGCGACGACACCCCCGACGACCCGTCCAACCCCGAATCCGCCGCCGCCCCCGGCGACGAAACGTCCGACACCCGCGAGACACAGGACAACGGCGCCAAGTAGTCGGACGGGCGTCCTGCGAGGATGGCGGCATGAGCAACCGCCTCGCGGGATCGACCTCGCCGTACCTGTTGCAGCATGCGGACAACCCTGTCGACTGGTGGCCGTGGGGGGAGGGGGCCTTTGCGGAGGCTCGGCGGCGGGATGTGCCGATTGTTCTGAGTGTCGGTTATGCGGCGTGCCATTGGTGTCATGTGATGGCGCATGAGTCGTTCGAGGACGCGGAGCTGGCGACGTACCTCAATTCGCACTTCGTGGCGGTCAAGGTGGATCGCGAGGAGCGGCCGGACGTCGACGCGGTGTACATGGAGGCCACCACCCGCATGACCGGCCAGGGCGGGTGGCCGATGACGGTGTTCTGTACGCCGGACGGTGAGCCGTTCTACTGCGGGACGTACTACCCGCCCGCGCCCCGGCACGGCATGCCGAGCTTCCGGCAGTTGCTGGAGGCCGTCGTGGACGCGTGGCGTGAGCGCCGGGACGACGTAGTCGCGAGCGGTGCCAAGGTGGTGCAGGAGTTGGCGGCCCCGCGCGGCGGGCTGGTGGGGGCGCCGCCGCCGGAGGCCGAGGATTTGGACGCGGCGCTGCGGGCGTCCGTACGCGATTACGACGAGATGCGTGGCGGGTTCGGCGGCGCGCCGAAGTTCCCGCCGTCCATGCTGCTGGAGTTCCTGCTGCGGCACCACGCGCGTACGGGCGAGCGGTCCGCGCTCGACATGGTGGAGCACACCTGTTCGGCCATGGCGCGCGGTGGCATGTACGACCAACTCGGGGGCGGCTTCGCCCGCTACTCCGTCGACGCGGAGTGGGTCGTTCCGCACTTCGAGAAGATGCTGTACGACAACGCCCTGCTCATCCGCGTCTACACGCACCTGTGGCGGGCCACCGGGTCGGCCTTCGCGCGGCGCGTCGCGCTGGAGAGCGCCGACTTCCTGGTCCGCGAACTGCGCACGCCCGAGGGCGGGTTCGCCTCCGCGCTGGACGCCGACAGCCTCGACGCGTCGGGCAGGTCGGCGGAGGGCGCGTTCTACGCCTGGACGCCCGCCGAGCTCGCCGACGTGCTCGGGCCGGACGACGGGGCCTGGGCGGCACGGCTGTTCGCGGTCACGGAGGCGGGCACGTTCGAACACGGCATGTCGGTGCTGCAATTGCTCGCGGACCCCGACGACCCGGCACGGTACGACGCCGTGCGCGAACGCCTGTTCCGCGCGCGTGCCGAACGCACCCCGCCCGCGCGGGACGACAAGGTCGTGGCGGCGTGGAACGGCCTGGCCATCGCCGCGCTGGCCGAGACCGGGGCGTTGTTCGACCGGCCGGACCTGGTGGAGGCCGCCATCGCGGCGGGCGACCTGCTGGTGAGCGTGCATTTGGGCGCGCCGGAGGCGGCCCCGACGCATGCCCCGGCACCCGAAGGGGACGCCGCCCCCGACGCGGCACAGCACAACGGGCACGACCACGGCCAGGACTGGGGCGACCGCCTCGCCCGCACCTCGCGCGACGGCCGGGCCGGGCCGAACGCCGGTGTCCTGGAGGACTACGCGGACACCGCCGAAGGCTTCCTCGCGCTGTACGCGGTCACCTCGGACGACGCCTGGCTGACCTTCGCCGGCGTCCTGCTCGACGTCGTCCTCGGCCATTTCACCGGCGAGAACGGCGAGTTCTTCGACACGGCCGACGACGCCGAGCAGTTGTTCCGCCGCCCGCAGGACCCGACCGACAACGCGACCCCGTCCGGCTGGACGGCCGCCGCGGGCGCGCTGCTGTCGTACGCCGCCTACACCGGCTCCGCCGAGCACCGCGACGCCGCCGGCGCCGCCCTCGGCCTGGTCCGACCGCTCGGCCACCAGGCGCCGCGGGCGATCGGCTGGGGTCTCGCGGTGGCCGAGGCGTGGCTGGACGGTCCGCGCGAGATCGCCGTCGTCGGCCCGTTCGACGACGCCGACACGCGCGCGCTGCGCCGCGTCGCGCTCATGGCGACGGCCCCCGGTGCGGTCGTCGCGGTGGGCGAGCCCGCGGAGGGCGACGACAGCGGCCCGGTGGCGCTGTTGCGCGACCGTCCGGTGCAGGACGGGCGTCCGGCCGCCTATGTGTGCAGGCACTTCGTGTGCCGCGCGCCGACCGGCGACGCGGCGGAACTCGCCGCGCAGGTCGGCAGTCGCCACGCTGGGTAACGCTATCGTTTCATGACGTAACACCAGAATTCGCATGCCGTACATGCATACTCAGTATCGTTCTCGTGTGCATACTGAGTATGCCTCTCCAGTGGACCAATTCTGGGGGAATGACGGCTGATGCATGGATTTGTAACGCCGACACCGCAGGAACCGCAAGACTCGCACGAAGTCCAAGACCCGCACGATCCGCGGGAACCGCGGCAACCGCAGGAACCGCAGGAACCGCAACCGCAGGATCCACGGCAACCGCAGGCACAGCAACTGCCCAACCAGCCGAGCCGACAAGCCCCTTGGCTCCGCACCGCCGCCCCGCCCGCCTGGGCGCTGCTCCTCCTCGCCGGATCCGTCGCCGCGTACCTCGGCGTGCGCGGCCTGACCAAGCCGTCGATGGTCGACCTGGTCGTCTACCGCGCGGAAGGCGCCGCCGTCGCGGCCGGGATCGACCTGTACGGCCCGCTCGCCACACCGCACGACCTGCCCGCGACCTACCCGCCGTTCGCCGCGCTGCTGTTCACCGTCCTGATCCTGCCGCCGTACGAGGCCCTCCGCCTCGCCGTCATCGGCCTCAACATCGTGCTGCTGCTCGTCGTGGCCCTGCTGTCCTGCCGCCTCGCCGGCGTCGACGGCCGCCGCCGCGCGACCGTCGCCGTGGTCGTCACCGCCGTCGGCATCTGGGCCGAACCGGTGTTCACCACCTTCCGCTACGGCCAGATCAACCTGCTCCTGCTCGCCCTGATCCTGGTCGACTTCACCCGCCCGGCCACCGCCCGCACGCGCGGCCTCGCGCTGGGCATCGCGGCCGGGATCAAGGTGACGCCCGGCATTTTCGTCCTCTACCTGCTCCTGACCCGCCGCTTCCGCGAAGCCGCCGTCGCCACCGGCGCGTTCGCCGCCACGGTGCTGATCGGCGTCCTGGCGCTGCCGGACGCCAGCCGCCGCTTCTGGGGCGAACTCGTCTGGGACCCCGACCGGGTCGGCCGCCTGGAGAACGCGGCCAACCAGTCGATCCGCGGCCTGGTCGTGCGCATCACCCACACCCGCGAACCGGACAAGGCGTGGCTCCTACTGGTCGCCGCCGTCGCGGTGGCGGGACTGGCGTGCGCGGTCTTCGCCCACCGGCGGCTCGGGGACCGCTGGGGTCTGCCGGTGTGCGCGGTGACCGGCCTGCTCATGGCGCCGATCGCGTGGACGCACCACTGGGTCTGGTGCGTGCCGATCGCCGTGCTGCTGTGGGCCGACGCGCGCCGGGCGCTGGCCGCCGTCGCGGTCTTCTGGACGTTCGCGGTCTGGGCCGTGCCGCATGTCGCGTACGTGGAACTGGACTTCGCGCCGTGGCAGACCGCACTCTCGGCCTGGTACATCCTGTTCGGTCTCGGCTTCCTGGCGTTCGCCGCGTGGCAGGCGCGGCGGGCGGCCCGGCCGGTCGCCGCGGTCGGCGTGCCACGGCGGCCGGCCGCGTCGGTGAGCGGCACCCGGGCGCGTTGACCACCCCGGCACAGCGGCGACCGCCGCCGACACACCGGCAAACGGCTACAGCGCGGACAGCCCGTCCCCGAGGAACCGCAGCGCCTCGTCCACCACGTCGATCGGCTCGCGCGTGAACCCGCTCTCCGCCCACAGCAGCATCGACTCGTTGAGCACCCCGACGACCGCCGCCGCCGCGTAGCGCGGCTCCGGATCACCCGGATCACGCCCGGACCGCTCCGCGAACACCTCGGCCATCATCCGCATCGTCTCGCGCTGCTGGTGGTACGACCGCGCCTGCACCGCCGGTTCGGCCACCGTCAACCGCATCCGCAGTTTCATCTCGGCGCGCCCGGCGTCCATCATCCCGCGCAGCGGCCCCACGACGGCCTGCCGAACCGTTTCGACGACCGGGGTGCCGGGCGGGACGTCGCGCAGCGCCTGCACGATCATCGGGTCGTACTCGTCGGTCAGCACGACGTCTTCCTTGGTGGGGAAGTACCGGAAGAACGTGCTGGCCGACACCTCGGCCGCGTCGGCGATCTGGTCGATCGTCGTCGCGTCGTAGCCCTGTTCGCGGAAGAGCCGGTACGCCTCGCGCCGGATCGCCTCGCGGGTCCGCCGCTTCTTGCGCTCGCGCAGGCCGAGCGGGGGTTCGGGGCGCGCGGAGGACTGTGGCAGGCCGGCCTTCGAGGTCATGGACGCCATTGTCGGGCAGCGCGCCCGCCGCCCGGAACACGAGCGGGCGCGCGCCTCGCGCGTCACACCGAACCGACCGGCGCCGGATCCGCTGCGCCTCCGGCCGCCGCCCCCCGGCCGCCCGGAACCGTGCCCGATTCGGCGCCCTGAACACCCGAATCCGCGCCGCCCGCCGAGCCGTCTCCCCGAACGGCAGCCGCCCCCGCACGCCGTCCCGGCAGGAACACCGCCACCAGCGCCGCGACCGCCAGCGACACCGCCCCGCACACCACCAGCACCAGGTCCATGCCGTGCACGAACGCCGCCTGCGCGTCCGCCAGCAGCCCCGGGTCGCCGGTACGCGCCGCCTCCTGCGCCGCGGCCGCCACGGAGTCGTCCGCCGGGCCGCCCGCGTCCAGCCGTCCGGTGTACGCCGCGGCGAGCAGGCTGCCGAGCAGCGCGATGCCCAGCGCGCCGCCGACCTGCCGCATGCTCTGCAAGAGCGCCGACCCGACGCCCGCCCGCTCGGGAGCGATGGTCGCCATCACCGCGTCCGTGGCCGGCACCAGCGAGAGGCCGAGTCCGAACCCGGCGAGCGTGAGCCACAGCGCGATGCGCCCGTACCCGTCCGACACCCCGCCGGTCGCGCCCAGCAGCACCGCGCCGCCGAGCAGCACGAGCCCGGCCGGGACGACCACCCGGAAGCCGAGCCGCGGGACCAGGCGGTCGCTCAGCACCGCGGCCACGAGCAGCCCGCCCATCAGTGGAACCAGGCGTACGCCCGTCCCCAGCGCGTCGAACCCGTCCACCGAGGCGAACCGCTGCGGCAGCACGAACAGCACGCCGCCCATCACGAACGACGGCACGACCGCGGCGACCGAGCCCCACAGGAAGTGCCGGTCGCGGAACAGCCCGAAGTCGATCATCGGCGCCCGGGCCCGCGTCTCGCGCAGCACGAGCGCCGCCAGCAGCAGGACGCCGGACGCCGCCAGGACCAGCACCACGGGGTCGCCCCAGCCGCGCCGCGGCGCCTCGATGACCCCGAAGACCAGCGCCGCGAGGCCGACCGCGCCGAACACCGAGGCGGGCACGTCGATGCGTCCCGCGTGCGGGTCTCGCGACTCCGGCAGCAGCAACGCGCAGGCGATCCCGGCGAGGGCCACGAACGGCACGTTCAGCAGGAACACCGAGCCCCACCAGAAGTGCTGGAGCAGCAACCCGCCGAGGATCGGCCCGAGGGGCATGCCGAGGGCCATCCCGGCCGCCCACAGCGAGATCGCCCGGGAGCGCTCCGCGGCCGGGAACAGGCTCGGCAGGATCGACATCGACAGGGGCATGACCAGCGCCCCGCCGACGCCCATGAGCGCCCGGGCCGCGATCACCGTGCCGATCGAGTCGGCGAACGTGCCGAGCAGCGACGCCGCCCCGAACACCGCCAGTCCGACCAGGATCAGCCTCTTGCGCCCGAACCGGTCGCCCAGCAGGCCCGCCGGCAGCAGCAACGCTGCGAAGACGATCGTGTACGCGTCGACGATCCACTGGAGGTCACCCGTGTCCGCGCCCAGTTCCGTGGCCATCGTCGGCAGCGCGACGTTGAGGATCGTCATGTCGAAGCCGAGCACAAGCACGCCCATGACCAGGGCGCCGAGCGCCCACCAGCGGCGGGGGTCCGCCTTCGTCGTCGTGTCCATCCCACACCTCTTGGCAGTAGCAGTTAAATGACAGTAGCTCTCAAAAGATGTGAGCTGTCAAGATGGAGCGACTGTCACGGGGCTGCCGCGCGCAGGGCATGCGAAAGGGCCGAGGCCCGCATCCGTGGGGATGCGGGCCTCGGCCCTGAGAGCGCCTACTGAACGTACGTCTGCTGCGTGTGCGCCCTACTGTGCGTGCCTGCTCCTGCGTGTCCGTCCTACTGCGCGCCCGTCCTACTGCGTGTACGCCACCATCGACACCCCCACGTAATGCGTGGTGAATGCCGCCAGCGTGAACGCGTGGAACACCTCGTGGAACCCGAACCACCGAGGCGAGGGATCCGGCCGCTGGAGCCCGTACACCACCGCGCCGAGGCTGTAGAGCAGGCCGCCCACGACCACCAGCACCAGCACCGCGACCCCGCCCTCGCGCAGGAAGTCGGGGATGTAGAAGACCGCCGCCCAGCCGAGCGCGACGTACACGGGTGTGTAGAGCCAGCGAGGCGCGCCGATCCAGAAGACCCGGAAGCAGATGCCCGCGAGGGCTCCTCCCCAGACCACCCACAGCAGGGGGGAGTCGGAGCCGAAGAGCAGCAGCGAGAAGGGGGTGTAGGTGCCCGCGATGATCAGGAAGATGTTGGCGTGGTCGAGACGCCGCAGCACGGCCTCGCCGCGCGGGCCCCAGTTGCCGCGGTGGTAGAGGCCGGAGGTGCCGAAGAGCATCGCGGCGGTGAGCGCGAAGACCGCGCAGGCGATCCTGGCCTTGGCGGTGTCCGCCACGCTCACCAGCACGATGCCGCCGGCCACCGCCACCGGGAAGGTCCCGGCGTGCAGCCAGCCGCGTAGTTTGGGCTTGACGCGCGCCAGGGCTGGGCCGTCGGGCGCAAGGGCGTGTACGTCCACACTCATGCGGGAAGTGTACTTACGGGGACGTAGGTTACCTACGGGTAGGACGTGAAACTCATCACGGAATATCCGCGCCGAACCGGGGTTCTCGCACCGATCTTTGGGTCATCCGCCCGTTTTGGGGGCACAACTTCCCGGCGGGGCCCCTCCCGCCCGATCCCCCATGTGGGTGACCGCGTTAAAATCCCCGCAACCCTCAACCCCGACGCCGGGGGCTCGCCGTCCCCGGCGCGAAATGGAGCGATCGTGGCGTACGAGGCCCTTGGCCTGGACAAGGCCCCGACGAAACACAGTGAGCTGATCGAATGGGTGCGTGAGATCGCCGAGCTCACCCAGCCGGACCGGATCGAATGGTGCGACGGTTCCGAGGCGGAGTACCAGCGCCTCGCGGACCTGCTCGTCGAAAAGGGCACGTTCAAGAAGCTCGACGATGTGAAGCGTCCCAACAGCTACTACGCCGCGTCCGACCCTCGGGACGTAGCGCGTGTGGAGGACCGCACCTACATCTGCTCGGAGAAGCAGGAGGACGCGGGTCCCACGAACAACTGGGTCGCCCCGGCCGAGATGCGCGCCAAGTTCGGCGAGCTCTTCAAGGGCTCCATGAAGGGCCGCACGATGTACGTCGTGCCGTTCTGCATGGGCCCCCTCGGGTCGCCGCTCGCCGCCTACGGCGTCGAGATCACCGACTCGGCCTACGTCGCGGTCTCCATGCGCACCATGACCCGCATGGGACAGCCGGTGCTCGACATCCTCGGCACCGACGGCGACTTCGTGAAGGCGGTGCACACCCTCGGTGCGCCGCTGGAGCCGGGTCAGGCCGACGTCCCGTGGCCGTGCAACGAGACCAAGTACATCTCGCACTTCCCCGAGGACCGGGAGATCTGGTCCTACGGTTCGGGCTACGGCGGCAACGCCCTGCTCGGCAAGAAGTGCTACGCGCTCCGCATCGCCTCGGTCATGGCCCGCGACGAGGGCTGGATGGCCGAGCACATGCTCATCCTCAAGCTCACGCCGCCCTCCGGTGCCGAGCCGAAGTACGTCGCGGCCGCGTTCCCGTCCGCGTGCGGCAAGACCAACCTCGCGATGCTCCAGCCCACGGTTCCGGGCTGGAAGGTCGAGACCATCGGCGACGACATCGCGTGGATGCGCTTCGGGCAGGACGGCCGCCTGTACGCGATCAACCCGGAGGCCGGCTTCTTCGGTGTCGCACCCGGCACCGGCGAGGAGACCAACGCCAACGCGATCAAGACCCTGTGGGGCAACTCGGTCTTCACCAACGTCGCCCTCACCGACGACGGCGACGTGTGGTGGGAGGGCATGACCGACGAGGCGCCCGCCCACCTGACCGACTGGAAGGGCAACGACTGGACGCCGGACTCGGAGACGCCGGCGGCGCACCCGAACGCCCGGTTCACCGTCCCCGCGTCGCAGTGCCCGACCATCGCCCCCGAGTGGGAGGACCCGGCGGGTGTGCCGATCTCGGCCATCCTCTTCGGCGGCCGCCGGGCCAGCGCGGTCCCGCTGGTCACCGAGTCCTTCGACTGGCAGCACGGCGTCTTCCTGGGTGCCAACGTGGCGTCCGAGAAGACCGCCGCGGCCGAGGGCACCGTCGGCGAGCTGCGCCGCGACCCGTTCGCGATGCTGCCGTTCTGCGGCTACAACATGGGCGACTACATGGCCCACTGGCTGGAGATCGGCAAGGCCACCGACGCCGCGAAGCTGCCGAAGATCTACTACGTCAACTGGTTCCGCAAGGACGCCGACGGCAAGTTCGTCTGGCCGGGCTTCGGCGAGAACAGCCGCGTGCTCAAGTGGATCGTCGAGCGCCTGGAGGGCATCGCGGACGGCGTCGAGACGCCGATCGGCGTGCTGCCCACCCAGGACTCGCTGGACCTCAAGGGCCTGGAGCTGAGCGACGCCGAGCTGGACCTGCTGCTCACCGTCGACCGGGAGATCTGGAAGCAGGAGGCCGCACTGGTCCCCGCGCACCTGGAGAAGTTCGGCGACCACACTCCGCAGGAGCTGTGGGACGAGTACAACGCGCTGGTCTCGCGCCTGGGGGCGTGACGTACCCCGCACGGCGCACGCCGCCCAGGGCGCGTGTGAGGCACGCGGCCTGACGGCACCCGGGAAACCGGGGGCACGAGGGGCGGAACGTGTGCGACGGCCCCGCCGGAATACCCGGCGGGGCCGTTTCGCTGCATGACACGCGGAGTCTTCACGGACTCTTCACGCCGCTCGGCGTTCGGGTGATTCCCGCTGGTCCGGTTGCGGGAGTAGGGTTTCCGGCGCGGGTGATCCACAGGACGGAGGAGCGGCAGGTGGACATGAGCCTGCGGGACCTCGTCTACGGCGCCTACGGGCGGCGCATCGAGACCTCGCTCGACCCCACCGACGTACCGCGCCACGTGGGCGTGATCCTGGACGGCAACCGCCGCTGGGCCAAGGCGTACGGCGAGCAGCCGGCCGAGGGCCACCGCAAGGGCGCCGACAAGATCCACGAGCTGCTCGGCTGGTGCGAGGAGGTCGGCGTCGAGGTCGTCACGCTGTGGCTGCTGTCCACCGACAACCTCAACCGCCCGCCGGACGAGCTCGCCGACCTGATGGAGATCATCGAGAACGCGGTGCGCGACCTCGCCGCGACGCGCCGCTGGCGCGTGCACCCGGTGGGCGCGCTCGACCTGCTTCCCGAGCACACCGCGACGGTCCTCAAGGAGTCCGAGGCGGCGACGTCCGACATCAAGGGCGTGCTCGTCAACGTCGCCGTCGGGTACGGCGGCCGCCGCGAGATCGCCGACGCGGTCCGCTCGCTGCTCCAGGAGCACGCGGAGCGCGGCACCTCGATCGCGGAACTGGCCGAAGTGCTCGACGTGGAGCACATCTCCGAGCACATGTACACGCGCGGGCAGCCGGATCCGGACCTGGTGATCCGCACATCGGGTGAACAACGGCTGTCCGGATTCCTGCTCTGGCAGAGCGCGCACTCGGAGTTCTACTTCTGCGAGGCGTTCTGGCCGGACTTCCGCAAGGTCGACTTCCTGCGCGCGCTGCGCGACTACGCGGCGCGGCACCGCCGTTACGGCGCCTGACCTTTCGCGGCGGCCAAACCTCGGCCATACGTACATCGGCTGCATGCCGGTTGCACGTTGGCTGCACGTCGGCTGCATGTCGACCGAACTTCGGCCAAACGTCACGGCAGCAAATTCGGTGGCTGATACCCCGTCCGTTGCGAACATGAACGCGCGGCAAATGATCGCCCAGATTGTGTTGCGGCGCATCTGGTAGGGAATAACCCCGCCAGACCTGGCGGCCACCCGCCGGGTGTCGCAACACAGGTGACCCCCCGTCACCTGCCAGGGAGGCCCTTCCGTGCGGATACTGCACCACTGTCCACGGCGACAGGAGGGCCAGGCACCCGGCCCTCGGGCCCGGTCCTGGACTCCGAGCGATCAGGGCGTACGGTGCGCGCGCCCTGAAAGGGGGCGAGGCATTCCGTGGCCACGAACCAACGCCGTGCTCCGCAGCGCCGCACGTACGTCCTTGACACCAGCGTGCTGCTTGCGGACCCCGCCGCATTCCTGCGGTTCGACGAGCACGAAGTGGTCCTGCCCGTCATTGTGATCACCGAGCTGGAAGCCAAAAGGCACCACCCCGAGCTCGGTTATTTCGCCCGCCACGCATTGCGCAGTCTGGATGAACTGCGCACGCGGCACGGCCGCCTCGACGCGCCGATCCCCATCGGCGAGGCAGGCGGAACGCTGCGGGTGGAGTTGAATCACATCGACGCGACCGTCCTTCCGCCCGGATTCCGGCTGGGCGACAACGACTCGCGCATTCTGGCGGTGTCCCGGCACCTCCAGGCGGAGGGCCACGACGTCACGCTCGTGTCCAAGGACGTGCCCATGCGGGTGAAGGCCTCGGCGATGGGCCTGAACGCCGAGGAGTACCTCGCCGAACTGGTCAGCACGTCCGGCTGGACCGGCATGGCCGAACTCCAGGTCGCCGCCCAGGACATCGACGACCTGTTCGAGCACGAGCGCGTGCACATCGAGGCCGCGGCCGATCTCCCGTGCCACACCGGGCTGGTGCTGGTCAGCGAGCGCGGCAAGGCGCTCGGACGCGTCACCGCCGACAAGCAGGTGCGTCTGGTGCGCGGCGACCGCGAGGTGTTCGGCCTGCACGGTCGCAGCGCCGAACAGCGCATCGCCCTGGACCTGTTGCTCGACCCGGAGATCGGCATCGTCTCGATGGGCGGCCGTGCGGGCACCGGCAAGTCGGCGCTGGCGATGTGCGCGGGTCTGGAAGCCGTGCTGGAACGCCGCCAGCACCGCAAGGTGATGGTCTTCCGCCCGCTCTACGCGGTGGGCGGCCAGGAACTCGGCTACCTGCCCGGCACCGAGAACGAGAAGATGGGCCCGTGGGCGCAGGCGGTGTACGACACGCTGTCCGCCGTCACGACCGCCGACGTCATCGAAGAGGTCGTCGGGCGCGGCATGTTGGAGGTCCTGCCGCTCACCCACATCCGCGGCCGTTCGCTGCACGACGCGTTCGTCATCGTCGACGAGGCGCAGTCGCTGGAGCGGAACGTCCTGCTCACCGTGCTGTCGCGAGTCGGCAGCAACTCGCGCGTGGTGCTGACGCACGACGTCGCGCAGCGCGACAACCTGCGCGTCGGACGGCACGACGGCGTGGTCGCGGTGGTCGAGAAGCTCAAGGGGCACCCGCTGTTCGCGCACGTGACGCTCAGCCGGTCCGAGCGCTCGCCGATCGCGGCGCTGGTGACCGAGATGCTGGAGGACCTGCCGGCGTAGCGCGGTCGGGGCGGAGCGGGCGGTACGGGTAGTACGGGGGCTCCCGTTCGCTGTCGGCTGCTCCGCGCACGTTTGTCCACAGGTCCGGGGACTCCCGTCGGTGGGGTCCCCGGACCGGGGCGAAACTCTCTTCGCCTCTGTGACGAAAGTCCCGGTTCGCCATGGCGCATGCCCTGTTGGGAAGTTGGCTGCGCTTTTATCCGCATGTGTGGGAATCGGTCCGTGCCGCATTGTGCGGGGCCGAAACCACCGAGCGTAAGCCGCGCCGGAAGTCCCGTACGGGAGAACCGTTTTGTTGCCCCGGGGAGCGCTGATGTGACTTTCGACACGTGCACGAAAATTGCCTTCGCGCGTCGCCCTGAGGCAGGCTCGGTGACTTGTAGGACCCCGCGTACGGCTGGGTGGTTCTCCCGCGAGGGCGGACCGACCGGTGAGAATTCGCCGCAAAGCCCTACCGAGCGACATGTTCGGCGCCGTACGCCGCCCGCACGAACGGGCCGCCCCTGACCGGGCGGACCCGGGCCCGCGTCTCCCGTGACCAGCACGAATGGGGAGGCCAGCGACAGGGGTGAGGCACGTCTGCCGCCGTCAGGCTGCGGGCGACTGCGGAAGGAAAATGTGTGAGCCGGGTTTCGGTCCGGGGGATAGCCGTGGCCTCCGCCACGGCCGTGACGGCGGTCGGCGCTGTCGTCGGTATCACGGGTACCGGTGCGTCCACCTCCAACGCCTCGACGGTCGACACCGCGAGCAGCACGACGAAGCTGCTTGACGTGCCGGGCACCGCCCAGGCGCAGCAGGTCAGCACCGGTGTTCTTCAGCAGGCGGACGCGCAGACCGCCGCATACGACGAGGCCCAGCGCTTCGCGGCGGCCGAGGCCGCCCGCATCCAGGCAGAGCAGAAGGCCGCCGCCGACAAGGCAGCGGCGGAGAAGGCCGCCGCGGAGAAGGCTGCCGCGGAAAAGGCCGCCGCCGAGAAGGCCGCGGCCGAGAAGAAGGCCGCCCAGGAGCGCGCCGAGGAGGCCGCGAGCCGTTCGGAGACCCGCACGCCGGTCACCACGGGCGACCCCAAGGCGATCGCGCGGTCGATGATGAACGCGACGCAGTTCCAGTGCTTCAGCAACATCGTCCAGAAGGAAAGCGGCTGGCGCGTCACCGCGACCAACCCGTCCTCGGGCGCGTACGGCCTGGTCCAGGCCCTGCCGGGCTCCAAGATGGCCTCGGCCGGCGCCGACTGGCGCACCAACCCCGCGACACAGATCAAGTGGGGCCTGAACTACATGAACAGCCGGTACGGCAGCCCCTGCGACGCGTGGGCGTTCTGGCAGTCGCACCACTGGTACTGAGGTACCCGGCCGCAAAAAGCCACGACGAGCCCTGTCCGCGCCTCTCAGAGGCCCGGACAGGGCTCGTCGCATCTTCCGTCATGGAGGCGCTCGCCGGCGCCGCACAGCGCTCGCACCTACGCCCCGACGCTTCGCAGCGCCGCAGATCTCTTTTGCTGGACCGACGGTGGTGACCAGCGCACCGCTCGGTCCGGGTGAGGCGTACGAACCGGGGAAAGGAAGCCCGGCCCGCACGAAACCCGTGATACCCGGACCGGTACGGACCAAACCAGGCGGATCCCACCGGATCCCTCCCGGACCCGAAGACAGCACCGATCCGCCCCCGCGCACGTTGCCCCCGCGCGCACCTCGCGCGCACTGCCGCCCCCACGTACTCCCCCCGCGCACTCTCTCCCCCGCGTACCCGGGCGGCACGCTGCTGCGGCACGGAAGAACCAGGAGGCGAAGCCGTCCGGGCCGTGCAGGAGCGGCAGGGTCTGTTACAGGTTGCCGGGCGGGCGTCCGTCGCCGGAGGCGCGGTCGGTGACGCGGGGGTAGAGCCGGGGAGGCCGAGCCCTTGTGATCGGCCAGGTGCACCGGCCCAGACGGGCGCAACCGGGCACGCCCCGCCGTTCCGGGGAACGGGGAGGGGCCCGCCGGGATCGGGTGGATCCCTGCGGGCCCCTGCTCGGTTCGGTGGGTCAGATGCGTTCGATGATGGTGCCGGAGGCGTTGGCGCCGCCGGCGCACATGGTGACGAGGGCGGTGCTGCCGCCGGTGCGCTCCAGTTCGTGGAGGGCGGTGGTCAGGAGGCGGGCGCCGGTGGAACCGACCGGGTGGCCGAGGGCGATCGCGCCGCCGTTCACGTTGAGGCGGTCCATGTCCGCGCCCTGGACCTTCGCCCAGGACAGGACGACGGAGGCGAACGCCTCGTTGACCTCGTACAGGTCGATGTCCGACAGCTTCATGCTGGAGCGCTTGAGCAGGCGCTCGGTGGCGTCGTTCGGGCCGTCCAGGTGGTAGTACGGGTCGGCGCCGACGAGGCACTGCGAGACGATGCGGGCGCGCGGGCGCAGGCCCAGCTCACGGGCCTTGTCCTCGTCCATGATCATGACCGCGGCGGCGCCGTCGGAGATCTGCGAGGAGTTGCCCGCGGTGTGGATGCCGTCCGGCAGCACCGGCTTGAGGTTCGCGAGGCTCTCCGCGGTGGTGTCGCGCAGGCCCTGGTCGGTGGTGACGGTGTGGGTCTCGCCGGTCGGCTTGCCCTCCTTGTCGACCGCCGGCGCCTCGACCGGCACCACCTGCGACGTGAAGCGACCCTCCGCCCACGCCCGCTTCGCGTTCGCCTGCGAGCGGACGCCGAGCGCGTCCACGTCCGCGCGCGTGATGCCGCGGTTCTTGGCGATGCGCTCGGCGGAGGTGAACTGGTCCGGCAGGTCGATCTCCCAGTCGTCCGGCTTCGACTTCTGGGGGGGCCGCTGGGCGTGGCCGAGCGGGTTGCGGCTCATCGACTCGATGCCGCACGCGACGCCGACCTCGATGGCGCCGGCCGCGATCAGGCCCGCGATGAGGTGGACCGACTGCTGGGCGGAGCCGCACTGGCAGTCGATGGTGGTGCCTCCGGTGCGTTGCGGGAGGCCCGCGTACAGCCACGCGTGGCGCACGATGTCGCCGGACTGCTCGCCGGCCTGTGTGACGCAGCCGCCGATCGCCTGGTCGATCTGGTTGGGGTCGATGCCGGACCGCTCGACGACCGCGAGTTGCGCCTTGCTCAGCAACTGGATGGGGTGCAGCCCGGCGAGATGGCCGTTGCGCTTGCCGATGGGGGTGCGTACGGCCTCGACGATGACGGGGTTGCCCACGCTGCGCTCCTTCGCGTTGTCGCCAGGACTTCGGTTCCGTTGACCGTGTTCCGAGACTGTTCTATGACTTGGTCAAGGATATGCCCGATCACGGTACGGCGAGCGGGCGGGCTGGACAAGCCCCAGTGATGTAACGCTTGGTGTTCGTGTGATACGGGATAATCAGTGTTGTTGGAACTGACCGTGGGTCACGAGTGGCGTATGTCCGCTCTCCGATTACGCTTCGTAGCGTGAACGACGACGGGGCTCGCGGGGGGCCGCAGATGCATACCAGGCCCGCCGACCGCCGTTCGCAAATCCTCCGGCACGCGTGCACGCTGTTCGCCCGCCAGGGCTACGGCGCCACGACGGTCCGTCAGATCGCGGACGCCGCACAGTTGTTGTCGGGAAGCCTCTACCACCACTTCCCGTCCAAAGAGGCGATGCTGCTCGACATACTGGAGGAGTTCTTCGCCGGGGCACTGCACCGGCACCGCGCGACGCTGGCCGCGACCGACGACCCGGTCGTCGCTCTGCGTGGCCTGATCCGCGGCAGCCTGACGGTGATCGCGGAGAACCCGGACGCGTCGATCGTGGTCGTCGCCGAATGCCGTCGCCTCGCCCAGACGGAACGCTTCCGGTGGCTTTCCGAGCGGACCGCGCGGACGAGCGCGATGTGGCGGTCGGTCATGGAGGAGGGCGTACGCGCCGGTGTGCTCCGCGCCGACCTCCGGCCCGAGACCACCGCGCACCTCGTGCAGTCCACCGTGTGGGCGATGGCGCAGTGGTACCGCGGCAACGGGCGGTACGACCCGGACGAGGCTTCCGGCCTGCTCGTCGACCTCTTCGTGCGGGGCATCGCGAAACCGGGCGCCTACCGGTCGCGGGCACTCGGGCCCATCCTCGGCGGCGCGGGCCCGTCGCGCCCGGCGGTCGGCGTCGACCCGGACGGCTACGAGGCGCCGCGCATCCGGCTGGCCCGCCTGCTTCCGGACGGCGCCGACGCCCGCATGCGCATCGGCTACGCCGCCGGGCTGCTCTTCGCGCAGCAGGGCTACACGGTCACGACGACGCGGCAGATCGCGGAACTGGCCGGCGTGCCGGTGGGCAGCCTGGCGCACCACATCGGGAGCAAGGAACGGCTGCTCGCGCACATGCTCACGGGGTTCTTCCAGGAGTTGCTGGCCGCGTTCGACAAGGACGCGGCGGCGCGGCCGAGGCCGATCCGGCGCGTCGAGGGGCTCATCGCACGGACGGTCGACGCGCTGGCCGGGCACGGGGTCGCGTCGGTGATCCTGCTCAACGAGCGCGCGACCGAGGACGTGCCGCAGTCGGAGCTGTACCGGCTGCTGGGCGCGGTCGAGGGCGTGTGGACGCGGGCGCTGGCGGACGGGATGCGCTCGGGGGAGTTCCGGGCGGACCTGGACCCGGCGTTCGTGCAGCGGGTGTTGCGGACGGCGATCTCCACGAGCAGCGGGGCGTACCGCGGCCTTGGGGTGCACGATGTGGCGGGGCTGTACCAGGAGATCGCGCTCGGGGGGATCGGGGCGCGGTAGGGCTGGTGGGAGTTGCGAGGGGCTGCGGACGTTCGGCTCGGCGAGGTTCGCGGGGGTGCGCCTTGCCGACGCCGCGAGAGCGCGCGGCGCGGGAAACGCGAACGGGCGGTACGCGGGGGCCGGTTCGGCCTTGCGTACCGCCCGTCGGCGGTGGTGCGCGGTGGCGCGGGCTCGTCAGACGAGCTGCGCCTCGGACTCCAGGGTGACGCCGACGGCGTTCAGCACCGCGGCGATCTTGATCGCCTCCTGGACGGTCTCGCGCGGCACGCCCTCCTTGCGCAGGACCTGCTCGTGCGACTCCAGGCAGCGGCCGCAGCCGTTGATCGCGGAGACCGCGAGCGACCACAGCTCGAAGTCGGTCTTCGGCGCGCCCGGGTTGGCCATGACGTTCATGCGGAGCCCGGCACGGAGGTTGCCGTACTCGGGGTCGCCGATGAGGTGCATGGACCGGTAGTACACGTTGTTCATCGCCATGACGGCCGCGGCGGCCTTCGCGGCGTTGAACGCCTCCGCGGAGAGCCGGCTCTTCGCCTCCGGCTCCAGCTCACGCAGCACCTTCGGGCTGCGCGAGGCGATCGCGCAGGCCAGCACGGTGCCCCAGAGCGTCTGCTCGGGGAGCTTGGAGTTGCCGACGACCGAGCCCAGGTTGAGCTTGAGGTCCTTGGCGTACTCCGGCAGTTCGGCCTTCAGGACGTCCAGACCCATGGGTCAGCCCGCCATCAGCGCGGCGGCGTCGAGCGTCTCGCCGCCCTTCTGCCAGTTGCAGGGGCACAGCTCGTCGGTCTGGAGTGCGTCGAGGACACGCAGGACCTCGTCGGGGTTGCGGCCCACGGAGCCCGCGGTGACCATCACGAACTGGATCTCGTTGTTCGGGTCGACGATGAAGACCGCGCGGTCCGCGACACCGTCGGCGTTCAGCACGCCGCAGGCCTCGGCCAGCTCGCGCTTGAGGTCGCTCAGCATCGGGAACGGGAGGTCGGTCAGGTCCGGGTGGTCCTTGCGCCAGGCCAGGTGGACGAACTCGGAGTCGGTGGAGACGCCGAGGACCTGGGCGTCGCGGTCCGCGAACTCCTCGTTGAGACGGCCGAACGCGGCGATCTCGGTGGGACAGACGAAGGTGAAGTCCTTCGGCCAGAAGAAGACTACTTTCCAACCCTTCTCGCCCCACTTGGGAGTGATCTGCTCGAACGCCTTGTCGGCGTCGATCGACACGACACCCGTGAGGTTGAAGTCCGGGAACTGGTTACCGACAGTAAGCACTGGGTCTCCTCCGCGATGGTGCCCGGGGCGGGTGTGCGTGCCCCGGTTGGACGTACGCGATCAAGGTGCCACAGGTGCTATTGATCAGGGAAATAGCCAAGTCAGTGAGTGTTGATAGCCAGGCTTTATCAGTGCGCTGGGTTCGGCCCCCGCTCAGAGAGACCTATGCGCCGTAGGTGTTTGGTCACAACCTAAGGGGAGTCGCGCACGAGGGGTCCCGAGGCGGCAGGGGCGGCGAGCCCCTAAAAACTAGGACGTTGGGACTCTGTGCGTTCAGGATAGACCGGCGTTCCGGGGCCTTGGTCCGCTGTGTCCGTTTCAGTCGCAAGGGCCCCGGCGGGGCCAACGGCAGGGCTGTGCAAACGTTTCGCGGCGACTAGCTTCCTCGGTATCGCCTCGGTCGAGGTGATCCCCGAAGCACTGGAGGCGCGTTGTTGACCATGACCAAGCAGGACCAGGAGAGCGGCCAGGCGAACGCACAGCGGCGGCTGCTGTACGGGGCTCCGCACGAGATCGGCGGGGCCGTTGTCCTCGTCCTCTACGCCCAGACGATCGAGCTGTGGGTGATCACCCACACGGAGACGACGCCGCTCGACCTGTTGGCACTCAAGGCTCACATCCCGGCCGCTGCCGAGTACGTCACCCGGACCGAGGTGCCGGAGTTCGCGGTCCATGACCGCGATTTCGCGGCGGTCGACTACTACGTTCTGAACGAGGCCGCATGAGCCTCCATCGGTCCGTCAGCCAGGTGACCGGCTACGCCGGATGCGGCGAGCGCTACCGGCTCGAACGTGTCGCGAAGGTTCCGCAGCGGCCTGCGGCGTGGACGATTCAGGGAACCGCGTTTCATGCGGCAGTGGAGTACTTCGAGCGGCACCAGGACGACCCGCTTAGTACTTACTACGACACGTATGACACGGCGATCGCTGCGGCGAAGGAGGCCGAGCCGGATCTGTCGCGGTGGATGCGCGGTGGACGCAAGAAGACCGAGAAGGACATCAGCGATCGTCGGGAGGCTGGCGCGGAGCAGGTTCGCGGGTATCTCGCGTACGCGGCCGACGTCCCGTTTCGGATCTGGCGTGACCCGGACGGACTCCCGGGCATCGAGTACGAGTTCCGGGTGAGGCTGGGCGGCGTCGAGGTCCTGGGATACATCGACCAGATCCTTGCCTGGCCCAACGGGGCCGTGACGGTACGGGACTTCAAGACCGGGAGCCGCGAGAACAACAAACCGTTTCAGCTGAAGGTCTACGCGCTCGCGATCGAGCAGATGTGGGAAACCCCGGTTCGTTACGGGGACTTCTGGATGGCTCGGGACTCGGCGCCCACCAAGTTCTACGACCTCGCCACGTTCCAAAGCGGGGAGGTCGAGAGGCAGTTTGAGAACATGGACGCAGCCGAGAAGGCGGGGTTCTACCTCGCGAATCCCGGCAGCAACTGCTTTGCCTGCGGTGTGAAGGACCACTGTGCGTGGTCCCGTGACGGGATGATCGACGCCTGACGCTCCGCAGGTCCACAACTCCATAACAACCGAATAGGGATCGCCTCTTGTACCAGCAGAACCCTTCCCCACTGCCTGACTCGCCGCTGTCGCTGAACATCCGCCCGGCGAGGGGCGCGGACGACGCGCAGATCACCATCCGGGGCCTGACGGTCGCTGACTGGCTGCCGCAGATCGACGCCGTGTCGCAGTCCGGCGCGAAGATCGGCGAGGCCGTCAGCCACCTGTGCGCCGCCTACAACGTCGGCTCCGGATTCGCCGACACGAACACCCCCGCGCCGCAGGCGCCTCCGGCCGGTCCGCCGACGAACGCGCCCGCCCCGTCCTACGCGCAGTCCTACAACGCCCCGCCGCCGCAGGCCGGGCCGCCCGCGCAGAACGCGGCTCCGTCGTGCGCGCACGGGCCGCGCGTCTACCGGGAGTCGAAGCCCGGCGCGGCGAAAGCGTGGAAGGCGTGGATGTGCGGAACCCCGCAGGGCACGCAGGGCCAGTGCCCGCCCGAGTGGATCAACTGATCTGCCGCTCCCTTCTTACTACTTCCGACCGATGACACCCGTGGGGGCGCCCTCGTGCGCCCCCACGCGGCAGGGGTGGATCATGCTCACGTTTTCCCAAGGACTTCGGAAGGCTGGTTCGGCCGGCGAACCGTTGCCCACAGTCTTCAAGTGCCTCGACCGTATGGGGCTCATCTTCAGGCGCGGCCAATTCGCCCTGGTGGCCGCAGGTCCCGGCACCGGCAAGTCTGCCGTCGCGTTGACGCTTGCGATCAAGTCCGGCGCCCCCACGTTCTACTTCTCGGCCGACTCGGACGCGTGGACCCAGTACGTCCGAGGCGCCGCCATGGTCACCGGATGGACCACACGTCAGGCCGAGGAGGCAATTCAGCGCGGTGACACGAGCGTTCTCGATGCCGCGCTGGCGTATCACTCGCGAGTCCGTATGTGCTACGAGGCGTCGCCCACGATGGAGGACATCGAGGACGAGCTGACCATGTACGCCCACGTGTACGGGTGGCCCGCGTTGATCGTCGTCGACAACATCACGAACATCGTGAACCCGAACGGCACCGACGGGCACCAGGGCCTTGAGGAGGTTTGCGACTACCTTCACGCCCTCGCCCGGATGACGCGGGCCTGCGTCATCGCCCTGCACCACGTGACGGGACCGCATAACGACGGCACTGCGCCGATCCCCTTGTCGGGCCTGAAGGGTCAGATCGGCCGTGTCCCGGAAATCGTGCTCACGCTGCATCGGGGCGGAGACGAGATCGACGGCACCACGATCAACGCGTCTCCGGTGAAGAATCGCGGGGGCAAGGCCGACGCGTCCGGCTACACATTCGCGTCGTTGGAGTGGACGCCGGACAGCATGCGGTTGGTGGGCTGATGCCGACGATCACGACCGTCGTTTCGTGGATCTTCGCCGCGCTCCTGATGGCGGTAGCCGCCGCATACCTGGCGTTGTGGGTGCTCCTGGTGGCGCTGGTGTGGGGGCTGCTGTGAGCGACCCCGGCATCCGGAAGCGCAACCGGCAGAACAAGCGCAAGGGATATCAGTGGGAGAGCGAGATTTCCCGCTTCATGAACGCGGCGGGATTCAAGTGGAAGCGCAACGGTCAACGGTACGGCGGGGCTGACCAAGGCGACCACGACACGGGTCCTGTGGCGCTGGCAACGCAGGCCAAGGATGTGGAGCGGCTGTCGATTTGGGCGACCGCTGAGGACGCGGCCGAGCAGGCTGGTCGCAAGGGCGTGCAGGACTGGGTGATCTTCCTGAAGCGACGCCGCTTCACCACCGGCGAGGGCCTGGCGGTCGTCCCGATGTGGCTGTACCGGGAGATGGCACGCCGGTACTACCTGGGGGAGTGACGTGGATCAGGAAGAGAAGCCGCCCATCGCTCAGGTGATCCGCCACTACTTCCCGGATTGGACCTGCCAGGAGCGCGACCGCTGGGAAACGGTGCGTTGCCCCTGGCACGGCGGATCCGACTCGGCCCGCGTGAACACCGCTGCGAACGTCTTCCACTGCTTCGCCTGCGACGTTGCCGGCGACTCGTGGGAGATCATCATGCGAGAGGAGCAAACCGATTTCCGTGGTGCCCGAGCCGTCGCGGCTGAGCTTTTTGGCGACAGCTACGGCGACGTACGCGGAGCAACTGGCCCACAGCCAGGCCGCCATCGACTATTTGGCGTTGAGACGGGGCCTGTCCGAGGACAGCGCTCGATCCTTCAAGCTCGGATACGTCGCCGACCCTTTGCCGGGCCATGAGAAGTACCGGGGACGCATCGCGATCCCGTACCTCAACGCCCTGGGAACCGTCTCCATTCGGTACCGGTGCATGGCGGACCACTCGTGCAAAGAGACTCCCGGACACGCCAAGTACCTGAGCGAACCGGGCGACGAGGTAAGGCCGTTCAACGTCCACGCGCTCACCCTTGCCTCTCCCCGAATCGCTGTTGCGGAAGGTGAGTTCGACACCATCGCCAGCGTCGAGGCGGACATCCCGACCTTTGGTCTGCCAGGCGTCGAGAGCTGGAAGAAGCTCCGCCGGTATCTGCGGCGCGCACTCGCCGGATACGACGAAGTCATCGTCCTCGCGGACGCCGACGACGACGGCCAGGGCGAAGGGCTCGCCGAGCAGATCATGACGGACGTCAAGACGGCCCGGTCACGGCCGATGCCCAAGGGATTCGACGTGAACGCCTACTTCCTCGACTCGGGGCCGCAGGCCCTACGCGAGCGAGCGGGCTTCTGAACGACTGCACCACCACAACTGAATAGGAGGTTCTGTGAGGCGCATCGTCGTCATCCCAGACACGCACATCCCCGACCACCACGCGCCCGCGGTTTCCGCGCTGCTGGGCTTCATCGAGGCGACCGCCCCGGACGAAGTCGTTCACACCGGCGATCTCATGGACTACCCGCAGCCGTCGCGGTGGACTCAAGGGACCCGCGAGCAGTTCGCGGGCTCGGTCAAAGCGGACTCGAAGCGAGGCCGGCGATTCCTCGGCGCGCTCCGGGAACGCCATGACGGGCCCGTCACGCTCATCGGCGGCAACCACGACACCAGGCCCCATGCCAAGCTGCTGGCCGCCGCGCCCGAGCTGGCCGAGGGCGAGGAGTTCCACCCCCGGACGCTCCTTGACCTGGACGCGTACGGCGTGACGTACGTCGACGGGTTCCACCCGATCGCCCCCGGATGGGTGGCCACACACGGCCACCTCGACATCCCGCTGTCGCGAATCGCGGGGCGGACCGCTGGCAACGCTGCCGCACGCCTGCGCACCAACGTGGTGATGGGCCACACCCACCGACTGGGACTCATCCCCGAATCAGGCGGCTACAACGGGCGCCTGACCACCTATTGGGGCCTGGAGGTCGGCCACATCAGCGACATCCGCAAGGCGAACTACCTCAAGTCCGGGGCTGCGAACTGGCAAATGGGTTTCGGCCTGCTGTACGTGGACGGCACCCACGTCACACCGCACGCCGTGCGCATGAGCAGCGACGGCCGATTCGCCGTCGAGGGGCGCGTGTGGGCACCGACCGGAATCCGGATTTGAGGGGGAGCCGATGAGCAGCGAAGAACTCGACTGGGACGACATCATCGACGCCGCCCGCAAGGCGGCCCGGAGCGTCGCCCGCCGGAACTGGGACCTGGACGCGGATGACATCTACGGCGAGATCATCACCTGGGCCGTGGCCAACCGGCCTCAACTCGACAAGCTGAGCCCCGGCATGCAGGTGAAGGCCCTCGGCCGTGCGGGATCGACCTGGGCCGAGAAGGAACGCCGAACGGCGATCGTGAGCCGCGGCTACTACATCTACACCCCGGACGTCGTCCGCAAGGTTCTCGCGGAGTGGTACTACGACGAAACCGCGCGCGAGACGATGCCCGGTCGCGAGGAGCCACACGGCAGCAGCGACTACAGCAGCCCTGCAATCACGATCTGGGACATCGATCAGGCGATGCTGCGCCTGTCCGAACAGCACGTGACGGCGATCGAGCGGCGCTACCTCCTCGGCGAGGAGATGCGGGCACCAGCCGAGCGCAAGGCGGTGTCCCGGGCCGTTGAGAAACTGACGTGGACGCTCAACTACCGCTTGGTGGACCGAGCCGACGACGCGAACGACTGTCGGGCCGTCCGAGCGGCGTAGCGGGAAGAGTGGACAACTGAATATGAACGACCGTGAGGAACGGCGGCGAACCAGCCGTAACGAACGGGTGCTCGGCTACCTGAAGCGGGCCGCCCGTCGCCAAAACGCCTGGGTGTCTACCGCCGACCTGTCCGCCGAAGACATCGGCGGTACCGGGGCCCGGACGCGAATCAGCAATCTTCGTGCGGAAGGGCACCGCATCGAGTCTCGGCGCATGATGGGCGCCCACCAATTTGAGTACCGGTACGTCGGCAGTGCCATCGCGACTGACGCTGTACTACCGGGTGACCGTGATGACGGACAACCGACTCATGAGCGGCGAACGAGCCGCCGGCCAAAGCGTCGCGTTGGTGCAACTGGGGCCGACGGGCCCATGGCGACGATGGCCTTGTTCTGATGGGGCCCTACCGCATCCTCATTACCGGGTCGCGGGACTGGGACGACGAGAAGGCCGTAGCGGACGGCATCGGCCATATGGTGGCGCGCTACGGGGACATCATCGTTACGCATGGCGCGTGCCCGACCGGGGCGGACGCCATCGCCGAGCGGGTTTCGGCCCGGCTGGGAATCCCTACCGAACCCATGGCCGCGGATTGGCGCCGAAAGGGACGCGCGGCGGGCCCGGCCCGCAATCAGCGGATGGTCGACCTTGGGCCCGTCGTGGTCCTGGCGTTCCAGCGACGCGGATCCCGAGGCACCGCGGACTGCGTTCGTCGCGCCAACGCCGCCGGGATCCCTGTGATCCACCGCGTGAAGTAGCAAGCCAAACAACTGAATACGGAGAGACCAATCATGAGTGATCTGCTCGACTGGCAGGGGCGCCCCATCGAGCCGGGAGCGACTGTCTACTACCCGACCAGTTTCGTCGGACGATCCACAGAGATGGTCGTCGGCCGCGTCCTGGAGGTCGGTTTCGAGACCGAACGTGACTACGACTACGCGTCGGGCACGTGGAGCGAGCGCCAGACGTCGCGCCCTCGCGTGAAGGTCATGCCTCGGTGCGGCAGCCGCAGCGGAGCCAAGTCCGGCACTCGGCCGGCGTTCCCGTCGGTCCAGAACCTCACAGTGATCTCGTAGGATTGATTTTGTCGAAGATCAGTAGGTGAGGATCGCCACCAAACCTACCCATTTCGACTTGGAAGGGCCCCGAAAGGGGCCCTTTTTCAATGCACTTCGTGGAGCGAAAGGGGGCTCTGCGCAGGCGGATTGATTGATTCTTACTATCTCCGCTGAATGCCCAGACCCGTACGCATTTAGAAAACCGCGCCTCCCGCGGGTTCCATTATTAAGAAGTAGGGTATTACCCCCAGGGGGTAGGGGTGTGCGCGTGCATTCATTGATTCGACGTGAATTGCTCGGCGCGCCGCGCCGTAGGGCGTAGTAAGAAGAGATCACGGAACGATAACAATCGGCCTTCTTACTACGTGCGACGGGCACGGAAACGGCGCGATTTGGGCTGCTGTCTGGGAATCAATAGGTCTCACATTGTGAGAATCGTGGTTACCGGCAGGTAATTTGTCAAGTGATCTGGATCACGTTGTGTCAACGGCGTTGACTGTGCAACGCGCGGCTTCCTTTAGAGAAAACGGGATGAGTCGGACACGTACTCTCCCACGACGGCAAGACATGGGTTGCGAAGTAGGCAAGAGATGGGTTCTCTACTCCCAGCAACACCACCGCCCAACCGGGGCCGAGAGAAACCGGGGGGAAGCGGTCGGAGATTGAAAACTCAACAGCGAGTCAAGCGAGACAGTCAGCGCCCGATTGACGGGCCGCTGAAGGGCCGATGATCGGCCGATGAGACGCACGGCCGGTAGCCACTAGTCCGGTCACCTGAAATCCCCTGTACGGGCCGTACAGCGGTTGAGCGGGTGCCTGTCAGAGAGTGGCGAGGATGCCAGTAAGACCGTGCGAGCAATCGGCAAGAAGTCGAGCCGTAGGCGGTAGCTGACTGTCAGGCCAGGAGCGGCAAAGCGCGTCGCCCTCCGTTTCCAACGGAGAGGCTGACGAAACCCGAGTGAGCCACGGTTAGTAGCCAAGTAAAGGGTGCAGCGATGATGACGCCGAAATGGCCTAGAGACCAGTTCCAGCAGCAATCGCGCCACCATTCGCGCACTCAGTGAGTCGGTGGCAGTGCGCGCGAGCGGTAGACGAGTGAGGGATACGCGAAGGGCCCGCGCCGTGGGCTAAACCGCGTTTCTCGTGTCGCCGTGGCTGCCTGTAGGCCGTCCATTCACCTTGCGCGGACGGCGAATGCGGGCGGGTCCGGAAGGGCCCGCCCGTAGCCAATGGTCGGGCAGGAACGGCAGACATTCAGTCGTCTGTCTGTGAGTTCCCGTACGGCAATTGGGGGTTTGTCATGTGGGATGCGCTTGATGTCTGCGCGACGTACGCGGATGCGGCTTTCAGTCGGAAGCTTTTGAAGCGCTATTTGAAGTCCATGGAATGGGACCGCGTTTACGCCTTGCGGATACGCCGCATGCGGGACGCGCACGGTGTTTCCTTTGTGGTCGCACTTGAAATGCGTAACCGCGTGAAGGTCTGAATCTGACGGGTGCGTATCCCGGACCGCGAACGCGTGGCCCGGGGTACGGACTTCTCAGGTTGAGAAGCCGGAAAGGGAGCCGTGGTTTCGCTGGAAAAGCACACGATCATTTACATGTTCAGTCTCGGCCGGTCACAGCACATCGACCGAATGACGCTGCGGGCGAGGGAAGCGGGTTCGTCTATTACCTGGTATCGCCGTGATGGCCAGGTTCGTACGTCCGATTTCAATTGGGCCGCGCCGGAAGCGGTGCGGAACGTGCTTCGCATTGAAGGGCCGTTCATTACCACTGCCATGGTCGTTTGCTCGGAGCGCGATTGCTCGGTTCACACGCGCGTTCTCGTCTGACCGGCTGACCTGTTCGATTCAAGGGGGAAATATGACTGTCTACGGACTGTTCTACTGGGGCGGCGGCATGCCGCAAATGATGGAAGAAGAGGATCTCGAAGTCTGGAACACCGTTGACGATGCCCGCCGGTCACTTATGGACCGGTACGGCATCGGGCGGGACCGCGTGGAATATGTGTGCGGTGAGGGTAGCGGGACATTCGATTTCCCGTGCGTGCCTGCGGATGCTCACATGCTGGTGTGGGTCCGTCGAGGTCGTCATACGGCGAATTCCGAAGTCCCGAGCGCGCACGACTACCCGGATGAGATATGGACGCTCAAGATTTCCCAGGGTTGGGGCGTCTACGGAGTGAAGCGCCAACGCTGCTGACTTTGAATGGTTCCCGTCCGGGCCGACTTGTGCGGCCCGTGGCGGAATCCATTCACGGTGAATGGAGGGAAGGGGCATTGTGAAGTTCAGTCGGTCGGAGATCAAAATCAGAGAGGCTGTGGATTTGGCGGGTAAGGCGTTGGCGCCTTACGACCCGGACAACGCGACCGCCGTGTCTGATTTGCTCGCAAACCTCATGCACTACTGCCGCGAAAAGGGAATTGACTGGGACGAAGTGAAGCATCGGGCGGACACCACCGTTCTCCTGGACATGATGGGGGTGTGATGGCGACCGAGTACACGGTGTCCGTCGCCGGTCCGGAACGACACGACGGGGAAAGCCCTTACACCTACGCCGTGCGCGCCGATTCGCTGGCGCAGGCAATCGCGTGGACGCTGATGGTCCATGCGTTCTACGAAAACGTGCATGACGTAATCCCGATTCTCGGAAGCGAACACACATACCAGGGGCGGCCCGGAGTCGGCGTTAGCTACCAATGGATTGACACGACCGGAGTGATGCCCGATGGCCGGTAAATACACACTGGAACAAGTGTCGGTCGCCGCGAATGATGCGGCGGACATGGTGCGGGACGAACTCTCCCTAGGGGAACGGGATTCCGACGTCTTGAATCTTGCGGTCCATGCGTTCCTGGCTGTGCTCGTGAATCCCCGAGTCAACTTTGACCGCGTAATCAGTTCCAACTACGCGGAACCACCCGGCGAAGTCCGGTCGTGGTGGAGCAACTGGTCATGATCTAGCCGCTTTGGTGGGTGCCCTTCCCGGAGGGGAAGGGCACCGGCCATGGCCGCTAGCCCAACACCACAACAACTCGATAGGGGGCCGAATGCAGGTCATTGACGGCGGACGCTGGTTTTACGCCCAGGAAATCATCCCGCACACGGACGTCATTCTCGTAGGTGACGTGGAACGCACGATTCGACACTCCAGCTACGTCCGGCCGCTCCCTGCGGTACTGCTGCCCGCCTACCGGCTCACGAAGTTTGTGGCCATCTCCTGGGAAGGGCTGGAAACCCCGCTGATCCTCGCGGCCGAACACCGGCTGTCGGTGCGGCGCATGTGCATGACCCACACGTGCGATGAGCCGTCCACGCGCACGGTGGCCGTGGAATCGCTTACCCGCAAGGGGGTGGTTTCCCGCATCGACTACTGCGAAGGATGCGCGGTCAAGCGCTGGAATCGTCGCAGTGTCCTATCCCGGTACCTGGGCTCAGTCCGCATCGATACCCCGCACCGTCGCTGCGGATTCCGGTACGGCTCGTACCGGTGCCCCGAGTTGGCGGAGCCGTCGGGGGTGTGCCCGAAACACAACACCCTTTGACGTCGTCCACGACCCTGCCGAAACCGCCTTCGGGCGGTCGTGACACGGGTGGCACCCGTGCGCCTGACGAGGCAAGCCGCGTCGGTCCCGCCAAATCCACAAGCAAGCTTGGGGGTACCTCCATGCCTGAAATCGGAGTACGCGTGTACTCGCGTGATCCCGAAGGGCAGTACTGGCAAGACGAACACGGCCGACCGATCGTGTTCTACGTCGTGGCCGTTGACGACGAGTGGGTAACGCTCGGGTCCGAGAGTCGGACGGGTCGCGACTACTGCGAGGGACAGCACCACGCGGATTCGCTGGAACCGGTCATGACCGTGAAGCCGTGGCTTATGCGGGCCGTGGCCGAGACAGGGGGACGCGTGACCGTCAACCACCACTACGGCGGCCCTTTGGTCGTCGGGGACCGCGTTCACGTGGCGTCCGCGCTCGGCGGTAGTCCCATGGTTGATCGGGACACCCGTAGGCCCAGCGTTTGGACGGTGGCACAGATCGGCGACGGACCGGACTCGCGCTTTCCGGTGCGGTTGGCCGAGACCAGGGGCGGGGGAGTGCAACCGCAGTTCGAGTTGTACGACCCGATCGAGCGCCTGTGGCATCACCCGCGCACGCTGTTCCCGGCGGCCGAAATCAAGGGTATCCCTGACGGGCCGTGGGTGCGGATGACCGCACGCTACGTTCAGGGGCCCAGGGAGGCGGCGCCGCGTCACGCGACGTGGCACCGGAACACAGCGGCGGCCTACCTCTCGGATGCTTCCCGTCAGATAGTCGACTCCGTGGGTTGCTTCGTCGAAGCTCACGCACTGGACAACTTCTACGGCTGGGGTCACGTCGCGTCCATCACCTACATCGGGGAGGGCGCATGAAGATTCGTCATGCCGACAGTCGTTGGTCTTTCGAGCTGACGCAGTACCGGGACGCCGACGGCGGATACTCCGTGACCGTCCGCCTGTTCGGCAAGGCCGAGCACATGGCGGAAGCCACGGATCCGCACGTGGCTATGACCTTGGCTCTCGGGTGGGCGTTGGAACGGGATGGGAAGGTGCGGTTCTCCCGCGTGTACGCGATCAAGAACGGTTGCGTCATACCTGAGGGCTCGGTACTTGTGCATCCCAAGACAGCGGCACATTTTGAGTTCACGCACCTGTCGGCGACGCGAACGGCCATGGTCGGCCGAGACTCCAAAGGCGAACCGGTGTCGTACCGTCCGGCCGAGTTCGGCCTAGAAGTCCGGGACGAGTGGGAACCGGAGGCCGACCAATGACCGAGGCCGAGCCCTTCGAGAGCCATCCGTTTCACGGAGTCATGCCGTGCCGGAACGGCGCATGCAACGGCAACGTCGAAGTCCTGCCCCGAATCGCGCTCGAAATCGAAATGGTCGCGGGAGTCGTGCGCCTGACTCCCGTGTCCGTCGAGATGGACAGCAGCGTCATGGAGTGCCGGGAATGCGGTGCCTCGCACACGCCTGAATCGGCGCGCATGGCGCGGTACCTGCGTGACGCGATTGATGACTTGGCGTACGCCATACGCGATGACTTCGTGCCGCGCACGCGTCCACGCGTCGAGGCCGCTGGTCGGGCCGGATCGACCGCCCGCCTGACAGGCGCGGAGATCGAGCAGAACGCGGCCCTGTACCCGGAGGCGTTCGGGATGTCCGACTGCGACGTGTGCGGCGTCGTGCTGGTCGCTCACCAGTGGGTGGACATTCGCCGAACCGGTGCCGACGTGTGGGCGGGTTGGCGCGTGATCGCCTGCAACAACGATCCGCCGTTCAACTGACCCATCCCGCGATCTGAGGCAGGGCCCGCAATGAGGGCGGGCCCTGCCTCCCCCCTTCTATCACCCCGGGCGAACGCCCGACCTTCCCTAGGAGCCCCATGCCCATCAGCGTTGATGCCCCGTGCCGAGTCGTCATGGCGAAGCTGGCTGTGCCTCTGAAGCCTCACCGTGAGGGTGACCACTGGTGGTGGATCCCGCCTTTCAACGGCGTTGGCGTCGTCTACACCGTGACGCCCACTCGTGACGGCCGGAACACCCTTGCCGAGGTGATCCACGCACCGACGCCAGAGGACGCAGACGCGGTAACCGTGCAGCAGCTCGGCGACGCGGAGTCGCTTCCCGAGGCCGCTCGGATGCTCGCCACCGCCTTCCAACGCGACTACTGCTGACCGGTGTCTGACCGGCCCCGGCGGGCCGCTCGTGTCCGCCCGGGTCGGTGAGGTTCCGGCCGGTCCTCGACCCCAACCCACACCCAACCTCGGGAGACATCAGCTCATGGAAAAGATGGTTCAGGCCCACGTTTGCGGTCCGTGCCTGCGGAAGGACAACATCCTTACGGTGGCCATCCGACAGTTCACCATCGACCTGTCCGCCGGGTGGATGGGCGCGGCGGATGAGGACAAGCGCAGCGAGGGCGTCATCAGCGTGTGCAGCCTCCACGCGGCGCACTTTGACGGGCTCATGGACATGCTGAACGACGTCACCGACGAGACGCTGACGGTCGCGGAGGTCAACGCGACGGCCGATGACCAGGACGACCAGGACCAGGACGATGAGGACGACGACCGCGACCAGGACGACGAGGACGACGAGGACGACCACGAGCCGGAGGAGCAGCGTCCCGCGACCGGCCGTCAGCGCGGGCGCCGTTCGGGTTCGCCGGCCCCCGCAGAGCCCGAGCCGGTCAAGCGAGACAAGGAGTACAACAGGGCGCTTCGAGCGTGGGCCCGCGACGCCGGGTACAACGTGCCAAATGCCGGGCGCATCAATGACACCCTGCACGCCGGGTTCTCTGCGGCCGGATACCCGGGGCTGACCCTGATCGGTCGACGCTCGTAACACCGCACTAGTTCCATCCGGGCAACCGCCCGACCCATAGAGCAGCAATGCCATGCAGGTTCCGGGGTCGGGCATCGTGCCCGGCCCCGGCCTGCCCGGACACCGGAGCGCACTTATGCCCAGCCCCGCCGTAAACCCTGACGCCGTCGACATAACCTCGATGAGCACCGGCGCCCTCCTTACCGCCATCAAGGCCGTAGAGCAGCACACGGAGGCCGACCCTGTGGGGGTCCTGGCCGCCCTTCTGTCCATCACGTCGTGCGCTCTGTCCCGGCCGCGCCTGATCATCGGACAGAAACGACACCCTCTTGGCGTGTGGACACTCCTTGTAGGCGAGACCGGCCGAGGTCGCAAAGGCACCGCGCTTGGCATGGCACGTGAACTGATGGACGGGGCGTACCCGGACTTCATGGACCTGCACGAGGCCATGGGCATCACGTCCGGTGCGGGCGTGATCAAGTATCTGGCCGAACGGCAGGGAGAGGCGGCCGAGGCGGCGGCCGACGCCGACGAGCGCGGCGAAACCCCGGCGGGCCTGAATCCGAACGATGGGCGAGTGATCTTCCTCGAAGAGGAATACGTCACCGTGATGAACCGCGCCAAACGCGACGGCAGTCTCTCTGGAGTGCTCCGCCAGGCTTGGGACGGCAACACGCTCGCGTCCATGACCGCCAAGAACGGAGCGCGAGTCAGCGGCGCTCATGTGGTCATCCACGGGCACACGGTCCCCAGGGAATTCCGCACCGCGATCTCAGGTACCGACATCCAAGGCGGCACGTACAACCGTCTCTTGACCTTTCATGTGCAGCGATCCCGCAGACTCCCCATCGGTCACACCATCCCGAGTCGGGCTCTGGAAACGGCGCATGACGCGCTGCGCGCCGGGCTTGGGTTCGCCCGCAAGGTCAAGCGAGTCGGGTTCTCCTCTACAGCGCTCGACCTGTTGAACGGGGAGTTGAGGGAAGAGATTGAGTCGTGGGACGAAGGCGACGACACGGTAAGGGCCTTCGCGAACCGGGCCGACGTTCAGGTGATGCGCATTGCAGCGCTGTACGCCCTCATGGACCAGCGCCGGCAAATCGAGCCGCGCGATCTTCGCGCCGCCTGGGCCCTCGTCAGGTACGCCCTGGAGTCGGTGGCGCACCTCATGGGAGCGGGAGCCGCGGACGGCCTTGAAGCACGAATCCGAACCTTGGTGGTACAAGCCGGAGCCACCGGCATCAAGTCCGCAGAGCTGTACCGCAAGCTTGGGCGGCTGGCTGACTCGGCCGCCATTGCGACCGCCATAGACGCAATGCCAGAGGTCACGCGGGAGACGCGCCGGGGCGCCGGAAGGCCGTCCACGATCTACCGGTGGTCCGTCGTCGCTCCCACGGCGCGAGAACCGGAACCAGTCGTTGAATCACGCGTTCGCCCGCCCGCTGCCGCAGAGCAGGAACGGCCGGAGCGACCGGCACGACGGACGCCTTCCAGCCAACGACGTGAGGAGACGACAGCGGAGCCGCGTGCCCCTCGCACACCCCGCCGTGCGGCAGCGGCTGCCCAGCCTGGACCGTCCCGAGTCACGGTGGCGGTGCCGGTGTCGCGCCGCACCAACGGCCCTCGCAGCAATACGCCAGAGGATCCGTTCGCGGGACTGCTGTGAGTCTCGCGAGGCTCTGACCTGCGGGAAGTCAGGCCAACCATTGCAAAGTTCGGCCAAAGAGATGAGAATCGGGAACTCCGTGGAGGCTCACAGAACCTCCACGGAAAATCCCGTCCTGGTGTCAGGAGCAACCGCTACGGTGGGGATGCTTCTTGTCACATCGGACGAGTACGGGGGCGTGCTTTGGGGAGCGCGGCCCTGCCTGGAAACAGTGTGTGCGGCTGCGGGTCGGGAAGCCCATGAGACCCCGTACGGGGCGCCGCTCTAATGACGGCTCCGCCTGTCCGGGGGGAGTCCGGTCCGGCGACGGACCAGGGCGAAGGAACGATACTTTGAACCAAGAATCCCCGTGGAAAACCGGTGACACGATTCGCGTTGTCCTGGTCGACGACCACGACATTACGCGTCGCGGGGTCGCCGAAGTGCTACGCCACTCCGGCATCGAAGTCGCCGCAGAGGCCGAGACCGCCAGTGCCGCCATGGGCCAAATCCGTTTGGTACGACCAGACATCGTGGTGACCGCCGGGATCCTGCCCGACGCCGACGCCGCACAACTCATTCGCGACATCGGCAGCGACTACCCAGACATCCGATGCCTGGTGCTCACTGGCGAAGTGAACGACGTCCTGGCCTACGAATGCATGTTGGCCGGCGCCTCCGGCTTCCTGCTCCACACCGTGCCCGGCGCATCTTTGGGGCACAGCATCCGCGCCATCCAATCCGGCATCGGCGTGTGGGGCATTGGCGTTGCTGACGGCCTGCGCAACCTGATGCGCCGCGAACGGACCCTTGATCAGCTCACGCCGCAAGAGCGCAAGATCCTTGGTCTCATCGGTGAGGGCCTAACGAATCGCCAGATCGGTTCCGAGCTGCGCCTGTCCGAGCGCACCGTGAAGAACTACGCCAGCGCTGTGATCCGGAAGCTGGGCGTTAGCAGCCGCGCGGCAGCCGCGTCTTACGCCACCCGCATGACCTTGATGCGCACCGCCATATAGCTCCTGTCCAACGCGAAACCGCCCCGCCCGGAGATCAGGGCGGGGCGGTCGCGGGCGAGTCAGCCTGTTGCCTTCAACGTCGATGTCAGCGACGACCAAGACGACGCGGGGACAACAAACGTGCCCCTGGCGATGTCCTTGCTGTCACGTACGGCCATAGCGGCCGCCATGGCCGCCGTCTCCACGCAGTCGCCACCCTGCGCCGTGCTGTGGGACGACTTGAACCAGCGAGGGGCGGGGGTGTGCTGAGCGTTCACAGAGTCTCCATTGTCGCGCGAATCCACTCGGCCGTGTCTGTCGGCGACAGCGCTGCGGCCTTCAGGCGGTCGAACCGGCGCTCTGCGTCGGTCCGTGTCACCGGATCGTAGGCCACGAACCCCTGCCCGAAGGGCTCCAGGTACACACACTCGTCACCCTCATCGAAACCCATGATCGTGATCGGGCCGTCCAGCATCGTGTGTAGGCCCATGTCGAGCGGCGCCACCTGAATGGTGACGTGCGGCAACGCCCCCACCTTGAGGAGGTGTTCCATCTGCTCGGTCATGAGCCCGCGATTCTGTGGTCGTCTGATCAGAGCGCACTCGTCCAGGATGAACGACAGTTCCGGCGGGTCCTCGCGCTGGATGATGTTCTGCCGGTTCAGGTGTTCCTCTAGCTTCTGCTCCATCCAACCCTGTGGCCTGCGGGCCAGGCCGGTTGACAGGACCGCACGGGCGTAGTCGCCGGTTTGCAGCAGACCCGGGATGACTTGCACGGCGTACTGTCGCAACGACGATGCGCCTGCCTCCAGTTCGAGAACGTGCTCAAACCACTCTGAACCGGGGGGCTCGTTCATTTCGTCGCGTAGTGCCACGAGTGCGCCGCGCGCGTTGAATGCATGGTCGATGACTTGGACGAGGTCCCTGGCTGGCGGCTTCGTCCCTGACTCGATGGCTGAGAAGTGCTTGTTGGAAATGTGCGCTTCGCTCGCGGCCTCGGTCTGTGTCATGCCCTCCAGTTCCCGGTACCGGCGGATCTGTCGACCTAGGAAGTCGAGGATCCAGGAGGGCCGTTGAGGCTCCACATCCCTACGCCGACCTGCCATGTTCTTGCTCCCCCGAGCATCAAGGAGACTTTTCTCCTAGCCACGTGGCGGACCAGTTCACCTGTCTAAGAAGTGACCGCCACCCCGTAGCCCAACGTACCCCGGCGGGTGTTCCCTCAGTAGTGGAACGGTCACGCGGGAGGCTGGAATGGGCCGCGAAGGGGTACCAGGGCGACGCGAGAGCCGCATGACGATCCGGACGTACGAGGCCGACAGCGGCCCCGAGTCCGGGGCGGATCGGCTCTGGGTGATCTCGCCCCGCGATCCCCTTCTCAGCTCGACCACCGCTCTGCGATGGCCGCCCTGCCATTGCCGACGATGCACAGGGGGAGAGCGCACGTGAGCGCGAAAGTTGCGGGCATGACGGCCACACGGCTGGGGCCGGAGACGGTGGCCGGTCTACCGCACCCGGAAAAGTCCGTGGAGGTTGGGTTCGCGCGGGCTGCCATCGAACAGGACGGCGGCGGCTACCAGATCGGCCCCTTGCACCTGCGAGCCTCGGACCTAGAAGGTGCCGTTCTGGCGGTGAGACTTGAGGCCGCGGTGGGACCGGAGACGATGGCCCAGGCCCGTCAGCTCGTTGCCGACGAGGAGGCCCAGCGGGCCAAAGAGGAGGCTCGCCGGCTCATCGAGCACGACCCCGGACGCACTCCCACCGGAGTCCTCTACAGGCTCCGGGACGGACTTCAGGCATGGGGTGAAGTGCCGACTCTGCCGCCGACTGGCGCGCCGGACAACTCCCCCGAGACACAGGGGCGGGACGTCGCGTGAAGCGCGCGTTTGTGGCCCGCATGGAGGGCGGCGGTCACGAGTTCTCCATCCGTGAGCGCCCCGCGCCAGACCGAGCATCCGGACAGGAGCAGCCGGACGATGCGGCACGTCCGCCTGAGGCTCACTGGTCCTTGGGGCAGCGTGTGCTGTTGCCAGGCGGCGGCGTCGGCGTCGTCCAACGAGTCGACGGGAGCATCGCGTACGCGGTGACGTCCGAGGAGGCCAGGGAAGTTCCCATTCCCAAGCACCTCGTGCGGCCGGTGGTGTCATGACTGGGCGACGCAGATTCGGAATCGTCGCGCTGGGGGCTGCGGCGTTCGCGTTCTGGTGCCTGTGGGTGGGCGGGGTGATCGCCGCCATCGGAATCAAGTTCTACGACGCGATGGGGGAGGGCTACACGCCGCGCTCCCGTGCCGTCGCTTCTTCAGCGTTCATTCTGGTCGCCGGCTACCTCGGAGGCGTGGTCGGAGGCTTGGTCTTTGAGAAGTACCGGGCATGGGCGAACGCGATGCCCACCCAGGCTAAGAGTCCTCAAAAGGGCGCGGCGTGGTGACCGCGCCCCGGTCGACTCAGCAGCGGATTGACGACGCATATGCCCGCTTCCGGCGGTCCAGGACGGCCGCTTTCGCACGACTGGACGCTGCACGCGGACCCCTGAGCAGCGAACGCCATGACGAGCAGGACGCCGCCCGTTGGGACGACGACGGAGGACGGCCACGCCCCAACCCGGACGAGACAGGAGCGTGAGTGATGGTCGAGTACCGCGAATGGCTCGTTACCCAGGAGCGACGCGACGGCAGACGGAAGGCACCAGTCGAGCTGAACAGAGACGCCGCCGACTCGAAGTCGCTTACGCCGTCGTCATCGTCCTCGTCGCGGCCGCACAACTCGCCTGGCAGTTGAGGCACCCATGAGCGACGGATGTCCGCAGGCCCAGGGGGTGAAAGCGGCCAACCGTGTCCGCGCTCCTCCGAACTGTTGTTAGGCCAAGTCCAGGCACCGCACCATGAGTTGGGCCCATTGAAGGCCCGGACCACCGCTCTACCGCGAAGGAGCCAGCCGATGAGCGAATCACGCACGGAAGTCGTCCCCGGCAAGGCCCAGGAGTGGGCCGTCACCATCGAGACGCTGGGCAGCGTCCACGACCGCACCGACGCCAACGTGTCGGACCCGCCGCCCCACGCAACCGGCGACAGCCAGCCGGACGGCGATGGACTCAACCACCCCGAGTAGGAACTGAGCAAGAGAGCCAGCAGGGCCGCGCGGATTCCCGCGTGGCCCTGCCCGGTCATGACCCCAACCTACGGAGGCAGCCATGCGACACCGCCTGGTGGAGGCGATCGAAACCGCGCTCGACTGGGACGGCCCTTCCAAGCTCGGGAAGGAGTTCGTGCGCGGAACCATCACCGATCGGTCCCTGCTGACGCGCATACTCACGCCCACCCGGCTCCTGGAACTGGTGATGCGCCGCAGCCTCGGCAACCCGCAGATTCGAGTCTTTCGTGAGGGAAACGAACTTCACCCCCGGGAGTACCTGACTGCGGCCGGCAACCGGCGCGGCCAACACATCCCGATGGTCAACATGCGCCATTTGGGGGCGCTGCTGGGCGAGGGTGCCACGCTCGTACTCGACGGCGCCGACGTGTTCGACCCCACCCTTGAAGTTGCTGCCCGCGCGATGCAGTGGTGGGCCGAGGAACGCACCCAAGTCAACCTCTACCTCACCACCGCGGAAGCGGCCAGTTTCGGGCTGCACTGGGACGATCACGAAGTCGTTGTTGTGCAACTGGACGGAGAGAAGCAGTGGGAGGTGCGCGGCCCGTCGCGCGTCGATCCGATGTTCCGCGACGTCGGCCGCAACGACACCCCCAGCGAGGAAGTCTTGTGGGAGGGCGCGCTTTCCGCCGGTGATGTGATGCACATCCCGCGCGGTTACTGGCACAAGGCCACTCGTGCTGATTGCGGGGACGGCCACAGCTTCCACATGACGATTGGCTTCACCCGGCGAACCGGGGCCGCATGGATGGAGTCCCTGGCCGAATGGTGCCGGGATGACGAGCTGTTCCGGCGGAACCTCGAACGCGACGTGTCGGAGGAACAGGTACTTCAAGCGCAGGAACTGATCAAGGCAGCGGCTGCGTTGGCGGCTGAACGAACGCCCGTGCGCTACCTGGAGCAATTCCCGCTGGAGACCGTCCCCGCCAGACAGGTGCCGTTCCTGCCCACGTTCGGCCCTTTGGAAGCGGTGGTGTGTACCACCCCCTTTCCGCCCTCGATCGCGGTCCATGACGGCCAGGTCGAATTCGCTGCCGCCGGGAAACGTCTGTCCCTGACCGCCGATGCTGAAAGTGCCGTTCGGCTGCTCCTGAGCGGCCACCCCGTACGGCTCGGCTCAGACGTCGACGGCCTGACCCACGGCCTGGCGGACCTACTGGTAAAGGAAGGCTTGTGCGCCACGCTGACCCCCGAATTGTCCTCGGGCTACACCGGTCTGGTCATCGACGGAGCATCCTCGTCAACGCCCTTGACACAGGAATCTGGGCTATAGACACGGCCACCAGCTACGCGAACTTTGGGTCACACAGCGCCCTCGCCGCCGTAGCGTCGGATCTCCTGCCCCGGTTCGACATCTCCACGAAGGTCGGGTTCTTGCCCGGCGCGCGGCACACCTTGGATCCGGTGACATTGCGCAAGGCGATCGAGCAGGCCGGTCGCGACCTCGGGCGAGAACCGAACGCGGTACTCCTGCACAATCCCGAGCAGTCCCTTCGCGGAAGGGAACCCGCGAGGGCACAAGAGGAGTTCGGTCGCGCATGCGCGGCCTTGCAGGAAGCGGCGGCCGAGGGATTTTGTGAGACGTGGGGCGTTTCGTCGTGGGACCCACGGCCCCTTGTGGACATGGGCGGCCTTGCTGGACCCGTGCCACCGCTCACAATGGTCCGCGTCGGCCTACTCGTTCCGATAGACGTCCTTGACGCCTCAGACGCGCTCATGACCAGGTGGAATGTTCACCCCGAACACCGTTGGGGGATGAGCCCCTTCGGGTGTCGACCACATGATCCCGTGTGGAGCCAGATTGACCCCCGCGAGTTCCTGACAGGCGGCGATGTCGCTCGGCTCGAAGGCGCCTTTCGCGTCGCCTACCACCTGCCGGACGTCTCCGCGGTGGCCGTGGGGTCGGACAACCCGGAGCACCTGCAAGGACTCGTGGCGGCGCTCAAGAGCACCCCGAACCTTGAACTCCTGGCCGCCTACCGGGAAGCACTCCGCGCGCGCACGCGGGGCCAACGCCCACTAACCCAGGAGTGATTTCGCAGCGTGGCGGGCGGGCCCGTAGAGCGGATCTTCATTTGAACCGTAGGCAATGACCTTGGCGAGGTTGAAGAGGGCCATGACACGGCCGTCGTCGCTCTCCAAGTCCGCCCGCCGCTCTGCCCACACCCGCGCGGCCAGGTCCGGCACCGCCAGCGAATCGACCCACAGGGTTGCCGCGTCGAGCCCCCGAGGTGCAAGGCCCCAGTCTTCCCAATCCAGGATCGACAACGATGGCCCCGTAACGTTCGCCCAGTTCAGATCCGCGTGCGCTGAATGCCACGTCCGCAGCGACGTATCGCCGGCCTCCGGGAACGCTTCGGCGATCGTTGCCGACACACTCCCCTGAGTGACCACTTGCGTGTCTGGCGTGGCAATCCTGGTCGTGGGTTGCGCCCCCAACGCGTCCAAGGACACGGTGAGTACTTCCCACCAATCCTCAGGCAAGCAAGGGGCCGCAAGCAGTCGGCCGCCCGATTTCACCGGCGACTCGAACACCATGTCGCACTCGTCGGCGTGCCACATCGCCTCATCGTCGCCGCGCCATGACGTACTGGCCCGCCAAGTCGGCATTGCAACGCCCGTCAGAACGGCCGCAGCCTCTACGCCCCAGCCCTGGCCGTCAATGCGAGATGTAGGCCGCCGCTCGATCCTGACCCACGTACTCCGGTCGCTGGCGGCACCAAGCGAACGACGCTTGATGATCACACTGTCTCGATCGAGACGTACATTGAGGGCCCGGCTCACGCGGTCCATAACACTGGTGACATCAACCCGCCGTAGATCCACCGCGTCGCGCATGGAGCGAATCTACAGCGGCCTGCGCGGCGGAAGGGTGACCATCACACGGCAACGAACGTAGCCCGGGTATCCGTTGAACTCGGCGTCATCGAACTGCATCACCTCGACGGCCCCAGCGCTCAACCGCGCAACCGCTTCCGCGACAGCGGCAGGCGGACCGACCAGGTCAGCCGTCGCGGTACAGGGTTCCGGGAAGTCGGCCATGCGGTGACAACGATGGCGCCGGCCAAGGAGTCACAGGCGGGGATTCCAGCGCTTCCCGTTCAGGGCCTCCTCGACCAGGCGCACCTCGCGCTCAAGGGCGGCCGTCTTCGAGCCCTCGAACTCGTACATCCGCATCACCGCCTCAACGGTATGAGCGTCGACGTCCCGCAAATCCGCCCGCGCCGTTCCGTAACCGTGCCGAGCTGCTTGCAGCTCGGCCTCAACGTGCTGCCGCGCCATTCTTGCCAAAAGACACGGGTGCCGCTTCAGAACCTCATGGCGTCTGTAGCCCGGCGGGCACAGGTCATACAGCCAGGCGACTGCGGTCCTCTCCCAATCGTCCACCCCAGGAGGGCGGACGCCTCGCGGCCAGCCCGGCGGAGCGATCCCATCCTGACCCCGAGCCCGCTCGAACCGGCCAGGCTTCTCCCAGGCGGGGCGGTCAGCGACAGATTCGCTCATACGTTCGATGATCGCACAGAGGATGCGTTCATGCAGTACTGACCTTGCGTATGTAGTAAGAAGGTCGGCGCGGCCCTGCCCTGTGGCCATTGGCTAGCTGCGGTGTCGTAGTAAGAAGACTCGAGAACGCAAAGAAGCCCCCCGCTGGAGCGGGGGGCTTCTTACTACGTCCTACAGCCAATCCTCGTCATCCTCGTCGAGGTCGTTGTATGCCGGATCGGCGAACAGCGCTTCGCGAGTCTTGGCGTCATCCGCCATCTGCACGGTCTCACCGAGACCGAGCACCGCGGCGACGACGGCGAGGATGGCCGCGTCAGGCAGGCCGGGGACGTAGACGAGAACAAGGGTGACGACAGCCGCAGCTACGGCGTAGATCCGCGCGGCGTACTCACGGGCGAAAGCCATGATGGAACCTCCGTATGAAGTTGTGTGGGTGGTCAGGTCTTGGGAATGCGGAGCTTCGCCCACGATGTCGGCCCGGGGTAGCCGTCCGCATCGGCCCCGCTGTAGCCGAGCTTCCGCTGAAAGGCTGCGTACGACTGGCGGTCGGCCTCGGTCCATTCCGGCCCCGGGCCGGACTTGTAGCGTCCGCAGCCTTCGGCGACGAGGCGGCGCCCCATCTCGGTGATGATCTGGGAGCGTCGGCCGACCCGGAAGAACGTCGCGCCGGGGAAGGGTTCCAGGACGGACGGCGACGGCTTCGGCGGGGTAGGCGGCTTGGGGGCCGGCGAACTGTTCAGCCGTGCTGCGACGTCTCGGCGGAACTGGTCCATGGGGAACGACGGATCGACCTTGCGGCGGGTCCATTCGCCGTGACCGATCACGGACTGAGCGGTCCAGCCGTGGGCGCGGCAGATCGCTGCGGCCCACCTGACGGCCTGGTCGTACTGCGCGGCCGGGTACGGGTCGCGACCATCGCCGCGGTTTTCGATTTCGAGGCCATACATACGGCTGTTGCCGTCCACTTCATCCGGGCCAGGGCGGAACGGCCCGCCGGACTCAGCGATGACCCGGTCGAGGATCGCAGCGGACCCGGATCCCGCGTGGTTGGTGCGGCCGTGACCGATCAGATGGGTCCTGGCGTCCTTCGCCGCGAACCCGTGGCATACAGGGCCAGGCAGGTCCGAGGATCCGCGCGAGCAGTAGTCGGCCAGGCCCGATCCGACACCGGCCGTGTGGTGGATGACGATTCCATGGACGGGACCCCAAGCCCCCTTGTGGTTGCGGTTGTGGGTCTCCCAGCCGGGCCGAGCAACGATGTTCACCCCCTCGGCCAGGAGGGCGGCGTACATCTGGGCAGCGGTGAGCGGCGTCGCCAAGTTCGTTCCTCTATTCAGTTGTTGAGCGGTGGATCGTGGTTCAGGGCGTCCCGTTGTCCGGGGACAGACGGGAGATCACCGCGACAAGGCGGCGGTTCTCCTCTTCCAGCGCGGTCAACCGGTCTTTGATCTGGGCCAGTTCGTCGGCGAGTCGTTCGGCGCGGGCCTGCCAGGCTTCCGCTTCGCCCTGCCAGATCTCGGCGGCCTGGGCGCGAGACGCGACGCGCGCGACCATCAGGACGGCGATCAGGGCGGCGAGGATGGAGACTCCGGCGATGGCGCCGAAGACGAGATTGATCAGGTCCATGTGTCAGCCCCGCGCCCTGAAAGCGCTGTCAACCCACACGGGATCCACGATGTACGTGCCGGTGAAGGCCAGGTACGTACCCGCGGGCGGATTGGTGAACGGGGCGAGTTCCGTATTGGTCGCGGACGGGGCCACGTAGGCGTCAGGGTCGCCGCCGTCCCAGAACAACGCTGCGGGTCGCAGCTTTGCGTTCGTCGACGTCCACATGAATCCGTGGGTGACTTGCGGGAGAGTGCTCGTGGCAAGCGGTGAGATGGGTGCCTCCGGAGAGACGGACCCGGTCCATGCCTGGGCGAAGAAGAGGTTGTACGAGACGTGAACCACGTCCTTAGCGACCAGTCGCCACTGGCATGAGGCGGTGAGGCCGGCCGGTGACGCGCCGTTGACCTTGGGCGTGAACTTGTGGAGTGGGCCCAGGTCGGCCACCACGGCCACGCTGTTCTGAACGTCCAGCGGGTCCAGCTTGTCGACCGAGCTGAGGACAGGCTTTGTGAGTCCGAATCGCCGGTCGAAGACCAGCCGTCCCCGCGCGCGCAGCGAATATGGATACTCAGCGTGGGACAGTTCGGCACTGGGACCGACGAAGATCCGATCACGGGTGAGCCCGCCCTGGGTCATGATGCCGCTGGGGTCGACGCCGATGAATCCGAGACTGATCTCCCAGACGTTGCCCTGGCCGGTGGCAAGCGCGGGCGGTTGAAAGTAGTTGCCCAGGACGCCCACCTTCAACTGCACGCTGATGCGCCCAAGGTCGCGTTCGAGGCGCACGACGATGCGATCGAACCTGAGGTTCGACGCGGGGACGGCGGGGACGTTAAGCGTCACCGTCTCGGTGAGTTGGTAGTGGAAGCCGCGGATTGCTGCCCTGCCGGGGGACACAGTCAGCAGCAGGGTGCCAATCGAACCGTCGACTTGCAGTCCCGTCGGTGTCTCGCCGTCTGCGCCCAGGAGGACGCCATCCACGGCGTGGGGGGATGTGAGGTATTGCCATTCCTCGGCGCGAACCTGGGATGTGGCGAACGGGTATGAAAATTCGGGCACTTGTCACCTCCAGCCCTTGGCGCGGCCGAGGGCGGTCCAGAGCTTGCGGACCTGCACATACAGGTCGGGGGTTTCAGTGGCGTCCTGGCCGCCGATGGTCGGTGAGATCTCGAACCCTTCGGCGGTGTCAGAGATGGTGACCTCGCGGACCACGTCCACGACGTCTAGGCCGTTGATGGAGCACGACACGCGGTCGCCCGGCCAGTAGTCGCGGCCGAACCGGATCTGTTCCGTGTCGATCGGCGTCACGCTCAGGTATCCGCCTCCACGGTTCTCCTCGAACTCCTCGCGTGAAGCAGCACGCAATAGGCGGTAGTTCGCGTCTCCGGAGTTCGGAACGGCGGGCGGATCGACGTCGTCGCGTTCGGCGTACCGCTCCACGCGCCGGCCCCATTCCGGTCCGGCCGGGTAGTCGGCGGTGTGGTAGTAGCGACCGGTGTTTCCGTCGGTGCCCTTGCTGGCGACGATTACGTGCGTTGCCTTGGGCGACGAGAACGAGTATTGAGCGGAGGTCAGGTTGCCGATGTCGCGGGAAAACCGCACATACGGCGAGCGGTCCCGCGACGGCCACATGTCGAGCACGAACGAGTACGGATCACGCCCGACGACCGGACGCGGCAGGTCGGGATCCTGCACCAGGCGAAAGGACAGGCCGCCCTCGTCGGCGACGGAAGTCACCGCGTCATAAAGGCTCCCGAATCGGAACGTCCGGCTGACCGGCGCACCCATCTCGGTCGTGCTGTCAGGCCCGACGACAAGATTGGGATGCCTTCGGGGGGCGAGCGCGTAGGGCCCGACGTTGTACTTGATCAGTTCGGCGATGAGGGCGCCCGCCTGCACGTTGTCCCGAACGAATTTGGTGACGGCCTGGGCGTTGATGTCGCGGGTGGGGTCGGGAAAGACTACGGCGCGTTTCAGTACTGCTGTGTCGCAGACTCCTTGAGCCACCAGGGTTCCGGCGTCGGTGGTCTCCTGCCCGAGCGAGACCTGGAACGCCTCCGCCGGTCCGGTGAGGAGCGGCCGGGCCACGCCTTCCATCCAGATCGTCACGCGGTGCCCGGGGGCCAGGAGCCGGGCGTTCGGGTCGTCAGCGCGAATAGTGATCGTCCAGGACGACACGCGGGAAGCCCGGAGGATGACGTTCGCGTTGCGGTACGAGTCGATTTCGCCGATCGGACGGCGGTCGGGCCCGTGCGCAACGATGCGCAGCCGTCCCATGATCCTCCAAGGTCAATGGCCCAAATACCTGGGTATGAAGGTGACTTCGATGCTTGATTGCGGATCTGCTCCGTCGGCGGAGACGTCGATCAGGTTGACGCCGCCGGTCAGTGGCCACAGGTCGGCGGACTCCACCGAAGGCCAGGCGTTGACGGGCACCCCGGAGACCGGGATCAGCTCGACGCGTTTGCGGCCGGGACGGGTATCGATCTCCAGTACCTCGCCGGGGCCGACCATCGCATTCACCGTCATCGTGCGGCCGGAGGTCAGGTTGGCCAGGCGCATGGCCGCACCGAAGGGGCCGACGAACCGCCAGATTGGCCAGGTGTCCGCTTCGGAACCGGAGTCGATGTTCTGGCCGCCCAGCAGGAGCGAAGGACTGATCCGCAGCGGAAGGAACGGTGTCGGGGTGCCGCCGTCGAGATGCGTCAGGAACGGCGTCCCAGGCACCATGCCGAACCGCATGCGCCGTTCGCTGCCGTACCAGAACGGATCGGGAGCCATGAGCTGAACACCGGTGCGGGCCCAAGTCCGACCAGCGGAATCCCGAGCTTCGTCACCCTCGAACCCGCCTGTGTATACGGCAGTGCAGTGCCGTTCGCTGCCGTCCGGCTCGGTAACGCTGATGGTCACTCGCCCGCGTTGCGGATCCAGGGCACGCCGCAGGCCACGGCGGATCTGCATGAACGCTTCACGAGTAGGCCCCTTCACGGCGACAGCGAAGGCCATGCTCCGTGTCGCGTATCTGATCCGGTTGACGGCTCCGCCGTCCAGGAGGGCGTAGTCCTCAGTGGCGATGTCGGGCGGCGGCATGTCCAGACCGGTCGCGCCGGGTTGCAGGAACACCCCCGCGGCTTGGCCGGACACGGGCGCGGACAGATTCCATACGGATCCATCCGCGCCCGTCATCACAACCTGGGCCCGGCCTGCCGAAGGGCCGCCCGCTCCTGGTGCGGGCATGGTCATCTCCATTCAGGTCATGCCGAGCCGTACACCATGTCCGCGAACCGCAGCGCGTTAAGGAGCTGCTTCTCGGTGGGGGTGTCGGGAGCGGCGTACATGTTGACGGTGTGGCCGCCACGGCTGATCAGTCCGGCCTCGCGCAGCAGCTCGGCCATGCGCTGGGGGCGGTTCAGGGGAAGAACCAGTTCGGGGCCCTCCTCGCCGACCATCGCCCAGGTAGGTGATGTCACAAGGCCGCCGTTGGCGTACTGCGGTGCGTTGGACGCGGCGACGCTCGCAGCTCCTTGGCTGCTGTCCTTGCCCCCGACCCAGTCGAGAATCGGGTTCACAGCCCAACGCAGGGGAGCGGTGGCCACGGTGACCCCCCACGGGGAGAAACCGGCCCCCCGCGCCCAGGATTCGGCTTTGCCGGAGATCCCCCGCACCAGCGGTTCGACCATCTTCTTGACGCCCTTGCGCGTCAAGTCCTCGATTTCGTCGATGACATCGCCCACCACATCGGTGGCGCCGTCCCAGACGTCACCGACGATGCCGCCGAGACCGAACTTCTGGATGCCTCGCCCCGCTGCTGCGGCTGCGTTCCACGCGAGGATTCGAGCGGACCCGAGCCAGCGCACGACCTCGGGGCGCAAAACCCCTTCGCCGGGCGCGAGCATCGCCGGCACCTGGTCCTTGCCAGGGGCGTAGCCCGGCACGATCCCGCCCTGGGCGAACCCGGGAATGGTCGGAACGGAAACGCCGATCCAGTTCAGGAACTTGTTGATCCCGCCGCCGCTCCCGTTTTCCGGGCCGATCAGCTTGTCGTTGATCCACTGGACGGTTGCACGAACCGGCGAGGCGACCTTTTCCTTGATCTTGTCCCAGGCTTCGCCGATCACGTCCTTCGCGGAGGTGAACGCGGCGCCGACCAGGCCGATGGCTGCGCCGAGGCCCGACAGGGCCGGGGAGATGACCCAGGTCCAGGCCCACGAGATCGCGGAGCCGATCCCGGACATCACCGGTTCCACGATGTCCCGGTACAGCCAGGTGAGGGCCGGTCCGAGGATGTCACGTAGGAACCACCACAGCGCCTCAAGGGCGGGCTTGACGCTTAGCGACCACATGACCGAGACGGCCCAGCCGAGCAGCGCGAGAATGGGCTGCGCGATTTCCCACAGCACTCGCAGCGCGGCCACCACGAACCCGAGGACTGCGACCAGGGCGTCAAGGGCCGGGGCGATCACCTTTTGCCAAGTAACGGTGACGACGTCGCCGATCCAGGTGAAGACCGTCCAGAACTTCGCCCAGAGATCTTCCAGGATCGGGATGACGTGCTCGCCGAGGAAATCCCCGATGGCCTTGAGGGTCGGCCATATTGCTTGTCCCCAGGCTGTGGAAACCACGGCGCCGATCGCGCCGAACACGGTGACCGTGACCGACCACAGCAGTTCGAGCGCAGGAACGACAACCGTCGTCAGCAGCGTCGTGAGCGCCGAGAACGTGGGCTGAAGGACCTTCAGCCACAACGCCTCGACCGTGGGGATGACAGCGTTGACGACCGGCTGAACCCACGTGTTCCACAGGGCCGCAACCGCCGGTGCGACCTTGTTGACGGTGTAGTCGTGAATGCCGTCGTAGGCCGGGCGGATGTGCCCCGTCCACGCGGTGGAAACCGCGTCGGACATGCCTCCCCATTGGCCGGCGATCCACGGGCCCATCTCGGCCACGCCGGGACGGCCGGACTTCGCCCACCAATCGGAGAACTCGGCGAAACGCGGTCGGATCCGGTTCGTCCACGCGGACTCGACGGCGTCCGAGGTGCGGTTCCATGCGTCCTTGGTGTCGGACCACATTTCGGCAACCGCCGGTCGACCGGATTCGCTCCACCAACCCGCCACGCCGTCATAGGTCGGCTTCAGGTACCGATTCCACGTCGTCGACGCGACGTCTTTCACACCGTTCCACGCCTTGCCCGTGAACTCGCGAAATTCCTCCGAGTTGCGGTATGCGATGACGAGGGCGGCACCGATGGCAAGGATCACCGCAACGAACGGATTCGCCACGATCAGGCCGAGCGCACCGGCGAAAAACTTCGTGGCCACACCGACCGCCATCAGCACCGGCCCGAGGAACGTCAGACCGGTGACGGCGTCCTTCACCCAGCCCGGCGCGTCTCGCAGCCAGGTCAGGGCCTTGTCCGCGACCGTGAACACGGCTTCCGCGATCGGAACCATCTTGGCGAGTGCGGAAATGAACAGCGGCAGCGACAACTCAGCGAGGTGATCGACCTGCCCGATCAGCTTTTGAAACTGCTTGCCGAGCGGCGTATAGACGTACTCACCTTGCGAGTTCATCGCCACGAACATCTCGGCGAAGGTCTGCCGAAGCTTCTCCTTCATGTTGTCCCAGGCGCCCGTAATGGTGGACGACGCGGTGACAGCCGCTCCGGCGGCGCGGTCGAACTTCGGTTGCAGTGCCTCGATCAGCGTGTTCGCGCTGATCTGCTCGCCTTTGGCGAGTTTCTGGCGAAGCTCGCCGATGGACATTCCCATCTTGTCCGCGAGCGCCTGCCACGCGTTGACGCCGTTTTGGGACATCTGGTTCATGTCCTGGGTTTTGACGACGCCCATGGTGATGACGTCGGTCAAACCCTTCAAGGCACGGCCGTACTTCGCCGCATTCGTCACACCCACCGATGCGGCGTAGTCCGAGAACTGCATGAGCAGCTTCTTGGACTTCTCCAACCCCATTCCGGAGTCGAGGAGTTTCGGCATGGCATTCGCCATGTCCTGGAACGTGTACGGCGTCTTGGCCGCGAAATCGTTCAACTCCTCGATCGCGGCGCCGGATTGGCTGGTCGCGATCCCCATGGACAGCATCCGCTTTTGCAGGGAGACCAGTTCGTCGCCCATGGTGGCGCCCATTTTCACGGCGGCCTCTGTCGCGCGGACAAACGGCATCGTGAGTGTGTTGGTGAGGATCTGCCCCGTCGTTGTCGCTGTGTTCGCGATCCGGTGCAGTTCGGACGTCAGCGCATTGCCGACGTAACCGAATGCCGACGACAGGGACCGCTGATAGGTGTCCGCCGTGCGACTCGCGGTTTGGGAAACCGACTGACCGGCCCGTGCGGCGGTGGCCGCCATGGCGGTGGTGGATGCGGCAGCGGCCCGACTGCCCGCGCCGATGTGCGTGGAGATCGCCGTTCCGGCCGCCGCGCTGCTGGTCGTCGCGAATGTCCGGGCGAGGCCGAAGGTGGGAATCAGAGTGCCGGTGATGTATCCGGCGGCGGTGGTGACGTGCCCCCGAACCGCGGTGACCAATGGCGCCAGAAGGCCCGTGGCGGCGGTTCGGACACGGGTGAACGCGGAGGTGAATGGGGCGGCGATCCCGGCTCCGACGCTGGCCGCCGCCGAGCCGATCCGGCGGATGTCGCCGACGACTCCGCGCACGCTGGGGTGGCTGCGAATCGCGGCGAACCCGGCCACGATGGGGCCGGTGATGGTGGCCTGAGCTGCTGACGCGAAGATCCGCAGATCGCCCAGCAGTTCCCGCGTGAGCGTCGAGGACCACGCCGCCCGAAACGGGCGGGCGGCCTGCGTACCGAGCTGCGTGCCGAGACTGGCCAGGCGTGGCCGCAGGACGCGCCCAAGATCCTGGGCAATGGTCTGGCCGACAGACGCGAGCCCGAGAGCAATCGGCCGAACGATCGAGGTCTGGACGGCGCCGGTGACCTGCGGGGCGGCGGCCCGGGTCCCCGTGGTGGCGCCCTGGCCAATCGACTGGCCCACGGTGGTGCCGGTCTGCCGCGCGGACGCGGTGACCTGGCGGTAGGCCGCAGTGAGGTGCGTAGTAAGAAGGCGTCCAGCGGTGCGGCCCGCACTGGCGTGGCCTTGCACCCAAGCCTGTCGCGTCAGCCTGCTTTGCAGGCGCGCGGATTGGGTGACCTGGGCGTGGTCGGCGAGGATTCCGCGAGTCGCGGCGGCCGAGGCGTCGCGTGTCTGCTGGTGGGCGTCGCGGGCGAGGTTGCCCGCGCTGATCGCAGCCGCACCGGCCCGGGTGTATTGCAGTCGGAAGGAGCCGCCGACCCGTCCGGCAGCGGCCTCGGCAGAGTTGCCAACCCGTTCATGGACGCGTTCGGCAACGCGGCCCAGGCTTTGGATGGCGCCGCCGACTTGCTGACCGTAGGCACGCGAGAAGACCCGCGCGGAGCGGGAGGCGACCCCTTCCAAACGGGTCGCGAGGCGGCCCAAATTCCTTTCGATGGCGGTGACTTCGCGGCTGAACGCACGGGCGAACTCCGCCCCGGCCTGTCGGCCGGCGTTCCGTCCAGCCTCAGCGGCCCGAGTCCGCACAGAGGTCAACGCGCGGTTGATAGAAGTTTCCAGGGCGGAGGCCAGGCTCCTGCCGATGGCGTTGCCCATGGCCTCGCCCAGGCCCCGCATGTCGGTGGACAGCCCGGATTTGAGCTTGGTGAAATCGGCCTTGATGACCTTGGGGCGGATCTCGACGTAGCCGACACCTACGCGGACGCCGGAGACTGCGCCCCGGCCGGAGGCCCCGCCTCCCGAACCTCCGGCCGTGGCCATAGAACTCCTATTCAGTTGTGTGTGCTGCTCAACCCGTGAGCTGCTGCAAAAAGCTGTGAACCTCGGCCGCCGACGCGAACTCAGTTTCCGGTTCGGCCGGTTCGACGCCTGGGCGCGGAAACCGTTCTGGCGGATCGATGCGCCGTGACTCTTCGGAGTTGACGCGCAGCGTCAGCCAGTTCGCCAGTTCCATACGGTCGATCAGCTCGGCTGTCAGATAGTCCGTCGCAGTCCACGCGTTGGCCGGGTGCATGGCTTCGGCTAGAGCGGATCGGCCAGGCATGCGCAGCAATCGCGCGACGAGCACGACCAGGCGGCGGATGGAGACGCGCCCGCGCGGGACATCCAGTACATCCACGTCGAAGAACTGCAAGAGGTCGGCTTCGAGTTCGTGGGGAAACCGATGCCAGGCGCGAGCGGCGGCCGTCAGTTTCCCTGGCTGCCCAGGCCCGAGGCGGAGGCCAGTGCCTCGGCGAACTCGGCCAGGTCGCGGAGCGTCGGCCGCAGTTCGCGGAAGCGGTTCCATTCCTCGTCGCCGAGCATGAGCCGTACGGCCGTCAGTCCGTTGCCGGAGTCCGCAGCGTCCAGGATGTCAACGGACATGTCGAGCGCCGGGAGGGTGCGGAACTGCACACCCCGGAAACCGAATTCGATGCCCTCGTCGGCTGCCTCCGCCTCGACGGGATTCGTCGGCCGCTTCGGCGCGGTGCTGCGGGTGCGGTTGTTCTTCTTCTTACCCATGCGGAGCGGTCTCCCGGTATTCAGTTGTTGAACGGTGAGGCGGAGGAGGTACGTCGGCGGATCAGGTCACGGCGAGGGTCACGGACTTCGTCCCCGCGGTGCCCGTCGCCTGAATCGTGTAGGTGCCGGTCGGCGCGTCGGCCGCCACGGTCACAGTCGCGGAAATTGCGCCGCTGGTGAGCGTCACGGTTCCCACGGTCACCTTCGTCGTGCTCGGGCCGGTCACGGCAACCGTGGGAGCCGTACCGCTGCCCCAGTTCGATCCGGTGAGGCTCGCCGTGCCGCCCTTCGCCACCGAGGTAGGAGCGACCGCCAGCGTCGGAAGGACGATCGGCGTCGTCGGCGCCATCTGCGGATCGTTCGACAGCACGTAGCCAAGCACGCCGGAAGAATCGAGGGCGTCATACGTCACGCCGAGCGACTGCGCGTCGGCACGGACCAGCTTGAGCGCGTCGCGCGAGGACACCATTCCTCGCGGAATCACGAGCATGTTGGAGACCTTGGCGTCGCCCCACTGCACAATCATCGCCAGTTCGGCGAGGGTTGGATTCGACGCGATCGGCAGCCGGAAGACCCCGGGAACCTCCTGGCCTTGGGCGTCGGTGACCTTCTCCCATTCCGCACCGAAGTAGAGAGAGGTGGTCGCCGGGTCGGTCTGCAAGAGCGTCGCCTTGACCTGGAGCGAGGCCGCGGTGACGGTGTGCATGACCGGGGTCGCGGACTGCCAAGCCTCAAGGGCCTGCGTCTCGATCGCGGGCGTCAGTTCGACGCCATCCGAAGAGGCGTAACCCAGAGCGAGCCACTCCGGACCGAGGTCCGCTGTCGGATTGGTGGGGAAGACGGGGTTCGACGCGAGCGAGGCCACGTACATCTGACCACGCGGCGCGAAGCGGATTGCGGCGGTGTTGTTGAAAGCCACTGTGTCCCTATGCAGTTGTCTCGAACAGGTAGATCGCGAAAGCGAAGGTGTAGCGCGACTCCCGTGACAGCTCGTCCGGGGTCGGCGTCGGCATCATCAGTTCTTCGGCGTCGGCGACCTGGACGCCGTGAGCGACGTGAGCCGGCAGGCTCGACAAGGCGGCATCGCGCAGACGAAACGCCAGAGCGGATGCGGCTTCGCGGGTGGCCGCGTACACGTGGATGACGAACTCCGCGCGGTCCATCCGATCGCGGACAACGCGGTATCCGCCGTCGAAGTCAACGATGACCGCCGATTTGCCTTCCGGCCTGCCGATCCAGTCACCGGACACGTAGACGCCGGGACCCGCGTGTTCAATCATGAACTCGGCTACCAGCGGGGTGGGTTCAGTCAGCACCGGACACCTGTGATTCCCGCAGTGCGCGCGTCAGGATCTTCTTGCCCCGGTAGGACTTGCCGGTTCGGTAGTGCGTCCACCCGTACTCAAGAACGACCGCGTGACGCGTCGCCACGACGGCAGCCCAGCGGCCGGACGAATCCATGCCGTGGCGGATGTGCAGGCTCCGCGCATAGGCTCCAGCGCGGCGGTCCTCAGCTCGGTTCGCGAGCTGCATCGCCCGGCCGCCGACACGTTGAGCAGCAGCCGTGACCAACGGCGAAACGCCAGGCAGCCGCGACAGCTTTTGCTCAAGATCCGGGTCCCAGTGAATCACCAGGTCAGCCATCGTCGGCCACCTCCTGGACCACGGTCCGGACATGGGCGCGACTGCCTACGCGCCATTCCTCGGGGTTCTCGATCACCTCGTACCAGTCGGACCCGCAGCGAATACGGTCCCCTTGCCGCACAGCCATGTAGGCCGGGAGATAGGCCCGGCCGACCATGGGTGAGGACTCGTTGACGACCTGCGTCCTCGCTGCCGTGTCCGGCTGAACGGATCCCAGGACAGCGGCAATCCGTACAGCAGCCCCCCAATCCCGATGCCGGGACAGGGGGCCGTCGACCAGCGGGGCCCGCCACAACTCGATGCGATCCGTCATCAGCGTCATGTGCGTTGCACCGCCACCGATGCCATGCGTGGCCGATAGCGGGTCAAGCTTCGCCGTACCTGGGCGGAGAGTTCGCCGGTCGCCCCGCCCCCCGCGTAGGTGACTTCAAGATCCCCGACGCGTTCCGAGTAGACGCCAGGGGACAGGGCGATCAGCCGCATGGCCTCGGCCGCACAGATCGCAGTCACGTCCGCTGGTGTTTCGCGGTATCCCCATGACGCGGTGACGTCGACTTGTTGGCCGTCACGCCGCCATCCGCGACGGCGATACAGGGCCAGGCCATCCGCCCACCAGTCGGTGACTTCCTCTCCGTCGACCAGGACGCGGGACACCCCGTGCAGGGGCCGCATCGAGGACGGCAGATCGAGGGCGATCCCGACTCGGGATGTGAGCTTCACGGCCTGGTCCAGGTGCTCGCCGAAGTCAATGCCGCAGTGCCCCCGGATGAGGGCGGACACGTCATCGAGGAGAGCCTGAACGCGGGCCGCCTCCTCATCTGCGAGAGGGCGGCCCAGGCGTACCGCGATGTCGGCGACCGTAGCCAGGGCCGCCACGCTCACGCCTTCGGCAGGAGCTTGATGCGAACGGCCCGCTTGATCTTGCCGTCGTCCTCAACGGTGGCCTTCAGGCCCGCGAAGGTCGAGATGATGGAGCGGTCCTGAAGCATGTCCGGGTCGTAGTCCATGATCCAGCGGGCCGCGATACCTGCGACCGACTGACCGGCACCGAACGGCACACCACGCGGAACCACGGGGGCCCTGGTCGCGAGGATCATCGCGGTCTGATGCATCGCGAAGATCACGGCACCGCTGGTGACGTTTTCGATTTCGTTGCTCACAACGATGTCGAAACCGCCGAGACGACCGATCACGGCCTCCCGCAGCGCGGACGTGCTGCCGCTGAAGTCCGCGGCAACGAAATCCGGGTCCTTCAGCAGGATGGCCTCAGCGGTCGGCCCCGCCAGCAAGAACCTGCCGTTGGCCGGCACCCCGTTCTTGTTCATGTCCGCGCGGGCGTCGATGATCGCCTCACGCACCGCGCGCGCCGAACCGGTCGAGTCCGCGGCGAGCTGCGCAGAGATCTCCTTGACGCCTTTTGCGGGAACGAAGTCCGTGTTGATCTGCGCGGCGATCTTCTTCTCGAAGTACTCGGCCATGCCGCGAACCTGCGGCCTCAGGACCTGCGAACCGAAGTTCGCGATGTCCATCGCGGCCTGCTCGTCGGTGACCTTGACGCCGTTGCCCGGGTACAGGTCCAACTTCACCGGCATGGTGGTCTCGGTGATGTCGTTGTACTTGATGTTGCGGCCCGGGGTCGGCTTCTCCGCCCCCCGGTAGCCGATGTCCTCGGTGGGGGTCCCCCTGGCGGGCCTCTTCACGTTGATCGTGTCGCGGTAGCCGCCGGTGAAGTCGAACGCCGAATCGCGGTAGCAGACGCCCGGCAGAACGATCTCCTGCTCCAGGAGACCAAGCGCCGCGACTACGACCTGCTTCTGATCGAGATTGAACGCGTGAACCATGTTGAGTTGTGGGTCCCTCTATGAAGTTGTGGCCCGGTCGTCCAACTCACGGGAGACACGGGTTGTACGATGACGGCGCGAGCACAGCAGACCCGATACTCAGCCGTATCGCGTCAAGTGGTCTGCTGCGCCCTGGGGTTGCCCCGGACTTGCAAACCGTTGGCTGCGGTTGGTCCGGTGCTGCCCGCCCGGACCAA
>NZ_JBPKBH010000016.1:3843-73712 GCF_051388915.1 Yinghuangia sp. YIM S09857 | reverse complement strand
CGGCCCGGTTCCCCGGCGCGAAGCGCATGGCCGGCGCCCTCCTTGGCACCGCCTTCCTCCCCCCTTTCCCCCCCCCCCCCCCCCCCCCGCCAGGACAGACGCGGTGGTGTCGGTGGATCAGGCGCAATGGGTCGTCGTTGCAGTGGCGACCGTCGGCGGCGTCTTCTTCGTTCTCGATTTCGTCCTGGACCGAATCCCGGAATTGGCTGCCAAAGCCGGACGGGCCATCGACGCCGTCCGTGACCTGCGAAGTCACTGGCGTTCAGGCGGGGACCAAGGTGCCTAGAAGGGCGAGACCTCGGCCACCATCGCGGCCAGTTTCTGCGGGTCCATCACCGGACCGGCCGCGTTCTGTCGCCCCAGCCCGAGATCCTGAGCGAATGCCGGTTCGGTCGGCTCGGTCGCAGCCTTGTTCAGCGACTTCACGAACTTGGCGACGGCCGCGCTGTCGACCTCGCCGGCCTCGGTCAGGAACGTGGCCAGGTTCACGTACGTCAGGTCTGGGAGGTCCACCCCCGCCGTGGCCGCTTGGGCGCGCAGTTCCGCCCCGGCAAGACGGGAACCGACCTCCGCGAGGGCGGCAGTTCGGCCCTCGGTGCGGGCCGTCTCGATGGCCTTTTCGGCGTCGGACAGGTTCTCTGTCCGTAGGTCTTCCAGTTCCTTGGCGCGGGCCTTCGCGTCCTTCTCATGCTTGCGGGCGAGGGTCTTCCACTTGTCGCGGTCGGCCGTCAGCGCTGCGGAATCGGTCGGGTTCGGCTCCACCGCCGAAGGCGTCGGGTCGGCGCCTGTCGGCTCCGTCGACGGGTCGGCGGTCGGGTTGTCCTGAGGGTCAGTCAAGGCAATACCTCCATGTCGGGGGTAGCAATGAGAATGCCGCTCATCCCTGTCGGGTGGCGGCTTGGACGGCAGGACTTATGCGGCGTGGCCTCCGGCATCGTCAACACGATCCACCAGGTCGGTTCCAGCAGGCGGGCCCAGTTCTCCGACGAACCTTGATTCGTCGGTCAGCATCGCCGGGAATCGTGCGATCTGCTGCGGGGAGTACCCGGCGTCCTGCCAGAGCTGAAGCAGCGGAACACGCAACGTCCTGAGCTTGGTCAGGGCGTCGATGTGCTGGGACTCGGTCCGGTACTCGGGATCTCCCCACATGACTTCGGCGCTGTACGCACGCGCCCGAGGGTCGCCGAGGACCGCAAAGCAGTGGCGCATGATGCGCTCCCACGCTTCGCCGAAATAGATCATGCGCTCCCTGGCCTTGGCGACCAATCCGGCCTCGGCGGACGTGATGGCCTCACCACTAGGCGACTGGCCACCGTTCAGCAGGAAGTAGTGGAACGGAACCCGGGACGTCGAGGCGAGATGCTGAACCAGCATCTCGACCAAGGTCACATAGTTGGCGAGATTCGCCGGATCGAACTGGCCGAACCTCGTGTTGGGATCCTCAGCCTGGAGAAGGCGATCAATCGCGAGCCGGTACGGCTCCACAGGCCGCCCGTCGCTGTCCTCCTGGATCTCCATTCCGGTCACGTAACGCTGCGGCCAAGCGGCGTACTCGCTCGCTACCAGAGCATCGATGACGACCTTGTTCACCGCGTCCTGAAGCGGGATCACCGACTTCAGTTCGGAGAACGCCTTGCCGCTGAGGCGCGGCCGATTCTGGATGGCTGTGACCGGACAGAACCCCAACGGGTTGCGGGAGTAGATCGGTTCGGCCCAATGGCCGGCGCGCGTCTGCGTCGACTGCCAAACGCTCGTCGGGAGGACCAGCGTGGATCGCTCGGTGCCCCACTCGTCAGAGTAGACCTTGAGGGCTGCCACGACATCGCGACGCGATCCCGGCCGCATGTGAACGGCCACGTTCTCGGCGGACTCTACGGACACGATCGGCTGTCCGTCCGAGTCGCCCCAGACCACGCCGTAGGACTCGCCGTGAACCAGCGCATCCAAGTGGGCGGAAGGGGCATCCGCATCGAGCGAGTTGCGTTGCCAAATCTCCTGAGCGTCCTTGTCGGCGCCCGGTTCCTCGGTCATGCGGATGCCTTCAATGCGCATCCGCTCGGCCAAGCTGTCGACGATCAAGCCACAGAAGTTGTCGCTGAACCGCTCGAAGAGGTCCCCGAAAGCGCTGCGGAACCGAGCCTGAGCGAAGGCTAGTTTCTGCTTCTCGCCTTCGTAGTACTCGTCGTAGACCTGGATCTTGGACTGTTTGTCACGCAACTTCGCGTGTAGGTAGTCCGTCCACTCCAGCGGGGTGGACGGTGCGGTGAGCGTCATGCGTACGGTCCCAATATTCAGTTGTCAGAAGCCGACCACGCGGCTCCGCCGCTTCGGCAGGCCGCGGCCGTCCTCAAGGGCATCCGCACGAGCCTCGTACGCCAGGACCGCGCAGACGGCAAGGTCGATCTTGCGCTTGGATTTCGGACTGTCCTTCGTGATGAGGACGCCTTGCGGAACCTCTCGCGTGACTGCCTGAAGCACGTGCCGAGTCAGGTCCGCGTTGCCGTCGTGGGAGAGGGCTGCCTGACCAACTGCCGTGGAGAACCGTTCAATTGCCCGGGTCATCTGGGTGGGCCGGTTCGTCCAGAACTCGAAGATCAAGTCTTGGCCGTACTCGATCGCCCACCGGCCGATGACGTCCTGCCAATACGGCGGATCGCAGTACATCCACTGGACGTCGTACGTCTCGAACGCGCCCTTCACTACCGCCTCAACGGCGAGCGGATCGACCTCCCAACCGCGCCCGGCCTTGCCCTCCGGGCATTCCCACAGTCCCAGAAGGAACAGCCGGCCATCCCGGATCCGGCAGCCCACCAGGCCAGTCGCGTCGTTGCGGATTGAACCGTCGAAACCCAGGGCGATGGCATCGCCGGGCAGGATCGGGTCGGCGTCGTCGTAGCAGGCTGCCCACTCGTCGGCGGGAATCCAGGTGTCGGCGCCTTCGGCGATCTGGTTCAGGTAGAACCGCATCGCGTTCGCGATCGAGGTACGCGGGTCGATCATCGCGGCGTAGATCGAATCCACATCGACCCAGGTCGAATCGCCGTAGGACTCGCGCAGTGCCGCCTTCACGGCCTCGGGCTCGGCCCGGATGTACTCGCGGAACGGCCGATCGCCGATCGGCAGTGTGGCCGCCTCTACGCAGTCGTAGAGGACGTCCGTTGCGCCGTCGCGTGCGGCCTCGTGGGTTCGCTGAGCGGTCGAATCTTCGTTGGGGTTGTAGGCGTTGGTGGACTCGACGTAGCGCGCGAGGCCGCGCGGGTTCTTGCGGATGTTTCGGTCGATGACCTCGGCGACCCTGTGGCCCCCGTTGGACTCGGTCCAGTGATGCGTCTCGTCGAGCACCGCAAAGGTAGGGCGCCCACCTTCGAGGGTGGCCGAGGCCGCGGTGACCGGTTCGATCTTGCCCGGCCTGCCGTCCTTGAACTGAATGGACATCTTGCCGACGTCCAGGCCGCACGACTCGACTAGCGGCGATTCCACGAGCATGCCGCGCACCATGTCCAGCGTGTTCGCTGTCTGGTGCAGCGCGGTCGCGGCGATCTGAACCCACGGCGAGGCAACCCGCTTGCCGATCGCCTGGCCGCCCTCGTCGAAGTGCGAGAACCGGCAGGGTCCTACGAACTCGATGATGCACAGGGCAGCCAGGAGGGGGCTTTTCCCCAGCCCTTCGACCTCCGGAGAGAAGCGGTTCGATAGATCCAGTGGCCCCGGGAGTCAACGGCATAGAACCAGGCGAGAAAGCGAATCTGTTCCGGGGTGAATCGGAACGGTTCGCCTGCGTTCTCGCCGTCCGGCTGCACGATGTTCTGCTCAGCCCACGACAGGATGTGCCACGCGAGGGTGTGCTCCGGCATGTGCGCCGGGATGTTCCCTGTCTGCATGGCACCACCTCTCAGTTTTCGGCAACCCATGGGTTACGATCGTGTCTCGACCAGTTGGGAGGACGTCATGGCAAGCGCATCGGAGGCGTCCCGGGCGGACCTGGCGCGCCTACGTGCAGTGGATGAGGCCCATCGCGACTTTGATGCTGCAACCGAAGACTTGGCTGCTGCGGAACGCCTCGTTGCTGCTGCGGCGCTGCGGAGGTCACTGGCGGTCAAGGCGATGGTCGATGCCATCGGTGGCCGCGGAGCCCAGGCCGATGCGGCTCGACGCCTCGGAGTGACGTCGACCATGGTTCAGCAGCATGTGAAGAGGGCGAAGGAAGCCCGGAGCGTGGCGGAAAGCGGTGACGAGCCCTAGCCTCCGAAAGCCTGCCGGTATCGGTCCATGTCCGCCACGCCCTCATTGGGCCGCGCAGTCTCGTGCGATGCGGCCGTGCCGCCGACCGTCATTCTGAGCGCCTGGCGGTCCCGGACCGTCGCACCCAACCGCTCCTCATTCAGCCGGATCTCGGCGAGGATCGAAGGCTTGGGGTCCGTCCAATACGCCTCGACGAGAGGCGCAAGCATCTGAAGCCGCTCCCAGTCGGACGGCAAGAACGCCTCTGCCTGAGGGCTCGATGCCCATTGGTCCCACCATCGTTGCGTCGCGGTGCAATACCGGCTCCGCTTGAAGAGTGCCGGCGCGGGTGACTTCCCGCCTGACAGTGCTTCGGTCGCCTGCTGGTTGCGCCGCCTCGGGTTGGGGCTCGGCGTCGGTCCACGTCCAGCCATTGCCCACCCCCTGTTAGCTGTCGGTCGTAGTAAGAACTCAGCCGCGGCGATCAGCCGCAGACTTCTCCGCGTGGCATTCGACGTGGACGGCTTGCAGGTTGTCCAGGTCGTGAGTTCCACCCTGGGAAACCGGGGTGATGTGATCAACCTCGGTTGCTCCTGGCCCACCGCAGAGTTGGCACACCCAGCGGTCGCGGCGAAGGGCTTGACGACGAAGGGTGCCCAGGTTGCTCGGTCGATTGGTGTTCCTGGCCGACAGCCGTACCCACGAAGGCTCTTGATGGTCCTTGCAGCGGCCCCGGCCGGTGGTTGGTCGCGTACATCGATCGATGGTGCAGACCTGGGCGGCGCGGGGCATGGGATGGCACTCCTGGTTGTGGCTCCCCCGGCGGGGACTCGACCCGTCACCGCCCTGGGAGGAACCATCGGTTCCGCATAGGCCAAGGAGTCAACCCGTCGGGGGAGCAGTCTGACCGGCATCCGGGTTCGATCCAGCGTGGTCCCGGTCGTGAGGTTTCTGTGTAGCTCGGATGCCGGTGGTTCAAGGCGACGGCTCCGGCCGTCGCGCCTCGCGCGCGTCAATCAATTGATGGCGTTCGCGAGGATGTTGGACCTTCCGCGCGTGCGCGCGGTTGATCTCTTGATTGATCAAGGGAAGGGCAGCCCTATGGGCTGCCGTCTGGGAGATCCGATCCATTGAGTGGACTCGATTGGACCCCACCCCCCAAACCCCCCTCCCCGGGAGCTTCACTCAGGTAAGTGCGGTCACAGTGGGCACCGTGGACACCATGCGGCAGTGATCTGGATCACGCGTCCCCCGCCCTCCCAGGGCCGCCGTTCCGGCGGGCAGCATCGACGCATGATCACAACTGAATACCTGGTGCCGGGCCTTGCGCCCGAGTTGGCCGGGACCCCGTGGACCCTCTACGCAGGGCGGCTGTGGTGCGCGACCGCGCCCCTGGCTCGGGCGCTTGGCGTTCAGCGCGACAGCGCGCGCGAGCAGTTCCACAGCTACGGCCCGGATGACGTCCAGATGATCGACGCCCGCGAAGCCGCCCGTCTCGGATTTACGCACCGCGCCCCGCGCGGCCAGACCATCGCCAATCTTCCGGCCGTCTGCCGGTTCATCCTTTCCCGGGACGACCTCCAGGGCTTCGACGCGTCGGTCTATCGAATCCTGGACCTGGCGGCGGACGTTCGCCGGCAGCTCCCCGAGCCGCGCCCCACGTCGCCACTCGGACTCATGTACGCGGACCTCTACACGCAGGCGTGGACCGGATACGAGAGCGCCATGGCCTACATTACGGCGACGGCCCGGAAGGTAGATGCGCTGTGCTCGGCGGCGTAACCGTCCACGTCGACGGAACAGAATTCGCCCGCGCCTGCCACAACGCACTTTGCCAAATCCCCGCACGGCCAGCGCGATTCCCGTGGGCACGCCTGGCCCTGACTGCCGATCTCGTGACGGTCATGGGCACTGATGGCTACACCCTGGGCCGCGCCACATGCCGCCTTGAAGGCGTCAGGAACGTCGGCGACGGCATCAGCGTGTGCGTCCCCCGGGAGGGCCTGGCGGAGCTTGACCGACTCGGACGCGCCGCCAAGGGAACGGTGGCGGTCATAGTCCGGCCGGAGGCCGTTGAGGTCGTGTCGATGGGCTCCGGAGGCGCAGCAGGGATCGTCATGTGCGAGCCGGTCACGCTGCCCATGATCGAACTGTGGGAAGCCGCAGACGAGATCCTGAACGCCTGGCCGACCAAGCGCCCAGCGATTCCCGAACTCTTGGCGCTAGATCCCGTGCTGTGGGCCCGGTTCGCCAAGGTCAAGGTTGAGACGCGAAAGGCGGCCATGGCCGACCTGCTGATTACTGCGGTCGACGATCCCGTGCTGGTCAAGATCGGCCCTGCCTTCGTTGGAGCGATCATGCCGGTCGATCGAACCGTGGCGGCTGCCGCCGAGGCGCGGGGGGAGGACTTCCTTTGGTGACGGGGGGTGCCGAGCCGCGCAGTAAGAACAAGCCGATGACGGTGGAGGAATGGATCCGACGCGAGCTAGCAAAGGCTCCGAAGGTGCGAAGCGAAGAATTCAGACGGCGTCAGTTGCGCCTGTGGCGTCTTCAGGACGCAGAGCAATAGACAGGCCCCCGCCCTGAGGGCGGGGGCCTCGCTGGCGTCAGGCTTATGAGTCCGCGTGCCACACGATCTCGATCAATGCGGGATCGAAGCGCTTGCCCCTGCCCGCCGGATGGACGAGTACGGCCTTGATGTACTCGCGCATCCGCGTCTTCTTCTCGCCGATCGTGTAGCCCTCCCACTCGTCAAGCAAGGTGGGCGAAGCGGAGCGGCGTTGAACCTTGGAGACCACGAGCTGACGGCGGCTGCGCTGCAACTCTTGCTGTTCGGCCTCAAGCTCTTCGATGAGATCCAAGGCCGTGGTGGTGCTGATGCGCTTTGCCTTGCGTCGCTCGTTCACGTCGGCCATTTCGGCAACGATCTCGGCAAGCCGCTGGTCGAACTGGGTCTCGTCAACCTCAGGCAACTGAGTCACTAGGCCAAGGCTCCGGCGAACCTCTTCGAGGAAAACCTCTTCGACCAGCGCCTCAATGGGCGGCCCAACGCGCGTTACCTTGCCGCACCCTCCGTGATTGGAGAGGCATGCGTACCGGTAGCCGTACTTGTCGTAGGAACTGGTGCCTTTCGCGTACCAGTTGGCAGTCATGGGGAAGCTGCACTCACCGCACCGCGCTATCCCGGACATCAGGTACCGCTCGGAGGTGCTGTGTGGCTGGGTCCTGCCTTCTTTGCGAGCCTGCTTGCGCGCTTCCAGTTCGCCTACGCAGGCTTCCCACTCCTCCGGCGACACGATGGCTTCCCAGTCGCCCCGGGCTGGCTTGCTGTCCTTGTAGACCACGTGGTCGGGAAGCCATGGCTTGGCAGCGCCTCGTCGGTCGACCTGGGGCAGGTACGTGACGTAGCCACAGACCCGTGGGTTGACCAACCGCGCCTCAACGGTGGAGTGCGACAACTTGCGAGGCGTGTCCCCAGACCGCTTGTTCGCCTTGGGCGTGTATCCAAGCTCGATCCACTCCTGGCGGATCTGGCCGATGGACTTGCCCCCCGGGACGGCCAAGATGGCCTCGCGGAGCACCTTGGCTTCCTCGGGGTGCAGTGACTTGCGGTCGTCTGCCCAGCCGAAGGGGCGGGGGGCTCCACGCATGTGCCCCTTAGCGGCCCGCTTCTTGTTGGTGGTCGAGACGCGGCGTTTGGTGTTGGCAACTTCCACACCCCCCACTGTCGCCTGTATGGAGAGCATCGCGCGACCTTCGACGGTGGACAGGTCCGTACCGCCGACGCAGCTCCGTCCGACCAACTTGGGGTTGATGAGGTAGAGCCGGTTGATACGTGCGGCGTCGTACTCCAGCCGTACGAGCCGGTCAGAGTGGACGAACAGGATGCCCCTGATCGTGCCTGCGGCAAGGTCCTCAAGCATCCGCTCAAAGTCCTTGCGGACGATCAGGGGGTCGGACGCGGGGGTGTTGTTGTCGTTGTAACGGTGTGTGATGGTCCAGCCGAGGCGGGCGGCTTCGACGTCCATATCGGCGAACTGACCGGCCACCTGCTCGCCGACCTCGCGCCAGTCGGCGGCTCCTGCCTTCATCGCCTTGTCTTCCGAGACGCGGGCGTAGGCACCGACAGGTATCAACGACGTTCCCCCCTCAACGCTGCACGTGAGGGGGACGTTAGCAGTGGCCAACGACGAAAAGGGCTCCATGAGGATCATGGTAGCCCAAGAAGGGTTGTTCAGTTGTCTTCGGTCAGAAGAACACGACCCGCCACTTGCCGTCGTACGACTTGTGCGTGATCTGCTCGAACGCCTTGTCCGCCTCGATCGACACGACGCCGGTCAGGTCGTACTCGGGGAACTGGTTACCGACAGTAAGCACTGGGTCTCCTCCGCGATGGTGCCCGGGGCGGCTTGCGGGCCCCGGTCGGACGTACGCGGATCACCGTGCCATGTTTTCATTGATCACGGAAATAGGCTGTTGTTGATCATTTGATAAGGAGTAGTTATCAGTACGCGCACTCCCACGGTCGCCCAGCTCAGGGCCTTCGCCGCGGTCGCCGACACGCTGCATTTCCGCGACGCGGCGGCGGTGATCGGGACCAGCCAGCCCGCGCTGTCCGGTGCGGTGGCGGCGCTGGAGGAGGCTCTCGGCGCGCAGCTCGTGGAACGTACCACGCGGCGTGTCCTCTTGACTCCGGCCGGAGAACGGGTCGCCCGGCATGCACGGAGAGTGCTCGACGCGCTGGACGACCTGGTCGCCGAGGCGGAGTCGGCCCGGCGCCCGTTCACCGGGCCGCTGCACCTCGGGGTGATCCCGACGGTGGCCCCGTACCTGCTGCCGACGCTGCTGCGCCTGGTACGCGAGGACTACCCGGAGCTGGACCTGTACGTGCACGAGGAGCAGACCCACTCGCTGCTGGACGGCCTGGCGACCGGGCGGCTGGACCTGCTCCTGCTCGCGCTGCCGTCGGGGGCCGCGGGAGTCGACGAGATCCCGCTCTACGACGAGGACTTCACCCTTGTCGTGCCGGAGGGTGACGCGCTCGCCGGCCGCGCCGACGTCCCGCGGTCGGCGCTGCGCGAGATGGACATACTCCTGCTGGACGAGGGCCACTGCCTGCGCGACCAGGCACTCGACGTGTGCCGCGAGGTCGGCGCCGGCGAGGCGGGCGCGACCCGCGCGGCGAGCCTGCCGACCCTCGTGCAACTCGTCGCGGGCGGCCTGGGCGCGACGCTCCTCCCGGAGACCGCGATCACCGTGGAGACCCGCCCCGGATCGCAGCTGGCCGTCGCCCACTTCGCCGCACCGGCGCCCTACCGCCGCATCGGCCTCGTCATGCGGGCCAGCACCGGCCGCTCAGCCGAATTCGCCACCCTGGCCGAGTCCCTAAGAGGCGCCCTCAAACGACTCCCCGTCCGAATCGTCCGCTGACCGCATCCGCGGCGCGGCCGCTTCAGCGCCGGGTGGCCGCCTCCAGCGCTCCCGCCATCCGCCCCGTGATCTCGTCCAGGATGGCGCGCGATGTGGCGAGGTTGAGCCGTACGAAACCCTCCCCGACCTCCCCGAACCGCCGCCCGTCGTACAGCGCGACGCGGCCTTTCTCCAGGAAGAACGCCGCCGGGTCGGCCAGTCCGAGCGCGCGGCAGTCGAGCCACGCGAGGTAGGTCCCTTCCGGCGTCCGGTGCGTGAGCTGCGGCATCCGCGCCGCGACGGCGTCGGCGAGCGCGCGGCGGTTGGCGTCCAGGTAGGAGATGGTGTCCGCGAGCCACGGGCCGCCGTGGTCGTAGGCGGCGATCTGCGCCGCGATGCCGAGCGTCGTCACCCCGCTGCGCGCGATGTACGGCAGCGACCACCACGTCGCCGCCGTCCCCGCGTCGCCCAGCACCACCTGCGCGCACTTGAGCCCCGCGAGGTTCCACGCCTTGGACGCCGACGTGATGGTGACGCTGTGCGCGGACGCCGACGGGTGGATGGAGGCGTACGGGATGTGTGTCTCGCCCGGCATCACCAGTGGTGAGTGGATCTCGTCGGAGATCACCCGGGCGCCGTGGAAGTCCACGATCCCGGCCAGCTCCAGCAGTTCGGGACGGGTGAACACGCGCCCCACCGGGTTGTACGGGTTGCACAACAGCACCGTGCGCGCCCCGCCCGCCAGCGCCCGCCCGATGGCGTCGATGTCCAGGATCGGTCGGTCGCCCGGCACTTCGGCGGTGGTCAGCGGCACCGGTACGAGCGGCCGCCCGGAGCGCTCGACCACCTCGAAGAACGGCGGGTACGCGGGCACCGGGACCACCACGCCCGAACCCCTCGGCGAGAAGACCTCCAGGGCGAGCTCGATGCCCCGCACCACGTCCGGGACCAGGCCGACGCGCGAGGGGTCGACGTGCCAGCCCCACATTCGGGCCGCGAAGGCCGCGAACGCCTCCGGCAGTCCGGTGCCGTCGTCGTCGTCCGGGTAGCCGAAGTCCTCGCGGCCGACCGCGTCGAGCAGGGCCTCGCGGATCGGTGCGGCCACCGCGAAGTCCATCTCGGCCACCCAGGCGGCCAGCACGTCGTCCTCGACGGCCCGCCACTTGAGCGTCCGGCGGCGGCGGAGCGCGGATATGTCCACATCGTCGTGCATAGCCATAGTCTGCCTGCCGCAAGTCGTCCGGGTCGCGACCGGTGGTCCGCGGCGTCGGGTCAGGCCGTCCTCGGCAGCGCGTCCCAGCCGTCCGGGAGGTCCGGCAGCGGCCACCCGGGATCGGGCCGGAAGTCCTCCCAGTTGTCGCAGAACGGCGGCCCCCAGGCCTTCACCACCTCGACGGCCCGGCGTCCGGTCGCGTAGATGTCGTCGACCTCGGCGTCGGTGAACCGCCCGGCGTCGCGGGACGCAGCCAACTCGTCCTCGTCCTTGAAGTGCCAGCGGCGGTCCGGCGTGACCCACACGTCGAGCACCAGGTCCTCGGTGTCCACCCCGCCGGACCAGCGCTCGCGCGGGCGTTCGAGGTTGACGTACCAGCCGTTGAGGCGGCGGTCCGGGCCCCAGAACAACCAGACCGACCACGGCTCGCCGGGCCGCGCGAGCATCAGCACGCCGGTGCCGAACCACTCCTGGACGGCCGGGATCAGGCCGAGCCGGAAGCGGTTCCCGAGCGGCGCGGTGCGCACGTCCGAACCGTCCGGGAGCACCGGCTTGACGCGCCGGGTGCCGCCGGCCAGCCACACCGCGAGCTGGTCGGGGTCGTCGCGTACGACCGTCACCGGGCGGCAGTCGAGGACCCGCCCGTTCCTGAGATAGCGCCACAGGATCTGGTCGCCGGGGGCCCACGCCTCCGACGCCCGACCGCCCTGCGCGTCGTCGGCCTCCGTCATGGAGGGATGCTACGGCGTGGGCGGTCGGACCGCCGGGGTTCCGCCAACCGTTCGCTTTGGATTTTGTCGGGCCTTGGGCATCCGCCGGGCGGAGGACGCCTCTGGACGAGGCGAACCGGAACCGGGACCGGCCCGGTACCGGATCAAACCACCCCAGCACCGGCCGTCCTACGGCCGCGTCATCCGCAGTACGTCCAGCGCCTCGTCCAACTGCTGCTCGGTGATCCGCCCGGCCTCGACGTGCCCCCGCTCGACCACGACCTGCCGGATCGTCTTGCGCTCGGCGAGCGACTGCTTGGCGATCCGGGCCGCCTCCTCGTAGCCGAGGTACTTGTTGAGCGGCGTGACCACCGACGGGGAGCTCTCCGCGTACTCGCGCAGGCGTTCCACGTCGGCCGTGATGCCGTCCACCGTGCGGTCCGCGAGCACCCGCGAGACCGACGCGAGCAGGCGGATCGACTCCAGTACGTTCCGGCCGATCACCGGCAGCATGACGTTGAGCTCGAAGTTGCCCGCCGCGCCGCCGAACGCGACCGCCGCGTCGTTGCCGACCACCTGCGCGACGACCTGCCCGACCGCCTCCGGCACGACGGGGTTGACCTTGCCGGGCATGATCGAGCTGCCCGGCTGGAGGTCCGGCAGGCGGATCTCGGCGAGGCCGGTGCGCGGGCCGGAGCCCATCCAGCGCAGGTCGTTCGCGATCTTGTTGAGGCCGACCGCGATGGTCCGCAACTGTCCGGACAGCTCGACCAGCGCGTCGCGTGCGCCCTGCGCCTCGAAGTGGTCGCGGGCCTCGGTGAACGGCAGGCCGGTGTCCGTCGCGAGCGTCTGGATCACCCGGGCGGAGAACCCGCGCGGGGTGTTGATGCCGGTGCCCACGGCCGTCCCGCCGAGCGGGAGTTCCGCCACCCGGGGAAGGGCCGACTCCAGGCGCTCGACGCCGTACCGGACCTGCGCCGCGTACCCGCCGAATTCCTGGCCCAGGGTGACCGGGGTGGCGTCCATCAGGTGCGTGCGACCGGACTTCACGACGTCGGCGAACTCGGCGGCCTTGCGGCCCAGCGCGCCCGACAGGTGAACCAGCGCGGGGATCAGGTCGCGCGTCACGGCCGCCGTCGCCGCGACGTGGATCGAGGACGGGAACGTGTCGTTGGACGACTGCGACGCGTTCACATGGTCGTTCGGGTGCACGTCGCGGCCGAGGCGTTCGGTGGCGAGAGTGGCCAGCACCTCGTTCATGTTCATGTTGGACGACGTGCCCGACCCGGTCTGGAACACGTCGACCGGGAACTGGTCGTCCCACCGGCCCGCCGCGACCTCGGCGGCGGCCTCCTCGATCGCCGCCGCGACGTCCTCGTCGAGGACCCCCATCTCCGCGTTCACCTTGGCGGCGGCCGACTTGATGCGGGCGAGCGCCGCGATGTGCGCGTGTTCGAGTGTGCCGCCCGAAATCGGGAAGTTCTCGACCGCGCGCTGTGTCTGGGCCCGCCACTTGGCGTGCGCGGGCACGCGTACCTCGCCCATGGAGTCGTGCTCGACCCGGAAGCCCTCGCCCTGACCGGCGTTGTCGGTGCCGTCCGCGCCGACCCCACCGCCCGCACCGTTCCGGTCGCCCTGGCCGTCCCGACCGCCTTGAGCGCCGTGACCGCCGTGACCGTCCTGGCCGTTGCTCATCGTCGTGCCTCCCGTGTGCGGCCCCCGCCGACCCGTTCTCTCCTCGCGGCAACCTCCGGAGGACCGGGGCTGTTCCCGCGCCCCGCTGCCCACCCCACTCCGGCCGTCCCCTCAAGCCAGCAGGAGGACGTGCAGCGTGCGCGGCCCGTGCACGCCCTCGATGCGGTCCAGTTCGATGTCGCTCGTCGCCGACGGCCCGCTGATCCACGTCTGCGGCCGACGCGGGTCGAGCCGCGCGATCGCCTCGGGCACCGTCCCGACGATCTGGTCCGCGCGTACCACGCACAGGTGGTAGTCCGGCAGCAGCGACAGGACGCGCCGGCCCTGGTCGTGTCCGCCGTCCAGCACGATCGTGCCGGTCTCGGCGATCGCCAGCGCGCAGCCGGTGGCCACGCCCGCCTCCGCGGCGAGCTGATCGACCGTCAGCGGCGGCTTGTCGTAGACCAGTTCGGCCCCGGTCGCGGCGAGCCAGCCCAGCCGTTTGCCCGGCGGGACGACGAGACGGTTCACCCCTGCCTCGCGCAGCAGCGAGACCGCGGTGTCGACCAGCGAGTGCGCGTCCGCACGTGCCACCCGCGCCCGGTAGTCCCCGGCGCGTTCGGCGAACAGCCCGACGAGGTCGGTGCCTTCGTCGCGCGTGCGGCGGTACGTGCGGTCCACGGTCACGCGCGGCGGTCGCGCGTCCCCCGACAGCGACCCGCGGATCCGCGCCAGGATCTCCGCCTTGGCCTCGGACGGCAGGCCCGGATACGTGTGCGGCAGCCCCGGGTGTGCCAGGTCGGTCCGCGGCAGTCCCGGCGGGTCGGTGAGGTCCACGTGCTGGAACCCGGTGTGCGACGGGTACGCCGCGGAGTCGGTCCGCGCGGGATCGGTGGGCGCCGTCATTGCTCCTCCAGCTCCGCCGACGACTCCCCCGACAGTTTCCTCGGCAATCTCCTCGGCAATTTCCTCGGCAATTTCCTCGGCAATTTCCTCGGCAATTCCTCCGGCAGTGCCTCGGGCGGCCCCGCCCCGGCCGGGTCCCCCTCGGACAGCCCGCCGTCCGTGCGCTTGAACCACGCGCGGAACGACTCCGGCGGCGCGGCCGGGGCGTCGCGGGTCTGCGTCCACCCGGCGAGCGGTCCGGCCAGCAGCCGGGGCACCTTGCCGATGTGGCCCTTGCGGCCGATGAAGTGCCTGCTGAAGGCGGCCGCGTGCTGGGCCAGTCCGAGCCGCCAGGGTTCCGCGAGCGTCCATTCGGCCGCCTTCATCGCGGCCTTCTCGCCGAACTCCGCCGGGCCGCGCCCGAGGTCGGTGAGCTGCGCTCGCTGCCGGGTCAGGATCGCCGGGATGTCGATGCGTACCGGGCAGGCGTCGAAGCACGCGCCGCACAGCGTCGAGGCGTACGGCAGCGACGCGGTCTGCGCGTCGACCTCGTGCTGGTTGATCCCGCGCAACTGCGGCGTCAGGATCGCGCCGATCGGGCCCGGGTAGACGGAGCCGTACGCGTGCCCGCCCACCCGCTCGTACACGGGGCACACGTTGAGGCACGCCGAGCAGCGGATGCAGCGCAGCGCCTGCCGCCCTTCGGGGTCGGCCAGCACGTCCGTGCGCCCGTTGTCGAGGAGGATCAGGTGGAACGCCCGCGGCCCGTCGTCGTCGGTGACGCCGGTCCACATCGACGTGTACGGGTTCATCCGCTCGCCGGTCGAGGAGCGCGGCAGCAGTTGGAGGAAGACCTCCATGTCCCGCCATGTCGGCAGCAGCTTCTCGATGCCCATGACGGTCACCAGCACGTCGGGCAGCGTCAGGCACATGCGGCCGTTGCCCTCCGACTCGACCACGCACACCGTTCCGGTCTCGGCGATCGCGAAGTTGGCTCCGCTGACCGCGACCTTGGCGCGCAGGAATTTCTCGCGCAGGTGCCGCCGCGAGGCCTCGGCGAGGTCGGCGGGCCGGTCGGACAGGTTCTCGGGTGCCGGGCGGCCCGCGTTCCCCATCTCGGCGCGGAAGATGTCGCGGATCTCGCGGCGGTTGCGGTGGATGGCCGGGACCAGGATGTGCGACGGCAGGTCGTGCCCCAACTGCACGATCAGCTCCGCGAGATCGGTCTCCCAGGCGTGGATCCCGGCGGCCGCGAGGGCGTTGTTGAGGCCGATCTCCTGGGTGGCCATCGACTTGACCTTGACGACCTCGTCGGCGGCGTGGCCGCGGGCGATGTCGACGACGATCGCGTTCGCCTCGGCGGCGTCGCGCGCCCAGTGCACGGTGCCGCCCGCGGTGGTGACGGCCTGCTCCAACTGCTCCAGGTAGCGCGGCAGATGGGCCAGCACGTCGTCCTTGATCGCGGCACCGGCGCGGCGCAGTTTCTCCCAGTCGGGGACCTCGTCGACGACGGCGGCGCGGCGGGCCCGGATGGTGTGCGTGGCGTTGCGCATGTTCGCGCGCAACTGCGGGTTGCCGAGGGCGATGTGCGCGGCCTCGGGGAAGGGCGGCATGCCGAGGAAGGTCGGCTCGGGGCGTACGGTCGTCATCGCGCGGCACCTTCCGGGCGTGCACCTTCGGGACGGGCACCTTCCGGATGTGCGCCGGCCGGGGCGGGGCGGGCGTCCGGGTGCACGGGGTCGAGGGACGGCAGCGGCGGGTACGCCAGGTCGCCCGACGGGAACGCCTCCAGGTCCGGGTGCGGGCCGGTCGACGCGAGGATGTCCGCGAGGTGCATCACCTTGACCCCCGTGTGCTGACGGGACATCACCCCGCCGATGTGCATGAGGCACGAGTTGTCGCCCGCGCACAGCACCTGCGCCCCGGACTCCATCACCGCGGTCACCTTGTCGCGTCCCATGGCCGTGGACGTCTCGGCGTTCTTCAGCGCGAACGTGCCGCCGAAGCCGCAGCATTCGTCGGCGCGCGGCAGTTCGGCCAGGCGCAGCCCGCGGACCTTGCGCAGCAGCCTCAGCGGCCGGTCGCCGACGCCGATCATGCGGGTCGAGTGGCAGGTCGGGTGGTAGGTGACGCTGTGCGGGAAGTATGCGCCGACGTCCTCGACACCGAGCACGTCGACCAGGAACTCGGTGAACTCGTACACGCGCGGGGCGACCTCGGCGACCCGGGTGCGGAACTCCGCGGCGTCCTTGCCGCGGGCGCCGTCCGCCAGCACGGGGTGGTAGTCGCGCACCATCGCGGCGCACGACCCGGAGGGCGTGACGACCGCGTCGTACGGGGCGAAGGCCTCGGCGAACGAGCGGGCGAGGGCGCGGGCGTCGCGCCGGTAGCCGGAGTTGAAGTGCATCTGGCCGCAACACGTTTGGGCGTACGGGAACTCCACCTCGTGGCCGAGCCGGCGCAGCAGCCGCACGACGGACTTCCCGGTCTCGGGAAAGGCCGTGTCGTTGACGCAGGTGATGAAAAGGGCAATACGCACGAGTCACCTCCTCGATTGACAATAAGGGCGGTCGCGGCGCCTCGCCCGGCCGTCGACGCCCGGTCTCGTCGACACCGGATGCCCGTTCGGCGCCTTTCCACGCCGTAGGGTCTGGCCATGACGTGGAGGACGGCGCTCACCCGCCGCATGCCCGCCACCCGGCGGGCCCGGGTTCTGACCGCCGTGGGACTGGTGCTCGTCGTCCTGGCGCTGGGCACGATCGTGACGACGTCGGGCGACGGCGGAGCCGCGCCGGTGCGTAGCTCGCAGCAGCGGATCGAGGTGGCCGCGGCGCCCGGGGCGGCCGACCGCATCGGCCTGGACACGACCGTGTACTTCCCCGACGCGGACGGGCCCGCCCCGGCCGTCCTGCTGGGGCACGGCTTCGGCGGCAGCAAGTCGACGGTGCGGGCCGAGGCCGAGGGGCTGACGCGGCGCGGCTACGTCGTGATGACGTGGTCCGCCCGGGGCTTCGGCACGTCCGGCGGGCAGATCGCGCTGAACCAGCCGGACTACGAGGTGGCCGACGCGCGGGCGCTGGTCGACTGGCTCGCGGGCCGCCCCGAGGTCCTGCTCGACCGACCGGGTGATCCACGGGTCGGGGCGGCGGGTGTGTCGTACGGGGGAGCGCTGGCGCTGCTGCTCGCCGCGTACGACTCCCGGGTGGACGCGGTCGCACCGCAGTGGACGTGGAACGACCTGGGCGAGTCGCTGCTGCCGAACGCCGCGGGGACGGGTCCGGCGACCGGCGTCTTCAAGAAGATGTGGGCCGGTGTCTTCTTCTCCGCGGGCGCGTCCGCGACGGGCGGGCTCGGGGGCGACCCGGCGGGGCCGCCCGTGCCCGGCGGCCCGGCCGATCCGGCGGTGGCCGCGGCGTCCGTGTGCGGGCGCTTCACCGCCGAGGTGTGCGCGGTGTACGAGGAGATCGCCCGGACCGGGCGTCCCAGCCCGCAGGCCGTCGAGCTGCTGCGTCGGGCCGGTCCTGCGAGCGTGGCCGAACGCCTGCGGGTGCCGACCCTGTTGATCCAGGGCCAGAACGACTCGCTGTTCCCGCTCGCGGAGGCCGACAGGACCGCGCGGGCGGTGTCGGCCAACGGGTTCCCGGTGGAGGTCGTGTGGACCGCGGGCGGCCACGACGGCGGCCCGCAGCAGACCGCGCTGGTGCGGGACAAGACGGTGGCGTGGTTCGACCAGTGGCTGGCGTCCGACGAGGGCGCGCGGGCCACCGAGGCGCGGCGGCAGGGCGGGGGAGGGCCGGTCCCGGCCGGACCGTTCTCGGTGACGCGGCTGGGCGGCGTCGACACCTCGACGCGTGAGCAGGTCATCCGGGTGGCGGAGGGGCCGCGCTACCCCGGGATCGACGGCAGCACCTCGCGGTCGCTGCCGCTGCTCGGCCCGGAGCAGACCGTCGTCAACCCGCCCGGCGGGTCGCCGCCTTCGATGTCGACGCTGCCCGGCCTCGGATTGCTGGGCGCGCTGGGCCGGGCGGGTGACGCGTCCGTGCTCGGGCAGCTCTCCCTGGACATGCCGGGGCAGAGCGCGTTCTTCCTGACCGAGCCGCTGGACCGAACGCTGCGGATCACCGGTGGGTCGACGGTGCGGGTGCGGGTCTCGGGTGCCGCCGACATGGTGCTGTTCGCCAAGCTGTACGACGTGGATCCGGGCGGCGGCGCGGTATTGCCGTACCAACTCGCGGCGCCGGTGCGAGTGGTCGGGGCCGCGGAGGGGCGCGAGGTGGAGATCCGGCTGCCGGAGGTCGACCGCGAGATCGACGCGGGGCACCGGCTGCGGCTGGTGCTCACCACCACCGACCTCGGGTACGCGACCCCCGCCGAGCCCGCCGCCTACCGGGTCGCCGTCGCCGGGCCGCTGAACGTCCCCTCGGTGCCCGGCATCAGGCTTCCGCCGCCCGGCTACCCGTGGTGGACGTGGGGCCTGCCGGCGATCGCCGCGCTGGCCGCGATCGTGCTGGTGGTGACCGGGAAGCGCCGCCTCAAGGCCCGCGCGCCGATCGCCGAACTGGCCGAAGTGCCGTTGCGGATACAGGGTCTGACGAAGCGTTACAAGGGCGGCAAGCTCGCCGTCGACGGCCTGTCGTGCACCGTCGAGCGCGGCCAGGTGCTGGGGCTGCTCGGGCCCAACGGGGCCGGGAAGACCACGGCGCTGCGCATGCTGATGGGGCTGATCCACCCCGACGACGGCGAGATCCGCATCTTCGGGCACATCGTGACGCCGGGCGCGCCGGTGCTGTCCCGGCTCGGGTCGTTCGTCGAGGGGCCGGGCTTCCTGCCGCACCTGTCCGGACGCGACAACCTGTCGCTGTACTGGAAGGCGACCGGACGCCCCACGGAGGACGCGCACTTCGCGGAGGCCCTGGAGATCGCGGGACTGGGCGAGGCGCTGGACCGCAAGGTGCGCACGTACTCGCAGGGCATGCGGCAGCGCCTGGCGATCGCGCAGGCGATGCTCGGCCTGCCGGACCTGCTGGTGCTCGACGAGCCGACCAACGGGCTCGACCCGCCGCAGATCCGCGCGATGCGGGACGTGCTGATCAGGTACGCGTCGCACGGTCGCACGGTCGTGGTGTCCAGCCACCTGCTGGCCGAGGTCGAGCAGACCTGCACGCACGTGGTGGTGATGCACCGCGGCCGCCTCGTCGCGGCGGGGCCGGTGGCGGACATCACCGGGGACGGGAACACGCTCGCGATCGGCACGCCCGTGCCGGACCGCGCGGTCGAGGTGCTGGCGGGCACGGCCGGGGTGGCGTCCGCGGTGCCGGAGGGCGAAGGGGTGCTGGTGCACCTCGCGGGCGCCGAGCCGTCGGCGGTCGTCGCCGAACTGGTGGGCGCCGGGGTCGCGGTGGACCGGGTGACCGCCAAGCGCCGCCTGGAGGACGCGTTCCTCACGCTGATCGGAGAGCAGCAGTGACCGCCGAGACGACGCCCGTCCCGTCCGCCCCCTCGGGTTCCGAGGGGGCCGCGCCGTCCCGGGCGCACGGCTACCGGCCGCGGCACACGCTGCCGTTCCGGGTCGAGGCGCTGCGGCAGTTGCGGCGGCGGCGCACGCTCGTGATGCTCGGCCTGCTCGCGCTGCTGCCGTGGATCCTGGTCGTCGCCTTCAAGGTCGGCGGCGATCCGGAGCGGGACGCGGTGCCGACGCTGGTCGACGTCGCGACGCGCAGCGCGCTCAACCTGACCGCGTTCGCGCTGTTCGTGTCGACGGGCTTCCTGCTGGTCGTGGCGGTCGCGCTGTTCTGCGGGGACACCGTGGCCAGCGAGGCGAGTTGGTCGTCACTGCGCTACCTGCTGGCTGCGCCGGTGCCGCGGGCGCGGCTGCTGCGGGTGAAGCTCGCGGTGTCGCTGGCGTACAGCGGGCTGGCGCTGTTGCTGCTGCCGGCGATGTCGCTGCTGGCCGGTGTGGTGGCGTTCGGGTGGGGGCCGCTGGAGATCCCGATCGGCGGGTCGCTGTCGGGCGGCGACGCGATGCGGCGCATGGCGGTGGTCGTGGCGTACGGCATGGTCTCGCAACTCGTGGTGGCCGCTGTCGCGTTCTGGCTGTCGACGGTCACCGACGCGCCGCTGGGCGCGGTGGGCGGCGCGGTCGGCCTCGTGGTCGTGTCGAACATCGTGGACGCCGTCACGGCGCTCGGTGCGTGGCGCGAAGTCCTGCCTACGCACTGGCAGTTCGCGTGGGTGGATGCGCTCCAGGCGGACCTGGAGTGGGAGGGCATGATCAAGGGATCGGCGGTGTCGGTGGCGTACGCCCTGGTCTTCATCGCGCTGGCCTTCCGCCACTTCGAGCGCAAGGACGTTGTCTCCTAGGGCACTTGGCGGGTCCTGGTGGGCTCGTGGTCGGGATTCGCCGGGTTCGCACCTGTTCAGATCTTGCCTGCCAACAGGCAGGTTTCCTCCGCGCGTGTTCCTGTTGCCTCTGGTACATCCCGCAAGGTGTGATGAAGGCAAGGGAACATGTATTTGTTCGGGCAATCCAGGCGTAGATCCCTCGGCCGCGCGGCCGTCGGCGCCGTCACCGCGATGCTCGTCGCGGTCGGCGACAGCGAGATCTCCGGGAGGGCGTCGGGACGTACGAGGAGCCGGCCGACGGGCCGACGAACTGCAACAACAACCTGCGGTTCGACTCCGCGTCCGGTCAACTCGCCAGCCGCGTCCCCGGCTTGCGCGTCACCGCCCCCGCCGACGGCAGCGGCCCCGCGACCCAGACACCGGGGAACGGCTCCCCGGCCCGGAACTGGATCCCGGGCACGTCGGCCGTGCTCCCGTACAGCCCGATCCCTACGACGCCTACTGACCGAGACGAGTGGAACACCCGTGGCCGGGCGGTCCACTTCGGACTGCCCGGCCACGGATTGGCTTCTCCCGCCCCACGCCGCCGTGAGGACCGGCCGACGGGGATGGTGGTGATGGCGAGGCGGTGACGTCGGCGTTGCGATCCTCGGCCGCGGGAGCGACCGCCACGTGCGAACGTTACGACTGGCGCACCGGGATGTCCCGGATGAGGGTCTGGGCCGGTTCCAGCTGGTTGAAGAAGTCGTTGCCCTTGTCGTCCACGACGATGAACGCGGGGAAGTCCTCGACCTCGATCTTCCACACGGCTTCCATGCCCAACTCCGGGTACTCGATGACCTCGACGGACTTGATGCAGTCCTGGGCGAGGCGGGCGGCCGGGCCGCCGATCGAGCCGAGGTAGAAGCCGCCGTGCTTGTCGCATGCGTCGGTGACCTGCTGCGAGCGGTTGCCCTTGGCCAGCATGACGAACGAGCCGCCCGCGGCCTGGAACTGCTCGACGTACGAGTCCATGCGGCCCGCGGTCGTCGGACCGAAGGAGCCGGACGCGTAGCCCTCCGGGGTCTTCGCGGGGCCCGCGTAGTAGACGGCGTGGTCGCGCAGGTACTGCGGCATCGGCTCGCCGGCGTCCAGGCGCTCCTTGATCTTCGCGTGCGCGATGTCGCGCGCCACGACCACCGGGCCGGACAGCGAAAGGCGGGTCTTGACCGGGTACTTCGACAGCTCCGCGCGGATCTCGCTCATCGGCCGGTTGAGGTCGACGCGGACGACGTCGTCGGAGAGGTCGTCGTGCGTGGTCTCCGGCAGGTACTTGGCCGGGTCGGTCTCCAACTGCTCCAGGAACACGCCCTCGGCGGTGATCTTGGCGAGCGCCTGGCGGTCGGCGCTGCACGAGACGGCGATCGCGACCGGCAGCGAGGCGCCGTGCCGCGGCAGTCGGACGACGCGCACGTCGTGGCAGAAGTACTTGCCGCCGAACTGCGCGCCGATGCCCATGTCCTGGGTCAGCTTCAGGATCTCGGCCTCCAGTTCGACGTCCCGGAACCCGTTGCCGAGCGGGGAGCCGGTGGTCGGCAGGGTGTCGAGGTAGCGCGCCGACGCGTACTTCGCGGTCTTCAGCGCGAACTCGGCGCTGGTGCCGCCGATGACCACGGCGAGGTGGTAGGGCGGGCAGGCGGCGGTGCCGAGCGAGCGGATCTTGGCGTCCAGGAACTTCAGCATCGCGGCCGGGTTCAGGATGGCCTTGGTCTCCTGGTACAGGTACGACTTGTTGGCGCTGCCGCCGCCCTTGGCCATGAACAGGAACTTGTACGCCTCGCCCGCGGTCGCGTACAGCTCCACCTGCGCCGGAAGGTTGTTGCCGGTGTTCTTCTCGTCCCACATCGTCAGCGGGGCCATCTGCGAGTAGCGCAGGTTGAGGTCGGTGTACGCGTTGCGGATGCCGAGCGACAGGTGCTCCTCGTCCCGCCCGTCCGTCAGCACGTGCTGGCCGCGCTTGCCCATCACGATCGCGGTGCCGGTGTCCTGGCACATCGGCAGGACGCCGCCCGCGGCGATGTTGGCGTTCTTGAGCAGGTCGAGGGCCACGAAGCGGTCGTTGGGGGACGCCTCGGGGTCGTCGAGGATCCGCGCGACCTGCGCGAGGTGCCCCGGCCGCAGCAGGTGGGCGATGTCCCGCATGGCCTCGCGCGCCAGCAGCGTCATCGCCTCCGGCTCGACCTGGAGGAATCGGCGCCCGCCGGCCTCGAACGTCGAGACGCCGTCGCTGGTCACCAGCCGGTAGGGCGTCGTGTCCTCGCCCAACGGGAGCAGGTCCGTGTACTCGTTACTGTCGGCGGGGGGCATGGCCATCCTCGGTCGGCGGTGTCGGGGCGCCCTCCAGCGTAGAACGCCACGGGTGCGAGGACGGATGTGAGGTCGCGCTCACTGCGGTCGGGCCCGGCCGGCCTACGCGCGGCTGGGGGGAAGCACGGTTATGCGGATCGTGGCACTCGCGTAGCGGCCCTGGTCGTCCCGCACCGTGTAGTGGAAGACGTCGGTGCCGGTGAGGAGTGGGGTCCAGGTCTGGTACGTGCATGCTCCGGTTCGGCGGTCGCACGAGATGCGGCCGTACAGGCCCCATGCGACGGACGAACCGACGATGCGCAGCCCTTCGCCCCGGTCGTTGGCCAGGAGGTTGAGCGAGACGCTGCCGCCTGCGGGGGCTGTTGCGCTGTCGTCCACGGCCATGGCGGCGACTGGGGGTGTCGGCGACGTCGGTGCGGTCGTCGGGCTCGGGGGTGGTGTCGTGGCCGGTTCGGACGGTGTCGCCGCGGTGGTCGGTGGGGTGTTCGGTGGGGCGGCGGGTGTGGGTGTGGGTGAACCGGTCGCCGCGGGCGCGGGCGGGGTCGCGGAGGCGACGGTGTCGGCGGGCGGCGGCATGGCGGGCGAGCCGCCGGGGACGGTCGGGGTCGACTCGGGGCGGATCGGCGCGCGGGTGTTCGGCGGGGTGCGCGGGGGAGTGGACGGCACCGCCGTGGGACTTGGCGGCTGCGTCGGCGTCGCAGGCTGTCCGGGGCCGGGCGGTCGTACCGGCGGTACGACCGGTTCGGTGATCGGGTCCGCCTGCTTCTCGGCCGCCGCGGTGGGCTTGGCGTCGCCGGGCAGCACCACAGCGAGGGCTAACGCCGCGGCTGTGGCCGCGGCGACCGTTCCGGCCAGGACCGCCTTCCGCACCGCGGACTGCGCCACCTTGCCGAGCGCGTTGGGCAGGCCCGTCCCGGCCGGAGCGGCGCCGGGAGCGGGGCCGGCGGGCGCCGGGCCGAGTCCGGAGTCGGCCGAGGTGCCGGTGGAAGGCCCGGCCGAGGACCCCGCCGGGGCGGTCGAGGCCGGTCCCGCGCCGGTCGGTCCGGCGCCCGTACCGACAGATCCCGTACCGACAGATGCAGTGCCGACAGACCCGGTGCCGGCCGCCGCGGCGCCGCCCGCGAGGGCCTCCGCCGTCAGCGCCGCCGTCGCCGTCCCGCCGAGGATCGCCGGCAGCAGCAGGACCCTCAGGTGCGCGTTGGTGGCGGCCAGTTCGGCGCACAGCCGGGCGCACGTCGGGCAGTCGGCGAGGTGGTCGTCGACCGCGCGGCGGTCGCGGATGCGCAGCGTGCCCCGCACATATCCGCCGAGTTGTTCGCCGCGGCTGCGGCACCGCTCCGGCAGGCGCCCTATGTGCGCGGTCAGGAACGCCTCGCGCAGCCCCTCGCGCGCCCGTACGGCGAGCTGCGACACCGCGTTGGGCGTCATGCCGAGCAGCCTGGCTATGTGCCGCGGCTTCTCGCCCTCGACCTCGGTGTGCCACAGCACGGCCTGCCAGCGGTCCGGCAGCGAGCCGAACGCCTGCTTGACCATGAGCAGGTCGGGGAGCGCGTCGGCGGCCTGCGGGGCCGTCCCGCCGAGGGCGTCGAGCGTCGCCCCGTCGGTCGGCACCACCGTGCGCCGGGTCTGGGCGCGCTCGGCGTGGCTGTGGCGCATCGTCGTGCACAGATACGCCCGGAACGACTCGCGGGGTCCGCCGCCGCGCCGCAACTGTGCCAGCACCTCGACGAACGCGTCCGAGACCAGGTCCTCCGCGGCGTCCGCGTCCGGTTCGAGCCGCCGCGCGTGCCGCAGGGCCGCCCCGTGGTGGCGGTTGTGCAGGACCGCGAACGCGGCGTCCGCCTCGGGCCCGGCGCCGCGCGCGCGTTCCGCCAGTTCGGCGTCGGACGCCGGGTTCTCGGCCGCCGTGCGGTTCGTGTCCCGGTCCATGGCGTGACAGCTTGCCATGGACGCGAACGGCCGTACTACGGTACGGCGGTTCCCGCCTTCAGCATCGGCGCGGCCTCCGCCGCGCGCCCCGCGTCCGGGGCGATCTCCCTTGCCGCGGACGGCTGTTCGCGCGTCATCCGCATGCCGAGCACGACACCCGCGCCGACCAGCGCGCTTCCCGCCAACTGCGCCGAGCGCACCTCGCCGGTGCCGAGCACCAGGGCCGACGCCGCCGCCGAGACCGGCACCAGGCCGGAGAACAGTCCGGCCCGTTCCGCACCGAGCGTGCCGAGCGCGGTGTACCAGAGGAGGAACGCCGCGACGGTGGCGATCAGCCCGATGAAGACCAGGGCCGCGGCCTCGGAGAGGGTCGGCACGCGCAGCATTCCGGTGCCGTCCGTCACCCAGCCGATCGCGAAGGACTGCGGCACCGCGAGCGCCGTCGAGTACGCCGCCACCCGCAGCGCGCCCAGCCGCGGCAGCAGCGGGACGGCCAGCAGCGAGAAGGCGATCTCGCACACCAGCACGCCGAGCGCCAGGAGCAGCCCGGTGGCCGAGGCGTTGCCGAAGCCCTCGACGGCGACCGCGCCCGCGACCACCAGGACCGAGCCGGCGACGATGCGCCCGCCCGGGCGGCGCCGGGCCATGAGCGGGGCGATCACCGCCAGGGCGATCGGGGAGCAGCCGAGGATGCTGCCGACCGTCGCGGGGTCGGCGTGCTCCAGCGCGCCGATGAGCAATTGGTTGAACAGGGTCTGGCCGAGCAGGGCGAGCAGGAAGAGGAGGAGCCACGCGCGCGCCCCGACGCGTACGCGTGGCGGCTTGCGGAGCCGCAGGACGGCGTACATCGCGACGGCGGCCAGGGCGTACCGCAGGCCCTGCCCGCCCCCGACGGGGTAGGCGACCAGGGCGGCCGAGACTCCGGCCGCCGTGCCGACGAGGATCTGGGAGAGCGCTGCGTACGTTGCGCCGACGGACGGCGCCTGAGCCGATGGCCTCATGGACCGATACGTTAGGAACCAGGTGGATCGGAATACAGAACCACCCATGCGCCCTGCGAGAGGACCACTTGGCACGCCTGGGTGAAAACAGCCGGGGACCACCTGCGACGATCAGGAAGCACGAGACGGCCCGAGCCCGGAGGGGACACGTTCATGGGAGACCTGCTGGTCGGGATCGACCGCGCCCGCGGCGCCGTCGGCGCGCAGATCACCGCGGGCCTGCGCGACGCGGTCCGCACCGGGCGCCTGGCCCCCGGCGACCGCCTGCCGTCGAGCCGGGCGCTGGCCGCCGACCTCGGAGTGTCGCGCGGCATGGTCGTCGAGGCGTACGAACAGCTCGTCGCCGAGGGTTATCTGACGAGCCGTCACGGATCCGGGACGCGCGTCGCCGACATCCCGGAGAGCCGCGCCCCGGGCGGCCCCGACGAACCGCGCGACGCCAACGACATCTCCGCGCTGCCGTACGACCTCAAGCCCGGCACCTCGGACATGTCCGCCTTCCCGCGCGCCGCCTGGCTCGCCGCGACCCGGCACGCGCTCGCCACCGTGCCGCACCGGAGGCTGTCGTACGGCGACCCCGGCGGCGTCCCCGAGCTGCGCACCGCGCTCGCCGCGTACCTCGGCCGCGTGCGCGCCGCCAACGCGTCGCCGGACCGCATCGTCGTCGTGGGCGGGGTCGCGCAGGGCATCGCGCTCATGGTCCAGGCCCTCGCCGCGCGCGGGCACACCCTGCTCGCCGTCGAGGACCCGTCCAGCGCCACCCAGCGCGGTTTGCTGCGCAGCAACGGACTGCCCATCGTCGGCGTGCCGGTGGACGCCGAGGGCATCGACGTGGCGGTGCTGGCCCGCACCGACGCCCGGGCGGTGCTCGTCACGCCGGCCCACCAGTACCCGACCGGCGTGGTGCTCTCCCCGGAGCGCCGCGCGCAGCTCACCAACTGGGCGCGCGACGTCGACGGCCTCATCATCGAGGACGACTACGACGCGGAGTTCCGTTACGACCGCGACCCGGTCGGCTGCCTCCAGGGCCTCGACCCCGACCGCGTGGTGCACCTCGGATCGACCAGCAAGGCCCTCGCTCCGGGCATGCGCCTCGGCTGGGCGGTGGTCCCGCACACGTGGCTGGAACAGATGCGCGAGCTCAAGCAGTACGCCGACCTCGGCTCCGCGGTGATCAACCAGTTCGCCTTCGTGCGCCTGCTGGAGAGCGGCGGCTACGACCGGCACCTGCGCGCGATGCGGCTGCGCTACCGCGGACGCCGCGACGCGGTGGCCGACGCGTTCGCCGAGTTCCTGCCGAAGGCGCAGGTCAACGGCATTCGGGCGGGCCTGCACCTGTACGTCGAACTGCCGCCCGGCTGCCGGGAGGACGCGGTGGTCGCCGCCGCGGCGGCCCGCGGCGTGCGCGTGGAGCCGGTCGCCCCGATGCGCGAACCCGGCCCCGAGGCGCCGCCCGCGCTGGTCCTCGGCTACGCGTCGCTCGGCGAAGATCGTCTGCGCGAGGCGGTGTCACGGCTCGCGGACGTCTGCGCGGAGGCGTCGGGCGGCTGACCGAGGGCCCGCCCGGGGCCCACCGGGGGCCCACCGGGGGCGTGCCAGGGGCGGTTTCCGCGGCTATGGTCGTGCCGTGGATCAGCCTCCGGAGAACGCCGCGCCCGCCGTACCCCCGCAGCCGGCGCAGCCCGCGCCGCCTGCGCCCTCCGCTCCTCCCGCGCCCAGGGCGCCGTCGTCGCTGCCCACCGGGCCGGTGTCGGCGGCCGACATGCGCGCCTCGGACGCCGACCGCGACCGGGTCGCGCAGGTGCTGCGGACCGCCTTCGAGGAAGGCCGCCTCACCATCGAGGAGCACTCCGAGCGCATCGAGGCCCTCTACAGCGCCCGGACGATGGGCGAGTTGGAGCCGCTGACCTTCGACCTGCCGACCGGGGCCGCGCGTCCGAACCTCGCCAAGGGAACCGGGTCGGTGGCGCGCCCGGCGCAGGTCTACCGGCCCGCGCAGGTGGGTGCGGTGCCTGCCGAATCACCGTCGCTGGCCGCGGTGTTCGGCAGCGCGGAGCGGCGCGGGCCGGGGCGCATCGGACCCCGGCTGCGGGCCGCGGCGATCTTCGGCGGCGTCGAGATCGACCTGTCCGACGCGACGTTCGAGACACCGGTGCTGGTGATCAACGTGGCCGCGGTGTTCGGCGGGATCGAGGTACGCGTCCCCGAGGGCGTCACGGTGCGCGGGCACGGGGCCGGGGTCTTCGGCGGGTTCTCGGTGCAGCAGCAGGTGGCCGAGGACCCGGACGCGCCGGTCGTCGTGGTGCGCGGCGCGGCGATCTTCGGTGGGGTCGACGTGCGGCCGAAGAAGGCGAAGCGGCGCATGCTTGACCGGAAACGTCACGAGGACGACGACTGACGTCGGAATCCCGCCATTTCGTGGGCGTTTCAAGGGTGTTGCTTTCCCGTCAGTTGTCGTGATGCGCGGCATGTACCGGGATTTGGACGGGTACTCGCATGGTGGGACGTACGACACGCCTACCCTGTGAGGAGATCAAACGTGCCCGATCCGAGCGATCTGCCCTCCACCCTCCAGGACGTCGCCGAAACGGCTCTACGCTCGTCCGCCTGGATCCCCCCGGCGACCGGTGCCTGCCGGTCGGAGCTGCGCCTGTTCCTCGACATACCCGAAGAGCCCGCCGTCGCACGGATCGGCCGTGAGGAGGACGCCAAGCGCATATGCGCGCGCTGCGCCGTCCTCGTCGAGTGCCGGGACGAGGCCCTGGCCGCCACCGACGCCGAAGGCGAAGCCGCGGGCGTGCGGGGCGGATTGACCCTGGAGGAACGCCGGGCGATCGCCCGCCGCCGACGCCGCCGCGGCGGGCGTCGGGCCGCCGGCCGCTGACCTCCGCGCGCTGCCCCCTCGCGCACTCCGCGCCCGGCTCGCCGGTTTCCGCGCACCCCCGCGCACCGCTTGCGCACACCGCAGCGCACGTGGCCGCGCGCCGCCCGTCAGGCACTGCGCCGCCCGTCAGGCACCGCGCCGCGCGGCCTCCCGCTTCGCCGCCTCGCCCACCAGATGGTCGTGCGGGGTGTCCGTCGTCAGCCGGGCCAATCGCTGCAACAGCTCGGTCAGTTCCGCGTTCTGCTCGGGGGACAGGTCCGCGATCACGTCGCCGAGCAGTTCGCGGCGCGCCTCCACGAGCCGCTCGACCACCGCGGCGCCGGCCGGGGTGAGCGCGAGGCGGCCCTGGTCGTCGGTACGGACCTGCCCGGCGGCCACCAGCTCCGCGCCGTATTTGCGCACCGAGTCGAGCGGTTCGTGGATCTTCCGGGCCAGTTCCGCGTCCGCCACCGGCCCGAAGCGGTCGAGCTGCACGAGGCCGAACGCGCAGGGCACGGAGATGGCCAGGCCCGCGCGGTCGATCATGCGCTCGTACCGCGTCCAGCCGTTCTCGCGGTGCACCAACTGCGTCATGGCGCGCTCGACTTCCTCCACCGACGTGCGGGCCGTCGGACGGTAGGGGTCGAGCGCGTCGGACGCCTCGGTGGTCCGGCGCAGCGGGATCTCCTTGAGCAGGAGGCTGAGCAGGAACGCCAGGATCACCACGACGGAGGCGATGAGGAACACGTCCTGGAGGGCGTTCGCGTACGCGTGCACGAACCCCTGGCGGGTGTCCGGGGGCAGGGCCCTCAGCGCGTCCGGGCTGGACCCGACCGACTCGGGGTCGACGCCCGGCGGGAGTTGCGGGCCGGTCGCGTTGTCGAGGTTGTCGGTGAGCCGCGAGTTGAAGACCGAGCCGAAGATCGCCACGCCGAACGAGCCGCCGATGGACCGGAAGAACGTCGCGCCGGAGGTGGCGACGCCGAGGTCCTTGTAGTCCACCGAGTTCTGCACGGCGAGCACGATCACCTGCATGACCAGCCCGAGGCCCATGCCGAACACCAGCATGTAGAGGCTGGACGCGGCCGTGGTGGTGTACTCGTCCATGCGCGACAGCAGGAACATGCCGACGGCCATCACCGCGGTGCCCACGATGGGGAAGATCTTGTAGTGCCCCCAGCGGGTGATCAGTTGGCCGCTGCCGATCGAGGTGATGAGCAGGCCGACCATCATGGGCAGCAGGCGCAGTCCCGACTCGGTGGCGGACGTGCCGTTCACCACCTGCATGAACAGCGGCAGGAAGCTGAGCGCGCCCATCATCGCGAAGCCGACCACGAAGCCGATCGCCGACGTGGTGCTGAAGATCGGCTGCCGGAAGAGGTGCAGCGGCAACACCGGTTCGGCGGCCTTGAGTTCCACCATGATGAACGCCCCGACCAGCACCACGGCGGCGGCCCCGAGCCCGAGGATCTCCGCCGAGAGCCACGGGTACATCGACCCGCCGAACGTGCTGAGCAGCACCAGGCAGGTCGTCGCGGAGGCGAGCAGCGCGATGCCCCAGTAGTCGATCGTGGGTCGCTTGCGCACCTCGTGGGTGTGCAGCGCGAAGGCGATGACCACCAGCGCGATCGCGCCGATCGGGAGGTTGATGTAGAAGACCCAGCGCCACGTCAGGTTGTCCACAAAGAATCCGCCGAGCAGCGGCCCGGCGACACTCGTCACACCGAAGACGGCGCCGAACAGCCCGGTGTAGCGCCCGCGTTCACGCGGCGGGACGACGTCGCCGATGATCGCCTGGGACAGCACCATGAGCCCGCCGCCACCGAGGCCTTGCAGACCGCGGAACGCGATCAGCTCGGGCATGTTCTGCGCGATCCCGCACAGCGCCGAGCCGATCAGGAAGATCACGATGGACGCCTGGAACAGCCGTTTCCGGCCGACCAGGTCGCCGAGCTTCCCCCACAGCGGGGTGCTCACGGTGGACGCCAGGAGGTACGCGGTCACCACCCACGACAGGTGGTCGAGCCCGCCGAGGTCCCCGACGATGGTCGGCAGCGCGGTCGACACGATCGTCTGGTCCAGCGCCGCGACGAGCATGCCGAGCATGAGCCCGGTGAAGATCAGCCAGAGCTTCTGCTCCTGCGGCGCGGACGCGGGAGCGTCAGCAGCCTTCACGGGCGCGCTCATCCGCGGCTCCTGGGGTGGTCGACGACGCTGCCGCAGACCTATACCCGGAAAAGCAGGAAAATCCGATAAATCCCCGGGATTCCTTTGCGTGATCGGCGGCCGTGGGGACGGGCCTCCGGCTGTGGGGACGGGCCTCCGGCTGCGGGGTGTCGCAGGGGCGAACCACGCGGGGCGGCGGCGAGCGGGTCCGGTGGGGGCAGCCGACGTGGGGCTCGGTGGGGTCCGCGGGGCGGGCGTCGCCGGCGGTGATGGACGCGGGGCCGCGGTGAGAGGTGGGGGCGTGGGTGAAGCGACCGGCAAGGCCGCCTGCGGATGCCACCGGCGGCGGGCGCGGGGCGGCGGCAGGGTGGGGCGTGGCCGCCGCCGGAAAAGCGATCGGTCCGCCCCCCGAGGGTGGGGGACGGACCGGATCGGAGTCTTGCCAGGGGTCAGCGGGCGCGGTCGAAGTCGATTGCGCTGTAGGCGCGGAGCTTGGCGAGGCGGTGCTGGCTGTCGATGTTGCGGATGGTGCCGCTCTTGGAGCGCATGACCAGGGACGAGGTCAGTGCGGTGCTCGACCGGTAGCGGACGCCGCGCAGGAGTTCGCCGTCGGTGATTCCGGTCGCGACGAAGAAGACGTTGTCGCCGGAGACCAGGTCGTCCGTCAGCAGCACGCGGCTCAGGTCGTGTCCGGCGTCCAGCGCCTTCTGGCGCTCGGCCTCGTCCTTCGGCCACAGGCGGCCCTGGATCACGCCGCCCATGCACTTTATGGCCGCCGCGGCGATGATGCCCTCGGGCGTTCCGCCGATGCCGAGCAGCAGGTCAACGCCGGTGCCGTCCTTCGCCGCCATGATGGCGCCGGCCACGTCGCCGTCGGTGATGAACTTGATGCGCGCGCCCGCCTCGCGGATCTCCTTGACGATCGACTCGTGGCGCGGCCGGTCGAGGATGCAGACCGTGACGTCCTCGGGCGCCGAGTTCTTCGCCTGGGCCACCCGGCGGATGTTCTCGCCAACCGGCGCGGTGAGGTCGACGACGTCCGCCGCCTCCGGCCCGGTGACCAGCTTCTCCATGTAGAAGACGGCCGACGGGTCGTACATCGAGCCGCGTTCGGCGACCGCCATGACGGCGACCGCGTTGTTCATGCCCTTGGCGGTGAGGGTCGTGCCGTCGACCGGGTCGACGGCGACGTCGCACTCGGGGCCGGAGCCGTCGCCGACCCGCTCCCCGTTGAAGAGCATCGGCGCGTCGTCCTTCTCGCCCTCGCCGATCACCACGACGCCGTTCATCGACACCGTGCCGATGAGCGTGCGCATGGCCTTGACCGCCGCGCCGTCGGCGCCGTTCTTGTCACCTCGTCCCACCCAGCGCCCGGCGGCCATCGCGGCGGCCTCGGTGACGCGGACGAGTTCGAGCGCGAGGTTCCGGTCGGGAGCCTCCGGGTCGACCACGAGCTGCGGCGGTACGGACTGGTCCGTCATAGTGGCGGGCCTTTCCAGTCGGGGAATCTCGCTCCGAGACCACGAGGGGTGCCCTGATCCCCGGTGGCCGTGCTCGTCCTCCTCGGTGCGGGCTGCAACTGCAACAAGGAAGACGCGGCCCCGGGCCCGGACGGATTCCAACGGGATTGCCCCGATGTTATCGGCCCGACCCCGTATCGGTGCAGGTAGGCCGGACAACGCGGTCGCGGAACGGCGTTCGGAGCCCCGTGCTCACCGCTCCGCGTTCACAGCTCCGTCATGGCGACGCCGGTGGCCTTCACCCCGACCCACACCGACAGGCCCTCGCCCACCCCCAGTTCGGCGGCGGCGCGCGCGGTCACCTCGGCGACCACGTCCGGCCCGTCCGTACCGCGCACCGCGACGCGCAACCGCGTCCCCGTGCCGGTGACTTCCGCGACGACGCCGTGCCAGCGGTTGCGCGCGCTGCCGCCCGGAGGGTCCCGGTACAGCGTCACGTGGTCGGGGTGCACCGTCACCAGGACCGGCCCGTGCGGCACCGGGTCGGCGCCGACGAGGGTGTGCCCGCCGGGAAGGCGGACGCCCTCGGGGCCGCCGTCGCCCTCGTACGCGTTCAGCCCCAGCATCCGCGCGACCCACGCGGACCGCGGGGCGCGGGTCACCGCCACCGCGGGCGCGTCCTGCACGATGTGCCCGGCCTCGATCACGAGCATGCGGTCGGCCAGGCTCAGGGCGTCGACCGGATCGTGCGTCACGATGAGGCAGGCACCGTCGTATGGCCCCAAGTGGCCGCGCAGCGTGTGCCGTACGGACGCCCGCGTCTCGACGTCCAGCGCGGCCAGCGGCTCGTCGAGCAGCAGCAGGCGCGGCTCGGGGGCGAGCGCGCGGGCCAGGGCGACGCGCTGCTGCTGGCCGCCGGACATCTGGCCGGGGCGTCGTGACGCGAGGTCGCCCAGGCCCAGTCGTGTGAGCCAGTCGTGCGCGGTGTCGCGCATCTGATGGCGGCTCAGGCCGCGTCCGCGCAGGCCGTACGCCACGTTGCGGGCCGCGTTCAGGTGCGGGAACAGGGCGCCGTCCTGCGGCACATAGCCGATGCGGCGGCGGTGCGGGGGGAGGGCGCCGACGTCCGTGCCGTCGATCGCGACCGCGGCGCGCGCCGGACCGGGCAGCCCGGCGAGGGCGCGCAGCAGGGTGGACTTCCCGGCGCCGTTCGGCCCGACGACCGCGACGACCTCGCCCGCGCCGACGGTGAGTTCGGCGGTGATCAGGCCCTCGGTGCGGGCGGTCAGCGCGGTCGGGACCGCGGTGGTGCCCGGCTTGTCGCCGTCGCTCCCGCCGGGCTTCTCGTGCTCGCTCCCGCCGGGCTTCTTGCGCTCGCTCACACCCGGCTCGTCGTGCTCGCTCACGCCCCGCCCCCCTTCCGTCCCCGGGCCGGTGACAGCCACCGGCCGCGCAGCGCGACGAGCACCACGACCGACACCACCAGCAACAGCAGGCTGACCGCGACCGCGGTGTCCGGGTCGTCCTGGAGCATCAGGTAGACCGCCAGCGGGAGCGTCTGGGTCTCGCCGGGGAGGTTGCCCGCGAAGGTGATCGTGGCACCGAACTCCCCGAGCGCGCGCGCCCAGGCGAGGGCCGCGCCCGCGGCGAGCCCGGGGGCGATCAGCGGCAGCGTCACGGTCGCGAAGACGCGCAGCGGACCCGCGCCGAGGGTCGCCGCGGTCTCCTCGTACCGCCGGTCGAGCCCGGCGATCGCGCCCTCGACCGACAGCACGAGGAACGGCAGCGCGACGAACGCGCCCGCGAGCATCGCGCCGGTCATCGAGAACGTGAGTCGTACGCCCATCGACTCCAGCCACGGGCCGAGCAGCCCCCTGCGCCCGAACGCCAGCAGCAGAGCGACACCGCCGACGACCGGCGGCAGCACCAGCGGCAGCAGCACCAGCGCCCGCAGCAGCGACTTGCCGGGGAAGTCGACGCGCGCGAACAGCCAGGCCAGCGGTACGCCGAGGACCAGGCTGATGGCCAGTGCGCCGAACGAGCACTGCAACGACAGGCGCAGCGCGGTGCGTACCGCGGGGTCGCCGAGCCGGTCCGGGACGGACTGCCACGGAGCCCGCCACAGCAAACCGATCAGCGGCAGCACCACGAACGCGAGCCCCGCCGCCGCGGGGACCCACAGCAGCAGGGGAACCCGCGTGCGTGGTGCGCGCGGCACCGGGCGTCCCGCGAGCGGTGCGGTCGCACCCGCGGGCAGGCCGCTTCCGGCCGTGCCCGCAGGGCCGGCGGCCTGCCCGGTGCTCCGGCGTCCGCGGCTCACGGGGCTGCGAAGCCGTACTTCTTCAGGATCTCCTGGGCCTCCGGCGTCAGCAGCCACTGCGTGAACGCCGCGGCGGGGCCCTGCTGCCTGCTGTCCTTGATCACAGCCACAGGGTAGGACGCGACCACGTTGAACTCGTCCGGAATGTCCACCGACGCGACCGCGTCGCCCGCGGACTTCGCGTCGGTCGTGTAGACGATGCCGGCGTCGGCCTCGCCCATCCGCACCCGGGTCAGGACCGCCTTGACGTCCGTCTCCTCGGACTTCGGCTCGATGTCGACCCCGGCCTTGGCCAGCGAGTCGCGCGCGTACCGCCCGACCGGCACGGTCGGTCCGGCCAGCACCACCGTGAGATCGCCGCGCGCGAGGTCGGCGAGCGTCCTGACGTTCCTCGGGTTGCCCGGCGCGACCACGATCGTCAGCTTGTTCCTCGCGAACAGTTTCGGGCTGTTCACCTCGGCGGCGAGGCCGTCCATGGTCTTGGTGTCCGCGGTCGCGACGACGTCCGCGGGGGCGCCCTGCCTCACTTGGGCGGCGAGTTCCTGCGACCCGGCGAACGAGAACTTGACGTCCTGGTCCTTGTTCGCCTTGGTGTACGCCTCCTTCGCCTCGTTGAAGGCGCCGGTCAGCGACGCCGCGGCCAGCACGGTGATGCTCGACGGCGACTTGGCGGAGCCGGCGCCGCCGGACGCCTGCGGGACGCCGGAGGCACCGCTCCCGTTGCCGCCGTCCTCGTCGCCGCCGCCGCAGCCCGCGAGCAGCAGCACCGTGGTGGTCGCGACGGCTATCGGTGCCGATGCGCGACGAAGCGTTCTCACGTCGTCAACTCCACGGTCACGTTGGTCGACTTGACCGAGGCGACCGCCTCCACGCCGGGCGCGAGGCCCAGCTCTTCGACGGCTTCCCGGGTCAGCAGGGACACCACTCGGTGCGGCCCCGCCTGGATCTCCACCTGTGCCGCGACGTCGCCCAGGATGACCTTGGTGACGATGCCGGGGAAGGAATTGCGGGCCGAGGAGGCACGCGGGTGCTCGACGGCACCCGCGGACGCGTCCTCGGCGAGGGCGACCGCGAACGCGGCGAGCGCCGCGCCTTCGACCACCCGGTGGCCGTGCTCGTCGCGGGACGTCGTCAGGCGCCCCGAGTCGGCCCAGCGGCGGGCGGTGTCCGGGCTCACGCCGAGAAGCTGCGCGACCCGGCCCATGCGGTAGGTGGGCATGAGCGGGACACTACTCCATTCATGGTTTGCATATGCAAGGTTCAGTGTCTTATTGCCTTGCATATGCGAAGGTCAAGGGGGTCGGTGCCAAGCACGGCGCGTCATGGGGGACCATGGTGTCGTGGCGAAGAAGCGCGGCTTTGAAACCGTTCGGGACATGGTGCTCTCCCTGGGAGTCGTCGGCATCGTGGTGGTCGCCCTGCTGATCTTCGGGCGGCACAGCGAGCGCGACCCGGTCCGGCCGATCGACTACTCGCTCCAGTTCCAGCAGGCGAGCCAGGTGGCCCCGTACCCGCTGCTCGCGCCGCAGGGGCTGCCCGACCGCTGGCGCCCGACCTCCGCGGACTACGACAGCCGCAACCCGACACGGGTCACCTGGCACATCGGGTTCATCAACCCGAACGAGCAGTACGCCGCCGTCGAGCAGGGCAACGGCCCGGCCGCCGCGTTCGTCAAGGACAAGGGGAAGAACGGCAAGCCGGTCGGCGTGTACGACGTCGCGGGCGTGCCGTGGAAGTCGTACGACGGGCCCAAGTACCGCTCGCTCGTCCACGAGCAGGGCGGGGTCACGACCATGGTCACCGGCACCGCGACCTTCGAGGATCTCGCGCAGCTCGCCGCGGCGCTGCGGCCCGCGGCAGTGCGCTGACGGGCAGTCAGGGTTGGGCGGTCCGGCATCGAGAGTTCATCACGGAGTCGCCCAAATGTCGTGATCGCGATGTCAGCCTTCGCCGGTGGACGTCTCGTACTTCTGCGGAACACTCGCCGAGCTGAGCGCCGAGCGGCTCTACCGCCTGCTCGCGCTGCGCAGCCAGGTCTTCGTGGTCGCCCGACAGCGCGCGCGCCACGAACCCGACGGGCTCGACATCGAGCCCGAGACCCTGCACGTGTGGGGCGAGCGCGATGGCGTGCCGGTCGCGACGCTCCGCCTGACCGAGGAACCGGACGGCATCCTGCGGCTCGGCCGCCTCTGCACCGCGACCTCCGACCGCCGCAAGGGATACGCCACCACCCTGGTCGAGCACGCCGTGGTCCTGGCCGAGGGGCGGCCGATCGTCGCGGACGTGTTCGTCCGCGTCGCGCCGTGGTTCCTGCAACGCGGCTTCACCGCCATGGGCGGCCGGTCGGTCGTCGACGGGGAGCCGCACCTGCACCTGTGCTTCACGCCCGGCCGGCAGGTCCCGCCGCAGCAGTCCGAGTCGAGCGGCACGTCGGGGCGGCAGGGGTCGGAACGGCAGCCGGTGGACGCCAACGGGCGGCCGTACGTCCCGGCGTGGGTCGCCCTGTGAGCCTCGCACGGGTCCGCGCCCGCGGCGCGCGCCGGTGGCGGCCGGTGGACGCGCGCCCCGGCGAGGGCTGGGAGGTGCTGCCGCGCCTGCGCTGGGTCGTCCTGGGCGGCGCGGTGGCCCTGGTCACGCTGGTGGCGACCATCGTCGTCGCGGTGCACGGCTGAGGGGTCGAGGGGCGAGGGGGATCCGCGGGCCGGGGGCACGGGGAGCGTTCCCGCGTCCTGGGACCCGACCGGTCGCCGACCCCCGAGCGACCCGCTCAGCCCTCGACGCCGCCCTCGTCCTCGGCCTGCGCCTTCATCACCGCGTCGAGGCGCGCCCGGGCGCCGTCGAGCCACTGCTGGCAGACGTTCGCCAGCTTCTCGCCTCGCTCCCACAGCGCAAGCGACTCCTCCAACGAGATGCCGCCGGTCTCCAGCCGCCGGACGACCTCGACCAACTCGTCGCGGGCCTGCTCGTACCCCAGGGACTCCTCGCCGGAGTCGACCGCGGCGTCCACACTCTTCTTGGCCATGGCAGCAGCCTATGCGCCGTCACCGACGCGCCGGAGTGACGGCGATCAGCGCGCCGCGGTTCGCGTCGAAGGGGTGCAGGACGCGTACCCCGACCCCGTACGCCCGCTCCGGCCCCGGGTCGCCCGTGCCCAGCACCGAGCCGCCGAAGGGCACGCCGTAGTGGACCGGGTCCGGCGAGCCGTCCGGCTTGACGACCCGCGTCGAGTAGGGCTCGCGCGCGGGCACCACCGTGCCGCCGTCCCGGAAGCGGTCGACCGGGCGTCCGTCCAGGTACTCGGCGCCCGCGGCCCAGCCCTGGGCGTCGGTGAACTCGGCGCGCCCGTCCAGCGCCGGGAAGTCCTGGCACCACTTGCCCTGCGTGTGGCAGGCGGTGAAGGGCTTGGTGGCCGTGGGGGCGAAGGCCGCGTTGGACGACTGCGCGCGGTTCTCGATGTTCTTCAGCGGGTTCCGGGCGATGGAGTAGTTGGCACCTGCCTCGCCGGTCCAGCGCAGCGGGTCCACGTGCGCGTCGACCAGCAGCACCTGGCCCTTGGGCCCGTGGCTCGGCGGCGCGTCCAGATTGAACCGCACGCCGTTGTTCTGGTACTCCGCGTCGCGCAGCCACACCAGCAGCCCCGGCACGTTGTACGGCACGCGCGCGATCTGCGTGCCCGCGGCCGGGTCTCCGCTCGCGACCCCGCTCCTGACGGTCGTGTACGCGTAGTTCAGCCCTTCGTCGAAGCCGACCGGGGCCCGCCACTCCAGCAGGTAGTACTGCTCGCGCTCGACCGAGCCCGTGGTACGCGCCCAGCCCGACCCGCGCGTGATGGTCGACGTGCCCAGGACCGGGTGCCAGCCCGCGTCGCCGTTCTCGACGTCGTCGGACCAGATCGTCGCGCCGTCCGCGACGAGGGCGAAGTCGTCGGCGAACCAGCCGCGTTCGGTGAAGGCGGCGTCCGTCATCGTGGCCAGGCGCACCTGCACCGTCCGGCCCGCGTACGCCGTCAGGTCCACGCGGTCGTGCCGCCAGCCGCCGCTGCTGCCGGTCAGCGCGTCGGTCTTGCGGAACTCGGCGAGGTTGCGGTTGGGGTCGGGGTAGCCCGGTGGGGTCGAGACCAGGTTGCCGGCCTCGTCGTGCACCGCGAGCTGCGTCCAGGTGGCGCCGCCGTCGTCGGACACCTCGACGAAGCCGTAGTCCCAGTCCTCTTCGATGACGTAGTCGTTCCACATCCACAGCGCCGCGTCGCGGGCTCCCGCCGGGACGGACAGCTCGCGGACGATCGACGTGTCCGCCCACTCCTGGTCGCGCCCGGAGTACCACATGTTCGCGCCGGAGTGCGGCGTGCCGATGCGAACCGTCTCCGGCGGCAGGTCGACGCGTACCGAATCACGGGTGCCGGGAAGGGGTTTCGCGGCCGCGCCGACGGTCAGGAAGCGCCGCGCGTCGCCGACCGGCACGACCTCGGGATCGGTCCAGCCGAGCACGTACTTCGACCACGCGCCCATGTGCGCGGGCATCGCCTGGAACAGCGGCCCGGAGTGCGAGCCGGACGACATCAGGTCCCAGAAGTCGACGTCCGTCTCGCCGCCGCTGAAGTTGTCGTACAGGTCCGGTAGTCCGAGGTCGTGGCCGAACTCGTGGGCGAAGACGCCGACTCCGGAGTCCTCCGGCTGCACGATGTAGTTCGCCACCCGGAGGTCCGTGCCCGGTACGGGGTGCCCGCGCAGCACGTTGCCGGCGTGCGCCCAGATCGCGTACGTCCCCTCCGCCCCGCCGCCCGCCGACTTGTCGCGGCCCGCGTGCACCAGGACGAGGTGGTCGACCACGCCGTCCGGCTCGCGCAGGTTGCCGTCGTGGTCGGCGTCGCCCAGGTCCTCGCGGTCGTAGTCGGCCCACGGGAAGTCGGGGCGCGACGCGGCCAGGGCGTCGACCGCGTCGGTGACGAACTGGCGTACGCCGCGCGGGTTGTCGGGGTGCCCGCTGTTGTCCTGCATGATCGCGCCGCACTTCCCGGCGGCGTACCAGGCCTCGGAGTGCGGCACCGTCACCCAGCCCGCGGCCTCGCCGCCGACGCTGTACGCGCCCTTCGACATCTCGCGGTACATGTTGCGCATGGTCAGCCCGGCCAGGTCGACGCCGGGGCGGCCGTCGGGGCCGGTGAGATCGGGGCGCACGCGCTCGGTGAGACCGCGCTCGGTGTAGAGCATCGCGTTGTAGTGCGCCGGCGAGAAGTCGGGCACCCACAGGGTGTTGTTGTCCTGCGTGCCCGCGGGGTCGGGCAGCCGGTTGTGCCGGGGGCCGTTCATGACGGTGCCCGGTGGCTCGGTGACGCAGGTCGGGTCCGCGACGCTCCTGGGCCTGCGGAAACCGGCGAAGTCGTCGTTCGCCCGGTCGTTGAACTCGACCAGGATGGTGAGCAGTTGGGCCTCGTGGGTGGACGGACGGCCGGCGCGCCGGTCCCGCTCCTCGCGCAGCGCACGCGGACTGCGGCCGGTCGCGGACGCCTCGGCCTCTGCGGCGGCGAGCCCGCGGGCCGCGACAGGGTTGCCGTCCGCGAACTTCCGGTCCACGTCACGGGTTTGCTGGGTGTGCCCGCCGGACGGGGTGGATCCGGTGCGTTCGTCGGCCGTTTCCGGCCGCGCGTCGAGCGGCAGATCGTCGCGCGGGGCAACGTAGTTGACGTAGTCGTCGGCGGCCGAGGGCTGCCAGACAGCACGGCTCCGGTCGGCCGCGGCGGTGTCCCCGGGGGCGGGCGCGGGGGCCGCGGCGGCGACAGCGGCCACCGCGATCAGCGGCAGCGCGGCGCGTACGACGGCTCGGCGGACGGTGAACAGCCCGGCACGGCGCATGGCAGCCCCTATGGATCGGAGTCCGGAGCCCGAACGTAAGCGCGCTTGGGGGCCGACGGGCGCACCGCGCCGGGAATCCGTCCGCGATCCACCCGAACGGACGACAGGTTGTCCGACAAACTCGCTCGACCTGGGGAAACCGGTCGGGGGCGGGCGCCGCCGCACGTGCTGCGACCCCAGTCGCGGGGGCCGCGGAATCGGTGCGATTATCCGGCAACTCCCTTGTCTGTGAAGGGAAATGGCGACGGTTCGCCCGATCGGGTGGGTGTCCTGTCCCGCGCTACCCAACCCTGTCGGCGGTGCCGCATGCTCGGCCTCAAGCCGGTGTCCGACCGACGCGCGCGGTCGGACCCGGCGTCCGCGACGAGGCGCCCTGGAGGCCGGCTTGCCGAACATCCCGGAAGACCGCACGTACACGAAGGACCACGAGTGGGCGCAGGAAGTCCCCGGCGGACGCTGGCGCGTCGGTCTCACCGATTACGCGCAGCGCCAGCTCGGCGACGTCGTCTACGTCGAACTCCCGGAGCAGGGAGCCAAGTTGGATGCGAGTGAGCCGCTGGGGACGGTCGAGTCCGTCAAAGCGGTCTCGGAGATCTACATGCCGCTCGCCGGGACCGTCGCCGCGGTGAACGACACGCTCGCGGACGGCCCGGAGCAGCTCAACGACGACTCGTACGGCGACGGCTGGCTCATCGAGATCGCCCCGTCCGGCACGGTCGACACCGAAGACCTGCTGAGCGCGGCGGACTACGCGGAGTACGTCCGCGAGGAGTCCGAGGAGTAGGCGGAGGCCGACGGGACCGGGCCGTCGGGTAGGCCACGGAGCGGGCCGGGAGCAGTCGTGGGGGCGAGGCTGCGGAGCATGCCGCGGTCGTCCGGCCCGCCGGGGTGCCGAGCACCGGGTCCAGTGGCGTGCCCGTGCGCGACCGGTCAGACCCGGGTCGGCCCCCGGACAGGCTCCGGTCAGTCCCCGGCCACCACGATGTCCAGGCGGCCCGACGCGAGCCGGGCGGTCAGCTTCTCGCCCGGCTCGACCTCGCCCGGGCTGCGGACCGCCTGGCCGTTCTCCTTCTGGAGGACGGCGTACCCGCGCTCCAGCGTGGCCGCCGGGGACAGCGCCACCACCCGCGCCCGGGTGTGCTCCAGGTCCGTCGCCGCGTGATCGAGGCGGTGCCGCAGCGTCCGGCGCGAGCGGTCGACCAAGGCATCGACCTCCTCCTCGCGCACCCCGACCATGCCGTACGGATCGGCGAGCACCGGGCGGCTGCGCACCGACGCGAGCCCGTGCTCCTCGCGTTCGACGCGCATCGCGATGGTGTGCCGTGCTCGGTCGCGCAACTGGTGGATGCGGGCCATCTCCTCGCCCACATCCGGGACGATCTTCTTCGCGGCGTCGGTCGGCGTCGACGCGCGCAGGTCGGCGACCAGGTCGAGCAGCGGGGTGTCGGGCTCATGGCCGATCGCGCTGACCACGGGGGTGGCGCAGCCGAAGACGGTGCGCACCAACTCCTCGTCGGAGAACGGCAGAAGGTCCTCGACGCTGCCGCCGCCGCGCGCCACGACGATGACGTCCACCGACGGGTCCGCGTCAAGTTCGCGGACCGCCTGGACGACCTGCGGCACCGCGTGCACACCCTGGACCGCCACGTTGCGCACCGCGAAGCGCACGGCCGGCCAGCGCCGCCGCGCGTTCTCCAGGACGTCGCGCTCGGCCGCGCTCGCCCGGCCGCAGACCAGCCCGATGCGGTGCGGCAGGAAGGGCAGCGGCTTCTTGTGGCGCGGGTCGAAGAGCCCCTCGGTGGTGAGCGCCCGCTTGAGCTGCTCGACGCGCGCGAGCAGTTCGCCGATGCCGACCGGACGGATCTCGGTGGCACGCAGGGAGAGGGTGCCGCGCGCCTTGTACCACTCGGGCTTCGCGTACACGACCACGCGCGCGCCCTCGGACACCACCTCGCTCACCGCGTCGAACACGCGGCGGAAGCAGGTGACCGAGATCGACACCTCGGCGGACGGATCGCGGAGCGTGAGGAACACGACGCCGGCGCCGGGACGGCGGCTCAACTGGGTGATCTGGCCCTCGACCCAGACGGATCCGAGCCGGTCGATCCAGCCCCCGATGAGGCGCGAGATCTCCGATACGGGGATGGGGGATTCCGCAGAGGTGGTCAGCGCCATGCCGCCACATTACGGGTCGGGACCGACACTTTGGGTGTACGGCGCCGCGCGACCGCCGACCGGAGCGGAGGCGCCCCCGTACCATGGACGGCATGACTGAGGTCGCTCCGCAAACCCGCCGCGTCCTGCTCGCCGCCCCCCGTGGGTACTGCGCGGGCGTGGACCGGGCCATCGTCACCGTCGAGAAGGCCCTGGAGCTGTACGGGCCGCCGGTCTACGTCCGCCACGAGATCGTGCACAACAAGTACGTCGTCGAGACGCTCCGCAAGCGCGGCGCGGTCTTCGTCGACGAGGCGTACGAGGTGCCCGAGGGCGCGACGGTGATCTTCTCCGCCCACGGGGTGGCCCCGGTCGTGCACGAGCAGGCCGCCGAACGCAGCCTCAAGACCATCGACGCCACCTGCCCGCTGGTGACCAAGGTGCACAAGGAGGCCGTGCGCTACGCCGAGGACGGCTACAACATCCTCCTCATCGGCCACGAGGGCCACGAAGAGGTCGTCGGCACGATGGGCGAGGCGCCGGAGAGCATCACACTGGTCGACGGCCCGAAGGACGTCGCGAACATCGAGGTGAGCGACCCCTCCAAGGTGGTGTGGCTGTCGCAGACCACGCTGTCGGTGGACGAGGCCATGGCCACGGTCGGCGCGTTGAAGGAGAAGTTCCCGCTCCTCGAAAGCCCGCCGAGTGACGACATCTGCTACGCGACGCAGAACCGCCAGGTCGCGGTGAAGCAGATCGCCGCCGAGGCCGACCTGATCATCGTCGTCGGGTCCAAGAACTCGTCCAACTCGGTGCGGCTGGTCGAGGTCGCGTTGGAGGCGGGCGCGGGTGCGTCGTACCTGGTCGACGGGGCCGACGAGATCGACGAGGCGTGGTTGGCCGGGGTCGCCACGGTCGGCGTGACGAGCGGCGCGTCGGTGCCCGAGGTGCTGGTCGACGGCGTGTTGGAGTGGCTGGCCGGGCACGGCTTCGACGACGTGCGGGTGCACACCGCGATGGAGGAGCGCCTGGCGTTCTCACTGCCGCAGGAGCTGCGCCGCGACCTCAAGGCGGCCGGGCAACAGGCCTGACGTACGTTCGCCCCTCGGATCCCGGGAGGGTCCGAGGGGCTTTGCGTGCCCGGGGGCGGGTGCCTGCTTCGGCCCGGCTTCTTCGCCCGGTCTTGTGCGGCTCGGCTGTCCGCGCCGGCTCGCCCCGGTCGCGCGCACCTTGGGTGTGGCCGTCGCCGCTCGGCTGTCCGCTCCGGCTCGCCCGGCTCGGCGTCAGCGGTCGCGTGGCCCTGGGGCGGGGCCGCCACGGTCGCGGTCGCGGCCCTCGCGTACCGCCGCCCGCCGCCGGGTCGCCTCGCGGTCCGCGCGCAACCGGACGAAGACGACCGCCGCCGCGAGCACCGCGCCGCCCCACAGCACCCCGGCCTTGAAGGTCAGCGCCGTGAACATGTCGAGCACGGTCCGGAGGACGAAGCCTTCGCCGTTGTCGCTGGGGAAGAACAGGCTGAGCGCCAGTATCGTCAGCGCGAACGCGAGCGGCGGCGCGATCACCGCCGCGGCCAGGTCGCGGATCCGGGTCTTGACCGCGACCAGCACGCATGTGGCCAGGAAGACCGTGCCGAACAGCGCGCCCAGCGTGTCGGTGACCATGTGGTCGAGCACCCCGCCGAGCAGGGTGGCGCCGGACGCCACGACGAAGGCGCCGGGGGCGGTGAGCCCGGTGGCGGAGGCCGGACGGCGGCGCTGCGCGGGGCGGCCGTGGGGGTCGGCGCCGCGGCCGGGGCTTCTGCCGTCGCCGCGCCCGCTGCCCTGACCGTTCCCGTTCCCGCCGCCCTGGCCGTTTCCGGGCCCGCTCCCGTGGCCGCCGCCGGGGCCCGGCCTGCCGCCGGGTCCGCCGGGACTCTGCCGTCCGCGCGGCCCTGCGGTGCCGCCGGTCACCGACGGCGCGGAGGGCGGGGGTGGCGGAGGCGAGGGGCGACCGTGCGGGAGCGCGGAACCGCCGGGGTACGACCTGTCGGGGGCGTCCGGTCCGTCGGCTCCGCCCCAGCCGGGCTCGCCGGGGTCGGGTGCGGGGAAGGCCCGTTCGGCCGCTGCACCGGGAGGGGCGCCGGGAGACGCACCGGCACTCGGCGGGGCCGCCGCCTCCGGGCGTCCGGGGGGCTTGGGCGGTACGGGACGTGGTGCCCCCGTCCCCGGGGTCACGGGCTCGGGCGGTTCCGCGCGCGGCGATCGGCGACGACGCACCGGCTCACCCCGCCCGGGCGCCGGCACGGGACGCCGCCCCTGCGGGGGCCGTCCGGCCGCCGACGGGCGGGCTGCTCGGCTGCGCTGTTCCACAAACCCACGGTATGTGGTGAACCACGGACAAAGGGGTGAGGAACACGCGCTTCCTTGGTTGATCCGACTTGGTTGTCCGGCCTCGTTGATCTGACCTCGTTGATCCGACCTGGGTGATCCGACCTGGGTGATCCGACCTTCATGGTCCGACCCTCATGATCCGATCCGGCACTGCGGCCGGGAGAGCCTGTCCCTTCCTCGTCCTCGGTGCCGTGCATCGCCGAGCGCGGGCCCGAAGCTCCCGCTCACTCGCGCGAGGACGCCGACGGCGCGCCGTGCGTCCCGTCCAGCGGCGGCAGCGAGCGCAGCCGGTTCCCCTCCTCCGCCGACGCCACCAGTTCCGGAGCGGACAGCGACCGGGCCGTCTGCTCGACCTGCGACGGTACCGCCAAGTCGTCCTCGACCAGGCGCAGATCGCGCATGCGCCGCGCGCTGACCAGCACGCGCGCCTCCAGCGAACCAATCGTGCGGTTGTAGGCGCCGACCGCGCCGGTCAGCGAACGGCCCAGCCGGTCCAGGTGCTCGCCGAGGTTGCCGAGCCGGTCGTACAGCTCGCGGCCCAGCTCGAACACCTCGCGGGCGCCGTCGGCCAGCGCGTCCTGGCTCCACGCGTACGCGACCGTGCGCAGCAGCGCGATCAGCGTGGTCGGCGTCGCCAGCACGACCTTGCGCGCGGCGGCGTACTCCATCAGGCCCGGCTCCTGCTCCAGAGCCTGCGCGAGGAACGCCTCGCCCGGCACGAAGAGGACCACGAACTCCGGAGTGGTCTGGATCTTCTGCCAGTACGCCTTGCCGCCCAACTGGTCCACGTGCGTGCGGAGCTGCCGCGCGTGCGCGACCATGCGCTCGGCCCGCACCGCCTCGTCGTCGCTTTCCGCGGCGTCGAGGAACGCGGCGAGCGGCACCTTGGAGTCGACCACCACGTGCTTGCCGCCTGCCAGGTGCACCACCATGTCCGGGCGGTAGAGCCCGTCGTCGGTGCTCACCGACGTCTGCGTGTCAAAGTCGCACCGCTCGACCATGCCGGCCAACTCGACCGCACGGCGCAGGTGCATCTCGCCCCAGCGTCCCCGTACGTCCGGCTTGCGCAGCGCGGTGACCAGCGACGCCGTCTCGCGGCGCAACTGCTCGCCGGCCAGCCGCACATCGTCGATCTGGCGGCTGAGCGCGGCGGACGCGGCGGCCCGGGTGCGCTCCAACTCGCCGAGCCGCCCGTCCAGTTTGTCGAGGGTCTCGCGGATCGGGTCACCCGCGATTCGGAAACGGTGGTCCGCCAGCTCCAGGAACTGCGCGTTGCTGCGCGCGAGCGCGTCGGCGGACAGCGCCCGGAAGCGCTCGCTCATCTGCTCCTGCGCGCGCTCGGCGATGGTGACGGCGTCGAGGGCGGCGTTGTGCTCGGCCTCCAGGCGGGCGATCCGGGCGCTCGACTGCGTCCGCGTCCACAGCACGCCCAGGGCGGCGCCCAGCGCGAGGCCGATGAGCAGCAGCAACACAGCGGTGACGTCCATACGTTCATCCTTGCGGCTCAGCGCCGCCCGCACCGCCGCGGCACGCCGACGGCGCCCGGCCCGTCGGGCCCTGCCCGTCGGGCCCTGCCCGTCGCCCGTGGCCGACGCCCCAACGTCCCAACGTCCCAACGCGCCTCGGCCCGTCGCGCTCAGTTGTCCGGCAGTTCCGGGATCGGTCCGGGCGGCGGCGCGATGCGCGGGTTGCCCGCGCGCTGCCGGATCTCGGCCGCGATGATGTCGGGGCTCTCGACGATGAAGGTGATGCCTCGCGTGTGGAGCGGCGTGAAGAGGTCGTGGGCGAGGGTGCGGAACAGCCTTGTCTCGACGTACCGGATGCGCAGTTCCTCGGTGGCGGCGAGCGTGTGCGTGCCGACCGACAGGTGCGCCTGCCCATACAGGCTGTTCCCGGTCATGCGGAGGGTGACGTGGCGGATGTCCTCCCAGGCCAAGTGCTTCGGCCCGGAGGTGTCGTACAGCACGAGGTGGCTGCCCGTGATCGCGAGCCTGCGTTTCGCGTACGCCCACACGCAGGCCGGGCCGATTGCCGCCAGGGCCACGCCGACCACGGAGAACAGCGCCGCGGTGCCGCCGAGGACAAGCAGGAGTCCCGCGAGCATGACGCCCGGCGCCGAACGCCGCAGCTCCCAGATGTGTCTGGTGCCCTCCCAGCGCACGGCGTCCGGCCCGGCCACGCGGTTCAGTGTTGCCACGGTCGGCCCCCGGTCCCCGTAGATGCGTGTGTGGTCGCCATGTCTCCCGTCCAAGCTAGGAGGTACGCGGGGCACGGGGGAGAGGAAAGCCCCCCAACCTGCACTGCCCAGGCAGAGGCGGTGCGCGGCGCCGATAGAATGGCAGCGGCGTACCCTGCTCCGGCGCACCCGGGCGGGTCCCGCACCCACCCCACCAGCCGCCCCCACCACTTCTAGGGAAGCCACGTTGTCGCTCACCATCGGAATCGTCGGTCTGCCCAACGTCGGCAAGTCCACCCTGTTCAACGCCCTGACCAAGAACAACGTGCTCGCCGCGAACTACCCCTTCGCGACGATCGAGCCCAATGTGGGCGTGGTGGGCGTCCCCGACGAGCGGCTTGGCAAGCTCGCCGAGATCTTCGGCTCGCAGAAGGTGCTCCCGGCCACGGTCGACTTCGTCGACATCGCGGGCATCGTGCGCGGCGCCTCCGAGGGTGAGGGCCTGGGCAACAAGTTCCTCGCCAACATCCGCGAGTCGGACGCGATCTGCCAGGTCATTCGGGTGTTCACCGACCCGGACGTGGTCCACGTCGACGGCAAGGTCTCGCCGAAGGACGACATGGAGACCATCAACACCGAGCTGATCCTGGCCGACCTCCAGACCATCGAGAAGGTCCTGCCGCGCCTCCAGAAGGAGTCGCGCCTGAAGAAAGAGTCGGCGGTCGCCGCCCAGGCGGTCGAGGAGGCGCAGAAGGTCCTGGAGAGCGGGCAGACGGTGTTCGCCGCCGGGCTCGACTCCGCCCCGCTGCGCGAGCTGCACCTGCTGACCGCCAAGCCGTTCCTCTATGTCTTCAACGTCGACGAGGAAGAGCTGACGAACGAGGAGCTGAAGGCCGAGATGCGCGCACTCGTCGCCCCGGCCGAGGCGATCTTCCTGGACGCCAAGATCGAGTCCGAGCTGATCGAACTGCCCGACGACGAGGCCCTCGAACTCCTCCAGAGCCTCGGCCAGGACGAGTCCGGCCTGTCCCTGCTCGCCCGCGTCGGCTTCGTCACCCTCGGCCTCCAGACCTACCTCACGGCCGGTCCCAAGGAGGCCCGCGCCTGGACGATCAAGAAGGGCGCCACCGCCCCCGAGGCCGCCGGTGTGATCCACACCGACTTCCAGCGCGGCTTCATCAAGGCCGAGGTGATCGCCTTCGACGACCTCGTCGAGACCGGCTCGCGCGCCGAGGCACGCGCCAAGGGCAAGGCCCGCATGGAGGGCAAGGACTACGTCATGCAGGACGGCGACGTCGTGGAGTTCCGCTTCAACGTCTGATCCGGGGCGGCCGGTGCCGGGCGGCCGGTCCCGGGCGGCTCGTTCGGACGGCTCCCCCGGGCGCTTCGTCCCGGGCGTCCGAGTGCCGCCGTCCGGTCGGTTGTCGACCGGAGGATGATCACTGCGAGTCAGGCGATTTGCGGCTTTGGCGGCAGATGCGGATGGTGGCTGTCGGTTACCGGACCGGAACGTCGTATTACCGTTTCGCGCGGGACCGATGGTGTTCGTCTCTTGGGAAAATCCGATCCTGCTAGCATCTCGCCGCATGGTGACGGAGAACCGGCCGAGCGGCTGGTACAAGGATCCTTCGGGGCAGCCGAACACGCTGCGTTGGTGGAACGGTTCGTCGTGGACGGACGACTTCCGCCTCCAGTCGGACTTCCTTCAGTCTTCGAGCGCGGGGGACCAGGCACAAGCGAACGCGCAGGACTCCGGGGCGCCGGCGCCGCCCTCCGGACCGCAGCCGCCGTACACGGTGCGTGACGAAGCGGCGGCCTCGCAGCCGACCGTGGCCGCACCCGCGTCGGGGGCCGGTTCGGCGTCCTCCTCGTCCTCCTCGCCGTCGTCGTCACCGCCGTGGCCGGGAGCGGACCGTCCCATCCCGCAGCCGATCACACCCGTGCAGTTCGAGGCCGTCGAGCCGAACCGGCGCAAACGGTTCGTCATCATGGCCGTCGTGGCGGCCGTCATCGCGGTCGGCACCGGTGTCGGCGGCTACTTCCTCGGCCAGGGTGACGACGACAAGACCACCACGACCTCCGCGCCCTCGTCGACGCCGCCGCCCACCGTCGCGCTGCCCACGGACGTCGCCAGCCCCGACGGCTTCGCGGGTACGCCGCTGGCCGGGGGCAAGCCGATCGCGGGCGCGCAGTCCGTCACCGGCCCGAAGGAGATCGTGGTCTTCTCCGTCCCGACCGGGTGGACCCCGCAGGTCGACCCCAAGGCGACGAGCGAGGAGAACCGGTTCGTGCTCGCGCCGTACGAGTGCACGGGACGCGCGGGCGGAAGCTGCTCCCGGGGCACCGTCGTGCACAACCTCCGCCTGCTGAGCGGCGGTTGGTCCGACCTCAAGTCGCTGACCCTGGGCATGGGCGGGGAACTGGTCGCCGTCCAGACCGACGCAGCCGAACCGGCGCCCAAGCCGCTGAAGCAGCAGGCGCTCACCCTCCAGGGGAACGACGCCTACCTCGTCATGTGGGACCTGCCGAACCTGGTCGGGAAGACCGCGCCGAGCAGTTACTGCGGAGTCCTGTCCGTGCGCGTCGGCACAACCACCGAGGTGGCCGTGTTCCAGATGTGCCTGGACCGCACCGCCGAGGCGCCGCCCGTCTCGCTGATGGACGAGATCGCCAACTCGATCCAGGTGAAGACGAGCTGATGCGGACGAAGTAGCGCACGCGCGCCGCGGCCGCGAGCGGCGGCGCGTACCGCGTCCGTGCGTATCGGAACGAAGCAAGAAGCACGAACACCAAGCACCAAAGGGAGGGACACGGTCCGTGTCTGGGACGGGGGACCGCCGTGGCCGTCGAAGGGCTCGCGAGGGACGCGTGCGCCGCGCCAACAAGCGCGAGCGCAGGAACCGAATAGCCCACCGCGCGTATCTGGACTGCGCGACCGTCGCGGGGCCGCTGACCCCGGCGCCGGAAGGCCCCTACACGGTCGGCTTCCGCGCGGTCGCGCGTCCCTGGACCAAGTTCACGCTGCACGTGCTCGTGCTGGTCAACGCCGCCGCGGGCCTGGCCTTCGTGGGCTGGCTGCTGCTCCCCGAGCACGTCCCCGGAGCGGGCGTCACCTGGATCGACGGATGGAAGCTCACGGTCGCGCGCATCGCGTTCTGCGCCGTGATCATCGTGGAACTCACCCGCCTTGTCCAGACCGTCTCGGTGTGGATTTTCGCGTCCCGCGCGCGTGACCCGATACCGGTCGAGGCGCAGTCGGGCCTGCGCGTCGCGGTGCTCACGACGATCGTCCCGGCCAAGGAGCCGATCGAGATCGTGGAGCGCACGCTCGTCGCGATGAAGGAGATCGAGTACGACGGCGAGGTGGACGTCTGGATCCTCGACGAGGGCGACGACCCCGAGGTGAAGGCGATGGCCGCGCGCATCGGCGTGCACCACTTCAGCCGCAAGGGGCGTCCCGAATACAACCGCCTGGAAGGCGAGTTCCGGGCCAAGACCAAGTCGGGCAACCACAACTCGTGGCGTGCCGAGCACGAGCACAAGTACGACGTCGTGGCGCAGATGGACCCCGACCACGTGCCGCTGCCCTGCTTCCTGGAACGCACCCTCGGCTACTTCCGCGACCCCGACGTCGCGTTCGTCGTCGCCCCGCAGGTGTACGGGAACATGTACGACAACTGGGTCGCGCACGGCGCCGGCGTCCAGCAGTTCATGTTCAGCGGCGTCGTGGAGCGCGGCGGCAACGGCCTCGACGCGCCCCTGCTGATCGGCACCAACCACCTCTACCGGCCCACCGCGTGGCGGCAGATCGGCGGCTATCAGGACTCGATCATCGAGGACCACCTGACCAGCATGCGGATCCAGGGCACCGACAACCCGGAGACGGGGAACCGGTGGAAGGGCGTCTACACGCCGGACGTGCTGGCGATCGGCGAGGGGCCGACGTCCTGGACGGACTACTTCAACCAGCAGAAGCGCTGGGCGTACGGCATCTGGGAGATCCTCCTGGACCGCAAGCTGCGCTCCGGGATCCGGCTGAGCCTGCGGCAGCGCATCCTGTACGGCTTCGTGCAGTTCTACTACCCGAGCGTCGCGGTGACGAGCCTGCTCGGCATCGTGGCGACGGCCACGTACCTGCTCTGCGGCATCAGCGCGATGCGCGTCAACGGCGCCCACTGGCTGGCCCTCTGGGGTGCGAGCATGGGCAGTTGGTTCGTGCTGTGGCTGTGGCTGCGGCGGTTCAACCTGGCGGCCCACGAGCGCCGCGAGGTGGGGGCGGCGGGGATCGCGCTGACGCTGTTCGCGGGGCCGGTGTACGTCTCCGCGGCGGTCGCGGCGATCCTGCGCAGGCCGCTCGCGTACGCGGTCACCGCGAAGGGCGAACTGCGCAGCGCCGAGTCGTTGGGCACGTTCCGCCTGCACCTGTTCTGGGCGGCGCTGGCCGGCGGGCTGATCGGCGCGAGCGTCATGCTGTCCAACGACCAGACGGTGCTGCGGGTTTGGGCGGGGCTGGCGCTGTTCACCGGGCTCATGCCGCCGCTGATGTCGCTGTTCACTGGCCGCCGCGCGGCCCGCGACGCCGTCAAGGCCGCGGCGGCTCGCGCCGAGCAGGTGCGGGAGGCGCGCGAGCGGGTGGAGGCGCGGTCGCGGCGGGCGGCGGACGCGGAGGCGCCCGTACCGACGGCGAAGGCCCTCGGCTCGGTGCCGGGGCAGCGTGGGGAACCCGGGGGCGGCGCGGTCGAACTCGGCAAGGGCGCGACCGAACTCGGCGAGCCTGCGGGCGACCTCGGCTCCCACGCAGAACCCGGTGACGCCGGGGCCGAACTCAGTGGCTCTGCGGACGACTTCGACTCCCACTCGGAACTCGGTGACGCGGGAGCCGAACTCAGGGGCTCTGCCGCCGACTTCGACGGCGTCTACTACGACGAGACGGCCGCCGGTGCCCCCGGCCGCCGGGCGGTGGGGTGACGGTCGTGCGTATCACCGTTCCCCGCATGCTGGGTGCCCTCGTGCTGGCCCTGATGGTCACCTACACATTCGTCTGGGCGCCCGACCTCGTCGACTCGCAGGCCGCTTCGGAAGCCCCCGGCATGGGCGGACCCTTGCCCGAGCGCCAGCCGCCGCCCGCGTGGGTCAAGGAGCGCGTCGCCAAGGCGCCGGTCGAGGTGTTCCCGCCGGCCGGCAAGAAGTTCCTCGGCATCATGACCGCGCACGGCTCGTACGACCTCGCACCGCTGGACGACTTCTCCCGCGCGGTCGGACGCGACCCCTCCGTGCTGCAATTCTCCGTCGGCTGGGCCGACTCCCCGTTCGACCGGCGGCTGTTCGACCAGGTGGCCAAACGCGGCCTGATGCCGCTGATGGCCTGGGAGCCCTGGGACTTCACCAAGGAGAGCCCGATCGAGGAAGAGCGCGGCAACCAGCCCGCGTACGCGCTCCGCCACATCATCGCGGGCCAGTTCGACGACTACGTCACCAAGTGGGCGCAGGGCATCAAGGAGCTCGGCTACCCCGTCGCGATCCGCTTCGCTCACGAGATGAACGGCTTCTGGTACCCGTGGGCGGCCCAGGCCAACGGCAACACGACGGACCAGTACATCCAGGCGTGGCGGCACGTCCACGACATCTTCACGCAGGTCGGCGCGAACGACGTGACCTGGGTGTGGAGTCCGAACCGCGACTACGACGGCTCGACGCCGGTGCAGTCGCTCTACCCGGGCGACGAATACGTTGACTGGGTCGGGCTGTCCGGCTACTTCGGCACCAAGGGCGTCGAGAAGTACAAGTCCTTCGACGAGATCTTCCAGCCGACGGTGCAGGAGCTGCGCAAGTTCACCCAGCGGCCCGTCGTCATCACCGAGACGGGTGCGGTGGACTTCGACGGGCGCAAGGCGGAGTGGATCAACGAGATGTTCCGCCAACTCCCCGGCAACCCCGACATCATCGGCGTCATCTGGTACGAGGCGCGCAAGGAGCGCCAGGCCGACTGGCGCATCGCCGTGTCCCCGGCGGCGTCGGCGGCCTACCGTACCGGCATGGGGGACGCGCGGTACGACGTCAAGTGGACGCTGAAGGCCACGCCGCTGCGGGCCGTCGACAGGTCCGCCGAGCCGTCCGGCGCGCCGTCGTCCAGCACACCGTCGGCCGTGCCCTCGACTCCGGCGGCTCCGACGACGAAGGCCCCGCCGAGTTCGTCCCCGCCGCGCCCGACGACGAGACCGCCCACCCGGACCACGACGCGGCCCGCCGGTTCGAAGCCGCCGACGGCGACCCGGACCACACGGGCCGGGGCGGGCTGAGCCGTGTTGACGAGGTCGGGGGAGATCGCGCGGCTGCGGTCCACCGCCCGCAGCCACCCGGTGCTGACCGCGGGCGTCGCACTGCTGCTGGTGGCCGGGCTGCTGGGTGCCTGGATGCTCCTGCCACCGCGCTTCATGGGCGACCTCCAGCGGTCCGCCAAGGCGCACGAGCGGCCGCCCGCGCCGATCGCGCAAGTGGTGCCGCAGGCGGGCGAGTTGTGCTCCGACGAGATCAACCGGCACCCGGCGCGCGAGGTCGACGGCGGGCGCTACCAGGTGAATCCGAACGAGTGGAACGCGGTCGGCGGGCTGTGCGTCCGTACGGACGGCGGCTCGGACTTCCGCATCAGCCAGAGCGGGGTGAACGAGCGGACGGTGGTCGACCCGGACCGCGGGCCGGGGGCGTACGCGCACATCACCACCCCGCTGCACGGCGGCGTCCTGCCGATCCGCGTCGACAACCTGCGGTACGCGGTGAGCAGTTGGACCACGTCGACGATCGACTCCGGTACCTGGAACGCTTCGTACGACCTGTGGTTCAGCCCGGTGCACGGCGAGTGCTCGTTCACCGAGAGCGCCGAGCTGATGATCTGGATCGACAGCCGCGGCAAGAAGCCGTCGGGGGAGAAGGCCGACGACCCGGTGCGGATCGGGGGCCTGTCGTACACGGTGTACCAACTGCCCAAGAAGAGCAGTCACACCGTGATCGTCTACCTGCTGGAGGACCCCGCCTCGTCGGTCCGCGACCTCGACCTGCGCGCGTTCGCGCTGGACGCGGCCCAGCGGGGGTACGTCCCCAGGGACTCCGAACTGTGCTCGGTGCAGGCCGGTTTCGAGGTCTGGGAGGGCGGAGTGGGGCTGCGCACCGACTCGTTCTCCTTCGACGCCGCGGTCGGCCTGCCGCGCGGCGCGGTCACGTCGGGCGTGCCGGGCATGTGCCTGGCCGCCCCGTCGGACGGCCGGACGCCGGGCGTGGCCACGTGCGACGCGTCGCCCGCGCAGGAGTGGACCAAGGGCGACGCGAACACGCTGGTCCAGGACGGGAGATGCCTGGAGGCGGGGCGCGGCGGCACGGTGTACCTCGCGCCGTGTACGGGTGCCGTCGCCCAGAAGTGGCAGCCGGGGCCGTCCGATGCGCTCGTCAGCCCCGCCTCGGGGAAGTGCCTCGCGGCCGGGGACCCGGCTCCGGGCCGGTGGTCGGTGCCGCGCCTCCAACCGTGCGAGCGCGGGCCCGCGCAGACGTGGTACCCGCCAACCTGAGTCCGCCGTCTACGACGCGAGCGGCCCGTACCCCGCGTAGTAGCTCCGCGCCGCCAGCACCGGCACCCACAGTGTGGCCTCGCCCTCACGCGCGAACGTGAACGTCACGCGCCGCGTGTCGCCCGAACGGACCAGGTCCGCGGCATTCGGCACGACCGCGGTCGTATTTCCCGGCCCGCCGAGCTGCAACGTCTGCTGCGGCAGCACCCGCAGCTCCGGGTGACTCGCCGCCGGGGTGATCTCGGCCGGCAGCGGCAGCTCGTTGACCGAGATCCGCTGGATCTGATCCGGCGCCCCGCCCCCGTTGTAGATCGACCCGGTCACCGCCAACGGCCCGCCCCCACCGAGCGGCCCGGTCAGCAGCACCACGTTCTGGATCAGCAACGACCCCACCGAGGTCGCCGGCGTATCCGGCTTGATCCTCAAGGTCTCGGCCTTCTTGCCCGCCCCGCACCCCGCCAGGGCAAGCGACACGACAACCGGCAGCACAACAGCAAGGCCCCGGCGAAAGCGACGACAGTGCGACACGACGGCGTCTCCCCATCACACTCGGAAAGTCATTTTCACCCCATTTAACCCATTAACCCCAAAAGTATGTGTGGCCCCCGCCGCCCACCCCCACAACCACCCGCCGAGTGGCAGAGCCCGCCCCGGAAGCACCCCGCCGCGCACCAGTGGCACCGGGCTGAGTCAGCTTGCGAGCGGGTCCGCCCATTGCCTTGCACGGCAGTCCGTCGGCGCCGCGCTCCCGCCTCCGGGCAACTCGCCGGGGGTCGAGTCGCGAGCGGGGTGGGGTGCGCCTATTGCCTTGCACGGCAGTCTGTCGGCGCCGCGCTCCCGCCTTCGCTCAACTCGCCGGGGGTCGAGTCGCGAGCGGGGTGGCGTCGGAGTCGTCGGCAGGGCCGCACAACCCGCTGTGGACGGCTCCGCGTCGCCTTGCGCCCCGAGAAGCCCACCCGCGTGCGGCCCGCCACCCGCCACCCGCCGCTCAAGCGCGTCCGACCAGCGCGCCATGCGTGCCGGGTGGGCTCGGCTGCGGGCGTCGACCGCTTCGCGCGGCGGTTGGGCCCATCCCTCGGGGCCGCCCTCCGCGTCGTACGCCTCAGGATCGGACCCGCGCGGGATCCGCACCGGCCCGGCCCGTTCGTCCGGCGAGGGCGGCCGCCACGGCCGGGGCTCGGGCGCGCGGGGCTACTTCGCGTTGTGGTCGCGGGCGATGGCGTCGATGTTGGCGGCCAGTTGGATGTCGAGGGGGGTCACGCCGCCGGCGTCGTGGGTGCTGAGGGTGATGTGGAGGGTGCGCCAGCGGATGTCGATGTCGGGGTGGTGGTTCATGTCCTCGGCGGCGACGGCGATGACGTCGACGATGCGGATGGCGGTGGGGAAGTCGGGGGCGGTGAGGGTACGGCGGATCTGTTTGAAATCGCCGGTCCAGTTGTCGAGGCCCGCGAGGGCGGCCAATACGGCGGATTCGTCCATGATTTGCGGCATGCTTCGGAGGCTGCTCCCCGCATCGGCGCGCGTCAAGGGCCGACACGGCCGTGGCGGCCGAGCGGACGGCGTCTTCCCTCGTACGCCCGTACCGCCCCTCAAACGCCGTAAAGTGGTCCGCCATGGACCGGCCGGAGGCGACCCCGCACCCCGAAGGCGATCTCGTCATCGTCGTCGGGGCCGCGATCCTGCACGCCGGGCGCGTGCTCGCCGCACGGCGCTCCGCGCCGCCGCACCTGGCGGGCGGGTGGGAGTTCCCCGGCGGCAAGCTGGAGCCCGGCGAGGCCGAGGCCGACGCGCTGGTCCGCGAGTGCCGCGAGGAGTTGGGCGTCGCGGTGCGCGCCGTACGGCGGCTGTCCGGTGCCTGGCCCCTCACGCCGGGCTACGTCCTGCACCTGTGGCAGGCCGAGCTGCTGGAGGGCGAGCCCCAGCCCCTGGAGGACCATTCCGAGCTGCGCTGGCTCTCCCCCCACGAGCTGGGGGACGTGGACTGGCTGCCGCAGGACCGGGACGCGGTCGCGGTCGTCGCGCGCCTCATGGCCGCGAGGGAGGCAGAACGCCCGACAGGGCGCCCGGCGGGCTGATCGGCGCCACGCCGACCGGTTCGACAACTTCACAGCCTCACAGGCCCACAACTTCACAGCCTCACAACTTCACAGGCTGACAATTTCACAGGCCCGCAGCGCCAAGGGCCACAGCGGCACACCTCCCGGCCGGCACCGCGCGACCCGCGATAATCCGGTCATTCGGCAGTAGTCGGGAGCAGCCGGGAACAAAGGTCAAAGGCTTGAAAAAGTAGTGAATCGGGGAAACGGCACCTAATAGCAGCGACGTGAAGGATCCGCGGTCCATGGAGCAGGGTCAGAGCGCCGGGCGGCCACCGGGGGGCACCACCCCCAACTCCGTGGCGCCCGGAACCCTGTACGACCTCGTCCCCAGCGCCACCTGGGTGCTCGACGCGCAGGGCCTCATCACCATGTGGAGCCGGTCCGCCGAAAAACTGTTCGGGTACCGCCGCGACGAGATCCTGGGCCGCTGGGCCGGGGAGCTCCTCGTCCCACCGCTCACCGAGGACGACCGCGAGCGCATCGAACAGGAGATCGCCGACGCCGAGCTGGCCGGCGGCACGTACCGGATTCGACGCGCCGACGGGAGCGTCGGCGAGTTCGAGTCCCGCTCGGCCTTCGTCACGGATGCGGCCGGCAACCGGTCGATCCTGATCACCTCGGTCGAGGCCGACGCGCTGCACCGGGTCGAGGCCGACCTCGCGATGCGCGAGGCGCTCTTCGACCAGTCGCCGATCGGCGTCGGCATCTTCGACACCGACCTGCGCTACGTCGCCGCCAACGATGCGCTGGCCGCCATGGACGGGGTGCCCGTCGCGGACCACCTGGGCCGCACGATCGACGACATCATGCCCGGCATCGACACCGCCCGGGTGCGGACCATCCAGCAGCGCGTCCTCGACACCGGCGAGCCCGTCGTCGACTCCCGCATCTTCGGGCCCATCCCGCTGGACGGCGGCCCCCGTACGGTCTGGTCGATGTCGTACAACCGCCTCCAGGCGCAGGGCGGCAAGATCCTCGGCATCAGCTGCTCGCTCATCGACGTCACCGAGCGGCACTACGCCATGGTCAAGGTCGACGCCGCGCGCAAGCGGCTCGCGCTGCTCAACGAGGCCGGCACGCGCATCGGCGCGACGCTCGACATCCCCCGCATCGCCGAGGAGCTGGCCGCCTCGGTCGTCCCCGGCTTCGCCGACCTCGCCGCCGTCGACCTGCTGGAGGCGGTCATGGTCGGCGACGAGATCCCGCCCGGCGCGCACGGCGACAGCACGGTGATGTACCGCGTCGCCTCGCGCGGCGCCCGCCCCGGCCGGTACACCGACGAACTGCTGGAGCAGGGTTCGCGGCTGGTCTACTCGGCCGACTCGACGTTCGGGCGCTGTCTACGCAGCGGCGGCTCCTACCTGGTGCAGAACATCCAGGACGAGATGTACGAGGAGCTCATCCGCGACACCGGCCGCGCCGAGTCCGCCCGGGTCCTCGGCCTGCACACGCTGATGGTCGTGCCGCTCAGCGCCCGGGGCATCGTGCTCGGGACGCTGCTGCTCGGCCGCGGCGAGGGCCGTCCCGCGTTCGACCCCGACGACCTCACGCTCGCCACCGAGTTGGGTGCCCGCGCGGCCGTGTCGGTGGACAACGCCCGGCTCTACCACCGGCAGCGCGAGACCGCCGTCATGCTGCAACGCAGCCTGCTGCCGCAGGACCTGCCCGAGATCCCGGGCATCGAGGTCGCGCACCGCTACCTCCCGGGCAGCCTGGTGACCGAGGTCGGCGGCGACTGGTTCGACGTACTCCCGCTCTCCGGCGGCCGCATCGGGCTGGTGGTCGGCGACGTGATGGGTCACGGCGTCCACGCGGCAGCGGTGATGGGGCAGTTGCGCACGGCGGTACGCACACTCGCGGGACTCGATCTGCCGCCCTCCGAAGTCATGGGCCACCTCGACGACATCGTCGCCAGCCTCGGCGAACTGCACTACGCCACCTGCGTGTACGTCGTGTACGACCCGGTCGCACGTACCTGCGAGTTCGCCAGCGCCGGGCACCTGCCGCCGGTGCTGGTGCCTCCGGGCGGACGTCCCGTGCCGGTCGACCCGCCGTCCGGCGCGGTGCTGGGCGTCGGCGGAGTGCCGTTCGAGCAGAAGGAGTTGCAGGTCGAGCCCGGCAGTCTGCTGGTGCTCTACACCGACGGCCTCGTGGAGACGCGCGAACGCGACCTCGACACCGGCATCGGCCTGCTGTGCGACGCGATCGCGGAGCACCGGGGCCCGCTGGAGGAGGCGTCCGACGCGGTCATCTCCTCGCTGCACAAGGAACTCGGCTTCGACGACGTGGCGTTGCTCATGGCCCGCCTCGACGCGCTGCCCCAGGACGCGGTCGCCTCGTGGTGGCTCCCGGCCGAACCGCCTGTGGTGGCAAGGGCGCGCGAGCTGACCCGTAAGACGCTGCACGACTGGGACCTGGAGGTCCTGGTCGACATCGCCGAGCTGCTGGTGAGCGAACTGGTGACGAACGCGCTGCGGTACGGCGCCGGTCCGATCCGCCTGCGGCTGCTGCGCGGGCGGAACCTGCTGTGCGAGGTTGCGGACGCCGTACCGAGCCTGCCGCGGCTGCGCGAGGCCCGCGACACCGACGAGGGGGGCCGCGGCATGCAGCTGGTCACCACGCTCGCCGAGCGGTGGGGGAGCCGGAGGGCGGGCCACGGAAAGATCGTGTGGTTCGAACTCCAGCTCCCCACCGGGGAGTAGACCTGACCTGGTGGTGCGTCAGTTGCCGCGGCGGCGGATCTTGTTGCCGAGCCACACCAGCGGGTCGTACTTACGGTCCGCGACGCGCTCCTTCATCGGGATCAGCGCGTTGTCGGTGATCTTGATGTGCTCCGGGCAGACGTCCGTGCAGCACTTGGTGATGTTGCAGTAGCCGAGCCCGTGTTCCTCCTGCGCCGCCTTCTGGCGGTCCGCGACGTCGAGCGGGTGCATGTCCAGCTCGGCGATCCGCATGAGGTAACGGGGGCCGGAGAACGCCGGCTTGTTGTCCTCGAAGTCACGGATGACGTGGCAGGTGTTCTGGCACAGGTAGCACTCGATGCACTTGCGGAACTCCTGCGAGCGCTCGACGTCCACCTGCTGCATGCGGTACTCGCCCGCCTTCAGCTCGGGCGGGGGCGTGAAGGACGGCACCTGCCGCGCCTTGGTGTAGTTGAACGACACGTCCGTCACCAGGTCGCGGATGACCGGGAAGGTGCGCATCGGGGTCACGGTGATGGTCTCGTCCTCGGAGAACGTGCTCATGCGCGTCATGCACAGCAGGCGCGGCCGCCCGTTGATCTCCGCGCTGCACGAACCGCACTTGCCCGCCTTGCAGTTCCACCGCACCGCGAGGTCCGGGGTCTGGGTGGCCTGGAGGCGGTGGATGATGTCGAGGACGACCTCGCCCTCGTTCACCTCGACCGTGTAGTCGCGCAGCTCGCCGCTGTCCACGTCACCGCGCCATACGCGGAAGTTGGCCTTGTACGACATCAGTCCTTCTCCTCGTCCGAGGCGGCGTCGGTGCCCGGGTCGGCTGCCTCCGCCTCCGCAGTCCCGCCCTCCGAGGGCGCGTCGGCCGCGTCGCGCTCGTCGGCCGCGTCGTCTCCGGCGGGCGCCCCCGGCAGTTCCGCGTCGGTCAGGTACTTCTTCAACTCGTCCAGCTCGAACAGCGCGAGCAGGTCGCCGCGCATCGGCTCCGGGGTGCGGCGCACCAGGTCCACGTGCCCGCCGTCGGCCGCGAGGGTGCAGGCCAGCACGACCTTGCGCCATTCCGCCGACATCCCGGGGTGGTCCTCGCGGGTGTGCCCGCCGCGGCTCTCCTGCCGCTCCAGCGCGGCCTTGGCGATGCACTCGGAGACCAGCAGCATGTTGCGCAGGTCGATGGCGAGGTGCCAGCCCGGGTTGTACTGCCGGTGGCCCTCGACCCCGGCCTTGTCCGCGCGCGCCTTCAACTCCTCCAGGCGGCCCAGCGCTTCGGCCATCTCGCCCTCGCGCCGGATGATGCCGACGAGGTCGTTCATGGTCTGCTGGAGCTCCTGGTGCACCGAGTACGGGTTCTCGGCACCTTCGTTGCTGAACGGCGCCACCGCCTCCGCGGCCGCGGCGTCGATCTGCTCCTGGTCCAAGTCCAGGCGCGCGTCCCCGAGTTCGGCGACGTAGTCGGCCGCGTGCAGTCCGGCGCGGCGGCCGAACACCAGCAGGTCCGACAGGGAGTTGCCGCCGAGCCGGTTGCTGCCGTGCATGCCGCCGGCGACCTCGCCGGCCGCGTACAGCCCGAGGACGCCCGGCGTCGCCGCGGTGTCCGGATCGACCTCGATGCCGCCCATGACGTAGTGGCAGGTCGGGCCGACCTCCATCGGTTCGGCGGTGATGTCGACGTCCGCCAGTTCCTTGAACTGGTGGTGCATGGACGGCAGTCGGCGGCGGATCTCCTCGGCGGGCAGGCGCGTCGAGACGTCCAGGAAGACACCGCCGTGCGGCGTGCCGCGGCCCGCCTTGACCTCGGAGTTGATGGCGCGGGCGACTTCGTCGCGCGGCAGCAGCTCGGGCGGGCGGCGGTTGTTGTCCGGGTCCTCGTACCAGCGGTCGCCTTCCGCCTCGGACTGCGCGTACTTCTCCTTGAACACGTCCGGGATGTAGTCGAACATGAACCGCTTGCCCTCGGAGTTGCGCAGCACCCCGCCGTCGCCGCGCACCGACTCGGTGACCAGGATGCCCTTCACGCTGGGCGGCCAGACCATGCCGGTCGGGTGGAACTGCACGAACTCCATGTTGATGAGGGACGCCCCGGCCAGCAGCGCGAGAGCCTGCCCGTCGCCGGTGTACTCCCACGAATTCGACGTCACCTTGAAGGACTTGCCGATGCCGCCGGTGGCCAGCACGATCGCCGGTGCGTCGAACACCACGAACCGGCCGGACTCGCGCCAGTAGCCGAACGCGCCGGTGACCCGGTTGCCCTCGTCGCCGCCGGCGTCCGGCACGGTGAGCAGCCGCGTGACGGTGACCTCCTGGAAGACCTTGAGCCGGGCCTCCGGGTCGCCGAACTCCGCCTCGTCCTCCTGCTGGAGCGCGACGATCTTCTGCTGAAGCGTGCGGATCAGCTCCAGTCCGGTACGGTCGCCGACGTGCGCCAGCCGGGGGTACTCGTGGCCGCCGAAGTTGCGCTGGCTGATGCGGCCGTCCTTGGTGCGGTCGAACAGCGCGCCCCAGGTCTCCAGTTCCCACACCCGGTCCGGGGCCTCCTGCGCGTGCAGTTCGGCCATCCGCCAGTGGTTCAGGAACTTGCCGCCGCGCATGGTGTCGCGGAAGTGCACCTGCCAGTTGTCGTTGCTGTTCACGTTGCCCATCGACGCGGCGATGCCGCCCTCGGCCATGACCGTGTGGGCCTTGCCGAACAGCGACTTGCACACCACGGCGGTGCGCATTCCCCGCATGCGCGCCTCGATGGCCGCGCGAAGCCCGGCGCCGCCCGCCCCGATGACGACGACGTCGTAGCTGTGCCGTTCCACTTCGGACATGAAGCTCGGTGCCTTTCCTGGGACTTGAGCGTGGGACCGTAACCCGCGGCTAGAAGAAGCGCGGGTCGTCGAACGCGCCGGAAGCGACGAGGTACACGTACAGGTCGGCGAGCGCGACGCTGAACAGCGAGGCCCAGGCGAGCTGCATGTGCTTGGTGTTCAGTCGGCTGACGATCTGCCAGTAGCGGTAGCGGACCGGGTGCTTGGAGAAGTGCTTGAGGCGCCCGCCGAGGATGTGCCGGCACGAGTGGCAGGACAGCGTGTACGCCCAGATCAGCAGCACGTTGGCGAGCAGCACCAGCGTCCCGAGGCCCATGTGCCCCCAGGCGCCGTGCTCGTCCCGGAAGGCGATGATGACGTCCCAGGTCAGGATGCCGGCGACGACGACCGCGAAGTACAGGAAGTAGCGGTGCGAGTTCTGGATGATCAGCGGGAACTTCGTCTCGCCGCTGTACTTCGAGCGCGGTTCCGGGACGGCGCACGCCGACGGCGACGCCCAGAAGCCCCGGTAGTACGCCTTGCGGTAGTAGTAGCAGGTCATCCGGAAGCCGAGCGGGAAGATCAGGATGATCAGCGCGGGGGAGAGCGACCACCAGTCGCCGAAGAGCGGCGCGTTCGCGCTCAGCGGCATGCTTTCGCAGTTGGTCGACAGGCAGGGCGAGTAGAACGGCGAGACGTACGGTTCCGCGAAGTAGTCGTCGTTGGCGAACGCGCGCCAGGTCGAGTACACGATGAACGCGACCAGGATCGTGACCGTGATGGCCGAGCCCAGCCACCAGCGGTCCGTGCGGAGATGCCGTTCCTCGATCTGCGCCCTGCCGGGCGCGGCGGTGCCGGTGGCCATGCGTGAGTGCCCTTCTCGGCTGCGTGTTCCCTGGGTACGGGTGGTGCGCGTGCGGTTAGCGCCGCTGCGGCCGCATCCCGCCGATCCCTTCGTCGTCCGCGTCGGCGAACAGCGAGGGGTCGTACGGTACTTCCGTGAGCGGTTCGAGTTCGGCGCGCGGGTTCGGCGGCGCGGAGTGCGGTTCACCCGGGGCGTGTTCGCACAGCAGCGCGAGCGAATCTCGCAGCCGCTCGACGTCGCCGCAGACCCGGCGTATGTCCAGCGTGTTCCCCAACCGGCCGCGCACCGACCGCAGCACGCGGTCCAGTTCGTCGAGCTTGCGCTGTGCGCGGGTCAGGTCGTAGTCCACGGTCGTCGTCATGTCGCGCGCTCACCCCCTGGTCGCCGGCCCCGCGCCGTCGGGGGACCGGTTGGTCGGTGTTGCGGACGTGCTGGTCGTACCGCCCGTACGCGCGCAGCCGAAAGCCGCGATCGGCCGCACGCGGTGCGAACCTCGGAAGTGTGGCGCGATCCGGGAAAGAATGGAAAGTGCTATCGCGATCTTTTTCCCACCCACCCCCGGATTTCCCCCGCACGGGGGACCCGGCAACCATCCCGTAGCGATCAAGAATTCAAGATCACCAATTCCCCCGGCCAATTCCAAGATCATCAAAGCCCCGCCGAGCCGGCGCTATTCGAAGCCGCGACGCCCGTGCCGGAAAGCCGCCCCGGCCTCGCCGAGGGACGCGGCGAACTGGAGAAGATCGAGTCCGCAGCCGAGCACCAGGCCACCCCCGACTGACGAATGCCGCCGGCATGACCGCCGAGCCGACTCCCGCCCTGCCGACCACGACGTGCTCTGCCCGCACGCATACGGCCACCAACCCCATGAGCCCCCTGGGCCACGCCCGACCGCGCGGCGACCCGCCACACAGACGCCCATCCACACCGCGCACGCACAGCCACCGGTTTCGCGCTCCCCCGCGGCGGCTCGCCCTGCTCGGGGGGAGCGGGCTTGGGGGGTGGCGCTACCGGGAGCGGTGATGCGGTCGCTTGACTCTGCCGGGGGTAAGGCGCGAAGGCCATGCCGCCCCAGCGCCGGGCCCCCGTGCACGCCCGACAAGCCGCCGTCGCCGCCCGCCCCTTGGCCGCGTACCTCGCCCTCGGGTCGGTCCCGCTCCGCCCGGCGTCGACGTGACCTGAACGCATGCCCGTGGCGGAGCCCCCGGGGCCACGCCCGACCGCGCGGCGACCCGCCTCCACGCACACGCTCGTCCACACCGCCGCCAAGCGCCGGAGCGTTTGCGGCGGATCTCCGTTGCTCGCCGCCCTGGTCGCTCGTCCAGTCGGGCGACGTCCTTGCGCGTGCCCGTCCCTGCCCGCCTGGGCGGCGGGTGGGGGTTACTCGGAGTGGAGGGTGGCGGCGGGGCTGGATTCGATTCGGGTTCGGGTGGCGGTGATGCGGGGGCGGGCCGGGAGGATCTGTTCGGCTTGGGCCAGGGCCTGGCGGGCGGTGGTGATGTCGCCGGCGGCGGTGAGTGCCAGGGCCAGGACGCAGAGGGCGTCCGCGTGGCCGGCCGGGGTGCCCTTCTTCTCGGCGCGGACCGCCTGCTCCGCGCTGCGCACCGCCTTGCGCGCCTCGCCGTGCAGGACGAGCAGCAGCGGGTGCGTCTCCTCCTCCTCGGCGAACTTCAGCAGCATGCCGGACGGGTGCATGTAGTACCCGGTCGGCGCCGCCAGCGCCTGTTCCGCGGCGGTGAGGTTGCCGGCCAGCGGCACCGTGCCCATGACCAGTGCCTGCACCATGACCTCGCCGAAGAGGCTGCGCGCGGTCTCCCAGTCCGGGTGCCCCGAGTGCAGGCGGTTCAGGTACGTCCGGGCCAGGTCCGCGGCCCGCGCGTCGTCGGCCTGCGCCTCGGCGGCCAGGACCTGGGCGAAGGTGCGGTACGGCTCGGCCTCCGGCCCCTCCGGCATCAGGTCGGCGATCTGCGCGACCGTCCTGATGTCGCCGATGCCGTACGCCTCCGTCAGCCGCTCGTGCATCATCCGCGCCCGGGCCGTGGCCGGGCTCTCCGGCGCCGGAGCGGGAGAGGCGTCGGAGTCGGGCGAGTCGAAGCCGGAAAAGTCGGAGGAGTCGGAGCCCGGGGCCGAGGCCGGTCCCGGGGCGTCCGGGCCGCCGTGGCCGCCTGCGAAGGGGTTCCCGGGCCCGCCGCGCCGCCCGTCACCCGCTGTGCCGCCACCGGCCGTACCGCCGGGGCCCCACGGGTCGCCCGCACCGTCGCCCCGCCGTGCCGACCAGCGCCGCCGCATCCGCTCGCTGAAGGATTCGCTCACACAGCCGATTGTGCCTCGCCCCGCCCCAACCCCGCCGACCCCATGCCCCGCGCTCCGCCGCCGCCGACCCCGTACCCCAGGCTCTGCCCCCGCCGACCCCGTGCCCCACGCTCCGCCCACGCACCCCGCTCCACACGCCCCGGCCGCGCCCGACCCCGCGCCCTGACCGCCCCGGCCCGCGCGTCTCGCGCGCCCTCGAACCCCGCCCCCGCGTGCCCCCACCTCCCGAAGCCCTGGTCCGCGAGCCGGACGTGACCCGAGGCGATCGGTGTTGCCCCGTACCATGGAGGGGCCGCGGCGGACCGGCCCGGCTTGCATCCCGGCATATCCGGCGGAACCGGACGTAGACATGCTGACCGGATGCGACGTCCCGAGCCCAACGGAAGCGCATACCCGCATGCCCACGCGCAACGACATCCGCAACGTCGCCATCGTCGCCCACGTCGACCACGGCAAGACCACCCTCGTCGACGCCATGCTCAAGCAGGCCGGTGCCTTCAGCTCGCACCAACAGATGGACGACCGGGTCATGGACTCCAACGACCTGGAGCGCGAGAAGGGCATCACCATCCTCGCGAAGAACACCGCCGTCAAGTACCACCCCAAGGACGGCGGGGACCCCATCACCATCAACATCATCGACACCCCCGGCCACGCCGACTTCGGCGGCGAGGTCGAGCGCGGCCTGTCGATGGTGGACGGCGTGGTGCTGCTGGTCGACGCGTCCGAGGGCCCGCTGCCGCAGACCCGCTTCGTGCTGCGCAAGGCGCTGTCCGCGAAGATGCCGGTCATCCTCTGCATCAACAAGGTCGACCGCCCCGACTCGCGCATCTCCGAGGTCGTCGACGAGACGTACGAGCTGTTCATGGACCTCGACGCGACCGAGGACCAGATCGAGTTCCCGATCGTCTACGCCTGCGCGCGCGACGGCATGGCCTCGCTGAACCGCCCGGAGAACGGCGTCACGCCGGACAACGACGACCTCCAGCCGTTCTTCCAGACCATCCTGGACACCATCCCGGCCCCCACGTACGAGGAGGGCCACCCGCTCCAGGCCCACGTCACCAACCTCGACGCGTCGAACTTCCTGGGCCGCATCGCCCTGTGCCGGGTGCACAACGGCACGATCCGCAAGGGCCAGACGACGTCCTGGTGCCGCCACGACGGCTCGATCGAGAAGGTCCGCATCACCGAGCTGCTGATGACGGACGCCCTGGAGCGCAAGCCCGCCGAGGAGGCCGGCCCCGGCGACATCATCGCCATCGCCGGCATCCCGGAGATCATGATCGGCGACACCATCGCGGACGCCGAGGACCCGCGCCCGCTGCCCCTCATCACGGTCGACGAGCCCGCGATCTCGATGACGATCGGCACCAACACCTCGCCGCTGGTCGGCAAGGGCGGCAAGGGCCACAAGGTCACCGCGCGCCTGGTGAAGGACCGTCTCGACAAGGAGCTGGTCGGCAACGTGTCGATGCGCGTGCTGCCCACCGAGCGCCCGGACGCCTGGGAGGTGCAGGGCCGCGGCGAACTCGCGCTGGCGATCCTGGTCGAGCAGATGCGCCGCGAGGGCTTCGAGCTGACGGTCGGCAAGCCGCAGGTGGTCACCAAGGAGATCGGCGGCAAGGTGCACGAGCCGTTCGAGCGCCTGACGATCGACTCGCCCGAGGAGTACCTGGGCGCGATCACCCAGCTCCTGGCCACCCGCAAGGGCCGCATGGAGACGATGACCAACCACGGGACCGGCTGGATCCGCATGGAGTTCGTCGTGCCCGCGCGCGGACTCATCGGCTTCCGCACGGAGTTCCTCACCGAGACCCGCGGCACCGGCATCGCGCACAGCATCCACGAGGGCTACGAGCCGTGGGTCGGCGAGCTGCGCACCCGCAACAACGGCTCGCTGGTGGCGGACCGCTCGGGCGTCGTGACGGCGTTCGCGATGACCAACCTCCAGGAGCGCGGCACGCTGTTCGTCGAGCCGACCATCGAGGTGTACGAGGGCATGATCGTCGGTGAGAACAGCCGCTCCGACGACATGGACGTCAACATCACCAAGGAGAAGAAGCTCACCAACATGCGCTCGTCCACCGCGGACGAGACCGAGAAGCTGATCCCGCCGCGCAGACTGTCGCTGGAGCAGGCGCTGGAGTTCTGCCGCGAGGACGAGTGCGTCGAGGTGACGCCGGAGACGGTGCGCATCCGCAAGGTGGTGCTGAACCAGCAGGAGCGCGCCCGCGCCGCCTCGCGCGCCAAGCGCTCCTGACCGAGGTCTCGCGCGGAGTTCTGGATCGCCTTTCTCCGTGAGGAGTCCTTGATCGCGTTCGCCGCGCGGCGTTCTTGATCGAATTCCCGCCGACCGCGTTCTCCGATGGCCCACAGTCTGGACTGTGGGCCATCGCCTTTTTATCGGGCAATCGCGGCGAACTGCGCAGTCCACGCGCATAGTTGATCAATCCAGAGCGCGCTGATCGAACACCCGGATCCGTTGAGCGGGAGACCGTTCCGTTTGGTTGGCGGGTATTTCGTCCCGGTCAATGGCCATTTCATCGGAATATCGCGCGCAGGCTTAACTGAAATGCAACAGTCCAAGCCTGGATGTAGATCATTGGGCGTCGGATAGTTGCGCTTGCGCCCGAGTCCCAATTCGCTGTCGCATTCCCGCACGACGCTCGGGCGTCAGCATGATCATTTCCTGCCCACACCGGGAAATCGATCTTGTTGGTCCGCACTGTGCAATCTCCCTCCCCCCTTCCTGTCCGAAGAACTTCGAGGAGGCAGACCGTGCGTGGATCTACGCGCGTGAAAATCGGAGCCGCGGTGGCCGTTCTGGCCCTGGCGGCAACGGCGTGCAGTACCGACGACGACGACCCCACGACCCCGCCGGGCAGCCCCGGGGCGTCCCAGTCGGGGGGCGGCAAGAAAGGCGGGTCGATCACGGTCCAGCTCGGCGAGCCGCAGCACGGCCTGGTGCCGACGAACACCGCGGAGAGCGAGGGTGCGGAGGTCCTCAATGCGCTCTTCGCCGGGCTCGTCGACTACGACATCGAGACCAACGTCCCGCAGAACCGCGTGGCCCAGTCGATCGAGAGCACCGACAACAAGGTCTGGACGATCAAGATCCATCCGGACTACACGTTCCACAACGGCGAGAAGGTGACCGCGAGTTCGTTCGTGGACTCGTGGAACTACGGTGCCAACCAGAAGAACGCGCAAGAGGCGATCCCGTTCTTCGACAAGATCGAGGGCTCGGAGGAACTGGCGCCCGGCCCGGACAAGGAGCCGACGGGCGACAAGCTGAAGGGACTTGAGGTCGTCGACGAGACGACGTTCAAGGTCACCCTCAAGGTGCCGTTCGCGCAGTTCCCGACGATGCTCGGGTACAACGCGTACTACCCGATGCCCAAGGCGTTCTTCGCCGACCCGAAGAAGTTCGACGAAGAGCCCATCGGCAACGGGCCGTTCATGATGGACGGCAAGTGGGAGCACAACCAGCACATCAAGGTGAAGCGCTTCGACGCCTTCCCGGACCGCGACGGCGACGCCCTCCTCGACGCGGTGACCTTCAAGATCTACGACGAGCTGGACACCGCGTACAACGACCTGCGGGCCAAGGCCATCGAGATCACCGACAAGCTGCCACCCTCCGCGATGGGCACGGTCGAGAAGGACTTCCCGGGGCGCACCTCCAACAAGGCCGAGTCGGCGGTCGGCTACATCGGCTTCCCGCTGGCCACGAACCCCGCCTTCGCCAACCCCGACCTGCGCAAGGCCATTTCGATGGCCATCGACCGCGAGTCGCTGAACAAGGCGATCTTCAGCGGCACCCGCCCGCCCGCGGACGACTTCGTCAGCCCGATCATCCCGGGCTACCGCAAGGGTGCCTGCGGTGAGGCGTGCACGTTCAACCCGACCAAGGCCAAGGAACTGTTCACCGCGGCCGGCGGGCTGCCCGGCAACAAGCTGGAGCTCGGCTACAACGTCGACGGCGGCCACAAGGCCTGGATCGAGGCCATCGGCAACATGCTCAAGGAGCACCTGGGCATCGAGGTGACGCCGAAGCCGTTCGAGAAGTTCCAGGCGATCCTGGACTCGCTCGACGCCAAGGAGTACTCGGGCGCGTTCCGCATGGCCTGGTCGATGGACTACCCGTCGATCGAGAACTACCTGCGGCCGATCTTCAGCAAGATCGCGATCGACAACGGCTCGAACCACGCGGGTTACGTCAACGAGCAGTTCGAGGCGGCGCTCGCGGCGGCCGACGTCAAGCAGGGCGCCGAGGGCATCGCCGCCTACCAGGCCGCGAACGACATCCTGCTGAAGGAACTCCCGTACATCCCGGTGTTCTTCTACCAGGGCTCGAACGCCTGGACCGAAAAGGTCACCAACGTGAAGATCGACGCGCAGAACCGCATGCGCCTCGACCTGGTGTCCCTGGCATAACCACAGCCGACGTCGCATCGGCGG
>NZ_JBPKBH010000016.1:0-3768 GCF_051388915.1 Yinghuangia sp. YIM S09857 | reverse complement strand
CCCCCCCCCCCCCCCCCCCCCCCCCCCCCCCCCCCCCCCCCCCCCCCCCCCCCCCCCCCCCCCCCCCCCCCCCCCCCCCCCCCCGCCCCGCCGTACCCGGGCGCGGCCATGCCCCGCGTCCGGGCGAGGCCCCCTCCGGGAGAGCTCATGTACCGCTACCTCGCGCGTCGGCTGCTCCAGGCGATACCCGTCCTGATAGGCGCGACGCTGCTGATCTACCTCATGGTGTACCTCCTGCCGGGCGATCCCGCGCGATCGCTGGCCGGAGACCGCCAGTCCGACCCCACCGTGGTCGCGATGCTGCGCGAGAAGTACCACCTCGACGACCCGTTCCTGGTCCAGTACTGGAACTACATCACCGGCATCGTGCAAGGCGACTTCGGCACCACGGTTCGCGGCCGGGACGTCGGCGACATCATGGCCGAGCGCTTCCCGTGGACGGTGAACCTCGCGCTCACCGCCATCGTCATCGAGTCCGTCGTCGGCATCATCGCCGGCATCATGGCGGCCCTGCGGCGCGGGAAGTTCTTCGACAACCTGGTGCTCATCGCGACGCTGATGCTCATCTCGATCCCGACCTTCGTGACCGGCTTCATCCTCCAGCTGCTGGTCGGCGTCGAATGGGGCGTCCTGCCCGTGTCGTTCAACGAGGACGACGGGTTCAAGGCGTACATCCTGCCGGGCTACGTGCTCGCCTCGCTGTCCCTCGCGTACGTCACCAGACTCATGCGCACCAGCCTGGCCGAGACGATGCGCACCGACTACGTGCGCACCGCGGTGGCCAAGGGCCTGCCCCAGCAGCGCGTGGTGCTGCGGCACGGCGTGCGCAACGCGCTGATCCCGGTGATCACCTTCCTCGGCGCCGACCTCGGCGCGCTGATGGGCGGCGCGATCATCACCGAGCGGATCTTCAACATCCCCGGCGTGGGCGGGCAGTTGGCCCAGTCGGTGTATCTGCGCGAACGCCCGGTGGTGGTGGGGATGGTCACGGCGCTCGTGCTCATCTACATCGTCGCCAACCTCCTCGTCGACATGCTGTACGCCGTTCTCGACCCGAGGATCCGCTATGAGTGACATCGCGAAGAGCGACCCGAAGCAGTCCACCGAAGGGGTCACCGCGGCGGACATCGAGATCGGCGCGATGGGGCAGCGCGTCGGCAGCCTGTGGACGGACGCCTGGTACGACCTGCGCCGCCGCAAGCTGTTCATCGGCTCGGCGATCGTCATCTTCATCCTGCTGCTGTTCGCCGCCTTCCCGCAGCTCTTCACCGACCACAACCCGCGCGACGCCGGCGCCTGTCAGTTGTCGAACTCCCTGAAGGACCCCAGCGGTTCGCACTGGTTCGGCTACGACGTGCAGGGCTGCGACGTCTACACCAAGGTGATCTGGTCGACGCGCAACTCGATCGTGGTCGGCTTCTCGACCGTCATCATGGTGACCGTCGTCGGCGGCATCCTGGGGCTCGTGGCCGGGTATTCCGGTGGATGGATCGACGGCCTGCTGTCGCGCTTCGCCGACATCTTCTTCGCCATCCCGCTGATGCTCGGCGCGATCCTGGCGCTGGCGGTGTTCGACACCGGCGACGCCTTCACGGTGGCGCTCATCATGGCCGCGCTGGCCTGGCCGAAGATCTTCAGACTCATGCGCGGCGCGGTGATCCAGAACAAGTACAACGACTACGTGGTGGCGGCCAGAGCCCTGGGCGGCGGTACCTTCCGCGTCACGGTCCGGCACATCCTGCCCAACGCCATCGCACCGGTGCTCGTGTACGTGACCATCAGCCTCGGCGAGTTCATCGCGGCGGAGGCGGCGCTCTCGTACCTCGGCGTCGGAATCCAGCCGCCCGGCATCTCGTGGGGCCTCATGATCAGCGACGCGCAGGAGCGGTTCCTGCTGGCCTCGCACCCGCTGCTGTTCCCGTCCCTGTTCCTGAGCGTCACCGTCCTCAGCTTCATCCTCATGGGCGACGCGGTCCGCGACGCGCTCGACCCGAAGAGCCGGTGAGGGGGCCGACGTGACGATCCACATCACGGATCCGGTGCTGATGAAATCCGATGCCCCACTGCTCGAAGTCGACGACCTGCACGTGGAGTTCCACACCCGCGACGGGGTGGCCCGGGCGGTCAACGGCGTCTCGTTCGCGGTGCACGCGGGGGAGACCCTGGCGGTCCTGGGCGAGTCCGGCTCCGGCAAGTCGGTGACCGCCCAGGCGATCATGGGCATCCTCGACATGCCGCCGGCCCGCATCTCCCAGGGGGCGATCCGCTTCCAGGGCCGCGACCTGCTGGAGATGGGCGCCGAGGAGCGCCGCAAGGTGCGCGGCCGCCAGGTCGCGATGATCTTCCAGGACGCGCTGTCCGCCCTCAACCCGGTGCTGTCCGTCGGCTACCAGTTGGCCGAGATGTTCCGGGTGCACCGCAAGATGTCGCGCCGCGAGTCGAAGGCGAAGGCCATCGCGCTGATGGACCTGGTCAAGATCCCGGCGGCCAAGGCCCGGGTGAACGACTACCCACACCAGTTCTCCGGAGGCATGCGGCAGCGCATCATGATCGCCATGGCGATGGCCCTGGAGCCCGACCTGATCATCGCGGACGAGCCGACCACCGCCCTCGACGTGACGGTCCAGGCCCAGGTCATGGACCTGCTGGCGGAACTCCAGCGGGAGTTCCACATGGGCCTGATCCTGATCACCCACGACCTCGGCGTGGTCGCGGACGTCGCGGACAACATCGTGGTGATGTACGCCGGACGCATCGTCGAGCGGGCGCCCGTGCACGCCCTCTACAAGACGCCGGCCCACCCGTACACCATGGGCCTGCTCGAATCGATCCCGCGGCTCGACCTCAAGGGCCAGGACCTGGCCGCCATCAAGGGGCTGCCGCCCAACCTGACGCGCATCCCCGAGGGCTGCGCGTTCCACCCGCGGTGCCCGTACGCGCAGGACGTCTGCCGCAGCGAGACGCCCCCGCTGCACCCGGTCACCGGCGAGCAGGTGTCGCCGCACCGCGGGAGCGCGTGCCACTTCTGGAAGGAGGCGCTCGATGGACGCATCGGTGGATAAGCAGGTCGCCGCGGGCACCGAAGCCGCGGGCACCGAAGCCGCGAGCACCGAAGCCGCGGCCACCGAAGCCGAGGCTTCCGGCGCGGCCGCGGCCGGCCCCGGGCCGGCCGATCCGGCGCCGTCCGAGGGCGAACGCCCGGACCTCACCAAGCGGGAGGCGTCCGTACCCGCGGCCCGGCCCGCCGCCGATCCGCCGCCGACCGGCGAGACGATCCTCCAGGTGAAGGACCTGGTCAAGCACTTCCCGTTGACCCAGGGCATCGTCTTCCAGCGGCAGGTGGGCGCGGTGAAGGCGGTCGACGGGGTCTCCTTCGAACTGCGCGGCGGGGAGACGCTGGGTCTGGTCGGCGAGTCGGGTTGCGGCAAGTCGACGGTGGCCAAGCTCCTGATGAACCTGGAGAAGCCCACCGCCGGGCAAGTCCTCTACAAGGGCCAGGACATCTCCAAGCTGTCGGGTCGGGCGCTGAAGGCCGTGCGGCGGAACATCCAGATGGTGTTCCAGGACCCGTACACCTCGCTCAACCCGCGCATGACGGTCGGCGACATCATCGGGGAGCCGTTCGCGATCCACCCCGACGTCGCACCCAAGGCCGACCGGCGGAAAAAGGTGCAGGAGCTGCTGGAGGTCGTGGGCCTGAACCCGGAGCACATCAACCGGTACCCGCACCAGTTCTCGGGCGGCCAGCGGCAGCGCATCGGTATCGCG
>NZ_JBPKBH010000015.1:196367-204866 GCF_051388915.1 Yinghuangia sp. YIM S09857 | reverse complement strand
AACACCTTGAACCGCGTACCGGAGTTGCCGTACGCCCATGACGGCGTCTCGATGCGCTGGGCCCGCAGAGCGGCCCGGGCCGCCAACTCCTTTGACATGCCTGGCTCCTTGCCATCCGGGTGCTGGGCAACCGCGGATTATGAAACGTTTCAAGACAGATGTCCCCGCAAGGTACGGCGAGCCGTCCGGCATGTCAATGCGTACTCCATACTCAAAATCTGTGCCACCGCCCCCCGCAGCCGACCCGGGCGTGGTCCTAGGATGACCCGCATGCCGCCATCGATAGCGAAGGTCACTCCTGCGGCCGCTCCCGGCAGGGTGGGTATCAAAGACGTGGCCCGCCACGCGGGCGTCTCGGTCGGCACCGTCTCCAACGTGATCAACCAGCCGCACAAGGTGTCCGCCGAGATCCGCGTGCGCGTCCGCGCGGCCATCGAGCACCTGGGTTACGTCCGGAGTGAATCCGCCCGGCAACTGCGCGCCGGTCGCAGTCGTCTGGTGGCCATGCTCGTTCTCGACCTGGCGAACCCCTTCTTCGCCGACGTCGCCAAGGGGGCGGAACGCACGCTGCGGGGCGCCGGATTGGGCGTCATGGTCTGCAACAGCGCCGGCAGCACGTACGAAGAGTCGGAGTACCTCTCCCTGTTCGCCGAACACCGCGTACGCGGCGTCCTGGTGACTCCCGCCGACACGAGCGACCGAACGGTCACCACCCTGCGCGCCCAGGGCACTCCGTTCGTGCTCGTCGACCGCGCCCTGCCCGACTCCCTGGGATGCTCCGTCGCCGTCGACGACGTCCTCGGAGGCAACCTTGCCGCGCAACACCTGTTGCAGGCCGGCCACAGGACCATCGTGTACGTCGGCGGCCACCGCCATCTTCCCCAGGTCCGCGACCGCCGGCTCGGCGCACTGAGCGCCGTCCGGGAGTCCGGACTGCCGGACGACGCGCTGACCTACGTCGACTCGGAGCGCCTCGACGTCGCGTCGGGCCGCGACGCGGGGGCCCGACTGCTGGGCCTTTCGCCGCGCCCCGCCGCCGTCCTGTGCGCCAACGACCTGCTCGCGCTGGGCGTCCTTCAGGAGTTGTACGCCGCCGGCGTGCGTGTGCCGGACGACATCGCCCTGGTCGGCTACGACGACATCGAGTTCGCGGCGGCCGCGGCGGTCCCGCTCACCTCCGTGCGCCAACCGGCGAACCAGGTGGGGCGCGTGGCCGCCGAACTGCTCCTGGACGAGACGCATCTCGACACCGAGGCGCTGCACCGCCACGAGAGCGTGGTGCTCCGCCCGGAATTGGTCGTCCGCAACTCGACGCGGCCCGTCGCGAGGTAGTTCCNCAACCGGCGAACCAGGTGGGGCGCGTGGCCGCCGAACTGCTCCTGGACGAGACGCATCTCGACACCGAGGCGCTGCACCGCCACGAGAGCGTGGTGCTCCGCCCGGAATTGGTCGTCCGCAACTCGACGCGGCCCGTCGCGAGGTAGTTCCGCGCAGACCGCCGCGGACCCTACGGGCCCGTTCGGGACGGCGCCGTCCGGCCGGACGGCCGCGCTCCGGCAGCCCGCCCGAAGTTTTGCGTGTGCCCTACATCAAATAGGCGCGGCCGGACGAGGGGCATTCAAGCCTCGCCTCGCACCTTCTTCGCGTATCAAATACGTAAAATCTCACGCATCTCCCGCCCGGCCGACTGGGCAAAGGATCAGAACGGCCCGAGAAACGCAAGCGAACCCCTGGCGTATCCCCGAAGGGTGTCGCTACGCTCCCCGCACGACCCCCGCCGTTAACACGGGCGACATCCCAGGCGTGGCCCTGAATCGTTTCATGTCACTTCCCCCAACAGTGTTCCCAGGGGCGCCTGGCCGGAACTACCCGCCCGACCAGCCGATCTCGGCCCCGCACCTCACCTCGTGGGAGAGTTCCATGTCCCAGTCCACCATCGGGCACCGCCGCTTCCTCCGGAGGCGGCCGTGACCGTTCCGTCTCATTCGGCCGAGCCCGAACGTCCGGGGACGACGGCCGCCGGGCTGGCCGCGGGGCTCGTCGACGCCGAGGCGGAGCGGCAGGCGCAGCAGGCGGCGGCCCAGCGCCAGGTCGTCTTCGCGGACGAACTGCTGCCCGGCGTCGGCGACGCATCGCTGACGCTGCGTCAGGGCCTCGCCGCGGGAGGGTCCGCGACGTTCGCCACCCTCGCGCTGCTGTCCGCGATGGACGAACTGGAGTCCGCGACACTGTCCGTGCTCGCGCCGGACATCCGTGACGCGTTCGGCATGAGCGACGGCGCCATCGTTTTCATCTCGGCCGCCTCCGGCGCGTTCCTCGTGCTCGGCGCCCTGCCCATGGGGTGGTTGGCGGACCGGTTCCGGCGCAACCGCGTCATCGGCTGGGCGGGCATCGCGTTCTCGGCGATGGTCTTCGCCTGCGGCTTCGCCGCGAACGCGTTCCTGCTGTTCCTGTCGCGGTTCGGCGTGGGCGTCGCGAAGTCGAGCACGCTGCCCGTCCACGGGTCGATGATCGCCGACACCTACCCGATCGGTGTGCGCGGCCGACTCGGCGCCGTCAACGCCGGCTCCGCCCGCGTGGCGGGAGCGCTGAGCCCGTTGGTCGTCGGCGGGATCGCGACACTCGCGGGCGGCGCCAACGGGTGGCGCTGGCCGTTCTTCCTGCTGGGGCTGCCCGCGCTCGTGGTGGCGGTGTTCGCGTTCCGGCTGCCCGAACCCAAGCGCGGCCAGCACGAGATGAAGTCGGTGCTCGGCGAAGTCGTCGAGGACGACAAGCCCATGCCCATCTCCGTCGAGGCGGCGTTCGCGCGCCTCATGCGGATCAGCTCCCTGCGGACCACGATCATGGCCTTCGCCGCCATGGGCTTCAGCCTGTTCACCGGGGCGATCCTGACCAACCTCTGGCTGGAGGACCACTTCGGCGCCTCGTCGTTCGAGCGCGGCGTGCTGGGGACCATCGGCGGAGTCAGCATGCTGGTGGCCCTGCCGTTCATCGGGCCCCGCTACGACCGCCTCTACCGCCGCGACCCGGCCCGCGCGCTGGCCCTGCTGGGATATCTGATCCTCCCTTGTGCCGTGCTGCTGCCCGTCCAGTGGGCGATGCCCAACGTGGTCGCCTTCACGGCGGTGGGCATACCGTCCTCGATCCTCATGTCCGCGGCCTTCGCGATGGTCGGCCCGGTGCTGTCCTCGGTGGTGCCCTACCGGCTGCGGGGGCTCGGCAGCGCGCTGTCCGCGATCTACATCTTCTTCATCGGCGCCACCGGCGGCGCCCTGCTGTCCGCGCTGATCAGCAACGCCTACGACCCCCGCGTGGCCATGCTCGTCGTCGGCGTACCGGCGATCCTGGTCGGCGGTTACCTGGTGGTGCGCAGCTCGACGTTCATCAAGGGCGATCTGTCCATGGTGGTACAGGAGTTGCGCGAGGAGCTCGAAGAGCGGGACCGGCAGGCCGAGGCGCCCGAGAGCATCCCGGTGCTCCAGGTCAACAACATCGACTTCTCGTACGGGCACGTCCAGGTGCTCTTCGATGTCGCCTTCGACGTCAAGCGGGGCGAGACCCTGGCCCTGCTGGGCACCAACGGCGCCGGCAAGTCGACGATCCTCAAGGTGATTTGCGGCCTCGGTACCCCGTCACGCGGTGTGGTGCGGCTGAACGGGAGGACCATCACCTACGTCGCCCCGGAGCAGCGCGGCCGCTACGGCATCCACCTGCTGCCCGGCGGCAAGGGCGTGTTCCCGGACATGACCGTCCGGGAGAACCTGGAGATGGCGGCGTTCCGGTTCCGCAAGGCGCCTGGCCGGCGCGACGAGCGGTTCGCGTACGTCCTGGATCTCTTCCCGGACCTGGCGGGGCGTCAGCGTCAGACGGCGGGCTCCTTGTCCGGCGGCCAGCAGCAGATGCTGGCGCTGGCCATGGTGCTCATGCACGAGCCCGAGGTGCTCCTCATCGACGAACTCTCGCTCGGCCTGGCCCCCGTCGTGGTGCAGGACCTGCTCGCCATCATCGAGCGGCTCAAGGCGGACGGCCTGACGATCATCGTGGTCGAGCAGTCCCTGAACATCGCCCTCGCCATCGCGGACCGTGCGGTCTTCCTGGAGAAGGGCCAGGTCCGCTTCACCGGTCCGGCCCGCGAGCTGGCCGAACGCGACGACCTCGCCCGCGCGGTGTTCCTGGGCAGGGAAGGCGGCTGACGGACATGGAAACGCCAACGCTGCAACTCCTGTTCGATGGAGCCGTCACCGGCCTGGTCATCGGTCTGCTCGCCATGGGCATCGTGCTGGTGAACCGCTCGACCCGCGTCATCAACTTCGCCGTCGCCAACATGGGCCTGGTCGGCTCGGTGCTCTTCGCCCTGCTGACCGTGCGTTACCACGTGCCGTACTGGATCGCGCTCGTGATCGCCCTGGCGGTCGGGGCGCTGTTCGGGGCGGTCGTCGACCTCGCCGTCGTGCGCCGCCTCTTCAACGCGCCGCGTGTCATCGTCCTGGTCGCGACCATCGGCGTCGCGCAGCTCGCGCTGACGATCGTCGCCGCCTATCCGGACCTGGACGACCACCCCACCGAGTCCTATCCGGTGCCCTGGAGCGGGACTTGGGAGCTCGGCGGCGATCTGCAAGTCTCGGGTGCGCAGACGGCCGTGCTGGTCGCCGTGCCGCTGACGGCGGTCCTGCTGGCGCTGTTCCTGGGGCGGACCGTCCTGGGCAAGACCGTCAAGGCGTCCGCCGGGAACCCCGAACTGGCCCGGCTGAACGGCATCAGTCCCAAACTCGTGTCGACCGCGGTGTGGGCCCTGGCCGGCCTGATCGGCACCATGTGCCTGATCCTGATCTCGGCGCAGAACAAGTCGCTCACACAGATCACCACACTGGGTCCGACGACCCTTCTGCGCGCCCTGGCCGCCGCGGTCATCGCCCGCATGGTCTCGTTCCCGATCGCGCTCGCCTCGGGCGTGGCGCTCGGCCTGGTCCAGTCGTTCATCCAGTTCAACTGGCTCGACCAACCCGGCCTGACCGACCTGGTGTTCCTGCTCGTCGTGCTTGTCGCGGTGTACTTCGTCAGTCGCGGCCGCGAGACCGAGACGTCGGCGTTCTCCTTCGCCCCCAAGGTCAGGCCCGTCCCGGAGCGGCTGCGCGGCCTTTGGTGGGTCCGCCACATGGAGCGGGCCACGCTGCTCTTCCTCGGACTCGTCGCGATCGTCGTGCCGCTGTTGGTCACCCAGCCTTCGCGGCACCTGCTTTACACCGTGATCCTGTGCTACGCAATCGCGGCGGCGTCGGTGACCGTCCTGACCGGATGGGCCGGGCAACTCTCGCTCGGGCAAATGGCGTTCGCGGGCCTCGGCGCGCTGACCGCCGCATCCCTGAACCGCGGGCTGCGGCTGGAACTCGGCGACACCGTCTACAGCTTCCGGGGGCTGACGTTCCCCGCCGCGGTGGCGGTCGCGTCCCTCTTCACCGCCGCTCTGGCGGCCTTCGTGGGGGCGGGCGCGCTGCGTGTCCGCGGACTGCTGCTCGCGGTGAGCACCTTCGCGTTCGCGGTGGCCGCCGAGCAGTACTTCTACCGGCGCGACGTCTTCCACGACGAGGGCAGCACCACGGCATCGTTCCCCCGCAGCACCGTCTTCGGCATCGACGTGTCCACCCAACGGGCCTACTACTACCTGGTCTTGGCCGTCCTCTTCGTGGTTCTGGCGGTGGTGGCCCGGCTGCGCGGTTCGGGTGTCGGTCGCACGACGATCGGCGTACGCGACAACCCGGCCACCGCGGCCGCGTACACCGTCGGCGCGACCCGGGTGAAGCTGCGGGCGTTCGCCCTCGCCGGCGGGATCGCCGGGCTGGGCGGGGCCCTGCTCGCGGGGGCCGTGCAGACCGTGCCGTACGCCGACAAGTACTTCCTCAGCTCGGACTCGCTGACCCTGGTCTCGATCGTGGTGATCGGCGGGCTGGGCTCGGTGTCCGGATCGGTGCTCGGCTCGCTGTGGGTGATCGGCCTTCCCGCGCTTTTCCCGGACAACGAGCTGGTGCCGCTGCTCACGTCGAGCCTGGGCCTGCTGGTCCTGCTGCTGTACTTCCCGGGCGGTCTGGTGCAGGTCGGCTATTCCGCGCGGGACGCGGTCCTGGCCTGGGCGGACCGGCGGATGGGGCCTGCCCCGGCCCGAGCCGCGGCGGCGGCCACGCCCAAGGCGCTCACCCGCACCTCCCGGACACCGCCGCCGACCGGCCGACCGGTCCTGGCCACGTCGGATGTACTGGTCCGGTTCGGCGGGCGCATCGCGGTCGACGGGGTGTCGGTCCAGGTGTTCCCCGACGAGATCGTCGGCCTGATCGGCACGAACGGCGCCGGCAAGTCCACGCTGATGAACGCCATCGGCGGGTTCGTCCCGAGCAAGGGCGACGTCGAGTTGCTCCGCCGCGACGTCTCCGGCACCGCCCCGGCCAAGCGGGCCCGCCTCGGCCTGGGGCGTACGTTCCAGGCGGCCACGCTCTTCCCCGAGTTGACGGTAAGGGAGACCGTGCAGATCGCTCTCGAAGCACGCGGTCGAACCGGCCTGCTGTCCACGGCCCTGCATTTGCCGCACACGTTCAAACGCGAGCGCGCCAAGCGGTCCGACGCCGACGACCTGGTCGACTTCCTCGGACTGGGGCGCTACGTCGACGCGTTCATCGGCGATCTGTCCACCGGCACCCGCCGCATCGTCGAACTGGCCGGGCTGCTGGCGCTGGACGCCCGGGTGCTGTGCCTGGACGAACCGACCGCCGGTGTCGCGCAGCGCGAGACCGAGGCGTTCGGTCCGCTCATCCAGGAGATCCGCCGCGAGATGGGCGCGTCCATGCTCGTCATCGAACACGACATGCCCCTGATCATGGGCATCTCCGACCGCGTCTACTGCCTGGAGACCGGCCGCGTCATCGCCGCGGGGCAACCGTCCGAAGTCCGCAACGACCCCAAGGTCATCGCCAGTTACCTCGGCACCGACGAACGCGCCATCGAACGCAGCGGCAGGCAGGCCGGCCCGGTGGACGACCCGGCCGCCACGGGTGCCTCGACGCCCGTGTAACCCACGACTCCGGCGCTCGGGGGCGTATGTCCGCCCCCGATTCCGGCACGGCTCCCGCCCCACATCCTCCGAAGAACGGAACCCGAGCATGCCCCCGTACCGCACCAGACGAAACACCGCAGTCCTTCTCGCCGCCGCAGGCGCGCTCGTCCTCTCCGCGTGCACCGCGGAGAAGAAGGGCGACGCCACCGGCCCCGCTTCGGGGGCCCCGGCCGCGCCTCCGGCGTCCAAGGCCGCGCCGGGTGTCACCGCCGACTCCGTCAAGATCGGCATCACGTACCCCGACCTCGAAAGCGTCAAGGCGTTCGTCAGCATCGACCACGGCGACTACGAGGCCGCGTACAACGCACTGATCAAGAAGATCAACGACGCGGGCGGTATCAACGGCCGCAAGCTCGTGCCGGTGTTCGGCAAGATCAACCTCATCTCCCCGGCCGCCGCGCAGGAGACCTGCGTCAAACTCACGCAGGACGAGAAGGTCTTCGCGGTCCTCGGCAACTTCAACGGCGACGAGCCGCTGTGCTACGTGCAGACCAACAAGACCATCGCGGTCGGCGGCCAGCTCACCGCCAAACGCTACGCGCAGGCCCAGGCACCCTGGTTCGCCGACCAGCGCGGCGGCGACGAAGTCGGCGACGGCATGGCCCTGTTCAACGCGGACAACAGCCTGGCCGGCAAGAAGGTCGCGGTGATCTCGAACGTCAACGAGCAGGCCGTGATGAAGGAGACGGTCGTTCCGGCGCTGCAAAAGATGGGCGTGACACCGGTGGAGGCCGCCGTCCTCGACGCGCCCGCCCAGGACGCGGCGGCAGTCGGCCAGCAGACCGGAGTGTTCATCCAGAAGTTCCAGGCGTCCGGAGCCGACACCGTCGTGGTCGTGGGCAGCATGGGCGCGTCGTTCCCGCAGGTGCTGGAACAGACCAAGTTCCGGCCCCGCCTGCTGTTCACCGACTTCCAGCAGGTGCAGGCGTACGCGAACGGCGAAGGCCACGACTTCTCCACCCTGGCGAACGCGGGTGCGCTGGGTCTGAACGCCCAGTGGTCGGAGGCCACCAACCAGGAGTGTATGACCACGATCGAGGCCGCGAACCCCGATGCGAAGGGCAAGCTGACCGTCGATCCGATGAGCCTGCCCGCTGGAACCCCCACCCCGCAGGTCGCGCCGAACGCCGCCTGCCGCAACCTCACGCTCTTCAAGGCCATCGCCGAGAAGGCCGGCCAGGAGCTCAACTACGAGACGTTCCAGAACGCAGGCTTCGGCCTCGGCAGCTTCCAACAGGCGGGCTTCGCCGACAAGGCCACGTACGCCCAGGCCAGCCCCCACGGTGCGCTTCCGGCACGTCTGTTCACGTACGACGCGGCCGCCAGGAAGTTCGTGTTGAGCACGTCCTGAGGCACGGCGCGAGACAGCGTGGGGTCCGTCCGGCCGCCGGCCCGAC
>NZ_JBPKBH010000015.1:180961-196276 GCF_051388915.1 Yinghuangia sp. YIM S09857 | reverse complement strand
GTCCGGCCGCCGGCCCGACGCCCCCCACGCCCTCCTACCGCGTGCGTGATGCATGCCGAGTGAGGGCACGCCGCACGCCCATCATGTCCTGCGTGCGATGACCATCAGGTATTCGCACGGGGCGTTCGTCCGGTTGGCGAAGCCGTGGTCCGCGTCGGCCTGGAAGAACATCGAGTCGCCCTTGTGCAGGGTCTCGCTGACCCCGCCGATCGCGACGGTGACGGTGCCTTCGAGCACCACGAGTTGCTTCTCCGTACCCGACGGATAGGCGGGCAGCAGTCCCATCGAGGTCCGCGCGGGGAGGTAGTGGACGACCACCTCGGATCCGCCCGCCCCCGGGGCCGCCGACACGATGTGCCGCTCGAAGCCGGTCTCCGGGTCACGGAACACGGGGCGCTCGTCCCTGCGCATGACGACGACGGCGCCGGATGCGGCGTCGGCAGGCGCGCCGATCAGGTCCGAGAGCGCCACGTCGAGGGCGCGGGCGATCCGGGACGCGACGCCGATCGTCGGGCTCTTCTCGCCGCGTTCGACCTTGGACAGCATCGCCCGGCTGACCGAGGACCGGGCGGACAACTGTTCCAACGTCAGGCCCGCCTCCTCACGGCGCCGCCGCACGTTGCCGCCGAACGCCCCGGCCAGGTCGTCACCGTGCCGGGGTTCGCCCCCGTCTGCGTCCTGCTCGGCCACCGTGCTCCTCGATCGATCTGCATCCCGCCGTCCACAGTGTAGAGTTTCTTCTAAAGAAGAGTCCATCTTCTATCAGAGACATGCGACGCGTGTCCGACACGACGGAGGGGTCCCATGCGTTTGATCTCAAGCGGCCGGCACCACGCCGCGTTCGAGTTCGGCGCCCTGCGGGTGGTCGCGCTGCGGGACGGGTACATCGACATGCCGCCGACACGGCTCCGTGACGCGGACGGCTGCCCGCTCGTCGAACTCCCGGAGGCCGTCCCGCTGGTCGGCGGCAACCTGCGGCTGTCGGTCAACGCCTTCTTCGTCACGGACGGCACGCGGTCGGTGCTCATCGACACGGGGGCGTCGAACGTCTGGCACGACCCCACCATGGGACTGATCTACGACGCGCTCGACGAAGCGGGGGTGGACCGCGCGCAGGTCACCGATGTGGCCATCACCCACAGGCACGAGGACCACGTGAGCGGCCTGGTCGCGCCGGACGGCTCGCCGGCGTTCGCCGGGCTCGAACGCGTGTGGATCGGCGCGGGCGACACCTCGGTGTTCGCGGGAAGGCTGGCGGGGTTTCGCGACCGGGTCGTCCCGGTGTCGGAGAGGGTCGCGGTCAACGCCTGGACCACCGCCGTTCCGGCGCCGGGTCACACGGCCGGCCACACCGTGTACGAGGTCAGGAGCGGCAGCGGACTCCTTCTCGCGTGGGGCGACACCGTCCACGTCCCCACGCTCCAGTTCGACCGGCCGAGTGTGACCTGGGAATTCGACGGGGACCAGCCGCAGGCCCGCGCCGCGCGTGCGGGACTCCTCGAACAACTGTGCCGACCAGGCCACTTCGTCGCGGGCGCCCACCTCGACTCTCCCGGTATCGCGCGCGTGACCCCCTCCGGCGAAGGCTACGCGCTGGAATACCTCGCACCGCCGATCGGCTGAGCAAGCCCGTCTGCGCCGGAACCCTCCCGAGTTCCGGCACACCCTTGCCGGGCCGCGGCACAGCCTTCTCGTGCGCATCCCCGCCGGAACGGGCCAGGGCGGTCCTCCCGGTCGGCCTCGCGCCGACCGGGAGGACCGCAGCTCGCGGCCTCCCGCTCAGGCGCCGATGGCGGCGCGGAGGTCGGCTGCCAGTTCGGGGGTGTCGCCGGGGATGAGGGCAAGCAGGCCCGTCAGGGAAATGCCCGCCGCCTCGGGCGCTTTGCCGTCGATGGGGATGCCGGGCAGGTGCTCCGCGAGGACGGCGCTGACCGCCCGCCACACGGCCGGGTCGTCCGCCAGGGTACGCAGCGGCGTGTCCATGGTCATCGGCGGACGGGTGCCGTACGGCTCCGGCAGGTCGTATTCCCACCGGTGTTCGCCCGCATCCACCTCGACGACCAGGCCGTCGGGGTGCAGGGGCAGTTCGACCGTGGCCTTGGTGTCGGCCGGCACGGTGACATCGATGGACACGTGCGTGTCCTCGATGCGCCAGGCGACGGACGCCCGGCCACGCACCGTGTCGTGCGTGACGGTGGCGTGGGTGAGGCCGCCGCCCGGCCGGGGGGCGACGCGCATGGTCCGGTAGCCGGGTTCCACCGGGGCCAGGCCGCCCACCGTGCGGTGCAACCAGTCCGCGACGGCACCGAGGGCGTAGTGGTTCAGGGACGTCATGCCGTCGGGGTGGAGGGAGCCGTCCGGTCGGACGGAGTCCCACCGCTCCCAGATCGTCGTCGCGCCCATGGTCACCGGATACAGGAAGGAGGGGCAGCCGGTCTCCAGGAGGAGCAGGTACGCCTCGTCCAGGTGGCCGGTGCGGCCGAGCGCCTCGGTGACGAAGGGTGTGCCGGCGAATCCGGTCGAGATGCGGTACCCGGCCTTGGCGACGAGTTCGGCGAGTCGGTCCCCGGCCTTGGCCTCCTGCTCGGGTTCCAGGATGTCGAAGCAGATGGCCAGCGCGTACGCGGTCGCGGACTCGCTCGCCAGTCGACCGGCAGGCGTCACGAACTCGTGGCGGAAGGCGTCCCGGACGGTGCGGGCGAGCGCGGCGAAGTGTGCGGCGTCGTCCTTCTCATCGAGAAGGGCGGCGATTTCCGCGAGTTGCGCGGTGGTTCGGCACAGGAACGCGGAGGCCACGAGGTGGCGGTCGGTCTTGCCGCCGGACGGGTTGTCGCCGGGTGCGTCCGGATCGAGCCAGTCGCCGAACTGGAACCCGCTGCTCCACAGGCCCGTTTCGTCGAGGACGCGCTCGACGCTGCGGACGAACGCGGTCATCGAGGGGTAGTTGCGGCGCAGGATCTCGGCGTCGCCGTACTCGCGGTAGAGCGCCCACGGCAGGGAGACGACGACGTCGCTCCACAGCGCGGTCGGCGACGACGGTGTGGACAGGACGTCCGGAACCACCCAGGGGACGTACCCCTTCTCGCGGTGTTCGGCCGCGACGTCCTCCAGCCAGGAGCCCAGGAGGCCGCGGACGTCGTGGAGGAACGCGGCGGTGGGTCCGAAGGCGTTGATGTCGCCGGTCCAGCCCAGCCGTTCGTCGCGCTGCGGGCAGTCGGTGGGGACGCCGACGAAGTTGTCGCGCATCGACCACACCACGTTGGCGTGCAACTGGTTGAGCAGCAGGTGGGAGGTCTCGAACCAGCCGGTGCGCGTCATGTCGCTGTGCACGACGATCGCCCGGACGGCGTCGGTGTCGAGGACGCCCGGATAGCCGTCGATCTCGGCGTACCGGAAACCGTGGAACGTGAACTTCGGCTCCCAGGTCTCGGGGCCGCCGCCGCGCAAGGTGTAGCTGTCGACCGAGGCGGCGGTGCGCAGGGTCTGGGTGCCGAGCTCGCCTTCCACCAGGACCTCGGCGTGCCGCAGTGTCACCACGTGGCCCGCGGGTCCGTCGACGTCGAGGCGCACCCAGCCGGAGATGTTCTGCCCGAAATCGACGATCGTCTTCCCGCCGGGGCTGGTGAGCAGGGCGACGGGGGCGAGTTCCTCGATGCGGCGGATCGGCGGGGCGGTCGTGGTGACGAGCGTGGCGGGATCCCACTCGTGGGGCTCGGCGGGTAGCCAGGTGCTGTCGTCGAACCCGGGCAGGTTCCAGCCGTCCGGTTCCAGACGGGCGTCGTGGTGCTCCCCGTCGTAGAGGCTGTTGCCGAGCACGGAGCCGGTGCCGGTGGTGAACGTCGGCTCTGAGCCGATGACTTCGGTCCTGTCGGCGTACTCCAGCTCGATCTGGAGGAACAGCGCCGGACGGTCGGAGTAGTGCGCGCCGCGGTTCTCGAAGCCGAGGCGGCCGACGGCCCAGCCGTCCCCGACGATCGCGCCGACGGCGTTGTTCCCGGTGGCGACCAGATCGGTGACGTCGTGGTCGCTCACGTGGAGGCGGTGCCGGTAGGACGTCCACCCCGGCGCCAGCACCTCGTCCCCGACCCTCGTTCCGTTGAGATACGGCTCCACGATGCCGAGCGCGCTGACATGCAGCGTCGCCCTGATCAAGGAGGCGTCCACCGTGAATTCGCGGCGGAAGTACGTGGCGGCACCGTCGTTTCGGGACGGAGCGGCGATGAAGGACGCCTGCCAGGCGGAAGCCACAGCGAACCTCCCAGGTTCTCGTCAGCGGTGGGAACTGGTACGGCTGTCCGTCGGCGAGCGCGGGCTCATTTTTACGTACACGGTACGCGAAATTCTCCGGGAAGCGCTGTTCCGATCTGGCGCATGCGCGCCCGGGCAGCTACGCTCCCGACGCACAACGTGGAATCGCCCGCAGTACACGGGCGTTCCGCATGTGAATCGGTTCAATCGGGGACGCCCATCGGGCCCGGCCGGGGCCATGCATAAGCCCCGCACCACCCCCTGCCAATCGCGATGTTCAGCACGTCAGCAGCAGGTTCTCTCGGACTGTAACGTTTCAAGTCCGGGGTTGCAATGCCGGACGCCGACCGGCGTCCGGCTGTCACGGTGCGGCGCGATCGGGGACACATGCGCTCGCCCGCACCTCCGCTTCAGAAGAACGCCAGTCCGCGCACGGCATCTTCAGCCCCCCAGAGAAAGCGGTCTCGACTGATGAGCAACCATTCGCACCCCGCCTCCGGCGAAGGAAGAGAGCGCCGCAAGGTGAGCCGCCGGGGCTTCCTCGGCATGACGACGGCCGCGGGACTCGCGGCATCCGGAGCGCTGCCGGGCGTCGCCGGAGCAAGCGCCGCGACCGGCGCCACCGCCGCCGTTACGACGCCCACGGGCACGGCACCCTTCCGCACCTCGCTTTCCGTCAGCCCGGAGACGGAACGCGTGCTCGCGCAGACGTCCCTCACCGACGGCACCCGCACCGCCAGGACGCCCGAGGAGTTGCAGCGCCTGTACATGGCACACGGCGCCACCGAGGTGTACGCGCGCATGGCCACCCGCCGCTTCGCCCGGGACAAGGACGCCGAGCACGGTTTCCACCGTGCCATCGAACGGGCTTTCCTGGCACGCAAGTTGGGCCTCCCGCTCAACGTCGAACTCGGGCTGTGGAACGTGTACGGCGATGTGTCCCACCAACCCGGCCCGGACTTCTCCGACTACCCGCTCATCCGGCTGCCCGGCCCCTGGGAGTCGCTGACGCTCAACCAGATGAGCCACGCGCTTCGTCTGTACGGTGCCATCGCCGCCGGCCAGATCCTGGCGACCGGCGTGAAGGTCAACGTCTGGGACATCGGCAACGAGGTCGAGTTCGGCGTCGCCGGCGTCGCCCCGCGCGGCTTCACGCCGTCCACCGACTACTGGACGTACGCGGCCCCCGACGCGGTGGACCCCGCGATCGGCCAGATGCAGGTCTACACGCTGCTGCTGGAGATGTCCGACAGCGACCGGATCTCCTGGCTTCGCACCCACTTGTGGCCCTACACGGGACGGCTCCTCGCCGCCGTGGCCGAAGGCGTCCGCCTCGTCGCTCCGCAGGCCAGGTTCAGCTCGCACACCAGCGTGATCGCGATGCAGTACCCCGGATTCGCCGAGGCGTTCTGGCAGGCGATGGCCGACGCCGGATTCCCCGCGCACCAGCTCGGGACGTCGTACTACCCCACCTCGGTCCAATACGGGGACCAGCTCGCGGCCTTCAAGAACTCCAGCCAGTCGCTGCACAGCACCTTCGGCAAGCAGGTCTTCATCGCGGAAGCCGGATACCCGTCCGGCACGATGGGTCCGCCGCTGGAGTGGAACACCCCTGTCAGCGGGTATCCGCTCAGCACACAGGGCCAGTACGAATTCCACCGCGACATCGTCGCCTGGGGCGCCCAGAACGGCTGCCTCGCCGGCATCCGTCCCTGGGCGCCCGACTCCTGCGTCGGCTTCTGGCAACCCATGAGCCACTTCACCCCGTCGGGCGGGTCCGCCGCCGCCAAGCCCGTACTGGACGCGATCGCCCACGGCCTCCAGTAGCGGATTCGCCGCCCTGGGTCTCTGCTCCCATCTGCCGACCGGCCCGCTCTCGGGTGTGTCGCCGGTCCGGCGACGTACCCGAGTGCACGGCTCGGCCCGGCATCCGCACAACCCGCACCAATCCCCGTCCAAGCGGCCCGACCACCTGCCCCGCGCGTGGCAGGTGGTCGGGCCTGCCCCGCGCGGGCTGCCGCCGCGCCTGTTCCGGGCACCCCGGCAACTCAGAGGGCTGCCGGGCGACCCACAGCCCAGAGCACTGCCGGGCGACTCCGCAGCTCAGAGGGCCGCTCCCCCGATCCTCAGAAAGTTCATCCGCAAGAAACCTGGCGTCATTCAGTTTTTACTTCTACTCTCGATCCACCCGCGCTCGCCGCATCTCCCGGCGACTTCTGTGAATCGTTTCAAAACAGGTTCCCGAGAGAAGGACTCGCGATGACCGCCTCCCCCGACCTCGTCGGCGCCGCCGACCTCGCCGACCGCGTGGCCGCGTTGCCACTGGACGAGAAGGTCCGGCTCCTGACAGGTGCGGACGCCTGGTCCACCCACCCCGCCCCGGCACTCGGTCTGGCGACGCTGACCCTCTCCGACGGGCCCGTGGGCCCTCGCGGCCCGGCGTTCGGAACCGATCTGGTCCCCAGCCTGTTGTTCCCGAGCCCCAGCGCGATGGCCGCGACCTGGGACGACGACGCGGTGTATCAGGCGGGTGCGCTGATGGGCGCGAAGTCCGCCGAGTTGGGGGTGCACGTCCTGCTCGCGCCCACCGTCAACCTGCACCGCTCGCCCCTCGGCGGACGGCACTTCGAGTGCTACTCGGAGGATCCGCTGCTCACCGCGAGGATCGCGGCCCGGTTGATCGAGGGCGTGCAGTCACAGGGCGTCGCCGCGACGATCAAGCACTTCGTCGGCAACGACTCGGAAACCGAACGCATGGGCTACGACGCGCGGATCGACGAGAAGACGCTGCGCGAGGTCTACCTGCCGCCCTTCGAAGTGGCCGTGCGCGAGGCGCGGGTGTGGGCGGTGATGGCCGCGTACAACGGCGTCAACGGCGAATCGATGACGGAGAACGGCCGTCTGCTCACCTCGGTCCTCAAGCAGGAGTGGGGGTTCGACGGCCTGGTCATGTCGGACTGGGGCGCGGCGCGGAGCACGTCCGCTTCCGCCCTGGCCGGCCTCGATCTGGTGATGCCCGGACCGGACGGCCCGTGGGCGGAGAAGCTCGCGGAAGCCGTACGGCACGGCGAAGTCGCGGAGGCGGTGATCGACGACAAGGTCGTCCGCCTGGTCCGGCTTGCGGGGCGCGTCGGCGGACTGGAGGGACACGCCCGGCCCGAGGCCGACCCGGTCCCACCGGAAGTCCGGTCTCGGCTACGCGACTTGGCGGTGCAGGGCAGCGTACTCCTGCGCAATGACGGCGCGCTGCCGCTCGCCCCCGGCGCGCTGCGGACGGTCGCGCTGATCGGGCCCAACGCGGTGCGGTTCGCGTCGCAGGGCGGCGGCAGCGCGCATGTCCGCCCCGAACACGAGACTCCGCTCGGCGAAGCCCTCGCGGCGGTTCTCGGGGACGGCATCGAACTCACAGTCGTCGCGGGCGCGTTCCCGAATCAGTTGCTCGACCCGGTCCCCTCCTCAGCTTCCGCCAACCCGGCCACCGGCGAGCCCGGCGTGCGGCTGGAAATCCTCGACGCCGACGGCTCCGTGATCGGCAGCGAGGACCACGCGACGAAGCCCTACCACTTCCCGATTGTGCTGCCGCCCGAGGCCGCGGCGGTGGTGCTGCGCACCCGCCTGCGGACGGCGGAATCCGGCACGCACCACCTGTCGGTGCTCGGCGCGGGCGAGTTCACCGTCACCATCGACGGCAAGAGTGCGGGAACCGTTGAACAGCTGCTCAGTGAACCGGACTTCGGCGCGCTGATGCTCAACACGCCCTCGTCCGTGCTGGAGTTCGAGGCGACTTCGGGCGAGGTCGACATCGCCATACGCCTTCGGCCGCAGGACGGCTTCCCGTACCCGGTCACGCTGCTCGGCGTCGGGTACGCGCCGCCGCGCCGGGACGACGACGCGGAACTCGAAGCCGCCGTCACCGCCGCCCGCGAGGCCGATGTGGCGATCGTGGTGGTCGGCACCGGCGACGAGTTCGAACGCGAGAGCGTCGACCGGACCACGCTGGCCCTGCCCGGCCGCCAGGACGAGCTCGTCCGGGCGGTGTGCGCCGCGAACCCCAACACGGTCGTCGTCGTCAACGCCGGGGCCCCGGTCCTGATGCCGTGGGCCGACGAGCCGGCAGCTGTGCTGTGGTCGTGGTTCCCCGGGCAAGAGGGCACCGAAGCCGTGACCGCCGTGCTGACCGGCGCGGAACCGGGCGGGCGACTGCCGACCACGTTCCCGGTGGCGGCGTCCGACAGCCCCGTGTTGTCGACGCTGCCGGCGGACGGGCGGATCGACTACGCCGAGGGCGGCCTGATCGGCTACCGCGGATACGCCGCGCGCGGGACGACTCCGCTGTTCCCCTTCGGCCACGGCCTGTCGTACACCACCTGGGAGTACGCGGACCTGTCCACGGCACGAACCTCCCACGGCGTCGAGGTGACCCTGACCGTCGCCAACACCGGCGACCGCCCCGGGCGCGACGTCGTCCAGGTCTATCTGGAATCCCCCGGAGAACCGCTGCGGCTGATCGGATACACGCCCGTCACCTCCGCGGCCGGGGTCCGCAGCCGGGTCACCGTGACCGTCGACAACCGCACGCTGTCCCGCTGGACCGACGGGGCCTGGACGATCCCGCCCGGCATGCACCGCATCCTGGTAGGCCGCTCCGCGGCCGACCTGACCCTCACCACCGAGCTGACGCTCGCCTGAACCGACTGGCCGCGTCTCCCCCGGGCCGCGGCACGCTTCCCGGCCCGCCTGAAATGCCGGTAATGTCTGGAGATCTGCCATGAGCGCCACCGCACCACCCCTGGACCACACGGACCCGCCCGGCCCCACGCCCGGCGGCGACGAGCGGCACCGGGCGTACTACGTCGTCCTCATGGTCGCGCTGGCCTGGCCGACCGTCGTGCTGTCGATGTCCGGCCTGCTGCTCGGCAACGCCCAGGGGCTGATCGCCCAGCACTTCCACACCACCGAGATCGCCTGGTTCACGCTGATCACCACGCTCGTCGCGACGATGAGCGTGCCGTTCCTGATCAAGGCGTCCGAGATGTTCGGCAAGAAGCGCGTCATGGTCGTCGCCTCGGTGGTCGGCGTCATCGGGGAGACGCTGTGCGCCCTCGCCCCCACCTGGGGGTTGATGCTGTCCGCGCGGTTCCTGGTCGGTATCTACGCGGTGGTGACCGCGCTGACCTTCTCGATCATCCGCGACGTGTTCCCGGCCAAGTGGATCGGGACCGCGACCGGTGTGGTGGCGACAAGCGCCGGCCTGACCGCGCTGGTCGGGCCGTGGCTGTCGGGCTGGTTGCAGGACGACCACGGGTTCCGCGGGGTGCTGTGGTTCCTGACGATCAACAGCGTCATCGCTCTGATTCTGCTGTTGGTGTTCGTACCGGAGAGCCCACTGCGGGCACCGCGCACCTCGTTCGACTGGCTGGGCGGCCTCCTGCTCGGGGGCAGCGCCACCGCGCTCGTGTACGGCATCGGCAAGGGCAGCGAATGGGGGTGGAGCGACGCCTTCACGTTGTTCTACTTGGTCGGCGGCGTCGTGGCCTTCGTGGCGTTCCTGGCCGTGGAGCACCGCGTCGCCCACCCCCTGCTGGACGTGAAGCTCCTGTCCGACCGCCGCCTCCTGCTGATCCTGATCGCGGGCGGCGCCGCGAGCGGCGTGCTGTTCTCCGCCGGCACCATCAGCCAGTTGCTCGCCCTCTACCCGAAGATCCCGGGTATGTCCGACGGACTCGGCTACTCGGCGACCGAGAACGCCGCGATCGGGGTGCACTCCAGCATCCTGATCCTGCTCTGCGGTGCCGCCGTCGGGTGGGTCGCCAACCGGTGGAGCGCGAAGATCACGCTGGTCTCCGGACTCGTGCTGGCCATCGCGGGACTCCTTGTCACGTCGCAATACCACCACGAGAAGTGGCAACTCATCGCTTTCGGACCGCTGTTCGCGGCCGGGATGGGCCTGGTGCTCGCGTCCGGCTCGGTCCTGATCGTCGGTGCGGTGCGCGCGGAGAACCAGGCCACCGCGAACGGCGTCGGCACGCTGATCGGCGGCGTACTGGGCGCGATCTCCACCCAGGTGATCTTCACGGTCCTCGACAATCACGCAAACGTCGTGCAGGGCACCGCGCTCTACTCCGACGAAGGGTACGAGCTCGCCTATGTGGTGGCCGCCGTAATGCTCGCCGCCACGCTCGTGATCGCACTGCTCATCCCGAAGGTACGCACGACCGTGGAGGCCGCCCAGGACAGTCCCGTGGCGCCGCCTGCCCCGACCATCCACTGACGGTTCACGGCCGGGGCCGCGAAGGCGGCCCCGGCTCGTCCTCGCCCGGCTCTGGTCAGTCCCCGCCGGGGCTGGTGATCATGGTGACCAGGGCACCGACGACCTCGGCCATGTCGATGTCCGGGTCGATCAGCCACTGCAACTGCGCGCCGTCGACCGCGGCGACCAGGAGCCGCGCAAGCAGTTCCGCGCTGATGTCGGTGCGTGCCCGCCCTTCGGCCTGCATGACCTCTATGCCGGTGCGGATGGCGGAACGCAGCTCGGTGTACCGGCCTTCGAAGTACGGTCCGGCCGGGTGCCCCGGCTCGGGGGCGGCGGCGGTCATCGCGACATAGAGCTGCACAAGCCCCGGCACGTCCATGTTGTGCCGGACGGTACGCACGATCGCCTCAAGGGGATCCACGGCCCCGACGGCCGCGTCCCTCGATGCCTGGTCCCGTTCGTCGATGACCGCGAGGAAAAGTTCCTCGCGCGAGCCGAAGTAGTGCAGGACACCCGTATCGGTCAGCCCGACGCGGTCGGCGATCTTCCGGAGCGACGCCTTGCGGTCGCCTTCGGTCGCGAAGACCTCCAGCGCGGTACGGAGGATCTGCGCGCGGCGGGCGACGCCCTTGGGGTACGGGCGCTGAGCATGACGACCGCCGACGGCCGGTTTGTCACTGGTCACCGCACGAACGTACCCCAGCACATGCACGCCCGATCCGCCGCATCGCGTTGACATGACAACAAACACACATATCGATTGGGTCGGCCGCAACCACGACCGGCCCACGACCGGCAGGGAGTTCGGATTCATGGAACGCTTCACGGGCAAACGAGTCCTCGTCACCGGCGGCGCGTCCGGCATCGGCCAGGCCACCGTGCTGAGGCTGCTGCACGAAGGCGCGCGCGTCGTCGCGGTGGACGTGGCCGAGGACGGCCTGAAGAGCACGCGCGAGCAGGCCGCGTCCGACGGCAACGGCACGGGGCTGTCGACACGCGCTCTGGACGTGTCCGACGAAACGGCCGTGGGCCACGTGGTCGCGGACGCGGTCCTGGAACTCGGCGGGCTGGACGTCCTGGTCAACGCGGCCGGAATCCTGCGCGCCGCGCACACCCATGAATGCCCGCTGGAGACGTGGAACCGCATCATCGCGGTCAACCTGACCGGGACGTTCCTCGTCACCCGCACCGCCCTGCCCGCACTCCTGAAGTCCGGCGCCGGCGTCGTGGTGAACTTCAGCTCCACGTCCGCCTCGTTCGCGCACCCGTACATGGCCGCCTACTCGGCCAGCAAGGGCGGGATCCAGTCCTTCACCCACAGCATCGCGCTGGAGTACTCCAAGCAGGGCCTGCGCGCGGTGAGCGTGGCGCCGGGGAGTATCCGGAGCGGTATCACCGAGACGACCGCGGGCCACCTGCCCGAGGACACCGACTGGGAGCTGTTCGGCAAGCTCCAGCCCGCTCTCGGGCACGGCTTCGCACCGCCGGAGACGGTCGCCGGCGTCGTCGCCATGCTCGCCTCCGACGACGGCGCCTTCATCACCGGCACCGAGATCCGCATCGACGGCGGCACCCACCAGTGACGCCCTCGCCGGGCGACTGACCGCACCATCCGGCCGAAGGAGGCCATCACGCATGCCCAGCAAGGCATTCGCCCTCATTGCGGGGATCATCCGAGCCGGCCGCGAAAACGCGCCCACCGACCGGGAGTCCGAGCGGCGCCAGTCGGCCGGGCAGGCCGCGATGTACCAGCGCGTCGCCGGTGTGCGTGACGAGCCCGCCGCGGCGTTGCGAGACGGGTCGTACCTGATGACGCCTCAGGACTCTCGCGACGACCTGGTGGTGCTCTACATCCACGGAGGCGGGTTCGTCTCCGGCGCCGCGGGGACATGCCGGTCGACCGGCGCGCACCTGGCGCTGGGCACGCGCGCCCGCGTCGTGCTGCCGGAGTACCGGCTCGCTCCGGAAGAGCCCTACCCGGCGGCCCTGGACGATTGCGAAGCCGCCTTCGAGTACGCGGCGTCCCTGGCACCGCACGTCGTCGTGGCCGGGGAGTCGGCAGGCGCCAATCTCGCCGCCGCCCTGCTGCTGCGCCGTGCGGCGATCGGGGACCCGCGCGCCATCGCCGGCGTGCTGTACTCCGGGGTCTTCGACCAGCGCGAGGAGCGGTACCGGGAGGGGAGTTGGGTCGACCGCGCCGAGACAGACCTCGCACTCGGCGGGGCCGACGGCTCCATGAGCGCCCTCTACCTCGCCGGCCACCGCGCGGACGACCCCTTCGTCTCCCCTGTCGTCGCCGACCTCGGCAACCTGCCGCCGCTGTTCGTCCAGGTCTCCGGTGCCGAGCGCCTGCTCGACGACTCCCTCGACATCGCCACCCGAGCCGCACGCGCGGGTGTGCACGTCGAGTTGGAGGTACGGCCGAAGATGTTCCACGGCTGGCAACTGGCTGCCGGCTTCCTGCCGGAAGCCACCGAGGCGGTCGAGCGCACCGCCGCGTTCGTCAACCGCGTCGCGGAGGGCCGGGTCGTCGACGGCGCGGCTCTGCTCGGTGGCCCGGCATCGCTCGACGAGGTGCACGGGGCCGGTGTGGAAGCGCCTTGAACCGTCGCCGTGGACGGAGCGGCCTCGGGGCCGATGAGTGCGGCTACTCCGACCTCCGACCGCGCTCGGGGTAGGAGGGCGGGGGTTGGGGGGGTCGGAAGGTCGGGGGTAGGAGGTCGCGGGCTCGGGGGGTCGGTCCCTACGCCGGCTACCGAGGCCGCGGCGAGCATCCTGGCGTACACGCCGGCCGCACGTCGGCTGCTTCGCAAGGCGTTGGGCGGCCGTCCGCGATGCCTTCGACGGCTTCGACGGTGACCTCGACAACCAGGTCGAAGAGGTGGTCGAGAGCGGACGGCAGGTTGTCGAGGACTGCCGCGAGACGGGCGCCGGCCTCCGTCGGCGCCCGTTGCGGGTCGCCGCGCATTACCGTCGCCGACCCGACGGCCGGAGGTCGCCGGGCGGCGAGAGTCGCCTGGCCGACGACGGTCGCGCCGATGAGCGCGACTGCCAGTGCCGCCTCCGCGTCCGTCAGGTCCAAGGGGCCCAGCACGTCGGTCAGTTCGACGATGGACGGTAGCCACGCAGGTTCCCGGAGCGAGGCGACGAAGGGCAGCAAGTGCGGGTACGGCCGCAGGTGGTCGAGGCTCGACCGCATCCACTCGCGGAGTTGCGCCTGCCAGGATGCGCCCTCCGATGGAGTGAACCGCATGTGCGCCATCACCCGGTCGGCAACTGCGTACGCCAGATCGTCGCGGTCCGGGAAGTAGCGGTACAGAGCCATGGGAGCCGAGTCGACCGCCTTCGCCACTCGTCTGAGTGTCAGTGGCTCCGCCGGATCTGCGTACACGAGTCCGACCGCGGCCTCGACAATCCGCTCACGCGACAAGCGCGCCGGCCTTCCGCGCGGGCGTGCGGGTCCCGTCGTCGGGCCCTGGGCCATACTCCCTCCTTCCGCTGCCCGGTGTGCCGAAGGAGGGTGCCCGGCGACGCCCGTGTCGGCTCCGTCCGGGCAGCGTTGAACCCGTCGTACCTCAGGCCGAGTTGTCGGCCCAGTCGGTGGTCGGAGTGATCGAGTACGCGTCGATGAGCGCGCGGATGAACTCCTTGTCGTGCAGCGGGTCCGACGGCTCGGCGACCTGGATCCCACGGGCGCGCATGTCGGCCAGCAGGCGCTCGAAGACCACGTCGTGCGTCAGGTCGTCGGACGGGTCCATGCTCGCCTTGACCTCGTCGAGGTCGTCGTAGAGTTCGGCGTTCCAGTGCACCAGCAGCCGTATCTCGTCAGGCGCGTAGCGGCGGATGACCTCGCCGTCGGTCATCGCCGTCCAGTCGCCGCGGTCCGCGTCGTACTGCATCACGGAGCGGTGCCTCACACCCGGCGTGTCGCGTTCGTCGGGGCGGCCGACGGGGTCGCCGCGGTGGAACATCATCTCGTTCTGCACGACGACCCCCTTGTTCCACAACGGGTGTTCGAGCCGCATGGGCTCGCCGAGCGGCCCGTCCGGCCAGCAGGTGAAGGTGCCGTTCTCGCCCAGGTACCACCAGGTGATCACCTGCGCCATCTTCACCACGTGGTCCGTGAACAGACCCGAGCGGCCCATCACGTTCTGGAGCCAGATCGGGGACTTCTCGATACGTACGCCTCGGAAGGTGACGCCGTCGAGGTGGGACGCCAAGCGGCTGTGGTGCGGTCCGCACAGGTTGAACAGCATCAACGTCGGCCGGGCGTACTTGGCGCCCCAGTAGTCCTTGGCCAGTTCGAGGAAGCGGGCGTTGTAGAAGCAGTCGTGCAACTCCGGGTAGTAGAGCACCGAGTTCTCCGCGAAGAACCCCCGGAAGTGCGGCGACGCGACGTCGTCGAGCGTGAAATCGACTTGGTCCGCCGTGCCGTTGTTCGAGGTGGCCACAAGTTCTTCGATGCTGTCGAAGTGGTGCGCGGCGATCGTCGGCCACGGGCCGTGCGTCTTGAGCACGTCGAGGATGCGTTCGTGCTGGTCGTCCGAATACACGTCCTGGACGATCCGGGGCGGCGCGGCGGGGCGCAGGACTTCGTTGAGGCGCAGGTTGTCGACGGTCATCAGGTCTCCTCGTTTCAACAGGTCGTCGCGCGGCGTCGGGCAAGGAAGCCGGGCTGCCGCTCTCCGGTCATGCCGGGGCGGCCGAGGCCGCAGGCCGGCGGCCGAGGACGGTTTCCGGGGCGTTCGACGACGGCGTCTCCCGGCCCGCCTCGGGGCTCGTGCAGAAGCCGAGTGAGAAGTTCCCCATGGTGT